>NZ_CP044067.1:2027500-2627500 GCF_008693385.1 Cupriavidus pauculus
CGTAAGCCCAAGGTTTCCTACGCAACGTTCATCGGCGTAGGGTGAGTCGGCCCCTAAGGCGAGGCAGAGATGCGTAGCTGATGGGAAGCAGGTTAATATTCCTGCACCGTCGTATGATGCGATGGGGGGACGGATCGCGGAAGGTTGTCCGGGTGTTGGAAGTCCCGGTCCCTGCATTGGAGAAGGCGCTTAGGCAAATCCGGGCGCGGAATTCAAGAGTGTGGGGCGAGCGGCTTTATGCTGCGAAGCAATCGGAAGTGGTTCCAAGAAAAGCCTCTAAGCTTCAGTCATACGAGACCGTACCGCAAACCGACACAGGTGGGCGAGATGAGTATTCTAAGGCGCTTGAGAGAACTCGGGAGAAGGAACTCGGCAAATTGGTACCGTAACTTCGGGATAAGGTACGCCCTGGTAGCTTGACTGGCCTGCGCCAGAAGGGTGAAGGGGTTGCAATAAAATGGTGGCTGCGACTGTTTAATAAAAACACAGCACTCTGCAAACACGAAAGTGGACGTATAGGGTGTGACGCCTGCCCGGTGCCGGAAGATTAAATGATGGGGTGCAAGCTCTTGATTGAAGTCCCGGTAAACGGCGGCCGTAACTATAACGGTCCTAAGGTAGCGAAATTCCTTGTCGGGTAAGTTCCGACCTGCACGAATGGCGTAACGATGGCCACACTGTCTCCTCCCGAGACTCAGCGAAGTTGAAGTGTTTGTGATGATGCAATCTCCCCGCGGCTAGACGGAAAGACCCCATGAACCTTTACTGTAGCTTTGCATTGGACTTTGAACCGATCTGTGTAGGATAGGTGGGAGGCTTTGAAGCGTGGACGCTAGTTCACGTGGAGCCGTCCTTGAAATACCACCCTGGTTTGTTTGAGGTTCTAACCTTGGCCCGTGAATCCGGGTCGGGGACAGTGCATGGTAGGCAGTTTGACTGGGGCGGTCTCCTCCCAAAGTGTAACGGAGGAGTTCGAAGGTACGCTTGGTACGGTCGGACATCGTACCTAAAGTGCAATGGCAAAAGCGTGCTTAACTGCGAGACCGACAAGTCGAGCAGGTGCGAAAGCAGGACATAGTGATCCGGTGGTTCTGAATGGAAGGGCCATCGCTCAACGGATAAAAGGTACTCTGGGGATAACAGGCTGATACCGCCCAAGAGTTCATATCGACGGCGGTGTTTGGCACCTCGATGTCGGCTCATCTCATCCTGGGGCTGTAGCCGGTCCCAAGGGTATGGCTGTTCGCCATTTAAAGAGGTACGTGAGCTGGGTTTAAAACGTCGTGAGACAGTTTGGTCCCTATCTGCCGTGGGCGTTGGAATCTTGACGGGGGCTGCTCCTAGTACGAGAGGACCGGAGTGGACGTACCGCTGGTGTACCTGTTGTCTCGCCAGAGGCATCGCAGGGTAGCTATGTACGGAAGAGATAACCGCTGAAAGCATCTAAGCGGGAAACTCGCCTGAAGATGAGGATTCCCTGGAGGCTTGACCTCCTTGAAGGGTCGTTCGAGACCAGGACGTTGATAGGCTGGGTGTGGAAGCGCAGTAATGCGTTAAGCTAACCAGTACTAATTGCCCGTAAGGCTTGATCCTATAACCAGTGTGTCTTGCCTGGTGATAGCGTTCCGCTAATGTGCCGGCCATATACGACACAACCCCCCTTTACTACACCCAGATTCGTCCCGCTGACCTCCGGTCAGCGTGACAACCCCTTATGCCTGGTGACCATAGCGAGTTGGAACCACCCCTTCCCATCCCGAACAGGACCGTGAAACAACTCCGCGCCGATGATAGTGCGGATTACCCGTGTGAAAGTAGGTCATCGCCAGGCTCTTATGCTCAGAACCCCTCAGCGCACTCCGCTGAGGGGTTTTGTTTTTTACGCTTCTGATTCACGCACCGCATGACGACCGAAGACGACCCGTGCTGGTATCTGTACATGCTCGAATGCGAAGGCAATTCGATCTATACCGGTATTACGACGGACGTGAAACGGCGCTATGCCGCGCATGTCGCGGGAATCGGCGCGAAATACACGCGTGCGCGCAAGCCCGTGCGATTGCTCGGGTGGATGCGGTTTGCCACGAAGTCGGAAGCGCTGCGCGCGGAGATCGCTACCAAGCGAATGACGGCCGCGCAAAAGCGCGCCTTCTGCGCGCAACTCGAACCGCCTGAACCCGAACAGACATAAAAAAACGCCGGCTTGCGCCGGCGTTTTTGCTTTCTGCTACTGCGTCGCTCAGACCAGGGTCAGCGTCACTTCGATATTGCCGCGCGTCGCGTTCGAGTACGGGCACACCTGGTGTGCGGCCTCGACCAGCTTCTGGGCCGCTTCGCGCTCGATGCCGGGCAGCGAGATCTTCAGTTCGGCCTGGATGCCGAAGCCGGCCGGGATCTGGCCGATACCGACCGAGCCGTCGATCTTGGCGTCGGCGGGAATCGCGATCTTCTGCTGGCCGGCCACGAAGCGGATCGCGCCCAGGAAGCAAGCGGAGTAGCCTGCGGCAAACAGCTGCTCGGGATTCAGGCCGTTGCCGGCACCGCCCATTTCCTTCGGTACGGCGAGCTTGACGTCGAGCTGACCGTCGGACGTGACGGCGCGGCCGTCGCGGCCACCGGTGGCAGATGCATGGGCGGTGTAAAGGACTTTGTCCAGCTTGGTCATTTCTTGCTCCTGGTTCGTCGCCTAAAAAGGGCAGGTTGAAGTCAAAGATTTCATCGACGCCGCACATGCGGCGTTCATCCATCGGTCCGCGCGTTCTCCAGCGTAGACCGCAATGCCTGCAAACGCAGTGTCAGCGTCTGAATTTCTTCAATCGAGCACTGTGTTGCACATAACAACTTCTCCGGAATTCCCCGCGCACGCTGGCGAAGCTGCCAGCCTGCGCCGGTAAGGGTCACGAGCACGCGGCGTTCGTCCGCGGGATCCCGCTCCCGGGTGACCAGCGACATCGACTCGAGCCGCTTGAGAAGCGGGGTCAGCGTGCCGGAGTCCAGCGACAGGCGATGGCCCAGTTCCGATACGCTCAGCTTCTCGCGCTCCCACAACACCATCATGACCAGATACTGCGGGTAAGTAAGTCCAAGCTCACCGAGAATGGGCTTATATACCTTGGTCATGGCCAGCGAGCTCGAATACAGCGCGAAGCAGAGCTGCTGATCCAGCAGCAGCAGCGAATCGGGCTCGGAGGGGCGCGTGTCGATGTCCATGTGAGATATCTTATACGCAATTCAATTGTGTGCAAGATAAATTTTGCGATGGCCGCATCGCGCGCAGGGTTGTTTGGGCCCGCATCCGTTCTTTAAGTGTGATTTAAGTCTGCGTCCCTAGGATGACACTGTCGCGCCGGAATCCCCCGCGCAAAGGACATCAGAAAGGAAGAAGACCATGATCCGCCAGACGCTTGCTCGCTCTGCCTTCGGTATCGCAGCACTCGCCGCCATTGCCGGGGGCTACACGTATCTGCAGAAGGAAGTCATCACGCCGGGATATGCCGCACCGGCGCCCATCGTTGCGTCGTCGTCGCCCGTGGCCGTCGCGACGCCGACGGACTTTTCGTCGATCGTTGACCAGTACGGTCCCGCGGTCGTGAACATCAGCGTGACGGCGCGCGCCCAGCGCACCTCGGCACAGGGCGCGAACATCGACCCCGACGATCCGCTTGCCCAGTTCTTCAAGCGCTTCGGTCCGCAGTTCCAGGCACCGCAGCAACAGCAGCCGCAGCTCGTGCGCGGGCTGGGCTCGGGCTTTATCGTGAGCCCCGACGGCCTGATCCTGACGAATGCCCACGTGGTCGACAACGCCACCGAGGTGACCGTGAAGCTGACCGATCGCCGCGAGTTCAAGGCGAAGGTACTGGGCTCCGACCCGCAGACCGATATTGCCGTGATCAGGATCGACGCGAAGGATCTGCCGACCGTGCGTCTGGGCGATCCGTCGAAGGTGCGCGTCGGCGAGCCTGTGGTGGCGATCGGCTCGCCCTACGGTTTCGAGAACACGGTGACGGCCGGCATCGTCAGCGCGAAATCGCGCTCGCTGCCCGACGACACCTATGTGCCGTTTATCCAGACCGACGTGGCCGTGAACCCCGGTAACTCGGGCGGTCCGCTGTTCAACCAGCGCGGCGAGGTGATCGGCATCAACTCGCAGATCTATAGCCAGACCGGCGGCTACCAGGGCCTGTCGTTCGCGATTCCGATCAACGTCGCGACGAAGGTCGAGGAACAGCTGGTGGCGCATGGCAAGGTCACGCGCGGTCGTCTCGGCATCTCGGTGCAGGAAGTCAACCAGGCGCTGGCGCAGTCGTTCAACCTGCCGAAGCCCGCGGGCGCGCTCGTCAATTCGGTGGAGCCGGACAGCCCCGCGGCGAAGGCTGGCCTCAAGCCGGGCGACGTGATCGTGCAGCTCGGCAACGACGTGATCGACCATTCCGGCGATCTGCCCGAGCATGTGGCCGATATCAAGCCCGGTACCGAGACGCAGCTCAAGGTCATCCGCAAGGGCGAGCCGATGACGCTGTCGGTAAAGGTGGGCACGGCCAAGGACTCCGCGGTCGCGCAGAAGTCGAACCAGAACGACGCCGGTGGCAAGCTGGGCCTGGCCGTCCGTCCGCTGACGCCGAACGAGAAGCGTGACAGCGGCATCGATGGCGGGCTCGTCGTCGAGGACGTGGCGGGCCCCGCGGCGCGGGTCGGCATTCAGCCGGGCGACGTCATCCTGTCGCTGAACGGCACGCCGATCAACTCGGCGGATCAGCTGAAGTCGCTCGTGTCGAAGGCGGGCAAGCAGGTGGCGCTGCTGGTCCAGCGCGACGATGCGCGCATCTTCATCCCGCTCGATCTCGGCTGATCGACACGCCTCGGGTGACGCGGTTTACGCTGCACCCGAGGCAGGTATACGTCCCGTATACGCTGACGTATACGGGACGTATACATACCCGCAAAGCCTTGCCAGAGGCCGATTCCAAGGCAACAAAACACACCCGAAGCGCGCGCGAACAGGTATGATCTCGACTGCGATGCATGAAGCGTGTGGTGATTTCGGTCACCACGTCTGGTTCCTGCTGAATCGACAGAAGAAGGAAGTCTATGCAGTTGGATTTCAACCGCGCCCCCCTGACGTCCGGAACCACTCCAGGTACCGAGCGTGCCCGGCAGTCGTCGGGCAAGTCAGCGGGCAGCGCAGCGTCTCCGCGCAGACGCAGGAAGGTCGAGCCGCCTCATTGGGAGCGCGGCTATCGTTCCCACTACTACCGTAACGATCGTGGCGAGAAGCTCGGCGAGGTCCGGCTGTCCGATCGCGGTGAATTGCCTGTTGTCTATCGATGGGCCGCCGGCAACTACTCGGGTGCCGAGGGTTCGCTCGTCCATGCGCGTGCGCGCGTCGAGGAAACCGTTGGCTTCGGCATGCGGCAACTGTCGCTTTTCTGATCCACCCCGCAGGCCCAAGCGGACTCGCCTAGTCGAGCCGCCGTTGTAAGAGCATGAACACTGCCGCGACCAGCGACAGTGCGGCAATCAGCCGGTAGAGATCTCCGCAGGCCACCAGACGCGCCTGTTGTTCCACGATCATGCCGAGCTCCGCCAGCGCGCCCGCATGCGCCTGACCCGTACCGAGGCCGCGCGCCATCAGCGCGGACTGCGCCGACTGTACCCATTGCGCGGTTTCCGCCGGTCTCTGTCCCAATGCATGCATCAGTTGGTCACTGACCGCGAACTGCCGGTTCTGCAGCAGTACCGCTCCCAGCGCCGACGCAAATGAACTTGCCACCTGCCGCAACAGGTTCTTGCTGCGATAGCCATGGCCGAAGTCGTCCGCGCTCAGTGAACGGAACGTCAGGCCCGCGATCGGGATGATGACCATCACGCCGAACAGGCCCTTGCCCAGCAGCCCCCACAGGATGGCCGACGGGCCGACCTCTGGCGACAGGCGCGAGAAATACCAGGCCGAGGCGGCCATCACGATCAGGCCCGCGACCATCACGGGCTTTTTGCGCGGCAGCCGTCGCGAGACCCGCAGGTAGATCAGGATTCCCATGAGGCTGATGCCGGCCGAGAACGTGTTGAGCCATCCCGTGGTCGCCAGCGGGATGCGCAACGCCTGCTCGGCCAGGACCGGGAACACGTAGCTGCTGAGATTGCTGATCAGGTAATAGACGAAATACATGGCGAGCCCGGTCAGGTAGACCGGGTCGCGCAGGCCACGCAGGCGTAACAGGGGTGCGGCGTGGTGCCATTGCCGCCAGAGGAACGTCCCGAGCAGCAGAAGGGCGAGGCTGGCCACGGCGGCGAGCCGCAGCGGATGCGAGAACAGATCGAACCGGGCGACCGCCAGTGCGGACTGCAGTGTCACGATGGCGGCACCGAACAGCAGCAGCGGACCCAGCGCGAGGCCCTCGTTGTCGCTTTTGGTCTCCGCATCGGGGAGCAACCGCCACGCACCGATCGCGGCGACGATGGCAAACGGCAGCACGCCGAAGAACACGTCCTGCCAGACGCCGCGCTCGATGAGCTCGGCCGCGAACGCCGGCGCAAGCGCCGATGCGGTAAAGATTCCGAGCATGAAGATCTTCAGCGCGCGCGGTCGGTCCGCGGCGCCGAACAGCACGTTCACGAGAATGCGGCAGCTGGTGAACAGCGCGCCGCCACCGAAGCCCTGGACGAAGCGTGCCATGACCATTTGCGGCAGCGACACGCTGGTGCCGGCCCCGATCGTGCCCGCGATAAACACGAGCAGCGCGCCGGTCAGGTAGCGGCGATAGCCGAAGCGCCGCGCGAACCAGTTCTGCTTGAGGATCATCAGCATGCTGCCGATGGCGTACGCGGCCTGCACGAGCGCGAAGCTGCGCGGGTCCGCGTTGATCCCGCCGACGATATGCGTCGACGCGAAGACGAACATGATGTTCTCGAGGAACTCGACGCCCGTGGCAAGCCCGAGCAGGATCATCAGCAGCGTCTGCCGCCGACGGTGGGTCAGCCGCGGCATCACGACTGCCCGGCGTCGGCTTCCAGCGCGGCGAGGGTCTGGTGGAGCTTGTTGAGCGAGCGCGTGGCGGCGGCCAGTCCGCTATCGCCGAACGGCGCCCAGGCCTGGCCATAGGCCGCATGCACGGCGGGAATCGCGCGATCGAGCAGGCGCTGCCCCGCTGCCGTGAGGCTGAGTTCGAGGCTGCGCCGGTCCTGCGTGGAGGCCGTGCGGCGTACCAGCCCGCGTGCCTCGAGGCGGTCCACGAGGCGGGTCATCTGGGTGCGTGTGGCATCGATCGCGACGCCGAGTTCGGACGGAATGGTCGGCTCGCCGGCATCGATGGCAAGCATGCTGAGCACCAGATACTGGCCGAGGTCGAGATCGAACTGCGCCAGTGCGCGCTCGATGTGGTTGCGCAACAGCCGGGCGGACCGGAGCAGCAGACGAGAAGCGAGGATAAGGTCGCGTGGCGCCTCCGGGTGCTGCTCGCAGAAGCGGTCGATGCGGCGTTCGAACGACATGGTTTTATTTCATCCGATATAATTACGGATGAAATTATATGCATCCCCCCGCGGCATTGCAATCCGCGATGGCGTCAGCGTTGCCGGAGGGAACGGATGACATCGCGCAACGCACGATGGAGCGCGGCCAGACTCCCTCGCCCCACCGCGGGCGGCGCGCCGTAGCGCAATCGCACGTACTCGGCCGTGAACGCATGGAGCGCGGGCGCGGCCTGCGGCATGGCCGCGGCGGCACGCCGAGCATAGTCCTGGGGGCCTTCCGCCGCGCCACGCTCGTAGCCACGTTTCGCGAGTTCGCGGCAGAAGCGTGCGTAGAGGGCCTGGAGCGGGTCCAGGCGCTGGCGGCGCAGCCACAGCGGGATCAGCCCGAGCAACGTGAGCGCGGCCAGCCCGACCATCAGGATCTGCGGCAGGCGGTCGTCCATGCCGAACTGCCGCAGCAGCGACATCTGGCGCGCGCGGTCGTAGTCGAGGATCCAGCGCTGCCATGTGTACATCAGTCCATCGAGACCCCAGCGCAGGTCGCGCAGCCAGCCCGGCGCGCGCAGCGAACGGACCGCGTCCGCTTCATCGCCGGCCAGTGCCGCATCCACGCCCTGTTCCACGCGGCTTGGCGCCACCGCGCTGGTGGGGTCCACGCGCACCCAGCCGCGGCCATCGATCCAGACTTCGGCCCACGCATGGGCATCCGACTGCCGCACGATGTAATGCCGCCCGATCGTGTTGTACTCGCCGCCCTGGTAGCCCGTGACCACGCGCGCGGGGACGCCGGCCGCGCGCATCAGGAACACGAAGCTGCTGGAATAGTGTTCGCAGAATCCGCGATGGGTATCGAACACGAACGAATCGACCTGCTGGCTGCCGAGCGGCGGCGGGGACAGCGTGTAGTAGAACGCCTCGCCCGCGAAGACGCGCAGCGCGGCCTGCACGCGTTGCCACGGGTCGGGAAACTGCTCGGCCCATCGTGCGGCGAGCGCGCGGCTGCGCGGGTTGCCGTCGGGCAGTTCCAGGGCCAGGGCGCGGATGCGCGGGGGCAGTGTCGCGGGCGGCTCGGTGCCACGGTCGAACGCCGAGCGCGCACGGTAGCGGACGGGGCGGTCGATGGGTACGCGCGCGAAGAACTCGCCGTCGTAGGAGATCCGCGCCTCGGGCATGCCCGATAGCGCGACGCCACGGTCGAGGAGATAGAGCCACGATTGCTGGCTTGCCTCGAGCGTCACCGAGTAGTCGCGCATGCCCGGCGGCGCGGCCGCATCGAGGGCATCGTCGCGCAGCGCGGGCGCGGCGCGCATCAACCGCTGCTGCTCCAGCGTCCGCCATTGCTGGCCATCGTAGCGCCACAGCACGAGGGCGCGCCAGTACAGCGCGCTTGGCGGCAGCGGGTCGCCGGCCATGTCCGCGCGAAACGCGATCTCGGTGGAGCGGATCAGCTCGCCGATACTGCCGGGGCGCATCGTATCCGTAATGCCGGTCTTCCCCGTCGACTCCGATTGCGGCAGGCGCCAGAGCGGATGATCGAGGCGCGGGAACAGTACGAACAGGAAGAGCGCCCACGGCAGGCCGATCAGCGCCATGCGCCCGAGCAGCGGCCAGATCGCGAGCCGGCCGCGTGCCTCGGGATGGTGAAGCAGGAGCCAGTTGCGCAGGACCCATGCGCCGATGGCCATGCTGTACAGCGCGAGCCAGAACGGCTGGTCCGATAGATAGAGCGTCAGCAGCAGATAGAACGAGAGCTGCGTGACCATCGTGGCATCGGATAGCGCCCGGCATTCGAGCAGCTTGAGGATGACGAACGCGCCGAGCAGCGCGACGCAGAGATCGCGCCCGAGGCTCCCGCCTGCCTGCCAGACCAGCGCGGCGGCGGTGGCGAGCACGAGCATGGCGATGACCGCGAGCATCGTGCGCGACGGCAATGGCGCGCGCTGGCGCCACAGCAGCCAGCGCCAGGCCATGAGCACGACCAGAAGCAGGCTGACCGAGACCGGCAGCGTACGCGCCTGCGGCGCAAGCACCAGCGCGAGCTGCCCCATCAGCATGCCGTGTTCCTGATGCGCGAGCGGCCGAAGGCGGGCAGTGGTCATGATGCCGGACGCTCGGGCCAGAGCGCGAGTGCTTCGAGGCAGGCGCGGCGATGCGCGGCACCGTGGCCCGGCGGAATTTCCACGGCGGGCAGGCGCAGGCCGACGTCGAGGTCGTCGCCCGCGGCCAGCACCCACGCGCAGAGGCGGGACAGGCGAGCCTCCGTGTCGAGCCCATCGGGCAGGGCATGCCAGTCCAGCCAGCAGGCGGGGTCGCGCGGCGTCTGTCCCGTGCGGCTCATCCAGCGTCCCGTGCGCGCGCTGTGCTTCCACGCGATACGGTGCAACGGATCGCCGGTGCGGTAGCGGCGCAGCTGGTCGATGCCGTCGTCCGATGCAACGGAGAGTGTGCCGTCCTCGGCGTCGTCGGCGCGCGCGAGCAGTGGCAGCGGAGGCGCGCCGGCTTCCGGGGCGGGATACACGAGCGTGGCGAGCGGCAGGTCCGCATAGCTCCAGACGCGGAACAGGCCGAACGGAAAACGGCTTTCGAGGGTGACGCGGGGCAGGGACAAGCGGCCCCTGCGCGTTGCCGGAAGGCGCAACGCCAGCGCGCCGCTGGCCTGCGCATCGAGCGTCAGCGAGGCGGCTTCCGTCGGCACGGTGGATGCGGTGGAGATCGCGGACGGTGCGGCCGATGGTGACAATTTCCCGCGCGGCAATTTCGCGCGAGGCGTCCGGGCGGCGTTGGCGCGCGCCTCCACGCCGATGCGCGCGGTGTCGTCGCGGTTATCGACCTGCAGCGCAAACACGGCCGCATCGCCGACGAACGCGGGCGAGACCGCGCCGGCGCCGACTTCGAGATCGAGCAGATTGCGATATGCGGTCCACATGCAGGCCATGACGATTCCGATGAGCAGGAACGTCAGGGCAAAGCCAAGGCTGATGTTGTAGTTCAGCGAGGTCATCAGCATGGCGAGCAGCAGCACCGCGAATGCCATGCCGCCGCGCGTCGGCAGGATATAGAGCTGGCGGCGATGCAGCGTGACGACGCCGTTGACGGGCCCATGCGAACGGCGCAGCCAGTCGCCGGGGCTGCGGGGGCGACGCGGGCGCGCGGACGTGTTGGGAGATGTCGACGTGGACATGGCAGCGGCGGCGCGGGCGGAATGGAAAACGCGTTGGCGTTCGCGCGCGCTCAGGGAATCGATACCGATGCGAGCAGACGGTCGACGACCGCGGCCTGATTCGCGCCCTTGCCGGCGCCCGAGGGCAGCAGGCGATGGCCGGCCACGGCCGCGAACACGGCCTGCACGTCTTCGGGCACGACCATTTCACGCTGATCGAGCAGCGCCCATGCGCGCGCGCAGGCCAGCAGCGCAAGACCGCCGCGCGGCGACAGGCCGGCCGCGAAGCTGCCTTCCGCGCGCGTGGCATGCACCAGCGCCAGCACGTAGTCCACGAGCGCGGGCGCGGCATAGACCTTCGCGGCCGCGGCCTGCAGCGCAATCACCTGCTCGGCATTCATGATGGGCGCGGCCTCGTTGGCCGATGCCCCGCCGAGGTAGAGCACGCGCTCGAACGACGGGTCGGGATAGCCGAGCGAGATGCGCATCGTGAAGCGGTCGAGCTGCGATTCGGGCAGCGCGTGAGTGCCGATCTGCTCGAGCGGGTTTTGCGTGGCGATGACGAAGAACGGCGCCGGCAGCGCGTGCGTGGCGCCGTCGTGCGTGACCTGATGTTCGGCCATCGCCTCGAGCAGTGCGCTCTGCGTCTTGGGCGGCGCGCGATTGATTTCATCGGCGAGCACGAGTTGCGCGAAGACGGGGCCGCGATGGAAACGGAACTCGCCAGCATCGCGCATAAAGACCGAGACGCCGATGAGGTCCGCGGGCAGCAGGTCGCTCGTGAACTGCACGCGCTGATACTGGAGGCCGAGCGTACGGGCCAGCGCGTGCGCAAGCGTGGTCTTGCCAACGCCCGGTACGTCCTCGAGCAGCAGGTGACCGCCGGCCAGCATGCAGGCCAGGGCGAGCCGGACCTGGCGCGGTTTGCCCAGCACGATGCGGCCGAGTTGCTGTTGGGCCTCGGCGAGCGAGGCGAGAATCCTTGGGCGGGCAGTCACGTTGGCCTGTCTTCTGACGGTCGGGACGTCGATCGGAATAGCGGGCGGTTTAAAACATACCCGCCCATTGTAGCGGCGGCCCGAGCCGGGCGAACGGTCTGCTTCCGCACGCATGGTGCAATTGCCACAACGACGCTCCGGGCCGCCTCGCGGCCCAGGAATGCGAAGGCGGGATGACCGCAATTTGCGCGTGCGCACGCTGGTTCTGGCATCATCGGTGTGTTGGCGCCCGCCAGCTTTTTCAGATTGCTCTTATCCGCTGCAATGACTCTTCCGTTAGAGGACGCTTCTGACGCGTCCGTGTCCCTGGAATTCGACTCTTCCGCGCCGCTGGCCGATCGGGCTGGTCTGGCGAGTCTCGCGCGTGCCTTTCATGCGGGCGGTTATGTGATCCTGCGCGGTTTCGCGAGCGAGGCGCAATGCGCCGGCCTCGAAGCCGTGACGCGCGAACACCTGGCGGCCGCGGTGCCGCCCGTGGAGTTCGAGGCCGATCTCGGCTATCCGGGCGCGCCGGCCACGCGCCAGGCGACGGGCGGCGCGACCGTGCGCCGGCTGCGACAGGCCTACGGACGGGACGAGGCCTATCGCCGCTGGGCCGCGGATCCACGCATCGTGGCAACGGTGGAGGCGCTGCTGGGCGAGCCCGCGCGGCTGACCCTCGCGCACCACAACAGCGTGATGACGAAGCATCCGTACTACGGCAGCCAGACCGGCTGGCACCGCGACACGCGCTACTGGTCGTTCGTGAGTCCGGAACTGGTCACGGTATGGCTGGCACTCGGCGACGAGGATGAACGGAATGGCGTGCTGCGCGTGATTCCGGGCTCGCACAAGGCGAAGCTCGAACCGGCACAGCTGGATCCGGCCGAGTTTCTCGTGGAGGCACATCCGGCCAGCCAGCAGCTGCTGCGTGGCACCGTGCCGCTCGCGCTGCATCGCGGCGACGTGCTGATCTTCGACAGCCGGCTGTTCCATAGCGCCGGACGCAACGAGTCGGATGCGGTCAAACTGTCGATAGCGTTTGCTTACTTCGGCGCAAGCAACCGCCCGGTGGCCGGCTCGCGTTCGGCGGAGTTCGGCAGCGTGGAGCTGCCCCCGGCCGCTTACTGAGGCCCGCGACGGGGTCAGGTCCGCAGCTGGACCAGCTCCGAGATCTTTTCCGAGGCCTCGAGCAGCGGTGGCAGGAAGCGCTCGACCATTTCCTGCGCGCTCGTCCGGTTGGCCTGCCCGCTGATATTGATGGCGGCGATGACCTGGCCCGACCGGTTGCGGATCGGCGCGGCCACGGATACCAGTCCTTCCTCGAGTTCCTGATCGTTCTGCGCCCAGCCGAGCGCGCGAATGCCCGCGATCAGCGTCTTCAGGGCGTCGATATCGGTGACCGTGCGACGCGTGCGCTGGCGCAGGTCCGACGCGCGCAGTACCCGGTCGAGTTCCGCTTCGTCGAGGCCCGCGAGCAGGACGCGGCCCATCGACGAGCAGTAGGCGGGCAGCCGGCTGCCGATCGACAGGTTGATCGTCATGATCTTGCGCGCGGGTACACGCAGGACGTAGACGACCTCGGTACCGTCGAGCACGGAGATGGAGCAGCTTTCGTGGACCGACTGGGACAGCGCCTCCATGATGGGCTCGGCCAGATTCCAGAACGGCATGGAGGTCAGGTAGGCAAAGCCCAGGTCCAGGATCTTGGGCGTCAGGCGGAACAGTCTGCCGTCCGCCTGCACATAGCCGAGTCCGGCCAGCGTCAGCAGGATGCGGCGGGCGCCCGCGCGCGTCAGGCCGCTGGCCTGGGCAATTTCGGTCAGCGTCTGCGCGGGATGCTGGGCGTTGAAGGCGCGAATGACGGATAGCCCACGCGCAAACGATTGCACGTAGCTGTCGCTGGGTTTCTCGGTGGCGGCGCCCTGCGGCGCGCCC
Organism: Cupriavidus pauculus; assembly: GCF_008693385.1. Classification (NCBI taxonomy): domain Bacteria; kingdom Pseudomonadati; phylum Pseudomonadota; class Betaproteobacteria; order Burkholderiales; family Burkholderiaceae; genus Cupriavidus; species Cupriavidus pauculus. Next base: position 2,041,046 of record NZ_CP044067.1, read on the forward strand.
GGTTCGTGGTCGGCTTGGCTCGCCATCGATCGGAAAGTCGGGTCAGAAGGTGGATTCGCAAGCGAACCGCCGCGCCGGCATGGCACGGAAAGGCCGAAATCGTAGTGGAAATATGCGCGACTCGCCAGTCTCGGCTGTCCGCATCGTCCCGCATTGTGCCCCCGGCGCTTGCGCGCGTATCGCTCTCCCTCATAATGTGCGTTTGCACAACGTTGGTAGCACCCGGTGAACGAAACAATCCAGTGGAATGATTGGGAGGCGTTCTGCTGCGTGGTCGAGCAAGGCACCTTTACCGCGGCCGCCGCGCAACTGGACTGCCCGAAGTCCCGCGTCTCGGCGGCGGTGGCACGGCTGGAAACGGCAATCGGCGCCAAGCTGCTCGAGCGCACGACGCGCCGCATGCGGCTGACCGACGCGGGCGGCGCCGTCTATCGCGACGTGGCGCCCTTGTTCGCGCGATTACGCGAGATCCGTCAGGAAACGCTCGCACGCGAGGAGCGCGTGCAGGGCATGCTCCGCATCGCCACGCCTTACGAGTTCGGGGCTCAGCAGCTGGGCGGCGTTATCTGCCGCACGCTGGCCGCCCATCCGGCACTCGATATCACGGTGGAAATTTCCCAGGGGCTGGTCGATCCGATCCGCGAGGGGTTCGATATTGCCTTCGTCACCGTGGAGTCGGACCTGCCCGACTCGGGCACGATCGCCCGCCGCATCTGGCACGTGGAGCGCGGCCTCGTGGCGGCGCCGTCGCTGGCGGCAAGCCTGCCCGCGCAGATGCAGCCCGAAGACCTCTCCAATATGCCGACGCTGGCCACGCCGGGCGCGACCTTCTGGGAGTTCACGCGCGATGGCGAGCGGGTCTCCGTGCCGATTCGCCCGCGCATGCAGACTTACAACGCCGAACTGCGGCTGCAGGCCGCGCTGTCCGGCCTAGGCATCGCGCGCGTGCCGATGACTTACGCGGAGACCGAGATTTCGCAGGGACGACTCGTTCGGGTGATGCCCGATGTGCCGTTACCGCCACTACGAGTATTCGCACTACTGCCCGACCGCCGGCTCCAGCCGCGCAAGGTGCGCGCATTCATGGAAGCGATCGAATCGATGATGGGGGAAGAAGAGGACGGTGCCGCGGTGAATCCGGGACTGACCTGGTAGGGGGACGGAGGATGCGGGGGAGGGGATGCTGGGGGGAGGCGGGCTGCCGAGCCGTGCTGCACTCGCTGTCCGCCTCTCACCGTGGCCCGCTCCGGGCAGGGAGCGGTCAAGCAGGCCTCGGACGCTGTCGCGTCCTCGGCGTGGCGCGGTCAGGCGCCTTCGGAAAACGCGTCGCGACGTTCCGTGACGGTGCGGGCACCGTCGCTGTACGGGCTGCGCGGCTCGCTGACCGAACGTGCGCCATCGGTGAAGGTGCTGCGGGGTTCGTTGACGCCACGCGCGCCGTCGGTGTACGGATCGCGGGTGCCAACGTGGCCGATGCTGCCGTCGAGACGGGCGAGATCGGTCAGGGGTTGGGCGGCGTTGGCAGCGGCGCCCATGGTGAGGCCTAGAGTAACGAGCACAGCCGCGGCCGTGCCCTGGAGCTTGGAGAGAGTCTTCATTGTCGTGCTGGTCCTACTGTATTTTTGTGGAAGCATCGTGGTTGGGTGCCACGGTGGCTGTAATGTAGGCGCCAGCACGCGCGGGAAAAAGGGGTAATCCTCGACAGTCTGTCCAGCTCCCTGAACAATCAGTAAAAACCCTAAAAGTCTTTAATGTATGTGCTTTTTAGGGCGCTTTAACGGCTTCCCGGGAGCTGCCTCAGACACTTCCCAAACTCAGGCGCGCGAGGACCATCAGCAGGATCTGCGCGATCACGAACAGGATCAGCGGCGAGATATCGAATCCGCCCAGACGCGGCACCACGCGGCGCAGCGGACGCAGCAGCGGCTCGGTCAGGTGGTAGATGGCCGGCGCCACCGGCGACTGCGGGTTCACCCACGACAGGATCGCCATCAGCAGCGTGACCCACATGATGAGGCTGATGCCCCACTTGAGCACGTGCAGGACGGCAATGGCGAGGATCACGGGCAGGAAGCCCAGCGGATCGCCCTCGTACACGAGCGTGCGGCAGACCAGATAGACCACGGCGGTAAGCCAGGCCGCGATCAGCGTGGCCCAGTCGATGCCGCCGAAGCCGGGGATGATCCGGCGCAGCGGCCGAACGAGCCAGTCCGTGATCTGGAACACACCCTGCGAGACAGGATTGCGCGAAGGCAGGCGGGTCAGCTGCATCCACAGGCGCAGCAGCAGCGCCATGCCGAACAGCGTGAAGACGATATCGAGCAGGAACGTGACGATTTCCGTGAACATTCGGCGGATTTCCGGTGGGTAGTGAAGGTGTCTACGACCGCACAGATTCTGCCACACCTCGCTATGCGCGCGACCGCACCGGACGTAGCAAATGCGCCCCCTATAATGGGCGACCTCTACAACGCCACGCCGTCTGGTGGCGCACATCCGCCGACACATGACACGCAAGACCGCCGCACCGCTCACCAAGCAGGAATTCGAGGCATTGTCTGACTTCCGCTATCAGCTGCGGCGCTTTCTGCGCTTTTCGGAAGATGCCGCGCGGGGCGAGGGGATGACGGTACAGCAATATCTGCTGATGCTCCATATCCGCGGCTTTCCGGATCGGAACTGGGCCTCGGTGGGCGAACTGGCCGAGCGGCTGCAGACGCAGCAGCACGGCGTGGTCGCGCTGGTCAATCGCTGCGAGGCCGCGGGCCTGGTCACGCGGAAGGTGAATGCCGACGATCGGCGCATCGTCGAGGTGCATCTGCTGCCCAAGGGCGAACGCAGTCTGAATCGTCTTGCCATGCGTCACCGCGCCGAGCTCGAATCGCTGCGTAACACGTTCCGGGTGGCGCGGATTACCGCATTCAACGACGAGGGCGAGGAGGGGGACGCCTGACGGCATCGCGCTCCTCGCCCTCGTGCGCCCGATCGGAAGGCTCCTAGCTCAGGTGCTGGGACAGGAAGGCCAATGCGCGCCCGTGGGCCAGTGCGGCCGAGGGTTGGTGATAGGACCCGCGCGCCCAGCAGTTGAAGCCGTGATCGGCCTTTTCGTAGACGAACACTTCCGTGTCCGGCTTGCCTTCGACGGCGGCGCGGATGTCGGCGACCTGGTCGAGCGTGATATGCGCGTCCAGTGCGCCGAAGTGGAACTGGGCCGGCACGCTCAGCTTGGGCGCTTCCGCGAGGTTCGCGTGGATGCCGCCACCGTAGTAGGGCACCGCGGCATCGACGAGACCGCGCGCGGCCGACAGATACGACAGCAGGCCGCCGAAGCAGTAGCCCACCGCCGCGACCTTGCCGCTGCCACCTAGTTCGGCGCGCAACGCGCGCACCGTGGCCGCGATGTCCGACACGGCCGCGTCGACGTCGGTGGCCTTGCGCAGCGCGAATGCCTGTTCCATGTCGGCGCCGGCATAGCCGAGCTCGATGCGCGGGGCCTGGCGCCAGAAAATGTCCGGTGCGAGGACGACGTATCCATCGGACGCGTACTGGTCCGCAACCGAGCGGATATGTTCGTTGACGCCAAAGATTTCCTGGATCAGCACGATGCCTGGGCCATTGGCCTGCTTGCCCGCGGGGGGCAGGCTCAGATAGGCGTCGAAGCCGCCATCGTTCGTTTCCACTCGAATCCAGCGGCTATTGGGCGTGGTTGCCATGTGTCAGTACTCCGGGGTTTGAACAGGACTGCAGGGACGAGTGCGCAAGTGTGCCACGTCATGTCGCATGCATGTTTGGACGTATTCCGAGAGGCAAGACGCGACGTCTATGAGATTGTGACGACCCGTTACATTCATCGATGTCTTGCTCATGCCGCTCATGTTGAATCGTCAGTGCATCTCGCCGTTTGCCACGCTGCTCGGCGCAGCTTGTGTATTGCCCGGTTTTTCCACGCAGGCCCACGCACAGCAGTCGGGCCAGCCGCAGGTGTCCCCCGGTAACGGCTCCGCGTCGCGGCTGCTGCGGCGCGACCAGCTGATCGAGAATCAGCAACAGGAACGTCTGCAGGAAGATCAGGAGCGCGCGCTTCGCGCATTGCCGGAACCGGAAGGGGCCGACCTCGACGCGATGTCCGGGCAGACCGAAGCCAGTCGGCCCGACGATGCGGGGACATGCCGCGAGGTCACGCGCATTGCGCTCACCGGCGATGTGGAGCGGGTGGACGCAGAGGCGCTGACGCGGATGCGGCAGACGTACGAGAACCGATGCCTGAGCGCTGCGGATCTGAATGCGATGATCGTGGAGCTGACGCGGTCTTTCATCCTGCGCGGCGAGGTGACCACGCGTGCGTATCTGCCGGAGCAGATCGCCGACGACGGCACGCTCGAGATCAACGTGATCCCGGGCGTCATCGAACGGTACGACGTGGACAGCGACCGCGCGAATGCGGTCTGGCCGCCGGGCGTGTTTGCGGCGCGGCCGGGCGAATTGCTCAACCTGCGCGACGTGGAGCAGGCCGTCGAGCAGATGAACCGGCTGTCTTCGAACGATGCGCGCGTGGGGCTGTACCCGGGTAGCGAGCCCGGGCAGACCATCGTGAAGGTGACCAACCGCGGCACGCGGCCCGTGCACCTGTACACGTCGTTCGACAATATGGGTACCAAGGCGACGGGCCGCAACACGTTGTCGGCGACGATCACGGCGGACAGTCCCTTCGGCTTCAACGAGCTGTTCGCGCTGACGCGCCGGCAGTCGGTGTTTCCGCTCGAAGGCAGCCATCGGTCGGAAGCCACGGCGTTCCAGATGCAGGTGCCATACGGCTATCACACGGCATCGATGCAATGGAGCCGCAGCAATTACCTGAACACGGTGACGTTACCGCGCAGCGGACGCAGGATTCAGGTCGAGGGCCGTACCGATGTGTTCGGCGTGAGCGACGACTGGATTGTCTACCGCGACGCGATGTCGCGGGTCTCGGTATCGGGGCGGCTGGCGCTGCAATCGGGCCAGACGTGGATCGCGGGGCTGCCGATCGGCGTCAGCGACCGGGATTTCACGTTTGCCGATCTCGGCGTCGGCGTGACGACGCGGCGGTTCGGCGGCATCTCCACGGCGCGTGTGGGCGCCGTACGCGGATTGGCGATGATCGGTGCGTATCACGATCCCGCGGGACTGCCGGACGATGCGCCCCATGCGCAGTTCCAGAAATTCACGCTGTCGATGACCCATGCGCGACGGCTGCAGCTGGGCAGGCAGGCGCTGGTGCTGTCCGCGCAGTTCAGCGGACAGTATTCGCTGAACACGCTCTACGGGTCGCAGCAACTGCTGATCGGCGGTCCCGGTACCGTGCGAGGTTTCATGGACCATTCGCTTGGCGGGGATCACGGCTACTACGTGCGGACCGAGGCAAGCGTGCCGTGGCAGGTCCTGCAAGGAACGCATAACGTGCGGGGACGCGTCTATGCGGGGCTGGACTGGGGCAACGTGATCAACCGCAATCCCGCCGCGCGCTCGGGCGCGCTGACGGGCGTGGCCATTGGCGTGGGCGCGACGTGGGAGCGTACTCGGTATCGATGCGTCGCTGTCGCGCGCGCTGCGGGCGCCGTCGTCGAGGATGCGTGAAGGGACGCTGCTTGGCGTCCGGGTCAGCTGCTCGATCTGAGGCCGGCAAAAAAAATGCCGGAACCCGACGGGGACGGGTTTCCGGCATCGGACCGCCCAGGGCGGTCGCAGTACTGCTGATCGTTGCTAGCGGGTGAAGCTTGTCGGTGAAGCTCGTTAACAGCGCAATGTCGTTACCAGCGCAATGTCGTTACCAACGCAATTGCACGTTCCTGGCGCCCGGGCTCAGCGTGGTTCGCTTGGAGGCGCCTTCATAGGTCGCCACGACCTGATACGACGCGCGCGGTCCCTTGATCAGGCAACGCGGGCCGTCCGAGGTGAACTCGGCGACCTGCTTGCCGTTGCGCAGCAGCTTGACGTTGACATCGGCCAGGTACTCGCCATTGCTGCCCTTGGTGAAGAGCAGCCCCATGTCGTAGTGACTGGCTTCCGAACGCAACTGTTGCTGTTCGTCCTGTGCGACACCGCCGCACACATAGGTAAACGGCCCCGATGTGGCCGTCGTGAGATCGGCTTGCGCCGCGACAGGGAGCGTGAGTGCGCTAGCGGCCGCCGCAGCCAGCGCCACGCGCTTGAAAACGGTTTTCATCTGCAATGTCCTCTCGCGGTGTACGCACCGTAGTACGCCGGGCCGCTGATGATCATGGCTCTAGTAGATAACGGCGGGCACAGCTCGTATGTCGGTGTTTCGCTGAATTTTTCGAGGGCGCACGGCGTTGGCGTCGTGCGTTTTCGCACGATCCGTGTCGGGTCGGCAAGACCTGACGCCGGGATTCGCTTCCCGGCGGGCATGGGCCCTCGGCCGAGGGTGCGGCGGGGAGGGGACGTCAGTATTCGGACGACTGGCGGAAGCGCGTGTTCCAGTTGTCCGTGTAGGCGCGCACGATCGCCGCGTCGCCGCGGATGAGCATGCCGTTCTCGGCGTTGCGCTGCTGCGCGGCCTTCGTGAAATTGAAGGAGCCCGTGAATACGGCCTGGTCGTCGAACACCATGACCTTGTTGTGGGCGATGGCGGGCTTGGTGTCCACCACGACGGGAATGCCCGCGTGCTTGAGGAACGTGGCGCTCGTGTAGCGCTCGGAGGTCTGGCTCTTGTCCACGATCACGCGCACATCGACGCCGCGGCGGTGCGCGTCGGCGACGGCTTCGGCGATGGCCGCGTTGGTGAACGAGTACGCCTGGATCAGCAGCTTGCGGCGCGTCTTGCCGATGGCATCGACGATCATGTCCTGGCAGCTTGGGCCGTCCGGGACGAAGCACAGCGTGTAGCTGCTGCCCGTGGCGAACGGCGCGGGGCGCGCGGCGGGCGTGCCGAGGGCATCGGCCAGGCTCTCGAGCGACGAGGCGAGTCGGGCCTGGGCGGCGGTGGCGCAGGCCAGCAGTGCGACGGTGACGAGGAGGCGGGAACGCAGGCGGGGCTTGAGGGAGCGGAGGGATCTGAGGGAGCTGAGGGTTGCGGGCACGGCGATTGAGTCGATTGGCAGGATGTTCGAAAACCGGCCCGCAGGGTAGCAGGCCGTGTCTGCCGGGGCAATATCGATCACACCTGCTTACGTGTTGCCTATGATGGAGAGACATCCAACCAGATAGGAGTTCTCATGTCGAACCACACGTACAAGCTCGTCGAGATCGTCGGAACGGCGCCCGATGGCACGGACGCGGCGATTCGCAGTGCCCTGGCGAAGGCCAATGAGACGATCAAGCATATCGACTGGTTCGAGGTCATCGAGACGCGCGGGCATGTAGTCAATGGCGCGGTGGCGCACTTTCAGGTGACCCTGAAGATTGGGTTCCGTGTGAATTGATTGGCCTGGGGAGAGGCGGGCCATCCCGGCCGCTCTCCCTCAATCAAACTGATACGACCACAGCAAATTGATCCGCGGTGACCGGTGGCTCGCGTTGACCGGTTTGTCGCCGACCGGCTGAGCCAGCGAGATATCCATCGAGTAGAAGCGGCGGTCAGAGAAGCGCAGGCCGAGGGCGACCGAGGCGAGGCTGCGGTGGGACAGCGAGAAGCTGTTGGAGAACACGCGCGCCATGTCGTACGCGATGAACGGCTGCAGCGTCTTCAGGTACACGAAGTCCACCGCGAACATGCGGTTGATTTCCGCGGAGGCACCGAACCCCTTGTCGCCCGCGACCTCGCCGGCCGGATAGCCGAGGCCGAAAAAGCGGCCGCCGAAGCTGATCTGCTCGCTCGACGCGAGCTTCTGCGCGCTGTACTGGCCCGCCGCCGAGAACGCGACGCCGAAGCCGAGCGGCAGGTCGTTGGCCTGCGAGACCAGCAGGCGCGTGCGCACGAAGCTCAGATCGTTCTGATTGTTCTCGCGATTGGCGCCAAGGCCGTCGATGCCCTTGAACACGCCGAGCGTGGCGCTGCGCGTCACCCCTTCCCCACGAAACTGGTAGGCGAGTTCCGCGCTGGCCACGCGCACGTTGGTGCCCAGCGTGACCTCGCGCCCGGCGCCGGGCTGCACGGCCTGGGTATAGCGCTCGAACTGTTCGTTGAGGTAGAAGCCGCCGGTGCCCGTGAGCGTATGGCGGTTGCTGAGGATGAACGGATAGCTCAGCGAGGTGCCGACGCGCTTGCTGTCGTTGACGTAGCGCGATTCGAAGCCGATGGGCGCAAGCGTGGAATTCTGCGGGTTGCCGCGATAGTGCGAGGCGTACAGCTTGGCGAGCATCCCCTCCGTGCCGATCGGTTGCGCATAGCTGGCCGCGTAGTACTCCTCGCCGTTGGGCCCCTTCGGATAGAGCGCCGACACCGAAATCTGTTCGCCGAGCGGCGTCAGGCTGTTGGTGGTCGCCGTGGCGATGCCGCGGATACCGGGCGACACGTATTCCAGGCCCGTGCCAAACGTGAACGGCTTGCGCTTGACGTCGAGCACCATCTCCGAGGCACCATCGGTGGTGGTCGGCGGCTGCACGGTGGCGGCCACCTGCATGCCGGGCTGCTGCGCAAGCACGTTCACATAGTGTTCGAAGCTTTCGCTGCGCAGCGGACGATCCTTCCTGAGCTGTTCCGCGATCTTGCGCAGGCGGCCCTCGGACGGGCCAGGCTTGCCCTGCACCGTGACGTTGGAGACATAGCCTTCGACCACGGTGACGAGCACATTGCCGTTCTCGAACGCCTGGGCCGGCACGAAGGCGAACGAGAGCGGGTAGCCCGCTTCCTTGTACATCGCGGTGACCTCTTCCGCGGCCTTGAGCAGTTCCGCGACGGTGATCTCGTGATTGGCGAGCGGCGCGAACTTGGCGGCGATCTGGTCGAACGGCAGCGTCTTGACGCCTTCGATCTGGAAGCGGCGCGGCGTGAGGCGCGCGGCGAGCAGGTTCTGCAACGCGTTATCGGGCCGTTCGACCTGGACGGTCACGTTGCTTTGCGGCGGCTTCGCGGGTGCAATGCTCGGCAGGGTTTGGGTGGGATCGCCCTGGACAGGGCTGCGTTCGGCGAACGCGGGCAGGTGATGGCAAGCACCGACGCCGATGATGAGCGCGGCGACGCGATGGCGTGTACGCATGGTAATACCCCAGAAAAAATAGACTGCATGCCGGCTGTGGATTGGCCACGTGTCGTGTGGCCCAGCCGCGGACTTCGCCCGGCAGGGGTGCCGTTCCCTCCTGCCGGTTCTGCGAAGCCGCTGCCGTACTGCGGTGTTGCCGTGCTGTGGATTGCCGCGGATCAGCGCTTGCCGCCGAGTGCGCCGGTCACGCCGCCGACGAGACCGCCGACGAGGCCGGTCACGGGTGCCAGCGGGTTGGCGGTGCTGCCCGAGCCCGATCCGCCGGTGCCGCCCGCGGGCGCGTTGCCGCCGGTGAGCGCGCTGGTCACGCCGCTGACGAGGCCGGTGACCGGTGCGAGCGGACCGCTGGCCGCGCCGCCGTTGGCGCCGCCGGTGAGCGCGCTGGTCACGCCGCTGACGAGGCCGGTGACCGGTGCGAGCGGGCCGCTGGCCGCGCCGCCGTTTGCGCCACCGGTCAGGCCGCTGGTGAGACCGCTGACGAGGCCGGTGACCGGTGCAAGCGGGCCGCTGGCCGCGCCGCCGTTTGCGCCACCGGTCAGGCCGCTGGTGAGACCGCTGACGAGGCCGGTGACCGGTGCAAGCGGGCCGCTGGCCGCGCCGCCGTTGGCGCCACCGGTCAGTCCGCCGGTGAGACCGCTGACGAGGCCGGTGACCGGTGCAAGCGGGCCGCTGGCCGCGCCACCGTTCGCACCACCGGTCAGACCGCCGAGCAGGCCCGTGATCGGGGCGAGGGGATTGCCGCCGCTGCCGGCACCGCCGGGGTTGTTGACGATGCCGCCGACCGACGCGACCGTGTTGCCCGCGCTGGTGACGATGCCGCCCACGCTCGAGACCACCGGCGTATTGGTATGGGTGATGGTGTTGCCGCCATTGGCGAGCGCGCCGCCCAGCGCGCCAAGCAGCGTGCTGACGGGAACGCCGAGGCCGGTGGCGGCGCCGACGTTCTGCGTGGTGCTGGTCAAGGCCGAGGTCAGCGGCACGATCGCCTTGCTGACGCTGCTCGTGATCTGCTCGACCGGCCCCGTGGAGAGCGCGGTACCGAGCTTGTCGCCGACCTTGTCGACCACGCCACCGACTTGCGTGACCAGGCTGCCCACAGGCGTGGTGACCGCGCCGAGCGGCGCGAGCGCGCCGGTGCCGAGGCCGGCCACCGCGCCACCCGCATTGCTGACCGCGCCGCCGAGGTTGCTGACGACGTTGCCGGTGCTGGCAACGGTCGTGCCCAGCGGGTTCGCATTGTTGGGCATGTTGCCGAGGCCGTTCTTCACGCCCGTGCCGAGCGCATCGACCGCGCCGCCAACGGAGGTCAGTACGCCGCCGAGACCTTCCTTGGTCTGCGTCGAGACGACGGGCAACGGTGCGTTCTTGACCTGATTGCCGATATCGGTGACGGCGTTGCCGATGCTATTGACGATGTTGCCCGCGTTGTCGGCGACGGTGCTGGTCGGCGTCTTGACGACGGTTTCACCGCCGTTGTTGCCGCCATTGTTACCGCCGTTGTTGCCACCGTTATTGCCGCCGTTGTTCCCACCGTTGTTGCCGCCATTGTTGCCACCGTTGTTGGCGCTGTCGGTGCCGCCACCGGTGCCGCCGTTGCCGCCACCGATGGTGCCGGTCGAACCGTTGCTGCCGGACGTGCCCGCGGTGCCCATCGAGGTGGAACCGCTGCCGCTCGCGCAGCCGCCCAGAGCGAGCAGCGCGCCGACCAGCGCGGCCAGCGCCACCTTGTTGGCGATGGGGTGACGAATCTCGTTGTGATTGACCTGGTTTGCTGCGTGCTTCGAAGCACGACGTTGTGCGTTGCGCATGACCGTATTCCTTTTTTGATTTACCCGACAAAGGACTCACGACGCTCGTTGCCGCTGTTGTGCCCTGCATATGGCGGCGCGCCGTACCCGTATGCCATTAGCGCAAGCGATGTGCCAGTGGACGGTGTCCGTACCGCTTCTGTGGGGGGTGGTCGCTGGAAGCCGCCTGCGACAAGGCTTTGCGCGGCATCGGTCAAACGCGCGCATCAAGCGGACGGTGCCGGCGCGGCCCGCGCATCGCGTTACGCGTTACGTAACGGCGCGGTGACGGCGAAACACGTTTCGTGACACGTAACGTCCGCGCGGCGGCCATCGCGATGCGGCGGCACGCGGTGGCGAAATGCCAGAGAGCCGCCTGTCACAAGGGCTGGCGACCCGCGGCACAGGATCGTTTGAGACAAGCGTCAGCGCTTGGCACGCGCTTTGCGGAACAGGGTCCGCGAAATTCGACAGCGCATCGATGAATGCAGCGTCGCCGATCCGAACGGGTGGTCGGCCACGTAGATGTCGATCGAGCATTAAAGCCGCGCGGGATCCATAGCGAAAGAACACCAAAGGAGAACAATCATGAAGGTCACGACCCACCGTCCGATGAATGTGATGGCCGTCGCCAGCGCGGCGGCTCTGCTCATGCTGGCTGGCTGCTCCTCGAGCGGCAATGGCAGCGGTGCGAATCCGGGTAATCCGAACCAGCCCTCGACGCCTTCCAATCCCACGCCCCCCGCGCAGACGCCGCAGACCACGCCTGTCGGCCAGGTCGGCAACGGTGTGGGCAATACCGTGGTGGCCACGGGCAATGCCGTGAGCGAGATCGGCAAGCAGTTGCAGGATGCGAACCTCCCGCTGCTGCCCGATGCCACGCAGGACGCGACCGGTGGCGTGTTGATCAAGGCAGGCGAGACGGTGGCCACGCTGGGCGGTGGCGTGCGCGATGGACTCGGCAAGATCGGTGCGGTGGATAACCCCGTGGGCGTGACCGTCGGCAATACGGGCAACGTGGTCGTGAAGGCTGGCGAGACGGTATCGAGCGTCGGCGATGTCGTGAAGTCGCTCGGCAGCGATCAGCTCGCTCCGCTCGCGCCGGTGGTGAATCCCGTGGGCGGCGTCGTGCAGAAGGTCGGCGACGTGGTCCAGACCGCTGGCGGCAAGCTCGGCGACGCGCTGAGCAACGGCCCCGTGGCACAGGTCACGACGCAGGTGAGCAAGGCGATCGTGCCGCTGACCACGCAGGTCACGAACGGGACGCAGACGGTGGGGGCGGCCACGGGACTCGGCGCGCCGGTGAACACGTTGCTTGCCACGCTCGGCGGCACCGTTGCGAGCGGCGGCAGCATGCTGACGAATACGCATGCGCCCGTCGTATCGCCGCTCGGCGGTGTGGTGACCGAACTGGGCAAGACCGTGGCGGTGGCCGGTGTGGTCCTGCACGGCAATGGCAGCGTCGGCGGCAATCCGCTTGGCGGCCTGTTCAATAACCTGCCGCTTTCCGGTTTGACGGGTGGCCTCGGCGGCCTCGGTGGTTCGGGCAGCGGGAGCGCCAGCCCGCTCGCGCCGGTCACGGGTCTGCTGGGCGGATTGACGGGCGGTCTCGGGAACGTGACGGGCGGTGCGACGGGTGGAAGCGGGAGCGCCAGCCCGCTTGCGCCGGTCACCGGTCTGCTCGCGCCCGTGACGGGCCTGGTTGGAGGCCTGACGGGCGGGCTCAAGGGTGCCGCGGGCAGTGCGACGGGTACGGGCACGAGCGGACAGACGGCACTCGGGTTGCCGAATCTGCTCGGCCTTGCGCGCTGAGTGGCATTTCGCTCATCAGGATTTTCCCTTAACGACTACTTTACGGTGCGCTGTCGTCCTTACCCCGCGCGGCGCATCCTTTTATTCGCAGCATGCAGCGTTCCGGCTCTTAAAGTCCGGACGCTGCACTTTCTCCATGTCTCAACCCCGTTCTTTAACAAAATGAGTATTCAGCGAGGGCTTACTCTCGCCCGTACTCCGTGCTTCAAACGCTTGTCTGTGCGTATGCTCACACTCGCATAGCTCGAATGGGGGGTATGTCTACGACAATGCATGTTTTATAAATTCTCCACCAGCGAGAAAAACGTCAAAAGTAACTAACCAATTAGAGTTAGTACGGGACTTACGGGGTAAATAACAGCAGCGCTGGGGTCGCGAGTTGTGTTTTTTCACGTCGGGAGTGAAATCATGAAAAAAGTGCTGGCGCGCTTTCAACGACAACAACGCGGTGCTACCGCGATCGAATACGCCCTCATCGTGGGTCTCGTGGCGCTGGGCATCGCCGTCGGCGCGAAGCAATTGGGCACCGATATCAGTTCGGGCTTCACCACGCTGGGCACCACCGTCAAGAATATGATGACTGGTACGTCGACCGGTTCTGGTTCTGGCAGTTGACCACACGGGCCCCTCGCGTGAACGCATGAGCGTCACGCACACCTTGTCGCGCTTCTGATCTTCCGACAGACGTTCGCACGTTTCGCGTGCGAGTGCGGGGGGGCGTGCGTCCTGCGTGTGCGTTACGTCCATGCCTTCACGTCGATCCGCAAGAACGTTTTCTCATTCAGGGTCCGCGCCACCGGTTTGGCGCGCGGCGGTCTTACGACCGGGTGAAGCATGTCACGAGTTGGAAACCGGAACCGGGGAAACCGGAGCCGGCGCCGCACCGCGGGGGTTGCGGCGCTGGAGTTCGCCATCGTGCTGCCGATGCTGATATCGGTAGTGCTGGGCATTGTCTATTACGGCGTTGTATTTGCTCTGCAGCAGGCGCTGACGCTCGCTGCGGCGGAAGGCGCGCGCGCTGCGCTGCGCTACCCGCTGGCATCGAACGGCGGCAACGCGGGGTCGACGGTGGGGCCACGCGTGCTCGCCGCCGCGCAGACTGCACAGGCAACGCTGCCGGTTTCCATTCGTTCGCTCGTCAATAGCGCAGATATCGCGCAGGCCATTGCATGTACAGCGCCTGCCGGAGCCGTCTGCGTGCGCGTGACCCTGAACCTGCCTACTAGGACGTTGTTGCCGACGCTGCCGCTGGTCCCAGTACCGGCGACGCTCACTGGCAGCGCGACCGTGCAGCTTTCGCCGGATACATGACAACAACGCCGGGTCTCAAAAGGGTCGATGCATGAGCAGCAATACCATCCGAATCATCGCGGTCTGCCTGCTCGTGCTGGCGGGCCTGTTGGCGCTGCTGGCGTGGCAGGTGGGCCGCCAGAGCACGCCCGTGGCGCCGCAGACGGGGACCGTGGCCATGCATCCCGTGGTGGTCACTACGCGCGCGGTCGAGGCCGGCAAGCCGATTACCGCCGATGCCGTGCGGATCGAACAGTTGCCGATCGATCCCGGCGGCGCCTATCGCGACACCACGCGCGTCGTGGGACAGGTGCCGCTCGTGGCGCTGGGCGCGAATGCGCCCGTGCTCGAAAGTCAGCTGCTGGCCGGTCTCGCGCGCCAGGTGCCGGAGGGCGAGCGCGCGGTGGCCGTGGCGGTCGATGAGGTGATCGGCGTGGGCCATCAGGTCCAGCCCGGCGACTACGTCGATGTGTTCGTGGTGATGCGCCGCGACTCTCAGGAGATCGCGGAAAGCCAGGCGCGCATGCTGCTGTCCCGGCTGCGCGTGCTGGCCTACGGTCACGGTGCGGTCAACGAAGCGCCGCCACACGAGGCGGAGCAGATGATGACGCGCCGCGACGGCGCGAAGACGGCGGTACTGTCCGTGCCCCTCGCCGCGGTGAGCCAGCTCGCGCTGGCGCAGCAGGCGGGGCGTCTGATGCTGGCCCTGCGCAATCCGAAAGATCCGGAGATGCCGAGCGACGGGATGTTCCCCGAGCCCGCGGGGGTGCTGAAGGCGCGCGCCGGCGTGCCCGCGGAAGCGACGCATGCCCCCGCCGATCGCGCGATTGCGGGGGTGGCGCTGGCCGGCATGATCGGCAGCCCGCCGGCCGCGGTCCGCCCCGTGCCACCCGCTGCGCAACCGGTGCCGGTTGCCGCCCCGGTGCGCCGCGAGGCCGCAACGACGACCCGGACTTCCGGCGTGGAAGTCATCCGCGCCGGCAAGCGGGATATCGAATAACACGAGTCGCACGGTATGCCTACTCATCCTTTCGTTGCCTTGCGATCCGGTGCTTCGACGCTCGTTGCCGCATCGCTGGCGCTATCGCTGTGGTTGTCGCTGTCGTTCCCGTTGTCGCTCGCGCTCGCGGCATCCGCTCGCGCGCAGGAAGCCGCTACCGGCACGCGCTCGATGCGCATGCTCGCCGGGGCGCAACAGGAAATTCGTCCCGGCCCCGCGCTCGAACGCGTGGCCGTGAGCAATCCGGCCGTGGCCGATGCCCTGCTGCTCAAGCACCGCAGCGGTCCGCCCTCCGTGCTCGTCGTCGCCAAGTCGCCCGGTATCACCGACCTGATGATCTGGGCCGGCGGCACACCGATCAGTTATTCGGTACAGGTGGATGCGGTAGCGCCCGACCGGGGTGGCGCCGATGTGAGCATCTCCACCGCTGGCGCCACCATCAGCGGGCAGTCTCCCGACGCGGCCGCGGCGGCGCGCGCGCAGCGCGCGGCACGCATGGCCACGTCGAATGGCAAGGCGGCGGACGGCAAGGCCGATGCGAAGGGCGGACTCATCGTCGATCGCTCGACGGTACCGGTCTCCGGCACGGTGCAGGTCGACGTGAAGGTCGTGGAGATCAGCAAGACCATCATCAAGGAAGTGGGCCTGAACTTCTTCAAGCAGAACGGCGGCTTTGCATTCGGCTCGTTCAGTCCGACCAGCATCACCAAGATCACGCCGAGCGGGCAGGGTACGGATATCGAGGGCACGGTGCCGATTGCCAGCGCGTTCAACCTGATTGCGGCCTCGGCGTCGCGCGGCCTCTTTGCCAACCTGAGCATTCTCGAGGCCAACGGGCTCGTGCGCGTGCTGGCGGAGCCGACGCTGGTCACGCTGTCCGGACAGAGCGCGAGCTTTCTCGCGGGTGGCGAGATTCCGATTCCGGTGCCGCAGGCGCTCGGGACCACGACGATCCAGTTCAAGCCGTTCGGTATCGGGCTGACGGTGTCGCCGACGGTGATCTCGAACCAGCGCATCGCGCTGAAGGTGGCGCCCGAAGCGAGCGACCTCGATCCGTCGCGCGGCATCCAGATCAACGGCGCCTCGGTGCCGGCGATCGTCACCCGGCGCGCGGACACGATGATCGAGCTCGGCGATGGCGAGAGTTTCGTGATCGGCGGGCTCGTGAGCCGCAACACCGTGAGCAATGTGAGCAAGGTGCCGTTCCTCGGCGACCTGCCCGTGATCGGCGCATTCTTCAAGAACCTGAACTTCCATCAGGAGGATCGCGAACTGGTCATCATCGTGACGCCGCACCTCGTGAAGCCGATGGCCAGGGATGCGCCCGCGGTGGCAGCCGTCGGCAACGATGGCACCACGAAGGCGAACCCGAACGTGTGGGGGCGCTTCATGGCCGGGGAATACGTCGATCCGACGTTGCCCGGCTTCTCGCGATAAGGATCGGGCACCGATGATGCAGCGAGACGTGGAGATCGATTACTTCCTGATGAACACGCGGCGCGACGATGTGCGCCAGTGGCTCGGGGGCGCGCTGACGGGACTGGGCGCGCTCGTGGCCGAAGACGGTTCGCACGAGTCGTTCGTGGAACAGGTGAGCGCGATTCGCCCGGGCCTCGTATTCCTCGACTTCTCGGGGGCGCATGCGCAGGTGTCGGGACGGCTGGCCGAGCATGTGGTGCGCCTGTTCCCCACGCTGCCGCTCGTTGCCGTGGGACACGCGACCGAACCGGAAGCCATGCTCGTGGCGCTGCGCGCGGGCGTGCGCGACTTTATCGACCTGCGCGGGAATCCGGCCGATGCCACGGCCGTGGTCAAGCGCCTGATGTTGCCGCGCTCGCAGGTGAAGGCCGCGGAGCCGACGCGGCGGGGCGGCATCGTGGCCGTGCTCGGCGCAAGGGCCGGCGTCGGCGCGACGACGCTGGCCGTGAACCTGGCCGCCACAGCACGCCGCGGCGCGTCGTCGGAAGTCCTGCTGCTGGACCTCGGCCTGCCCGTGCGCGATGCGGCGCTGTACTGCAACGTCACGCCCGAGTTTCATTTCGTCGAGGCGGTGCGCAACCTGCGGCGATTCGATCAGGTGTTCGTGCAGACCGCGCTCGCGCATCAGGCCAACGGCGTCTCGCTGCTGCCGCTGCCGGCCACGCTGGGCGAGCTGCGCGATATCTCGTACTCGGAAGCGCTCGCCCTGCTCGAACGGCTGCGCGCCTTTTTCGATCTGCAGGTGATCGATCTCGGCGGCTTTACGAATATCGACTTCATGGCGCAGATCGTCAATGCGGCGGATCACGTGATGATCGTCGTGGAGCAGAGCCTCGGCGCGATCGTGTCCGCCGCGGAGCTGCTGCAGGAACTGAAGAAGCGCGAGATCGAGCGCGACGACCTGCGGCTCGTGGTCTCGCGTTTCGACGCGCGTCTGGGCGTGGATGCGGCGCAGATTGCCGATCGCGTGGGGGTGCACGCCGTGGACACGCTGCCCGAGCGGCGCGAAGCGCTGCTGCTGGCGACCAACCGCGGCGTGGTGCTCGCGGACGACTTGCCCGCCGACCCGTATGTACGCGCCGTGGAGGCGCTCGCGGTACGGCTGGGCTATCAGGCGGGGCATGCGGCCGATCGCGGACTGCTGGCCCGGATGAAGGAGAAACTGCCCGATGGTTGGCGCGCGCCGCGCGGCAAGCGGGCTGGGAACTGACATGACGCAAGCGATCGAATTCTCGGACAACGCCGCTGCCCCGTTTCCTGCTTCGCAGGAATTCCATACGATCAAGGAGGCCGCGCACGAGCATCTGCTGACGCGCATCGAGGAACTCGGTGCGGAGTTCGGCCGGTGGTCGCGCGTGGCGATCCAGCGCTTTGTCGACCTGGAACTGGAGAGCTTCACGCGGCTGCGCCGCATTCCGATCAACGAAGTGGAACTGCGCCAGATTTCCGAAGCGCTGACCAAGGAGCTGGCCGGCTTCGGGCCGATCGAGGATCTGCTCAACGACCCCGCCGTGGAGGACATCCTCGTCAACGGCGCGATGGACGTGTATGTGTCGCGCCATGGGGTGCTGGAACGCATTCCCGTGCGCTTTGCCGATGGCGGGCATCTGCTGCGCATCGTGCGCCGGATTCTCGCGCCGATCGGCCGCCGGCTCGACGAGTCGAATCCGATGGTCGATGCGCGTCTGCCCGACGGGGGCCGCATCAACGTCATCATTCCGCCGCTCGCGCTCGAAGGGCCCGTGGTGTCCATCCGGAAGTTCCGCAAGGACCCGCTGACGCCGGCCGACCTGCAATCGCTCGGCACGATGAACCCCGAGATCTGCGAACTGCTGGAAGCCGCGGTCAAGGCGCGCTGCAATATTCTCGTCAGCGGCGGCACGAGTTCGGGCAAGACGTCGCTGCTCAACGCGCTGGCGACGTTCGTGCCCGTGACCGAACGCGTGATCACGATCGAGGACACCGCGGAACTGGCGCTCAATCACCCGCACGTGGTCCGGCTGGAGAGCCGGCCCGGCGGGTTCGAGGGCACGGGCGTGGTGACCATTCGCGATCTGCTGCGCAACAGCCTGCGAATGCGGCCGGACCGCATCATCGTCGGGGAAGTGCGCGGCGGCGAGGTGCTGGAGATGCTGCAGGCGATGAGCACGGGCCACGATGGCTCGATGGGGACGATCCACGCGAGCAGCCCGCGCGAGTGCCTGTACCGTCTGGAGATGCTGGCGGGCTTCGCTGGGTTTCAGGGTAGCGAGATCAGCCTGCGGCGGCAGATTGCCAACGCCATCGACTTCATCGTGCAGATCGGCCGGCTGTCCAACGGCAAGCGCCGCATCCTGTCGATTACCGAAGTCACCGGGCTTGGCGACAACATCATCTCCACGCAGGAGCTGTGGCGCCACGAGCCTGTGCAGGGACCGGACGGCAGCGAGACCGACCGCTGGCTCTCGCTCGGCCTGATGCCTCATTCGCCGAAGCTGGCGCGCATGCGTCCGGCCGGCTTCATGCTCGACGACCGCTTCGATGTCTAGCGCCAGCCTCCTGCTCGCGGCCATCGCGCTGGTGATTCTCGGCGCGGGCCTGCTCATGCTCGCGACGGCACGCGCACGCGCGCAGGCCGAGGGGGCGCGCGCGCATTTGCAGGCGCAGACCGAGCAGGTGCGCGCGCGTTACGCCACGCCGGTGGAGCCGGGTCCGCAGGCCAGCGCGCGCGATCTCAAGCGGCGCTGGACCGAGCTGCTGCGGCGCGCCGATCTTGCCGATACGCGGCGCACATATCTGCGCTTCGGCGTGCCCGCGGGCGTCACGATCCTCGTCGGCGCGATGCTGGGCGGCACGATCGGCGCGGTGGCGATGCTCGTCGTATCGGGCGCGCTGATCGCGTTTTTCGTATCGCTGCGCATTCGGCGCATCAAGCACCGCATGCTGCGCCAGTTGCCGGGCTTTCTCGATGGCGTGGTGCGGCTGATGGCGATTGGCAGCAGCGTGCCCGCCGCATTCCAGAACACGGTGGTCAACACGGAAGCGCCACTGCGCCAGTGCCTCGTGCAGGCGATTCATCTGCAACGCGCGGGCAAGGAGCTCGACCAGGCGGTGCTGCAGGTGGGGCGCGTGTATCGCCTCGACGAACTCGTGATGGTGGCGGCCGTGCTGCGGCTGGCCACGCGTTATGGCGGGCGCGCGGACGTGGTGATGGAGCGCACGGCGACCTTCATGCGCGATCACGAGGAAGCGCAGCGCGAACTGCTGGCGCTGTCGGCGGAGACGCGGATGTCGGCATGGGTGCTCGGGCTGCTCCCGCTCGTGATGGCCGGCGCCCTGTTCGTGATCAATGCGGGCTACATCCTGTCGATGTGGCAGGACCCCGCGGGCCGCGCCATGCTGATTGCCGCGGGGGGCCTCGAGATCGCGGGCGTCGCGCTGCTGTATCGGCTGGCCCGATCGATTTAGGGAGCGCGACCATGACGATGACGACACTGGTCTCGCTCAGCCTGCTGATGGTCGCATGCGCGGCGGGGCTGCTCGCATGGCCGCTGTTGCGGCAGTGGCGGCAGCGCTCGCGCGCGACGCGCACGATCGACTCGGCGCTGCAGCGGCAGGCCGGTGCTGCAGCGCCGGCGGCGTCCGCCACGGCGGCCGGCGTCGCGGCCGCTGCCAATGCAGCCGCCGCCACGAGCGCCACGGGCGCCACGAGCGTCGCGGGCACGGCGCTCGGCGGCAAACTCGGCAACTCGCTCGGGAAGACGATCCAGACGCGCTTCAACCAGCGCTGGCTGGAGTCGCGCATCGGCCGCGCGGTGGTGACCGAGGAAGAGCAGGCGCTGCTCGAGCAGTGCGGCTACTACGGCGTGCGCGCGCGTACCGTGTTTGGCGGGCTGCGCGTGGCGCTGCCCATCGTGGCGGCGATCGTTGCCGTGATCTGGCAGCTGCCACGCGGTAGCGATGCGGCGCTGACGTGGGGATTCGTTGCATTCGCTTTCGGGTTCTTCGCGCCCAAGCTCTGGCTGCGCCGGCGCGCCAAGGCGCGGCTCGCGCAGGTCGACGAGGAACTGCCGGTCCTGATCGACATGCTGCGATTGCTGCAGGGCGTGGGTATGTCGATCGACCAGAGCCTGCAGATCATCGTGGTGGAGTTCGGCAATCTGCTGCGCGTGCTCGGCCCCGAGCTGCATCGCGCGAACCAGCAGTTCGCCTCGGGCCGCTCGCGCGAGCAGACGCTGCTGCGCATCGGCCGGCTGTTCGATAGCGAGGATCTGAAGGGCCTGATCACCCTGCTGACGCAGGTGGACCGCCATGGCGGTGGCGTGCAGGAGCCGCTGCGCCAGTTCGGCGAACGTTTGCAGGTCGCGCGCAAGGCGCGCATGAAGGCAAAAATCGGCCAGTTGACCGTGAAGATGACGGGCGTGATGGTGGTGAGTCTGCTGCCGGTACTGCTGATCATCACCGCGGGACCGGGCTTTCTTGGCGCCATTCGGTTATTGGCACAGATGGGTGCGGCACGATGACGATGAAGAGCATGGCACGCGCGATGGCCGCGATGACGACGATGGCCCTGCTGGGCGGCTGCGCCGGGCTGGGGGCCGGTTCCAACAGCGCCGAGCGGATGGCCCAGCAGGCCGAGGCACAGATCGAGCTCGCGAAGCTGCGCGACAAGGAGGAGCGTGCCGAGTACAGCGACAAGGCCGTGTACCTGGGCCTGATCGGCCGCATGCAGCAGGAGGGGCTGTATTACGCGTCGCTGGCGCATATCGACGCCTACCAGCAGCGCTTTGGCGCGACGCCGGAACTCAGGTTGCTGCGCGCCGATGCATTGCGCGAGACGGGCCAGGACGATGCGGCCACGCAGGCCTATCGCGATCTGACCGGCACCGATCGGGCGGCGCGGGCCTACCACGGGCTGGGATTGCTTGCGGGACGCCAGGGCGATTTCACGCGGGCGGTGATGGCGTTGCGGCAGGCCGCGACGCTGGATCCCGTGAATGCGCCCATCGCGAACGACCTTGGCTATGCGTTGATGCGCGGGGGCGCGTTGCAGGAAGCGAAGGTGCCCGTGATGCAGGCGCTTCAGCTCGACGGGACGAACCCGCGCATCGTCAGCAATGCCGCGGTCTGGATGATGGCGGACGGCAAGCGCGCGCAGGCCACCGCGATGATGCAGCAGGCGAACCTGCCCGAGAACACGCGTGCGGCGATTCGAAAGGAAGCCGATCGTATCGCGCGCGCGGCACAGGCGCGGGCCAATGCCATGAGTGGCCCGGCGGGCAAGGTCGCGGCGGGGAAGCCGCTGGCCATGACCGACGCGCGCGGCGCGCTATCGGGAATACAACCGGGAATACAACCGGGAATACAACCGGGGGCACAACCCTGATGCCCGGCCTCCATCGCAACAGGACATCCGCCATGAACCTTGCCACCCGCCTCCGAACCTTTGCCGCCCCGGCTGTTGGGCTAGCACTTGGCGCGGCGCTTTGCCTGCCCGCCACGCCGGCATTCGCGCAGCAGCCGGCGGCCGATGCCGCGCCCCCGCCGGTGCGGATGGCGCCCATCGCCGAGCGCAACGATACGCGCGCGCTGCTGCAGATCCAGCGCTCGGGCGCGCAGGCGGGCCCCGGCCTGCCGATGACGGGCGAGCAGGCCGCGCTTGGCTACGAGCGCTATCTGGAGAGCTTCCGCTACGCGATTCCCGAGTACTTCACGAGCCAGGCGACGGGCAGTCCGCTGCGCGGCGGGTCGGGCAGTCAGTCGTTCGGGCAGGCGTTGGGGCAGTAAGGACGGCCGGTCATGCACGCCACGTTTGCCTCCAGGACCTTCTCCGCTCGCGGGAGCGGCGCATGTTGCGCGCGTGCGCGGCAGCGTGGCGCCGTGAGCGCGATGGCGGTGATCCTGATGGCGACCATCGGGGTGGCGGCGCTGGTGTCGATCGATATCGGGTATGTGTTCTATGGGCAGCGGCAGCTGCAGAAGATAGCGGATCTGGCGGCGGTGTCGGGCGCGCAGCAACTCAAGCGCGCGGCGGATCTTGCGACGACCAGCGCCAGCGTGATGGCGGCCGTGCAGGGCACGGCGACGCAGAACGGCTACAAGCCTGCGGTGACGACGTCGTGCGGCGATGTGGCGAGCGGCGCGGCGGATGGCATGCGCGCGTGCCTCGGGCTCTGGGATCCGGGCAATCCAGCGAATGGCGACAGCAGGCGGCATTTCAACGCGGGCTACAACCCGGCGACGGTGTCGCCGAATGCGGTACGCGTGCAGGCGACGATGACGTTGCCGGTGTTGTTTGTGTTTCCGGGGTCGAGTGGGCGGCAATTGCGGGCGGAGGCGATTGCGGCGGGGAGTCCGCCGGTGGCGTCGTTTTCGCTGGCCAGCGGGTTGCTCGACGTGAACACGGCGAATGGCCTGCTGGGCAAGCTGCTGGGTCCCAACGTGACCGTGAATTTCTCGGCGCTGGACTGGAGCGGGCTAGTCGGCACCAATATCACGCTGGAGCAGCTTCGCGTGGCCGCGGGCGTGGGCACGATCGATCAGCTGCTCGGGCTGCAGCTGTCGCTGCGCGACTTCTACGCGCTGGTGCTGAAGGCGGCCAACAAGAGCGCGCTGCTCGGCGTGGCGCTAGGTAGTCCCGCCACCACGCTCGGTGTGGGGGCCGTCGGCGTTGCCGTGAGCATGGCGCGATTGCTCGCGCTCGGCGTGCTGGCCCCGGCGGCCTCGTCGGCGGCGGAGGTCGGCCTTAACGTGGCGTCGCTGCTGATGCTGTCCGCGCAGCTTGCGAACAGCAATGGCGCTCGCGTGAGCCTCGGGAATGTCAATCTGGGCATCGCGCGTACCAGCGCGGGGCTCTACGTCACGCAGCCGCCGCAGACGGCCGTTGGTCCCGTCCGGCAGACCGGCACGAATACGTGGCAGACCACGGCGCAGACCGCGCAACTGGGGCTGCGGCTGGACGTGGTGGTCGATCTGGCGGTGGCCTCGGTGAATTTGCCGCTGTACGTCGAAGCGGCGTCCGCCAACGCCTCGCTTACGCAGATGCAATGCGCCGCCACGTCCGCGGACCGGCGCGCGACGCTTCGGCTCACGCAGCAGGTGGCGAGGGTGTGCCTGGCCAACTCGGATGGCTCCGCGAGCTGCGAGCCGACGCGGACGGTATTGGCCAATATCCTCGGTGTGAAGGTCGTCAACGTGCCGGTATCGAATCCGGTGGGCGCGGCGGGATCGCAGGACATCGTGCTGGCGCCGGGGGGATATGTGCAGGCGCCGGCCACGAATCAACTGACGACCGCGGTGACCTCGCTGCTCAACAACCTGCGTCCGACGCTCGATCTGGGCGGGATCCTGATACCGCCCATCATCGATATTCCTGGACTTCTGGCGGCGCTGCTGACGCCGGTAGCCAATCTGCTGGACCTTGTGGTCAACAGCCTGCTGAAGCCGCTTGGCATCCAGCTCGGCAATGCCGACCTCTGGATGAATGGCATCGACTGCAACAACGCCGAACTGGTGTACTGAAACGAAAACGAAATCATGAAAGCCGACCGCTGGGCCTACGAGAGCCTCGAAGTCTATGTCTGGGAAGGCAAGTACGAGATTGCCGACCGCGTCGCGCGCTTTCTCACGCCGCTTGGGGTCGATGTGATTCGCGCTGGCGCGCTCGAGTCGTTTCCTGCCGAGCCGCGTACGAAACCCTGCGTGGCCGTGATCAGTGCATCGGCGATCGGTACCGCGAAATTCACGCTCGAGTGGGAAGCCGCGCATGGCATGCCCGTCGTGTGGGTCGCCGCGCCCGATCGCGAGGTCGACCCGGGCCGCTTCCCGGCCGAATACGCCCATATCCTGCCGCACGATTTCTCGGGGCCGGACCTGCGCACGCAGATCGGCAAGCTGATGCCCCAGCTGCTGGCCGCATCGGAGACGGGACCCGATGTCGCGGACCTCGTGGCCGGATCGCCCGCGATGCTGCAACTGCTGCAGCAGGTGGACACGTTCGCCGACTTCGACAGCAACGTGATGCTCTATGGCGAGACCGGCGCGGGCAAGGAGCGCATTGCGCGCCTGTTCCACGATCGCAATCGCACGTACGGCAAGGGACCGTTCATCGCGGTGAACTGCGGCGCGATTCCCGATGGACTGTTCGAATCGCAGTTCTTCGGCCACGCCAAGGGCGCGTTCACGGGCGCGATGTTCGCGCATCGAGGGTATTTCGAGCAGGCCAACGGCGGCACGCTGTTCCTCGACGAAATCGGCGACCTGCCGCTGTTCCAGCAGGTCAAGCTGCTGCGCGTGCTCGAGGAGAACGCATTGACGCGGCTGGGATCGGCGCTGCCGGTGAAGCTCGACTTCCGCCTCGTCGCGGCGACCAACAAGGACCTGCGCGAGGCGGTAGGGCAGGGCAAGTTCCGCGCGGACCTGTACTTTCGGCTGGCGGTGATCGAGCTGCGCATTCCAAGCCTCGAGGAGCGCGGTGCCGCGGACAAGGTGGCGCTGCTGCAATCGTTCATGCGCCATATGATGGGCGCCAAGCGGTTCGACGTGCTGCCGCCGATGCCGGACTGGCTCAAGGGCGCGGTGGGCACCGCGTTCTTCAACGGCAACGTGCGCGAGCTGCGCAACCTCGCCGAGCGCGTGGGGATCACCGTGCAGCAGTGCGGTGCCTGGGACGAGGATCGCATCCGGCCGTTGTTCCGGGGCCTGCGTCCCGGCGCGTTCGATGGCGGCGAGCGTCCGGCCGAGTCGCGCGGCGATGCCGAGGAGCGGCGCCGCATCATCGCGGCGCTGGACGCGAACGGATGGCGCCGGCAGGACACCGCGACCTGCCTCGGCATCAGCCGCAAGGTGCTGTGGGAGAAGATGCGCAAGTATCAGATCGTCGACAGCGAAGCCGCGGACAACGAAGTGGAATCCGCCTGAGCCGCGGCGTGACGTTATGATGCGGCACTCGTGTCGCGAATGACGTTGCCCAAGGAATCAGATTGCGCTTTCTCCACACCGCCGACTGGCATCTCGGTCGGCTGTTCCATGCCCGTAGCCTGATCGAGGATCAGGCCCACGTGCTCGACCAGTTCGTCGCCCTTGTCCGCGATGCACGGCCAGACGCCGTGCTGATCGCGGGCGACGTGTACGACCGCGCGGTGCCCCCGCCGGACGCGGTGGCACTGCTCGACGATGTGCTGGCGCGCATTGTCGTCGGCGAGCGTGTGCCCGTCGTGATGATCGCCGGCAACCACGACAGCGCCCAGCGGCTGGACTTCGGCGCGCGGCTCATGACCGGACAGGGTCTGCATGTGGCGGGACGCGTGGGCGCGCAGGCCAGCGGCCTCACGCTGCGCGACGCGCATGGCGACGTCCGCATCTATGCGATCCCCTACGCGGAACCGGCCGTCGTGCGCGACGCGCTGGGCCTCGAACTCCCGCATCACGAGGCGGCGCTGGGTGCCCAGCTGGCGGCCATTCGCGCCGCGCATCCGGCGAACACGCGATCGGTGGCCGTGGCGCACGCGTTTGTCGTGGGTGGCGCGGCCAGCGAATCGGAGCGGCCGCTCTCGGTCGGCGGCAGCGGTGCCGTCGCGGCCGGCGTGTTCGACGGCTTCGACTATGTCGCGCTCGGCCACCTGCATCGCCCGCAGACGCTGGGCACGAATGTCCATTACTCGGGGTCGCTGCTCAAGTATTCGCTGTCGGAGGCGGGCCACGCCAAGAGCGTGTCGCTGGTGGAACTCGACGGGGCAGGCGCGGTGCGCATCGAGCCGATCGCCCTGCGGCCGATGCGCGATCTGCGGCTGTTGCGTGGCGAACTGGCCACGCTTATCGCCAGCGCGGCGGATGACCCTTGCCGCGACGACTACATTCATGCGGTACTGACGGATGCCGGCGCGCTGCTCGATCCGATGGCGCGGCTGCGGCAGGCCTATCCGAACGCGCTGGCCATGGAGCGCGCGGTGCTCGCGCGCAGCGGCAGCGCACGCGAGGCGGGACGCCGCCTGCGCGAACTCGATACCGGCGCGTTGTTCGCCAGCTTCTTCCGCGAGGTGGCCGACGCCGACCTCGACGTGGACCAGCGCCGTACGCTGGACGACCTGCTTGCCGCAATGGCGGCATCGGAAAGGGAATCGGCATGAAACCGCTGCACCTGAAATTGCAGGCGTTCGGTCCGTTCGCAACCAGCGAGTCGATCGATTTCACCCAATTGGGGGACCAGGCGTTCTTCCTCATTCATGGCCCTACCGGCGCTGGCAAGACGACGCTGCTCGATGCGATCTGCTTTGCGCTGTATGGCGACACGTCCGGTGGCGAGCGGGATCCGCGCGATATGCGCAATGCCAATGCCGATCCGGCGCTGCGCACCGAAGTCACGCTCGAGTTCGCGCTGGGTTCGCAGCGCTACCGCGTCACGCGTTCGCCCGCGCAGGAGCGTCCGAGCCTTCGTGCGTCGGGCACGCTCGTGCGCGAGATTCCCAAGGCGCAGCTCGACGCGCTGGCCGAGGAGCGCTGGGTCAGCAAGGCGACCCAGCCTGGCCGCGTCAGCGATGCGGTGCGCGAACTGCTTGGGTTCGACAGCGCGCAGTTCCGGCAGGTCATCGTGCTGCCGCAGGGGCGGTTCCGCGAACTGCTGACCGCGAAGTCGCAGGAACGGCAGGCGATTCTCGAGCGCCTGTTCCAGACCGAACTCTATCGGCGCGTCGAGGAACTGCTGAAGGAGCAGGCGGCGGGCATCCGCCGCGAGGCCGATGCGATTTCGCTGCGCCGGAAGACGCTGCTCGATCAGCATGCGCTGGCAACGCCGGAGGCGCTGGCCGCGCGGATCGCGGGGCAGCAGGATGCACTGGCGATGCTCGACCGGCAGGAGCAGCTTGCGCGTGCCGATAGCGATGCGGCACGGGCTGCGTTGAGCAAGGCCGAGATCGAGGCGCAGCAGCTCAAGCGCTGGAAGGACGCGGAGGAAGCGTTCGGCAGGCTCTCCGCGCGGCGAGAGGCGATGGTTGCGGAGCGCGCGCGGCTGCGCACGGCGCAGCGGGCGGCGCAGGTGTCGCCAATGGCCGAACATCTGGCGGCGATGGCGCGCGATCAGGCCGAGGCGCGGGAAGCGCTGGCCCAGCGCGAGCAGGAGGTGGCGACGCATTCGACGGCCGCGCGCGCGGCGGCCGAGGTGCTGGCCGGCGAGCAGGGCCGTGGCGAGATGCGCGTGGCGCTGCAACGCGAGATTGCGGCGCGGGAGGCGATGCTGCCGCGCGCGCGGCAGATGAGTGCGCTGCAGGCGCGGCTGGCCGATGCCGCGAAGGCGCTGGTGGGCGCGACGCGTGCGCGCGATACGGCGACGGCGGCGGTGGCGAAGCATCTGGAGCGTCAGCAGACGGTCGCGGTCGATCTGGAGCGTGCGCGGGCGGAGGCGATACCGATGGCCACGCTGACGTTGCAGCGCGATCAGGCGGTCGAGCAGCAGACGCGGCTGGCGCAGTACGCGGCCGCGCGTGCGCGCATGCCCGGGTTGCGTGAGGCGCTGGCGGCGGCCGAGCATGCGCATGTTCGCGCCGTGAGCGCGCGCGATGGCGCGCGGCAGGCGCTGGTGCACGATGAACGGGCCTGGCGCGCGGGACAGGCCGCGCGGCTGGCGAGCGACCTGGCGCGCGGCGCGCCATGCCCCGTATGTGGCGGCACGGAGCATCCGTCGCCGGCGGTGCATGCGGAGCTGTTGTCGATCGGCGACGCGCAACTCGATGCGAGCCGGGATGCGCTGCATCGGGCGGACGAGCAGGTCCAGGCGACCGCTACGCGCCGGCATGCTGCGTATGGAGAGCTGGCGCAGGCCGAGGCACGGCTTGCGGATCTTGCGGAACTGGCACGGCTGCAGCCGGCGCCGGCTGTGGCCCGGATGGACGACGCATCCAGCGCGCCCAACGCGTCCGATGACGACATTGCGGCCGCCGCGCGGGCGATCGATGGGGAGGTGGCGCGGCTGACGGACGCGCTCAAGGTCGCGGCGCAAGCGGGCGCGCGGTTGCCGAACCTCGAGGCTGCGCATGCCGATGCGCGTGGCGCGCACGAAGCCGCCGTCGCGCAGGCGCGCGAGGCCGAGCACGTCGCGCAGCAGCTCGCGCAGGCCGCCGCGCAACTCGAAGGCGAATGGCGTGGCGCCTGCGAGCAGGTGCCCGAGGACTCGCGCGACCCGGTCGCGCTCGAAGCCGCGCTCGCCAAAGCGCGCGAGCGTGCGCTGGCGCTTGAGCAGGCATTGCAACGCGCGCAGATGACCGAACGCGATGCCGCATCGCAGCTGGCCGCGGCCGTGGCCGCGCTAGACGCCGCGCGTACGCAGCTGACGCAGACCGACGCGCGCCACGTGCAGGCGCAGGCGTCGTTCGTCAACGCGATTGCCGCCGCCGGCTTCGACAGTCTCGAAGCCTGGCAGACCGCATGCCTGCCCCCGGCCGCGATGGTCGCCCTCGACGAGGCCGTACGCGATTTCGAGCTCGAGATCGCCCGTGCGGCAGACCGCCGCGAACGTGCCGAGGCCGAAGCGAAATCGCTGCAACCGCCCGACCTCCCGGCCCTGCAGGCTGCACGCGACACCGCCGCCGCCAACCTCGAGGCCGCAATCCGCCAGCGCAGCGAACTGGCCGCCGCGCGGGAGACGCTGCTGCAATGCCAGCGCCTGCTCGACGCGCTGGAAGCGGACGGCCGCGATATCGAGACACGCTACGCGGTACTCGGACGCCTGTCGGAAGTGGCCAATGGCAACAATCCGCGCCGCATCACGTTCCAGCGCTTCGTGCTCGCCTCGCTGCTGGACGAAGTGCTCGAGGCCGCGTCGCAGCGCCTCATGCGCATGAGCCGCGGCCGCTATACGCTGCAACGCGTGCGCGAGCAGGTGGACCAGCGCAGCGCGGGCGGCCTCGACCTCGAAGTGTTCGACCATGACACCGGCGGCACGCGTCCGGCCAATACGCTCTCCGGCGGCGAAGGATTCCTCGCCTCGCTGTCGCTGGCGCTCGGCCTTGCCGACGTCGTGCAATCGCGCGCGGGCGGCATCCAGCTCGACACGCTGTTCGTGGATGAAGGCTTTGGCACGCTCGACCCGGAGAGCCTCGACTTCGCCATCCGCACGCTGCTGGATCTCCAGCAGGCGGGCCGGCTGGTCGGCATCATTTCGCACGTGAGCGAGCTCCGCGAACGCATCGACGTGCGGCTGGAAGTCCGCCCCGGCGCGGCCGGCAGCCACGCGGTGCTTCAACTACCCTAAGCTCACGGAAGCCCGACGCGCGGGGCGGCAAGTGCCGTCCCGCCGGCTTGACCGGGCAATGGTCGCAGGTGTAATCTCCTTCCCACTGTTCATTGTGCGAATTCAAGTTCGATAGGCGAACAAATCGATTCCACAAGGAAGCAGCCTGCGGCGCCACCGTGCCGCTTGTACCAGACAACACAAGATTGTCGGACCCTGTTCCGCTGCCGCCGCGCCCAGCCGCGACGCAGCGGATGAATCGTCCAGCAAGAATTATCCGGAGACCTCCTTTGCGCGCCGCCCCATGCGGCCCGGGCCCGGACCTCTGCCGGACCCTTCCGTGATTGGAACGCAAGTGATCAACAAGCTTTATGACTCGGTGGAATCGGCGGTCGCCGACATCCACGATGGCGCCACGATCATGATCGGCGGCTTCGGTCTTGCGGGCATGCCCGCGGAACTGATCGACGCACTGATCGCCCAGGGCGCGCGCGACCTCACCATCGTCAACAACAACGCCGGCAACGGCGACACCGGTCTGGCCGCGCTGCTCAAGGCCCGTCAGGTGCGCAAGATCATCTGCTCGTTCCCGCGCCAGGCCGACTCGTACGTCTTCGACTCGCTCTACCATGCGGGCGATATCGAACTGGAACTGGTGCCCCAGGGCAATCTGGCCGAGCGCATTCGCGCGGCCGGTGCCGGCATCGGCGGCTTCTTCACGCGCACGGCCTACGGCACGCCGCTGGCCGAGGGCAAGGAAACGCGGATCATCGACGGCAAGGGCTACGTGTTCGAGAAGCCGATCTACGCGGACTTCGCGCTGATCAAGGCCGACACGGCCGACCGCTGGGGTAACCTGACGTACCGCAAGACCGCGCGCAACTTCGGCCCGATCATGGCCACCGCCGCCAAATGCGCGATCGTGCAGGTCAGCCATATCGCCGAGCTCGGCGAGATCGACCCCGAACGTGTCGTCACGCCTGGCCTTTTCGTCAAGCGCGTGGTGAAGATCGAAGGCGCCGCCGCCAAGGCTGCCTGACGCGCGACAAGGAGAACAGACATGCAACGCCTGACCCGCGATCAAATGGCCGCCCGTGTGGCCAACGACATTCCCGAAGGTGCCGTGGTGAACCTCGGCATCGGCCTGCCCACGCTGGTGGCCAACCACCTGCCCGCCGACCGCGAAATCCTGCTGCATAGCGAGAACGGCGTTCTGGGCATGGGCCCGGCGCCCGCGCCCGGCGAGGAAGACGGCGACCTGATCAACGCCGGCAAGCAGCCCGTGACGCTGAAGGCCGGTGGCTCGTTCTTCCATCATGCGGACTCGTTCGCGATGATGCGCGGCGGCCACCTCGACTTCTGCGTGCTGGGCGCGTTCCAGGTGTCCGCGAAGGGCGACCTCGCGAACTGGCACACCGGCGCGCCGGGTGCGATTCCCGCCGTGGGCGGCGCGATGGACCTCGCCATCGGCGCCAAGGAAGTGTTCGTGATGATGGAACACCAGACCAAGCAGGGCGAGAGCAAGGTCGTGGCGGAATGCACGTACCCGCTGACCGGCATCGGCTGCGTGACGCGCATCTATACGGACCTCGCCACGATCGACGTGACCCCCGACGGCCTCGTCGCGCGCGACCTCGTGGAAGGCCTGACCTTCGAGGAACTGCAGCGCGTCACCGGCGTGACCCTCAAGCAGGCAGTGGCCGCCTGATTGGCCGCCTGATTGGCCGCCCGACCGTTCGATACGCAACGACATAGCACCGAGAGAGACAGACCATGACCGAAGCCTTTATCTGCGACGCCATCCGTACCCCCATCGGCCGTTACGGCGGCAGCCTGTCGGCGGTTCGCCCCGACGATCTGGGCGCCGTGCCGCTGCGCGCGCTGCTCGCGCGCAACACGGGTCTGGACGCGGCCGCGATCGACGACGTGATCTTCGGTAACGCCAACCAGGCGGGTGAAGACAATCGCAACGTCGCGCGCATGTCGCTGCTGCTGGCCGGCCTGCCGGAAGCGGTGCCGGGCTCGACGATCAACCGCCTGTGCGGCTCGGGCATGGACGCGACCGGCACGGCCGCGCGCGCCATCAAGTCGGGCGAAGCCAACCTGATGATCGCCGGCGGCGTGGAAAGCATGAGCCGCGCGCCGTTCGTGATGGGCAAGGCCACCTCGGCCTTCTCGCGCGATGCGCAGATCTTCGACACGACCATCGGCTGGCGCTTCGTCAACCCGGCGATGCGTGCCGCGTACGGCGTGGACTCGATGCCCGAGA
Source organism: Cupriavidus pauculus (assembly GCF_008693385.1). Classification (NCBI taxonomy): domain Bacteria; kingdom Pseudomonadati; phylum Pseudomonadota; class Betaproteobacteria; order Burkholderiales; family Burkholderiaceae; genus Cupriavidus; species Cupriavidus pauculus. The sequence continues at coordinate 2,073,024 of NZ_CP044067.1, forward strand.
CCGCGGAGAACGTGGCCACCGATTACAAGATCAGCCGTGAAGACCAGGATCTGATGGCGCTGCGCAGCCAGGAGAAGGCTTCGCGCGCGCAGGCCGACGGTACGCTGGCGCAAGAGATCACCGCGGTCACCATTCCGCAGAAGAAGGGCGACGCGATCGTCGTCGAGCGCGACGAACATCCGCGTGCCACCAGCATGGAAGCGCTGGCCAAGCTGCGCGGCGTGGTGCGTCCGGACGGTACCGTGACGGCCGGCAATGCCTCGGGCGTGAACGACGGCGCCTGCGCCATCCTGCTCGCCAGCGAAGCCGGCATCAAGCAGCACGGCCTGACGCCGCGCGCACGCATCGTGGGCATGGCCACCGCCGGCGTGGCGCCGCGCGTGATGGGCATCGGCCCCGTTCCCGCTTCGCAGAAGGTGCTCAAGCAGGTCGGCCTGACCATCGACCAGATGGACGTGATCGAGCTGAACGAGGCATTCGCCGCGCAAGGCCTGGCCGTGCTGCGTCAGCTTGGCGTGGCCGACGACGACAAGCGCGTGAACCCCAACGGCGGCGCAATCGCGCTGGGCCACCCGCTCGGCATGAGCGGCGCGCGCCTGGTGACCACGGCCATGTACCAGCTGCACCGTACCGGCGGCCGTTACGCGCTGTGCACGATGTGCATCGGCGTGGGCCAGGGTATCGCGATGGTGATCGAGCGCGTGTAACCCTTCGCGCTCAACCTTCTGTCCTTCCTGCCGTTAACCCTGAGTGGGAAGGTTCAGTGCTGTCTCTTCCCCAACGAGGTAGAGCAAATGCGGCCGGGCCGACAGGCTCGCCGGCCTTGCCGCATCTTTTTCTGATGGAACCGGCGTCGTTAGCCGGTGCGGAGTATTGAGATGTCCCTTCCCGTTGCCACGCTCGTTACCGGTGCCAGTTCCGGCATTGGCCGCGCCATCAGCGAAATGCTGCTGGCCGATGGCGTCACCAGGGTGATCAACGTCGATTACGTTGCCCCCACCTGGTCCCATCCCAACATGACCTTCTTCCAGGCCGACCTGACCAATGCCGAGGCGACCCGCGCCGTGGCGGAGCAGGTGACCTCGCAATTCGCCGTTACGCGGCTCGTGAACAATGCGGGCGCCACGCGCCCCGGCACGGCCGACACGGCGACCGTCGCGGATCTGAACTACGTCGTCGGCCTGCACCTGCAGGCGTCGATGCTGCTGACCCAGGCCTGCCTGCCCGCGATGCGCGCGGCCGGCTATGGCCGCATCGTCAACATGGCCTCGCGCGCGGCGCTCGGCAAGCCGGATCGCGTGGTGTATGCCGCGACCAAGGCCGGCCTCGTTGGCATGACCCGTACGCTGGCGATGGAGCTGGGCGGAGACGGTATCACCGTCAATGCCGTGGCACCGGGTCCTATCGCCACCGAGCTGTTCCGAAAGAGCAATCCGGAAGGCAGCGAACAGACCAAGCGCATTCTCGCGAGCATCACGGTGAAGCGCATGGGAACGCCGGAAGACGTGGCACGTGCCTCGCTCTTCTTCCTGTCGCCCGACAACGGTTTCGTGACCGGTCAGGTGTTGTACGTCTGCGGCGGCACTACCCTGGGCGTCGCGCCCATTTGATGACAAGAATCAGCATAACCCGGCGGTCCCACGAGGGTCGCACGGTCCCATCGATATAGTGGAGTCAAGCATGAGCATTACCAAACAACCTTCGAAGGTGCGCAGACACCTGCTGGCAGCCGGCGTGGCACTCGCCGCCGGTATCGCGGCCATGGGCGGCGCGCAGGCACAGCCGGCGTACCCGAGCAAGCCGATCACGCTGATCGTGCCGTTCTCGGCTGGCGGCACCACCGACATCCTCGCGCGCATCGTGGGTCTGGAACTGGGCAAGTCGCTCGGCCAGCCCGTGGTGATCGACAACCGTCCGGGCGCGGGCGGCAACATCGGCGCAAGCCTGGCCGCCAAGGCGCCGGCCGACGGCTACACGCTGTTCATGGGCACGATCGGTACGCACGCGATCAACCAGTCGCTGTACTCGAAGCTGCCGTTCGACCCGGTCAAGGATTTCGCGCCGATCTCGCGCGTGGCCATGGTGCCGAACGTCGTGGTCGTGAACCCGAAGGTGCCGGTCAACAACATCAAGGAACTGATCGCCTACGTGAAGGCGAACCCGGACAAGCTGTCGTTCGGCTCGTCGGGCAGCGGTTCGTCGATCCATCTGTCGGGCGAACTGTTCAACATGATGACGAACCTGCATATCCAGCACATTCCGTACAAGGGCAGCGCCCCGGCCGTGAATGACCTGCTGGGCAACCAGATCGGCCTGATGTTCGACAACCTGCCGTCGTCGTACCCGCACGTGAAGGCCGGCAAGCTGCGCGCGATCGCCGTGACCTCGGCCAAGCGCTCGCCGGCGCTGCCGGACGTGCCGACCGTGGCCGAAGCCGGTGTGCCGGGCTACGAGGCGACCTCGTGGTTCGCGCTGTACGCCACGGGCGGTACGCCGCAACCGATCGTCGATCGCCTGAACGCCGAAGTCGTGAAGATCCTCGCGATGCCGGAGGTGAAGAAGAAGCTGGCCGAGCAGGGCGCCGAACCGAATCCGGAAAAGCCGGCGCAACTGGCTGCCTTCATGAAGACCGAGGCCGCCAAGTGGGCCAAGGTGGTGAAGGCCTCGGGCGCGACGGTGGACTGATCGATCCGCTTCAGCACCATAAAAAAGCCGGCGCTACGCCGGCTTTTTTTCGTCTGGGGCCAGCAGCCTTCAAAAAAAACCGCGACATGTATGCAGTCGCGGATGAATCCCAGGCCCCAGCCTTCGGGGCGGGAGGAGACAACGGTGCATCAGGACAGGCTGTACTTGACCACCTGCTCCTCGACGCCGACGAAGCGCACGAGCTGGCGCAGGCCGCTCGCGTACTCCTTGATATGGTGGCCTTCCGGCGTGTCGGGCAGCCGGTAGTAGATCGGTGCGGACGTGGCGCGACGCTGGATCGGACCGGGACGATCGCTCGGCGGAATCGAAATCTCGGACGCGTCGGGGGACGACTCGGCGGACAATTCCGACAATTCGGCGAGCGCGGACAGGGTTGCAGTGTCCGGTCTTGCATTCATGACAGACTCCCAGGGTGCCGTTGGATGCGGGTTGCAATGTCTGGAATGTATTGCAGACGAACGAGAATTGCCATTTCGACTTTTTTAATTCTGTATCGGAACAACTGCTTAAATTGTCAGAAATGGATGAAGGTGACATTTGTCACATTCTGGTGAATGTCTTCTCCAGATCCGGGCACGGTCTCACCGGTTAACGGCATGACTTGCCCCGACTTGCGCGCTACCATTACGCGATCGTCACGGGCGACCCCCCATCTTGCAAGCTCCGTGCCCGTCGGAAACTCCCAACGAACGCATGTCCACTCCGCACGCACTGTTGATCTCGCTGATCGAGAAGCCGTCGTCCGGCTATGACCTTGCACGCCGCTTCGACCGGTCCATCGGCTACTTCTGGCACGCCACGCACCAGCAGATCTACCGCGAGCTCGGACGCATGGCGGAGCAGGGCTGGATCGCCGTGGAAGAGCCCGCAAGCGTGTCAGAAGGCGACGAAGCGGAAAAAAGGAATCGTAAAAAGGTATATCGCGTGCTGCCCGCGGGCCGGGAGGAGCTCGCGCGCTGGGTCCGTTCGCCGGGGCACGGGCTCGACCAGCGTGAGGAAATTCTGGTCAAGCTGCGTGCGGATGCGGCCATCGGCCCGCTCGGGCTGGGCGAGGAAATGGCGCGCCTGATCGCGTTGCACGAGGCGCGCCTGGAGACCTATCGCAATATCGAGCGCAAGGATTTTGGCGCCGCGCGCATGGATCGCGCGCAGCAGCTGCAGTACGCGCTGCTCCAGCGCGGTATCCGTTTCGAGGAAGACTGGGTGGCCTGGGGCCGCGAACTGTTGCCGCTGCTCGCGGCGCCCATGCCGTCCTAGGCGGCCACGGCGGCGGCGCGAGCCTCCGCAAGGCCGAGGCGACGGCGCGCCAGCGCGTATTCCTCGATGAAACGATGCACGAGATCGGCCGCGGGTACCACGCGCTTGATCGCCCCGACGCCCTGGCCGGCCCCCCAGATCTCCTTCCACGGCTTGACGCGCGTCGAGCCGAAATTCATCGACGTGGGATCCGACACCGGCAGCGCGTCCGGGTCGAGGCCCGCGCGCACGACGCTCTCGCGCAGGTAATTGCCATGCACGCCCGTGAACAGGTTCGAGTAGATGATGTCGTCGGCGCCGCTGTCCACGATCATCTGCTTGTAGGCGGCGTCGGCGTTCGCTTCGACCGTGGCGATAAAGGCGGAGCCGATATAGGCGAGGTCGGCACCGGCCGCCTGGGCCGCCAGCACGGCGTTGCCGCTCGCGATGGCGCCGGACAGCAGCAGCGGACCGTCGAACCACTCGCGGATTTCATGCAGCAGCGCGAACGGCGAGATCGTGCCCGCGTGGCCGCCGGCACCGGCCGCCACGGCGATCAGGCCGTCGGCGCCTTTCTCGATGGCCTTGCGCGCGAAGCGGTTGTTGATCACGTCGTGCAGCACGATGCCGCCATAGCTGTGGACGGCGTCGTTGACCTCGGCGCGCGCGCCAAGCGACGTAATGACGATGGGCACCTTGTACCGCACGCACAGTTCGAGGTCGTGTTCGAGCCGGTCGTTCGAGCGATGGACGATCTGGTTCACCGCGAACGGCGCCGACGGGCGATCGGGATGCCGCGCGTCGTGCTCGGCCAGCTCGGTCGTGATGCGGTCCAGCCAGACTTCGAGCTGTTCGGCCGGGCGGGCGTTCAGCGCGGGGAACGATCCCACGACGCCAGCCTTGCACTGCGCGATCACGAGGTCGGGGTTCGAGATGATGAACAGCGGCGAGCACACCGCGGGCAGGGACAGGCGGTCTTGCAGCAGGGGAGGCAGGGCCATGGCAGGAAGTCTCCGGCGAAGGTTATCGACAGGTAACAGGTGATGTGCAACTAGTTGCATAGTGTGTGCATAGTATAGAGGAGCCTGCCGCCGTCGCAAGTGGATGTTCCTGTGGCGCGTTGTCTACAATGAGCGCATCGCCTGCCAGCATGACGGAATCGTCAGTGACCACCCCTTCCAGCGCCGACCACCTGGCCATGCACGCCGAAGCCCTCTTCGACGCCGACCTCGACAGCTGGCGCGCCCACCCCGAACGCGCGTTCGATGGCTGGCTCTCGCAACATGGCTTCCGGCACGGTACGGCGGTGGTCTATCGCTCGATGTGGGGCAAGCTGCTCCGCTGGTCCGGCGAGCAGGGCCTGGCGCCGCTGACGTGGTCGGCGGCGCAGATCGGCGAATTTCTCGACGCGCAAAAGCTGCACAAGTCGCATCGGTATCGCTACGCGCGTCTGATCGAGCGCGTGTTCCAGCACCTCTCGCTCGCGCGGCAGGATCTCCAGAATCCCGCGAGCCTGGCCGTTCGCGCGAAGCTCGCGGATGGGGAGAACGATCCCACCGCATTTCTGCTGCCGGGTGAGCGCGATCTGCTCGTCGCGCGCGTGCTGGCGCCCGCCGGCGACAACCCCCTCGATATCGGGGAGGGACGCGGGGACGGTCGCGGGAGTGGGGAAGCGCGCGTCTCCCCCACGCAGTGGAAGCGCGCGCGTGACGTCGCGCTCGTGGCGGTGCTGCTCGGCGCGGGCCTCAAGGTGGCGGAGATCCGCGCACTGCGGCTCGATGCCATTGACGGGCTCGCGGATCGCGACGACCATGGCATGCCCGCCCTGCAGATGGTGCGTGCAGACAACGGGCGCGCCTACACCGCGACGCTGTTCGGGTTTGCGCACGCGCCGTTGCGGCAGTGGCTCGCGCTGCGCGCCGCGGCGGGGACGCTGGGCGATCTCGTCTTTCCGGCGATGGCATCGGGGCGGCCGATGCATGCCGCGTCCGTCTATCGCCGGGTGGAAATGCTGCTCGACGAAGCGGGTGTGCTGGCTGGCCGCAGTGAGCGCGCCTCCCCACAGACACTGCGCAATACCTGTGGCGCAATGCATTTCGACGCGGGCATGCCGCCCGCGGCAGTGGCGCAATTGCTGGGCATGCGCGACCTCGAATCCGGCTGGCGGCTCCATGCGGCGTATCAGGCATGGCAGGCACGTGCCGGGTTGCAGGTCGCCCTGACCGGTAACCGGGCCGCGGATGTATCTTCGGCGTAACCTTCGGCGGGTATGATGGCCGACCGCTCAACGACTTCCATCCAGAAAACGATCACATGTCCGAGACCTTACTGCTGACAGGAGCCACCGGCTATATCGCTTCCCATACCTGGGTCGCGCTGCACAATGCCGGATACAACGTCATCGGCCTCGATAATCTGTGCAACAGCAATCGCGCGGTCGTGGAGCGGCTGGCGCGGATTACCGGATCGAATCCGCATTTCGTGGAAGGCGACGTGCGCGACCGCGCGTTGCTGGACAAGCTTTTCCGCGAACACCGGATCACGGGGGCGATTCACTTCGCCGCGCTGAAGGCGGTGGGCGAATCGGTGGCCAAGCCGCTCGCGTATTACGACAACAACCTGAACGGCCTGCTCACGCTTTGCGCGGCAATGGACGCTGCCAATGTGCGCCAGCTGGTTTTCAGCTCGTCGGCGACCGTATATGGCAATCCGCACACGGTGCCGATCCTCGAGAATTTTCCGCTTTCGGCGACGAATCCTTATGGGCAGACGAAACTCATGGGCGAGCAGATTTTGCGCGACCTCGAGTTGTCGAATCCCGACTGGAAAATCGGCTATCTGCGCTATTTCAATCCGGTCGGCGCGCACGACAGCGGCCTGATCGGTGAAGACCCGGGCGGCGTGCCCAACAACCTGATGCCATATGTCGCGCAGGTGGCCGGCGGCCGCCGTGAAAAGCTCATGGTATTCGGGGGTGACTACCCGACCGTCGATGGCACGGGCGTGCGCGACTATATCCATGTGAGCGACCTCGCCGATGGCCACCTTGCCGCGCTGGTGTACCTGCGCGACAAGAACGAGGGTTTTACCGTGAATCTGGGTACCGGCCGCGGCTACAGCGTGCTCGAGGTCGTCAAGGCGTACGAACGTGCGAGCGGCAGGCCCGTTCCTTATCAGATCGTGGATCGCCGCCCCGGCGATATCGCCTCGTGCTACGCCGATCCCGCGCTCGCGCAGCGCCTGATCGGCTGGCGCGCGCAGCATGACATCGATCGCATGTGCGAGGACTCGTGGCGCTGGCAGTCGATGAATCCGCTGGGCTTTGCAGGTTAGCCGGCCCGGCTGGCCGTCACGGTCATAAGAAAAAACCGGGCAATGCCCGGTTTTTTATTTGTCGCCGAAACTGGCCCGCTTTAGCGGATCAGGAAATCCTCGACGGTCTTGCCGTTGGCCAGCGCCTGCGTCAGCCAGCCCGGGCGCTTGCCGCGGCCGGTCCAGGTATTGCCAGCGGTATCGCGATAGCGAACCGGCACCTTGCGGCTGGCCTTCTTGCCGGCCGCCGGCTTGGCGCCGAACCCGAGATCGTCAGCCGTCAGGCCATATTGTTCGATTTTCTCGCGAATATCGGCAATCACTGCAGCTTGCTCGCGAGACTTGATCTCCTCGGCCTGCTTCTGCAGTTCGTTGATTTTCTGAACGATTTCCTGATAGGTCGCCATGGTTGCCTCGATCGCTGAATTGACGACGGGAATTATAACCATTTATTGCGTGACTGCAAATCCGCGTATCGGTCTGTGCCCGAGAAATGAAGAATGTCCTCATTTCAAATTGCGCACTGAACTTTCGCGCGGAATGCGGGTCGCCAGGTATTTTCGCCGTAGCGATGCAGACGGTGCCGAAGATGCAGAATTTTCTCATCGGCATTCTGTGCCGGATTCGTGAAAATCGACCGAATGTACCGCGATCCCGCGCCAGCACTACCACTGGGAAAACTCCGAGCGTGTGCCGAGGCCTCGACAATTACCGATCCGATGCCGAAGTGCGCGAATCTGCATTCGCGTTTGCGATTTACCGCAATGCCTCAAGGATGTATCGGGGTCGCCGTTATTGCCCAAGAGCGGATCACCACGGAGTGATCCGCCGGAACGGGGGTAAGGAGAACCTTCGTCGCATCCAACCTAATGGCTTCGGCGCATCATGTCCTTTCAGAATATTCAGATCAGAACGCTCCTTAGAGGGGCGATGGCTTCGTTGACGGCAATTCTGTTGCTGGTCGGCGGTGCCGGGCTGCATGGCATTTCGCAGTCCAACGATGCGCTCAAGGAAACTTATTCAAATCAGCTCGCGTCGGCGCAGGCGCTCAGCGAGGCGATGCTCGGTACGACGCGCCTGCGCCTGGCGCTGGACCGCGGCGTCATGCCGGGCTCGGAAAACGACGATCCGAAGAAGCATGTCGATCGTTCGAAGGTGTTCGTGGATGCTTCCGATACCGCCTGGAAGCGCTATCTGGCGCTTCCGCAGGGCGACGAGGAAAAGGCGCTGGCGACCGAGCTCGGGCGCAAGCGGCAGGACTTCTTCGAGAAGGGCATCGGCCCGCTTCAGAACGCGCTGCTGTCGCAGAACCGTGACGAAGCGCTGCGCCTCGCACGCGACACGATGCCGGAACTGCAACGCGCGCTGGGCAGCGCGCACGAAGCCCTGGAGAAATTCCAGCTGCGGACGGGCAAGGACAACTTCGAGGGCGCGCAGGCGCGCTTCGAACGGCTGCGTGTCATGGCCGTCGCCCTGATCGCGCTGGGCATGCTGATCGCCGTCGCCGGCACCATCACGCTGCATCGCGCGATCGTGCGGCCGGTGGAAGAGGCGCTGGGCGTGTTCGAGCGCATTGCGCGCGGCGACCTGACCTCGCGGATCGTCAGCGTGTCCCGCAACGAGATCGGCCGCATGATGCAGGCGCTCGCAGCGATGCAGGAGAGCCTGTCCGGCATTGTCGCGGAAGTGCGCGGCGGCACCGATTCGATCGCCTCGGCCACGCAGCAGATCTCGGCCGGCAACACGGACCTGTCGCAACGCACCGAGGAACAGGCGTCGTCGCTGGAACAAACCGCCGCGAGCATGGAAGAACTGACCACCGTGGTGCGCCAGAACGCCGACAACGCTCGCCAGGCCGGCATGCTGGCCGGCGAGGCGTCGCAGATCGCGCTCAAGGGCGGCGACGTGGTGGGCCGCGTGGTCGATACGATGAACGAGATCAACGGCGCGTCGCGCAAGGTGGTCGAAATCATCGGCGTGATCGAGGGCATCGCGTTCCAGACCAATATCCTGGCGCTCAACGCCGCGGTGGAAGCGGCGCGCGCCGGCGAGCAGGGCCGCGGCTTCGCGGTCGTGGCCGGCGAGGTGCGCAGCCTCGCGCAACGCTCGGCCAATGCGGCCAAGGAAATCGAATCGCTGATCAGCGAGTCCGGACAGCGCGTGGAGTCGGGGACGCGCCTCGTGGCCGAGGCGGGCCAGACCATGGGCGAGATCGTCCAGGCCGTACGCCGCGTGACGGACATCATGAACGAGATCGGCGCGGCCACGCAGGAACAGACCACGGGCATCGAACAGGTCAATCAGGCCGTGAGCCAGATGGACGAAGTGACCCAGCAGAACGCGGCACTGGTGGAGGAAGCCGCGGCCGCGGCGGGCGCGCTCGAAGAGCAGGCACAAAAGCTCAAGAACGTGGTGTCGGTGTTCACGCTCGCGGCCAGCGGCACGCGGCCGGCGCCGATGGTCGCCGCCGCCGTGGCGCGCGTGGCGCCCGATCTGGCACCCAGCCCGGCTGCCTTGCCGGCCGTGGCGCGCACGCAGGCCGCGCGCCAGCCGGTCAAGCCGTCGGGGGCGCGCGCGCCCGTTGTACGCAAGCCACGCGAGACGCGTTTGTTGCGGCCCAGCGTTGCCGCGGCAGGCCCTGCTGCGTCCGCCGACGACAACTGGAGCGCGTTCTGACGTTCTGAATGAAAGGAATTGAGCGAACGGCTGTTCACACGGCGTCAGCAAAATGCCATGATGCGGGCTTTTGTGCCCGCCTCGTCGGTGTGAGTCGCGCAAGCGCTCCCAGGATTCACCTTTCCGGACTCGCGCAAGCCCGCAGCCTGTAAGCCCCAGCTTGTTAAGCCCCGAATGATTGCCTCGACTTCCAGTCTCCTGCTGTTCGCTGTGCTGCTCGGTGCCGCCGCCGCGCTTGGCATGCGCTCAGCCAGGCCGGACGCGGGCCGGGACGGCAAGCTGCTGCGCCGCTTGTCGTGGTCGGCCGCCGTGATGTCGCAGGCGTCGATCGGCTTGCCGCTATGGGTAGCCATCGGTTCCGGTTCGCTCTCGGCGCTCGAGGATCCGGTGCGCGCGGTGTCGGCGTTCGCCTCCGCGACCGCTGCCGCCATCGCGTCCGCCCACGTCTTCACGTTATTGAAACAATGGCTGCGCGGTGCCACGCGTGCCTGGCGCGTGGTGGCCGTGATGTCGATGCTCGGCGGTGCCGGCATGGTCGCCGTGGCCGGTGCGCGCATGGGCCGGCTGTGCGGTAACGGTTCGCTGACCGCGCGCGCCTGCCTCGACGCGGCCGTGCTGCCCGACCCGGGCTGGCTCGGCGGCGGCATCGCGCTGCTGTGCTTCGCGATGTTCGCGTTCCATCGCGCGCAATCGCGCGGCTGGCTCCCCGCCCCGATGCGTCCCGAGGCCACGCTGATCGAAGACACCCCGGACGACTTCCCGTCGGCCGCGTCGCTGCCCCGCGCGGCCGGTATGCGCGGCGGCCGGAAGCAGGTCGGGCGGATTCCGGGCCTGACCGTGCGGCCGTCCGGACGCGGCGGCGAGGCCGTGGGCGAGTACAGCGTCTCGACCGATCTGCCGGACCGCATCGCGTTCGGCCGCTGGCTCGACCAGACCCTTGCGCAGGCGCGGTTGACCGAGACCGGCTGCGCGGTGCTGCTGATCCATATCGCCGACTTCCGCGAGGTCGACGAGGTATTCGAAGTCCGCGCCGACGATATCCTCGCGCAGGACGCGGGCGCGCTCGCGCAGGCCGCGCTGGAACCGCACGACTTCCTGGCGCGGCTGGCCCGCGACGAGTTCGCGGTGGGCGTGCCCGAGCTCGTGCACCACGGGCGCGCGCACGAGCTGGGCTCGCGCGTGCTGGGTTCGCTGGCCGAATTCGTGGCCGCGCGCGGACTGCAGATGCAGATCGGCGTGAATATCGGCATCGCGATCTATCCGCGCGATGCGCAGACGTCGGAGGGCCTGATGCAGGCCGCCCGCGTCAGCCTGTCCGAGGCGCGCGAGAGCGGGTCGAACCAGGTGCGCGTGTTCAACTCCGCCGCGGGCGAGCGCGCGCGCCGCATGCGCGTGATCCGGCGCGACCTGTGGCTCGCGATCCAGGACGACGGGCTGTCGCTGCAATACCAGCCCAAGTTCGACGTGAAGCATCGCACCGTAGTGGGCGCCGAAGCGCTTTGCCGCTGGCGCCACCCGACGCTCGGCGTGGTCAATCCCGCCGAGTTCATCATGGTGGCCGAGCAGTCCGGCCAGATCGACAAGCTCGACGACTGGGTCATTGCCAGCGTGTGCGCGCAGGTCCGGCTCTGGCAGGACGCGGGACTGCCCGTGGTTCCCGTGGCGATCAACGTGTCGGGACTGCGTTTCGCGAGCCGCAACTTCCCGCAGTACCTGCTCGAGCAGATCCACCAGCACGACATTCCGCCGTCGGCGATCACGCTCGAGATCACCGAGACCGCGGCGATGAAGGACATCGGCAAGTCGCTGGAGACGCTGGCGGAGCTGCAATCGCTCGGTATCCACGTGGCGCTCGACGACTTCGGCAGCGGATATTCGAGCCTCGGCTACCTGAAGCGCCTGCGCGTCGGCACGCTGAAGATCGACCGGACGCTGATCGGCGGGCTCGATGCGGACCCGCAGGGCCGCGCCATCGTCGGCTCGATGGTCGCGCTCGCGCACGAGCTGCGCATGAAGGTCGTGGCCGAGGGCGTCGAATCGCACTCGCAGCTCGACATCCTCAATGCCATGGGGTGTGACGAGGTGCAGGGCTACCTCATGGCCCAGCCACTCGACGCGTCGTCGTTCGCCGAGATTCTGCGCGACACGCAACCTGTTCGCGTCTGAACCCGCGCGCGGTGGCGTAACCGTGCAACGCGCAATGAGACCGTTTCGCATTGCCGGGTTTGCGGGAAATTTAGCGCCAGAGTTAGAGCTTTTGCTCTAACCCCCCCTTCACCGCGCTAAAGCAGGCGGCTGCGCGGACGATAAGACCAAGAGACCGAGCGTCAAATGGGTGCGCCTTTGCCGCCCTTGCCCTCGCTATCCGGAGCCCGCCATGTCCCTGCCAACCATCCTCGTCGTCGACGATTCGCCGTCCATCCGCCGCATGATCGGGGCATGTCTGCGCGCCGCCGGTTACACGGTCACGGAGGCCGCCGACGGCAAGGAGGCGCACGAGGTCGCCCGCGAAGGCGCGTTCGGCATGCTCGTGACCGATCAGGTCATGCCCGGCATGGACGGATTGACGCTGATCCGCGCGCTGCGCGAGACGCCGCACTATGCTGCGACCCCGATTCTGATGCTCACCACGGAAGCCGACGGTCAGATCCGCGCGCAGGCGCGCGAGGCCGGCGCGTCGGGCTTTCTCGCCAAGCCGTTCGACCCCGACCAGCTGATCGCATCGGTCGAAGCGCTTTTGCCCCCTCCCACGGTGGGGTGACCGGCGTAGCAAAGTCGCCCTTCAGCCACCCGATCCGCCGCCGTTAACACTGTGGGGCCATCCCCCACCAACACTGCAGCGGGGCAACATGACTATCCAGACGAAGGCTGACGGCGCCGGGGAAGAATTCCTGGCCTTCCGGCTCGGCCGCGAAGAGTACGGCATCGACATCCTCAAGGTGCAGGAGATTCGTGGTTACGAATCGGTGACGCAGATCGCCAATGCACCGGCCTATCTCAAGGGCGTGATCAACCTGCGCGGCACGATCGTGCCGATCATCGATCTGCGCATCAAGTTCCGTCAGGAAAAGATCAGCTACGACCAGTACACGGTCGTGATCATCGTCGACCTCAATCGACGTACGACGGGCATCGTGGTCGACGGCGTGTCCGACGTGCTGACGTTGTCCCAGTCGCAGATCAAGCCGACGCCGCAGTTGTCCGGCGGCATGGAAACCGACTACATCCGGGGTCTGGGTTCGGTGGAGAACCGCATGCTGATCCTGGCCGATATCGAAAAGCTGATGGGCGTGGAAGAACTCGCGGCCATCGACGCGGCGGCTGGCGCCGCCTGAGGGAACCCGTAGGGGAGCGCGGATGCGGGCGTCGCGGCCCGGTCCGCCTTGCTGCCGGCATCAGAACCTAACAGGGCTGGCGGCGGGAACGGGCAAGAGTGGCCGGTACGGCCACGACAACAATGCGGGAGAGCGCAGCGATGCCACTCCCGGTCTTTTCTGACAGAAGGGGGTAGTTCTATGCAGTGGTTCAATCAACTACGCGTTACGACCAGGCTCATAGCCGGCTTCCTGGTCGTATCCGTCATCGGCGCCATCATGGGCCTGCTTGGCGTGATCAACATGGGGCGCATGGCGGAATGGACCGGCAAGATCTACAACGAGGACCTGCAGGCGCTGAAGGCCGTGCAGGACGGCAACATCAACCTCGTGTATGCGAGCCGCGCGCAGATCGCGCTGCTGTCGGCCTCCACGATGGGCGAGCGCGCGACCGAGAAGGAGCGCATCGAGAAGTCGCTGGCGACCATGGAAGAGCGCGTGAAGGCGGCCAAGGGCTCGTTCACGCAGCCGGAAGGCCAGGCGATGGTGAAGCAGTACGAGACCCTCGTGCCGCCGTTCCGCGAGCGCATGACGAAGTACGTTGAACTCGTGAACAAGCAGCCGCTGGATACGTCGCAGTTCGAGAGCACGGTGTTCACGGAAAGCTCGGATCTGCTCAAGGACAGCCGCGCGCTGGAGGACGTGCTGTTCAAGATGGTGAAGCGCCGCGACGAGCGTGCGCGCGCCAACATGGACGAATCGGACGGCGTGTACAAGAGCTCGCGCGTGGTCATGCTGGTGCTGGTGCTGGGCGGGTTGGTCGTATCCGTGCTGCTGGGGATGTTCCTCGCGCGCGGCCTGTCGCGCCAGCTTGGCGGCGAACCGGGCTACGCGGCCCGCATTGCCTCGCGCATCGCGGACGGCGATTTCTCCGCCGCGGTATCGCTGCGCAAGGGCGACAAGTCGAGCCTGCTGCACGCCATGAGCGAGATGCAGCATCACCTGTCGCGGATGGTGCGCGATTTCAAGGAATCGGCCGAGTCGATCGGTACGGCATCGCGTGAAATCGCCGCCGGCAACAACGATCTGTCGCAGCGTACGGAACAGCAGGCCGCCTCGCTCGAGGAAACCGCTTCGAGCATGGAAGAACTGACCAGCACGGTCCGCCAGAACGCGGACAACGCGCGTCAGGCCAGCGGCCTTGCCGCCAACGCGTCCGAAACCGCCGTGCGCGGCGGCGAAGTAGTGGGCCGCGTGGTGCAGACGATGGACGAGATCAACGAGGCCTCGCGCAAGATCGTCGACATCATCGGCGTGATCGAAGGCATCGCGTTCCAGACCAACATCCTTGCACTGAACGCGGCCGTGGAAGCGGCACGCGCGGGCGAGCAGGGCCGCGGCTTCGCGGTGGTGGCCGGCGAAGTGCGCAGCCTGGCGCAACGCTCCGCCAATGCGGCAAAGGAAATCAAGGGCCTGATCGGCGATACCGTGGCGCGCGTGGACAATGGTTCCGTGCTCGTGGGCGAAGCCGGCCAGACCATGGGCGAGATCGTGCAGGCGGTCAAGCGCGTGACCGACATCATGGGCGAGATCAGCGCGGCGTCGGCCGAGCAGAGCTCGGGCATCGAGCAGGTCAACCAGGCCGTGGCGCAGATGGACGAAGTGACGCAGCAGAACGCGGCACTCGTGGAACAGGCAGCCGCTGCCGCCAGCTCGCTCCAGGAGCAGGCCGGCCGTCTGCAGGATTCGGTGGCCACGTTCCGCCTGTCGCAGGACGACGAAGCCGGCAGCGGTCCGTCGCTGGGTTCCGCCGTCGTACCGGCGGTGCGCTCGGTGACCAAGCCCGCGCTCTCGGCATCGGCGGCATCGAAGGCACCGCGTCTCGCGGCAGCCAAGACGCGCGCCACCCGTGGCGGCAAGGCAGCGGCGGCCGGCGCGGGCGCTGCCGCGGCAGCCAGTGCAGCGGATTTCGAGGAAGTGGCAGCAAGCGATGCGCCGGCACTGCGCCCGGCCACCGCTGGCGGTGCTTCCGACAATGGCGACTGGAGCGCGTTCTGAGGGCCCTGTGCCCGTCGTGAACCTGATCCGGGGTACCCACGTGCCACGCGCGTCCCACGCATGCCTGCCCCCCGCTGCCGCGGGGACGTGCGTGCCGGGACGCGCTTTTGTTCCATGACATCATGACCACCGACATCAATCTGTCCCTGTCGGCCGAGGCGACGGCCAGACTCAGAGCGGACTTCGACGCTTTTGTAAGGGTCTCGACGGGGCTCGATGCCGAGTTCGTGCCGCCCGCCTTCGACGACTTCCTGCGCGCGCGTCTGCTGCAGCAGGACGGCCCGCTGACCGAACGCGCCGTCATGCGGCTGCTGGCCAGCGGCGAGTACGGATGGGCGCGGAAGGTCTTCGACAAGCAATTGCCGAACGCGTTGTCGGCGCTGATGCGCGACGCGCAGCGCTTTGGCTTCGGCCTCGCCGTACAGCCCGAATGGACGCCCGCGCAGCGCGTCGAACACGCGCGCGAGTGGGCGCAGCAGATTCTCAGCGAAGCCGGGGCCGATGCGGCCTTCACGGAAGCGCTGGCCGCGCAGATCGCCGCCAGCGCCGTCGATGTCCGCACGATAGAGGAACGCATGCGCACGCCGGCGTGGCGCATCGCGGACAGCCTGCGCCAGCGGGCCTACGACCTCATGTACGCGTTGCAGACCGAACAGAGCGAGGCGCTGGGGCGCAGCAAGGTGGGCGAGATGCGCGCGCTGCTGGGTCTCGCGCTCGAATACGGTTCTGTCAGCGCGGATGAGGCCGCGCGCGTTCTGGAGCAGGTGGAACGTGCGCGGCCGCATCTGTTCCGCGAGGCACCGGACGACATCTTTTCGCGCCTCGCGGCCTGGTTGCGGCAGCTCTTTAGTCAAGCCGCACCCTTGCGTCAATAGTGGAATGCATCGGCGCGGACAAGGCCTGTATCTCATCCGTCACAACCAGTTGTCGGCGGTGATACCGCCTTATACGTAAACGCGCGTTAACTACATGTCTGACATCTGTGCTGTTACAAATTAGCGGGGCTATGTCTTTTCCATACGACATTTGTTCCCCCCCAACCTAAGTAGGGATTGGCATTGCGGGCCGATTGCCGATATAAACGTAACAGTTTCACTTACACTCTGTAACATCTGTAACGCTTCAGAGATGTAGGTGATACCGGGCGTAGTTCCTATTGTCGTACGTCGTACCCATCGCACACGCACAGCAACGATCTGGTCGCCGACACAGCTTCAAACGTGTCGGTAAGCGCCGGACAAGCGGTCGAAGGGTTTTTTGGTAGCGGGGAAAAATTGGAAAGCAGTGAAGTTCTCCAGGAGATCAGGGAGGTTAACCTCGCCTATCTGCTGCTCGCGCAACGACTGGTGCGCGAAAACCAGGTGGAAGCCATGTTCAGGCTTGGCGTCAGCAAGGAAATTGCTGAGATTCTTGCCAAACTGACATCGGCGCAGCTCGTCAAGCTGGCGGCATCGAATATGGTGCTGTGCAGGTTCCGTTTCGACGATCATGCGCTGCTATCCACGCTCACTCACACGGCCAAGAGCCATGATATGCAGCAGATCCATGCTGCAATCCTGCTTGCCCGGCAACCTGTGGAGCAGCTCAATTGACCGCTCTCCTTCAGGCCCAGCCGGCCCGCAGTTTCACGGCGACTCCCGTACCCAACCGAAAAAGTGTCCTGCAGGATGCCAACCAGACCCAGCTCGCCATCGAGCTGATCGGCCTGGGTGCGCGTCTTCAGGTGCTCGAAGCCGAGACCACGCTCTCGCGCGACCGGTTGATCCGTCTCTACAAGGAGCTCCGCGGCGCCTCGCCGCCCAAGGGCATGCTCCCGTTCTCGACAGACTGGTTCACGACCTGGCTGCCGAATATCCATTCGTCCCTGTTCTTCTCCGCTTACCAGTTCATGGTGCAGGAAGGCGAGACGTCGGGTATCCGCGCCGTGGTGGCGAGCTATCGCCTGTACCTCGAGCACGTTTCGCTGCTGGGCGGCGAAATTGTCTTAAGTTTCACCCGTGCCTGGACGTTAGTACGGTTTTTCGAGAGCAATATGCTGCAGCTTTCCACGTGCACATGCTGCGGCGGACAGTTCGTGACGCATGCCTATGAGCCGCACGCGAACTTTGTCTGCAGCCTGTGCCGTCCGCCCTCACGGGCAGGGAAAGTCAAGAAGCTCTCGAAGGACGCCGTAGCCGCGCAGACCCACGCCTGATTCCCAGGCGACGTCCGCGGCGGCAAGGCGGGCCCCGAGATCGGGGCGCGCGGTGACCCCGCGCGCCTGTACGAAGGGCCCTTGTGCGCTGACGCGTGTTTTCTAGACGGGGATCCGATCGTGCTTGTAGTTCTTGGCTATGTCGTCGTGCTTGGTGCGGTGCTGGGCGGGTATGCCATCACCGGCGGCCACATGGGCGCGCTTTACCAACCGGCGGAACTCATCATCATCGGTGGTGCAGCGGTCGGCGCATTCATCAGTACCAACAGCGGCAAGGCCATCAAGGGGACCATGAAGGCCCTGCCCAAGCTGTTGCGCGGCTCCAAGTACAACAAGGAGCTTTACCTGGACGTGATGGCACTGCTGTACGTGCTGCTGTCCAAGGCGCGCCGCGAGGGCATCCTGTTCCTCGAGAAGGAAATCGCCGACCCTGCCGCGAGCAGCGTGTTCAGCCAGTACCCACGTATCCTGGCCGACGCGGTGATGATGGAATTCCTCACCGACTATCTGCGCATGATGGTCAACGGCAACATGAACGCGTTCGAGATCGAGGCGCTCATGGACCACGAAATCGAAACGTATCGCCACGAGGCCGAGGTCCCCGCCCATGCGCTGTCGCGCGTCGGCGACGGCCTGCCGGCCTTCGGTATCGTCGCCGCGGTGATGGGCGTGGTGCATGCACTGGCCTCCGCCGATCTGCCGCCGGCCGAACTCGGCGCACTGATCGCCCACGCGATGGTCGGTACGTTCCTCGGTATTTTGCTCGCTTACGGTTTTGTCTCGCCGCTGGCCGCTCGCATCGAGCAGCAGGTGGACGAGAGCGTGAAGATGTACGAGTGCATCAAGGTCACGCTGCTTGCCTCGCTCAACGGTTATGCGCCGCTGGTTGCCGTGGAGTTCGGCCGCAAGGTCCTGTACTCCACCGTGCGTCCGTCCTTCCTTGAACTCGACGACCACGTTCGCGAAGTCAAGAGCCTGACCTGACGGGAGAGCAGTCATGAGCAGCGCCCAGGATCTGCGCCCCATCGTCATCAAGAAGGCGAAGTCGCGCGCCAAGCCGCACGGCAACCACAGCTGGAAGATCGCTTACGCCGACTTCATGACGGCCATGATGGCCTTCTTCCTCGTGCTCTGGCTGCTGAGCTCGGCATCGCCGAAGGCCCTCGTCGGCGTGGCGGAGTACTTCCGCACGCCGCTGAAGGTGGCGATCGCGGGTGGCGACAAGAGCAGCATGTCGAAGAGCGTCGTGCCCGGTGGCGGCAAGGATCCGATGGCCAAGGATGGCGAGGTGATGCGCGCGCAGACCAACGATCCGTCGGATGCGCGCCGCCGCGAGCAGCAGGAATCCGAACGCCTGCGCCAGCTCAAGACCCGCCTCGAGACGACCATCGAGAACAACCCCGTGCTGCGCGCGTTTCGCCCGCAGCTACTGCTGGACATCACGAGCGAAGGCCTGCGCATCCAGATTCTCGATACGCAAAACCGCCCGATGTTCCGCACCGGCAGCGCCGCGGTGGAACCGTACATGCGCACCATCCTGCGC
The DNA here is from genome assembly GCF_008693385.1 of Cupriavidus pauculus. Lineage (NCBI taxonomy): Bacteria > Pseudomonadati > Pseudomonadota > Betaproteobacteria > Burkholderiales > Burkholderiaceae > Cupriavidus > Cupriavidus pauculus. The sequence continues at coordinate 2,092,063 of NZ_CP044067.1, forward strand.
GAGATCGGTCCGGTGCTCAACGAGATGCCGAACAAGGTGAGCCTGTCGGGTCATACCGACTCGCAGACCTATATGGCGGGCGAGCGGGCGTACAGCAACTGGGAGCTGTCGGCCGATCGCGCCAACGCTTCGCGTCAGGAGCTGATCGCGGGCGGCATGAACGAAGGCAAGGTGCTGCGCGTGCTGGGCCTGGCCGACACGATGCCGCTGGACAAGAACGACCGTCTGGCGCCCGTCAACCGGCGTATCAGCATCGTCGTGCTGAACAAGAAGGCTCAGGCGCAGTTCGAGTCCGAGAACGCGAGTGCCGCCGAAGTATCGGTGGCCGCGCAGAAGGGCAAGGCCGCACAGGAGCTGCAGGCTGGCGTGGCGGCGGCGGAAACGCCGGCGGCCAAGGCACCGGCAGCGACAGGCGCGCCAGCACCGGCGGCAACGCCGGCAGCGGGCGCGGCGGCAACCGCGGCGCCGGCGGCAGCAGGCAAGCGCGAATGAGGCGCGCCGCGCGTGAAAGCGCGGCGCATCCAAAGGCAATTTAGCGGACCAGGACGGCCATGTCTGTCGATATCGATATTACGCAGTTCTATCAGACCTTCTTCGAAGAGGCGGAAGAGCTGCTCGTAGAAATGGAGCAACTGCTGCTCGGGCTGGATCTCGATGCCCCCGATGCGGAAGAGCTCAATGCGATCTTTCGCGCGGCGCACTCGATCAAGGGCGGCGCCGCCACGTTCGGGTTCTCGGCGCTGACCGAGACCACGCACATCTTCGAGAACCTGCTCGACCGTGCACGTCGGCAGGAAATCGCGCTCACGCGGGCCATCATCGACACTTTTCTGGAAACCAAGGACGTGTTGCAAGACCAGCTCAACGCCTATCGCAACGGGACCGAACCCGATCCGGAAACTCTGGCGCGAATCTGCGCGGTCCTGCAGCAGCTTGCGCAGGAAGCCGGTGGTGACGCCGGGGCGCATGCGCCCGCGGCCGCACCGGCACCCGTCGCCGCGTCTGCACCCGCCGCGGCTGCCGCGCCGGCGGGCGGCAATCTCAAGATTCGCCTGATCAAGGTATCGCCGGCGGACCAGGCGCTGCTGCGCGAAGAGATTGCCAACCTCGGCGAGATCACCGGACAGCAGGAAGCCGAGGGCGACCTGACGATCTGGCTGAATAGCGCATGCAGCGCCGATGACATCATCGCGGTCTGTTGCTTCGTGATCGACGGCGACCAGATCGTGGTGGAGGCGTCCGATGGCACCGCGCCGCCGGCGGCCGCGCCCGCGCCCGCTCCGGCTCCGGTAGCCGCCGCCCCTGCGCCGGCTCCCGCGTCGGCCCCGGCCGCGCCGGCCGCCGCGAAGGAAAAAGCCAAGCCCGCGGCCGCCGCGGCGCACAGCCCCGACGCGGGTTCGATCCGTGTGCCGACCGAGAAGGTCGACCAGATCATCAACCTGGTCGGCGAACTGGTCATCACGCAATCGATGCTCGCACAGACCGCGTCCTCGCTGGACCCGGTGCTGTTCGACCGGCTCTTCTCCGGCATGGGCCAGCTGGAACGCAACGCGCGCGACCTGCAGGAAGCGGTGATGTCGATCCGCATGATGCCGATGGACTACGTGTTCTCGCGCTTCCCGCGCCTGGTTCGCGACCTGGCCAGCAAGCTCGGCAAGCAGATCGACCTCGTGACGTTCGGCAAGGCGACCGAGCTGGACAAGGGCCTGATCGAACGGATCATCGACCCGCTGACCCATCTCGTGCGGAACAGCCTCGACCATGGCATCGAGACGCCCGAGAAGCGTATCGCCGCCGGCAAGGAGCCGACGGGCCAGTTGATCCTCTCCGCGCAGCACCACGGCGGCAATATCGTGATCGAGGTGAGCGACGACGGCGGTGGCCTGAACCGCGAGCGCATTCTCGCCAAGGCGATCCAGAACGGCTTGCCGGTGTCGGAAAACATCAGCGACGAGGAAGTGTGGCAGCTGATCTTCGCGCCGGGCTTCTCGACCGCCGAAGTGGTGACGGACGTGTCCGGCCGCGGCGTCGGCATGGACGTGGTGAAGCGAAACATCCAGGAAATGGGCGGCCACGTGGAAATCGCGTCGCGCCCGGGCAATGGCACCACGACGCGCATCGTGCTGCCGCTGACGCTCGCGATTCTCGACGGCATGTCGGTGCGTGTGGGTGAGGAGACCTTCATCCTGCCGCTGAACTGCGTGATGGAGTCCCTGCAGCCGAAGGCCGAGGACGTGCATACCGCCGCCAACGCCGAGCGCGTGATGAACGTGCGGGGCGAGTACCTGCCGCTGCTGGAGCTGCACCGCGTGTTCAACGTGGACGGCGCGCTGCAGGAACCGACGCAGGGCATCGCCGTGATCCTGCAGGCCGAAGGCAAGCGCTTCGCGCTGCTGGTGGACCAGCTGATCGGTCAGCACCAGGTAGTGCTGAAGAATCTGGAAACGAACTATCGCAAGGTGCCGTGCATCTCCGCCGCCACGATTCTGGGCGACGGTAGCGTGGCGCTGATCGTGGACGTCGCGGCGCTGCAGCGCACCGGCGTGCGCCGTCAGGATCCGGTGCTCGCCTGATCGGGCGGACGCGCGCAACACTCAGACAAGGAGAGCAAACATGGCCGGCATCGGACACATCGATACCCAGGGGAGCGAGGCCTCGGGCCAGGAGTTCCTGGTCTTCACGCTCGGCACCGAGGAATATGGCATCGACATCCTCAAGGTGCAGGAGATTCGCAGCTACGAGACGGTGACCCGCATCGCCAACGCGCCCGATTTCATCAAGGGCGTGACGAACCTGCGCGGCGTGATCGTCCCGATCGTCGATCTGCGGCTGAAGTTCCGCCTCGGCAACGTGCGTTACGACCATCAGACCGTCGTCATCATCCTCAACGTCGCGGGCCGCGTGGTCGGCATCGTCGTGGATGGCGTGTCGGACGTGCTGACGCTGACGGGCGACGATATTCGTCCCGCACCGGAGTTCGGCGTGTCGGTGTCCAACGAGCACCTGACGGGTCTGGGCTCTGTGGAAGGCCGCATGCTGATTCTGATCGATATCGAACGCATGATGACCAGCCCGGAAATGGCGTTGATCGAGGCCGAACTGGCCTGATCCCGTCCTCGCAAGCAACGATGCAAGCCTGCTCGCCCTTCGGGGCGGGCTTCTACCAAGACATTCATCATGACGCAGCTCCGTTCTTCCGCCAGTGCCATCGGGAAGCCAGCGGGGGCTGTTTCGCCCACGATGCCCGTGATCACGCCGCTGCGTGACGATATGCGCGACTTCCTGCTCACCGAGCGGGACTTCGAGAAGGTGCGCGCATTGATTCACAAGCGGGCCGGCATCTCGCTGGGCAGCCACAAGCGCGAGATGGTCTACAGCCGCCTCGCGCGCCGGCTCCGCGCGCTGCAGCTCACCGACTTCGGCAGCTATCTTGCGATGCTCGAGGCCGACGAAGGTTCGGTGGAGTGGGAATACTTCACGAACGCGCTGACCACGAACCTGACCTCGTTCTTCCGCGAGGCACATCACTTTCCGCTGCTGGCCGAGCACGCGAGGAAGACCGGACGTCCATACAGCGTGTGGTGCGCGGCCGCATCGACCGGCGAGGAGCCGTACTCGATTGCGATCACGCTCGCGGAGGCGCTTGGCGATCGTGCCGGCACCGTGCTGGCCACGGACATCGACACGCAGGTCCTGGCCAAGGCGCGGAACGGCGTCTACACGACCGAACAGGTGGCGCGCCTGTCGCAGGAACGGCTCAAACGCTTTTTCCTCAAGGGCACGGGCTCGCGCGCCGGCGCGGTCAAGGTCAAGCCAGACCTCGCCTCGACCATCACTTTCGACGCGCTGAACCTGCTCGCGCCGGACTGGGGCATTCGCGAGCAGTTCGACGCAATCTTCTGCCGCAACGTGATGATCTACTTCGACAAGCCGACGCAGGGCCGCATCCTCGAGCGGTTTGCGCCGCTGTTGAAGCCGAACGGCCTGCTCTTCGCGGGGCACTCGGAGAACTTCTCGTACGTCACGCGCGCGTTCCAGCTGCGCGGGCAGACCGTGTACGAACTCGCCGGCCGCGCCGGCGCGGGAGGTGCGTGATGCGAACTCCGCAGATGCCCGAGGCCATCGCCACGCGCAAGTATTTCGATCGCGAGTTCGGCAAGCAGGCCATCAAGCTGCTGCCGAACGAGTACTACGTGACCGGTGACGACGTGGTGCTGACCACCGTGCTGGGCTCGTGCGTCGCGGCGTGCATCCGCGACGAGGTCGCCGGCGTCGGCGGCATGAACCATTTCATGCTGCCCGACGACGAGAACGCCGGACCCGACCGCGTGCTCTCGGCATCGATGCGCTACGGCTGCTACGCGCTGGAAGTGCTGATCAACGAACTGCTGAAGATGGGCGCGCGCCGCGAACGGCTGGAAGCGAAGGTTTTTGGCGGTGGCGCGGTGCTCGCGAACATGACGACCCTCAATATTGGGGATCGAAATGCCGATTTCGTATTGAAGTACCTGAGAACGGAAGAGATACGCGTGGCGGCACAGGACTTGCGCGGTCCGCATGCCCGGCGTGTGAGCTATTTCCCGCTGACGGGGCTGGCGCTGGTACGCCGGCTGACCCGCCAGGACGACACGGTCGTCGTGGAGCGCGACGAACGGGCATTGGCCCGCGCGCTGTCCACGTCCACGAAAACGCCCGCGCGAGGCGCCGTGGAATTGTTTACGCGGCAGGCGACGTCGAAGACGTCGTCGTGAAGACTACAAGAGACGCAGAACTATGACCGCCGCAAAGATCAAGGTGCTGTGCGTGGATGACTCCGCGCTGATACGCAGCCTGATGACGGAGATCATCAACAGCCAGCCCGACATGGAGGTCGTGGGCACGGCACCGGACCCGCTGGTCGCACGCGATGCGATCAAGCGTCTGAATCCGGACGTGCTGACGCTGGACGTGGAAATGCCGCGCATGGACGGGCTCGACTTTCTCGAGCGCCTGATGCGCCTGCGGCCGATGCCGGTGCTCATGGTGTCGTCGCTGACCGAACGCGGTTCCGAAATCACGATGCGGGCGCTGGAGCTCGGTGCCGTGGACTTCGTGACCAAGCCGAAGCTCGGCATCCGCGACGGCCTCATCGACTATACGGACACCATCGCCGACAAGATCCGCGCGGCATCGCGCGCGCGCGTGCGTTCCACGGCCACGGCACCCACCACCGCCGCGGCGGCACCGATCCTGCGCAGCCCGTTGCTGGGCACCGAAAAGCTGATCATCGTCGGCGCATCGACGGGCGGCACCGAGGCAATCAAGGAATTCCTGATGCCGCTGCCGCCGGATTGTCCCGCGGTCATGATCGTGCAACACATGCCGGCCGGATTCACACGCTCGTTTGCACAGCGCCTGAACGGCCTGTGCCGCATTACGGTCAAGGAAGCCGAACATGGCGAACGTGTGCTGCCCGGTTACGCGTATATTGCGCCCGGTGATTCGCACCTGATGCTCGCGCGCAGCGGCGCGAACTATGTCGCGCACCTGTCGCAGGATCCGCCCGTGAACCGCCACCGGCCCTCCGTGGACGTGCTGTTCGATTCGGCGGCCGTGCATGGCGGCAAGAACGTGACGGGCGTGATCCTGACCGGCATGGGCAAGGACGGCGCTCAGGGCATGTTACGGATGCGCGATGCCGGCGCGTACAACCTTGCGCAGGACGAGCAGTCCTGCATCGTGTTTGGCATGCCGAAGGAGGCGATAGCCGCCGGTGGCGTGCATGAAGTGGTGCCTCTGCAGTCGATGAGCCAGCGCGTAATGGCGCATCTGGCGACATTCGGTGCACGGGCGCAGCGCGTTTAAATTTATCCACAACTGTTTTGGAGCCGTAGAGTGGACAAGAACATCAAGATCCTGGTGGTCGACGACTTCCCGACCATGCGTCGGATCATCCGTAACCTGCTCAAGGAGTTGGGCTTCAACAACGTCGACGAAGCCGAAGATGGCGCCGCCGGCCTGGAGAAGGTCAAGGACGGCAGCTTCAACTTCGTCGTGTCGGACTGGAATATGCCTAACATGGATGGCCTGACGATGCTGCAGTCGATCCGCGCGATTCCCGCGATCGCCAAGACGCCGGTGCTGATGGTCACGGCCGAGGCGAAGAAGGAAAACATCATTGCCGCCGCGCAGGCCGGTGCCAACGGCTACGTGGTCAAGCCGTTTACCGCCGCCACGCTCGACGAGAAGATCACCAAGATCTTCGAGAAGCTGGGCAAGGAGTAAGGTGCTGCCATGTCGACGACTCAGACTTCTGCCATTGATTCGGCCGAGCAGATCATCCATCGTATCGGCAACCTCACAAGGATGCTGCGCGACAACATGCGGGAGCTGGGGCTCGACAAGGAAATCGAGCGTGCCGCCCAGGCCATTCCCGACGCACGCGATCGCCTGAGCTACATCGCGACGATGACCGAGAAGGCGGCCGAGCGCAGCCTCAACGCGGTCGAGATCGCCCAGCCGCTGCAGTCCGCGCTCGAAACGCAAGCCGAGGCGCTGGACAAGCGCTGGGAAGAGTGGTTCGCCAAGCCGGTGGAACTGCAGGACGCACGCGCGCTCGTGCTGGACACGCGCGAGTTCCTCGCCGATGTTCCGGTGAAGACGCGCGCGACCGGTAGCCAGCTGCTCGAGATCATGATGGCCCAGGACTTCCAGGATCTGACGGGCCAGGTCATCAAGAAGATGATGGACATGATCCGTTCGCTCGAGCAGGAACTGCTGCAGGTGCTGATCGACAACGTGCCCGCCGATCGCCGCGTGGATACGCAAGCCACGCAGGCCACGCTGCTCAACGGCCCGCAGATCAACCCCGAAGGCAAGGCGGACGTGGTGGCGGATCAGTCGCAGGTGGACGACCTGCTGGCAAGCCTCGGCTTCTGATCGGCCTTGCGGGCACACGTGCCCGCGTGTTCGTGGCGATGATTTCCCGGATCAGCGATGGTCCGGGGAAATCCGCCATCACGACGCCGACATAGCGTGGCTGCCATCTGTACAGGTATGCGAGGGTCAGGTAGTTGATGCCCTCGAACGCGATGGTGCAGATGCCCAGAAAACAGTTCACGCGCGGAAAGTCCGGATACGCGTACTGGAACGCCGGCGACGTGAGTCCCGTCGCCAGACGGCTCGCGCCTTCGTTGGCGGCAATCTGCCCGCTCGCGGCGAAGTAAGGAAAGGCGCCCCCCGATGCCGACAGGTAGGTGACCTGCCCCCACGGTCGCGTGGCGTCGAACACGTCGCTGGCGCGCGCCTTGTCGAGCGCGCGCCGCACCCGCTCCCATTTCTCGTATAGATCCCAGTTCGTGCGCAGATACCACGCGTCGAAGACGTCGTGGTGCGTGAAGTACAGCCGCTCCGGAAACAGCACGATGCGGCCGCGCACGCGGCCGAGCCGGGGCACGGCAGGCGAGGCGATCTCTATCGCGTCGCGGTGCGGCGCGGTCTCCATGGCCACGGCCGCGTCGATCGACACGGTGCTCCATACCGGCGCGCTTTCCAGCCGCACGCGCACCAGCAGCACTTCGCAGGGATGCCTGCGGAGGAACTGCCGCATGATGCCGAGGATCCGGCGCAGCGTCGCATATTGCCGTATCGGGCCGTGATACGCGTGCAGATGGTTGTCGACCAGCCGGACGCGAATGTCGAACGCGCGCACGCCCGCGTACAGCTGCGCGCGAAGCGGCATCGCCTGCGTGGCGACGGCATCGCCGCCGAAGCGGCTCATCGAGTTATGGGTGCCCGGTATCGAGATATCGTTGAGAAAACGATCGTCCGGCAGGCGGGACATCCAGTCCGGATGCAGCCGGATCGGGTGCGGATGCTGCGAATAGGCGCCGGTGGGCCGGGCCTGCACCGGCGGCGCCGGGGCCGTGCAGGCAACGGCGAGCCAGAGGGCCAGCCAGCGGCCACGGTGATGGGAATCTTGCATGACCATGCGCTCCTGTCTTCGTGGATCGGAGCTGTCATGCTGGAATGCGCGGCGCGCGATTTCCTTGACCAGGATTCAATCGCGCCTCGATATCGGCGAATGGCGGCCCTGTCAGCGCCGCACGAGCGCGACCACGTAAACGCAGGGCGTCTTGCCGGGATTCACGAACGTGCACGGCGCGGGCGCGCCGAGCTGCAGACAGTCGCCGGGCGCCAGCGTGTGCACGAGTTCGCCTTCCTCGAACACGAGCGTACCCTCGCGGACCCAGATTTGCTGGTGCTGGAACGTGAAGGCGGAGGACGGGTAGGACACGCGCGCATTGCCCGGCAGCGTGACTTCGATCAGTTCGATCATGCCGCCATTGCGGGGCGACACCGCGCGTCGCGTATAGCCCGTTTCGGGATCCTGCCAGACCGGCTGGTCGTCGTGGCGGCTCAGCCGCTCCCCCGCCTGCTCGGCGAGCGCGAGCAGCATCGACAATTGCAGCCCGAAGGCGCCGGAGAGCTTGCCGAGGATCGTGGCGGTGGGACTTGCCTCGCCGCGCTCGATCTTGCTGATCATCGCCTTCGATACCCCGGACCGGTCGGCCAGTTCGGCAAGCGACCAGCCCCGCGATTCGCGCTCGATGCGGACACGGGCGGAGATGGCGTGGGTGGGGTCGGCGGCGAGTCGGCTATCCATGCGAGGGTCCTTGCTGGCGGAACGGCGAATTATAGGGTGCGCTGTGGCCCGGGCCCCACTCAAGGGTTAACCCTGCTATGAGATCGGATTGATTGGTAGTCGCACGTCCACTATAGTAGACGAATATTCCAATTGGCCGGAGCCCCCACGATGCCGCGCGAGATTCGCCTCAATGCCTTCGACATGAACTGTGTCGGTCATATCCAGCAGGGGCTGTGGACCCATCCGCGCGACGAGTCGGCGCGTTACACCGAACTCCAGTACTGGGCCGAGTACGCGCGCAAGCTCGAGGCCGGGCTGTTCGACGGCGTATTCTTCGCGGACGTCGTCGGCGTCTACGATGTCTATGGCGGCAACGCCGATGCCGCGCTGCGCGGCGGCGTGCAGGTGCCCGTCAACGACCCCACGCTGGTCATTCCCGCGATGGCCGCCGTGACGCGCCATCTGGGCTTCGGCGTGACCTGCAACCTCACTTACGAGCAGCCGTTCCTGTTCGCGCGCCGCATGTCGACGCTCGATCATCTGACCGGTGGCCGCGTGGGCTGGAATGTCGTGACCGGGTATCTCGACAGCGCCGCGCGCGCGATTGGCATCGACGGACAGATGGCGCACGACGATCGCTATGACCTCGCCGACGAGTACATGTCCGTGGTCTACAAGCTCTGGGAAGGCAGCTGGGACGACGACGCGGTGCTGGCCGACCGCGCGCGCGGCGTGTATGCCGATCCGGAAAAGGTGCGCGTGATCCATCATCACGGCAAGCAGTACAAGGTCGATGCGATGCATCTGTGTGCGCCGTCGCCGCAGCGTACGCCGGTGCTGTACCAGGCCGGATCTTCGACGCGCGGGCGCGAGTTCGCGGCCACGCACGCCGAATGCGTGTTCGTGAACGGCCAGAAGAAGGAAGCGGTGAAAGAGATCGTCGATGACATTCGCGCGCGCGCCGTCGGGCTCGGCCGCGGTGCGGACGACGTCAAGGTGTTCATGGGCGCGACGCTGATCGTCGGGCGTACGGACGACGAGGCTCGCGAGAAGTTCGAGGCGTACAGGCGCTACGTGAGCGACGAAGCGGCGCTCGTGCATGCGGCCGCGTCGCTCGGCATCGACTTTTCGAAGTACGACCTCGACGAGCCGATTCAGACTGGAAAGAGCCAGGCGATCGTCTCCAACGTGGAGGCGATGAATCGCAGCGCGGGGCCGCAATGGACGCGCCGCAAGCTGCTCGAACAGATGGTGCTGGGCAGCCGGCAGGCGCCGTGGGTGGGGTCGGCGGATCGCCTGGCCGACATGCTCGTGGCATGGAGCGAGGAGACCGGCGTGGACGGCTTCAACCTGTCGCGCACGGTCGTGCCGGAATGCTTCGACGACGTGGTCGAGCTGCTGGTGCCGCGGCTGCAGGCGCGCGGTGTGTACAAGACCGCGTATCGGGACGGAACCTATCGCGAGAAGCTGTTCGGCCATGCGCGCCTGCCGGCGTCGCATACGGCCGCGCAGTATCGCAACGTGCGGTGAGTGGGTGATGGACATGGACAAGACTGCTTTCCGCGATGCCATGGCCGGCCTCGGTGCCGCCGTCAATATCGTGACGACCGATGGCGATGCGGGGCTCGCGGGCTGCACGGCATCGGCCGTGTGCGCGGTGACGGACGACCCGCCCACGTTGCTCGTCTGCATCAACCGCGCGAGCCGTAATAACGCGGCGATGCGCGAGAACGGCCGCCTGTGCGTGAATGTGCTGTCCGCCGACCAGCGCGATATCGCCACGCATTTCTCCACGCGCGACCTGTCGATTGCCGAGCGCTTTGCCTGCGCCGAGTGGGATCGGCTGGCCACGGGCGCGCCCGTGCTCCATGGCGCGGTCAGCGCGCTCGACTGCGAGATTGCTTCGGTGACCGAGGTCGGCACGCATACGGTGTTCTTCTGCGCGATCAAGGCCGCACGCACGGCCAGCGATCGTGACGGGCTGATCTACTTCGCGCGCGATTTCCATCGGGTGGCCGCACCCATGGCGTCGCCGGTCGCGTCGATCGCGTGATGGACGGTGGCGTGATCGATAGCCACACGATGCGTGGCAAGTTTGCCTCGCTCGTCATTCTGCTCGTGTCGCAGGTGGCGGCGATGGGCGTCTGGTTCTCGTCGAGCTCGGTCGTGGCCGTGATCAAGCACACGCATGCGATCGCCGCGTTCGACGAAGCACTGCTGACGAGTGCCGTGCAGTTCGGCTTCGTGGTCGGCACGATCGGCTCGGCCCTGCTGTCGCTGCCGGACCGCTATGACCTGCGGCGGCTGTTCGCGGCATCCGCGCTGATTGCGGCGCTGGCCACGGGCTTGCTCGCGTTCCTGCCTCCCACGGGCCCCATCGTCGTCTTGCTGCGCTGCCTGACCGGCATGTGCATGGCGGGCGTCTATCCGGTGGGCATGCGGCTTGCGGCCACGTGGGCGCGCGGCGACCTCGGTTTGCTGATCGGCCTGCTGGTCGGCGCGCTGACGCTCGGCTCCGCGAGTCCCCATCTGCTGGCGGCGACCGGTGGCCTCGAATGGCGCACGATCTACGGCATCGCGGCAGGATGCGCGGCGGTGGCGGCGGTTCTGATCGCGTTTGCGGGCATCGGTCCCAATATCCGGCGCGCCACGCGCATCGACGTCGCGAAGATGGCGCAGGCGTGGCGGCAGCCGTCGCTCCGGCTAGCGAACCTCGGCTACCTCGGGCACATGTGGGAGCTCTACGCGATGTGGGCGTGGCTCGCGCTGTTCCTGCAGCAGACCTTCAGCGCGCGCGGCATGCCCGATGCGCGGCTGCAGGCGGAGTGGGTGACGTTCATCGTGATCGCGGTGGGCGCCGTGGGTGCCTGGTTCGGCGGCTGGCTTGCGGACCGCGTGGGCCGCACGGCCGTCACCATCGGCGCGATGGCGACCAGCGCCTGCTGCGCGGCGGCGATGGGATGGCTTGCACAGGCACCGATCGCGGTGCTCGTGATCGTCGCGCTGGTCTGGGGTGTCTCCGTGATTGCCGACTCCGCGCAGTTCTCGGCCAGCGTCACGGAGCTGGCCGAACCCACATCGGTGGGGACGCTGCTGACCGCGCAGACCTGCGCGGGCTTCCTGCTCACGCTTGTGAGCATCCATCTTGTTCCCGATATCGTCGCCGCGCTGGGCTGGCGCGGCGGGTTCGGGATGCTGGCGATCGGGCCGGCGCTGGGATGCATCGCGATGTGGCGGCTGCGAAACCATCCCGACGCCGTGCGGCTGGCCGGCGGCAAACGCTAGCCGCCGCCTGCGTCAGGCGGCTTCGGCGTGGTCGGTCGAGGCCGACAGTTCGCGCCACTGGGCCAGCTCGCGCTCGACGTAAGCGTGCTTCTGCTCGATACGCGCGATCGCGTCGGTGCCGAGCGGCAGGCGCAGCGGCGGGGTGTCGGCGTCGGCCAGCTGCAGAATCGCCTTCGAGAGCTTTCGCGGATCGCCGGGCTGCTTGTGGTTGAGATCGGCGGCAACGTCGCGCATCTTGCCGACGGTCTCCGCATAGTCTCCGATGCGCTCGACGGTGGAGACCAGCGAGTTGTCGTTGAGGAAGTCCGTGCGGAAGAAGCCGGGCTCGACCACCGTCACGCGGATGCCCAGCGGCGTCAGTTCCTGCGACATCGCCTCGGTGATGCCTTCCACGGCGAACTTGGTCGAGCCGTACACGCCCCAGCCGAAGTACGCGCCGTAGCCGCCCAGCGACGAGATATTGATGACATGGCCGCTCCGCTGGCGGCGCATCTGCGGCAGCACCGCGCGCGAGACGGCCAGCACGCCAAACACGTTGGTCTCGAACAGCCGGCGCGCTTCGGCGAGGCTGGTTTCCTCCACCGCGCCCAGCACGCCGAAGCCGGCGTTGTTCACGAGCACGTCGATCCGGCCGAAGCGGGCCACGCCTTGCCCGACCGCCGCCGCTGCTTCAGCCTCGTCGGTCACGTCGAGCTTTACCGCCAGCAGGTTCGGATGCTCGCCCAGCGCGTCGATGATCTGCCGCGGATTGCGCGCCGTGGCGACCACCCGATCGCCACGTGCCAGCGCATCGCGCACGATCAGCGCGCCAAAGCCGCGCGAGGCACCGGTCACAAACCAGACTTTTGCGTTGTTCGATTGCGCCATGATCCAACTCCTTTGCTTTGTTCGTTGAGGGTCGGTGCCGAGGTGTCGGTCACCGTTGACAGCAATGGTAGGCAGCGGTCGATCCACAAACAATGGTGGTTTGAATTGGATGAATCACAACGGATGGTTGTGAATCATGGCAACAAAAAGGCCCGGAATATCCGGGCCTCTGTGGTGCTTGCGGTGGCGACGATCAGAAGTCTTCCGCGTCCACGTCGTAATTCGCGGGCTCCCAGCGGATGGCCAGCAGCGACAGCAGGCCGGCCAGCGGCGCCAGCGCGATGACCCAGAACACCTTGGTGCTCAGGGCGGCGGCAAGCACCGGGAACAGGAACAGCGACACCGTGGAGCTGGCGCGCATCAGCGTCTGATTCAGGCCCACGCCCACGCCGCGCAGCGAGGTCGGGTAGCTCAGCGACGCGTAGGTCATCGTATGCGCGCCGGGACCGAAGCCCTGGCCGAGCAGGAATACCGCCAGGCAGCCGATCGCCGCCACTACCTCGCCGCCGCCGTGCGGCTTCCCGATGATGGCCAGCCCGATCAGCGCGGCCAGCTGGAACGCGTAACCGACCGTGGTCAGCTTCCACGCGCCGGTCTTCGGCACGAGGTGCACGCCGATAAGGCCGCCGACGAACGCGAACAGCAGGTTCAGCGCCAGCGAGACCAGGATCGTGGTCAGCATCGACTGCGCGAGGAAGCTCGCAATGATGACCGGGAGGCCGAAGGCCACCGCGTTGTAGGCGAACGACGAGGCAATCGACATGATCGTGGCCAGCGCCGTGCGGCGGGCGTAGACGCCCTTGAGCAATACCGCGTAGTTGCTCCACGCGGCCTTGCGTTTGGCCGGCGCGGCCACCGCGTCGGGCGCGACCACGGCATCGATGCCGTAGGACCGCTTGAGGATGGCCGCGGCACTCTTGAGGTCGCCCTGATTGGCCGCCCATACCGGCGATTCGCTCATATAACGGCTGCGCACGGCGATGATGACCAGCGCGGGGACCGCGCCGAAGCCGAGGATGATGCGCCACAGCAGGCCGCCATGTCCTTCGGGCAGTGCCGCATAGCAGAGCAGCACGAGCAGATAGGACACGCAAATGGCCGCATACCAGGTGGGGCACCACATGGCCACCCGCGCAGCCTTGTTGCCCTTGCCCTGCAGCTTGGAGAACTCGGCCAGGAACGCCATGGCCACGGGCAGGTCGATGCCGACGCCGAGGCCCATCACGAAACGGGCGCCCGCCAGCACGTACTCGTTCGGGGCCAGCGCGCACGCGATGGCCGCAACCACGAAGAACAGCATGTCGGCCATGAACACGCGGTAGCGGCCGATGCGGTCGGTGAAGTAGCCACCGAGGAACGCGCCGACGATCGCGCCGAATGTGATGGCGGAGGCGACCATGCCGGTGCCGGCCGGCGTCAGGTTGAATTCCTTCGCGACATCCTTGAGGCCGAAGGCCAGCGCGCCGAGGTCATAGGCGTCCAGGAACACCCCGCCCAGCGCGATGGCCACGACCATGCGGGCATTGCTGACTTTGGCGCCGCCTTCGTTGACGAGCCGTGCCACGTCGGCGGCGGAACGGATGGTGGCCTTGCTGCTGGAGGATGCGGCGGCATTGGCCGCGGTGCCCGGAGAGAGGGCGAGATCGACTGACATGTGATGGTGATGAGGGCAGGTTTTCCCTGTCTGGCGAAGCGCCGCATGCTACGCGGACATGGCGGGACAACAAAATGGTTTGTCGTTATATGTTTATCGCCTGCGGATCGTTGACGTTTTTACATCACACCTTGGGATGTCCATTGCCGTAAAGTGATCTGAATTATCATGGCGTGGCATTTCCGACAGATATCCGAATAACAGGAAAGTCCATGCACATGATGATGGCGGGGTCGGCCACCAGGGAGGCAAGACAACGGGAGAGGGCATTGTTTCTGGGGCGCGTGCTGGTCGGCGCCGGGCAAGGGATTCTTCTGTACTCGCTGTACCGCGCCGCGCAGGATCATTCCGCGCTCGCGCGCGATTATGTTTTCGCTCCGATGCTGCTGGCGGCGCTGATGATTCCGCCCGTCGCGATTCTCGGTTTCTCGCAGTTGCGCGCGCCGCGCCTCGTTTTCTGGTGCGTGCTGCTGGCGGCCGTGGTGGCCATGCTCGGTTTTCACGATGCCTGGCGCCATATCGATCCGGCCGGCGTGGAACTGGCCCGCGCGCGCTATCCGTCCACGCACGTGGCATTTATCGCGGCCACGATCATGTTCATCGCCTATGCGATCGTGGTGGCCGCCGATACCGCGGGGACCTATCTCGCGCCCTATCCGGCCTATTTCCGCATCGGCTGGAAGATCGGTATCCAGGGCCACCTCGCGGCCCTGTTCGCGGCGGTGCTGTACCTCGTGCTGTGGATCGGCGCCGAATTGTTCGAGTTGCTCGGCCTGCGCTTTCTCGAAACCCTGCTGCGGCAGGCGTGGTTCAACATTCCCGTGCTGACCATGGCGTTTGCGGCGGGCCTGCACATTACCGATGTGCGCGACGAATTCGTGCGCGGCGTACGGACCCTCGTGCTCACGCTGCTGTCCTGGGTGCTGCCGCTGCTGGTGGCGCTGCTGCTGGGCTTCCTGGTGACGCTCGCGGTCAGGGGGCTGGCGCCGCTGTGGGCCACGCGCTCGGCGGCGACGCTGCTGCTGGGCGCGGCGGCGCTGCTCGTCGTGCTGATCAATGCGGTGTACAAGAGCGGTCTTGCCGAAGGGCCGGTGCCGCGCGTGCTGCGGCTCGCGACGTCGGCCGCCTGCCTGATCCTCGTCCCCCTCGTGTGCATCGCGGGCTATGCCCTGTTCCTGCGCATCCAGCAGTACGGCCTGACCGAGCGCCGCGTGCTGACCGCCGCGGCATTGCTGCTGGCCGGCTGCTATGCGGTCGGCTATGCGTGGGCCGCGCTCGAACGCAATGCCGGCATGCTCCGTATCGCCTCGACCAACGTGCTGACCGCGTGCCTCACGGTCGTGGTACTCGTCGCGCTCTACACGCCCGTGGCGGATCCCGCGCGGCTGTCGGTCAAGAGTCAGGTCGCGCGGCTGGAGGCCGGCCGCATCGCGCCCGACAAATTCGACTTCCACTACCTGAAAGCGCATGCCGGGCGCTATGGCCGCGAGGCATTGGCCCGGCTGGTCGCGGAGGGCGATGGCCCGAACGCCGAGGCGATCCGGCGGCATGCTGCCAGCGCGACCCGTCCGCCCGCGTCGGGCGAGCTGCCCGACGCGAAGGCGATTGCCAGCCTGATCGACCAGCGCACGCCCGGGCGTCCCGTGCCGGCGTCCTTTTTCGACAATGCATGGGGCGATGCCGCCGCGCGGCAGTTTCTGCCGGGCTGCCTCATGGCGCGGACGAAGCGCTGCGACGCCTTCGTGGTGGATTTCCTGCCCGGCAGCGGCGGCAACGTGGTGCTGATGGAGGTCAACCGGCAGGACGCGCAGGTGTTCGCGCGGGAGGCAGACGGCATATGGCGCCGCGCCGCGCGGTTCCAGGTGCGCGCGGAATGCGCGGATGCCGTGCGCGAGAGCATGGCGAGGGGGACGTACGCGCAGGTGCCGCAGGCCCTCCCGCAGATCGACATGGGCGATCAGGTCGTCCGGCTGCTGCCGGCCGAGTCCGGCCCGCCGCCGTGCCATATGCCGGTGCCCCGGCCCTCGGCCCTGCTCGATGCGTCGCCGTCGGAAGCGGCCGCGCCGGCGTCGGCCCCTTCGACGTCCACTGGCGGATAATCACCGGCACGGCATTTCCGTATCGGACACCGTATTACCGACACAGGACAACTTGGCATCCGCAACAGGAGACATAGGCATGGCACAGGCAGGAAAGGTGGCACTGGTCACGGGCGCGGCCCGGGGCATTGGCAAGGCAACGGCGCTGGCGCTGGCCGAGGCGGGTTACCGCGTGGTATTCGCGGGCCGCACCGCGGAAACCGTCGAGGCGGTCGCGGCGGAAGCCCGCGCGGCGGGGCACGATGCGCTGGCCGTGCAATGCGACGTTGCCGACGAGGCTTCGGTGGACCAGCTGTTCGCGCGGATCCGCGAGACCTACGGGCGACTGGACCTGTTGTTCAACAACGCGGGCATCAACGCGCCGGGCATCCCCATCGACGAACTGACCGTCGCGCAATGGAAGGCGGTGGTCGATATCAACCTGACGGGTTCGTTCCTGTGCGCGCGCGCCGCGTTCGCGCTGATGAAGTCGCAGGACCCGCGCGGCGGCCGCATCATCAACAACGGATCGATTTCCGCTCACGCGCCGCGGCCCAACACGGCGCCGTACACGTCGACCAAGCACGCGATCACGGGTTTGACCAAGGCGCTCTCGCTCGATGGGCGTGCCTTCGACATCGCGTGCGGGCAGATCGATATCGGCAATGCGGGGACCGATCTCGCCTCGCGCATGGCGCGCGGTGTGCCGCAGGCCAACGGCGAGATTCGCCCCGAGCCGCTGATGGATGTCGCGCATGTGGCCAATGCCGTGGTGCATATGGCCAACCTGCCGCTCGAGACCAACGTCCAGTTCATGACCGTGATGGCCACGAAGATGCCCTTTGTCGGGCGCGGATAAGGCCGGCCGCGGTTAAGAACGGTGGAGGCCGATCAGCGCTGGCGATCGGCCAGCCGGTCCAGCAGGTCGTCGCAAACCGGCACCGCCGCGAGCAGGAACACGAGCAGCGCGAGCGGCACCGTGGCGGCGAACCCTACGTGCTTGAACCCGAGCGCGCCCAGCACGCCGCCGAGGAAGAACATGGCCAGCAGCGAACCCAGCAGCCGTAATCGCGCGCGGTTGGCCAGAACCTTTTCGCCATTGGCATCCACGTTCCAGTAGAAGAGCTTGCCGAGTTCGATGCCAAGGTCCGTCACGATGCCCGTGACGTGCGTGGTGCGGATTTCCGCACGCGAGACCTTCGTGACCAGCGCGTTCTGCAGGCCCATGATGAAGCAGAGCACGGCCACCGTGGCCGGCACGAACATCCAGTTGTGGCCGACGAAGGCATGCCCGAGCAGGCCGAAGCAGAGCAGCAGCAGCGACTCGAGCATCAGCGGCGCGGCGAATTCGCTGCGCAGATGCTGGCGCCGTGCCCAGTTGACGAGCACCGCGCAGGCCGAGGCCCCGACCAGAAAGCACACCACGGCGCCGATGCCGGCCGAGACCGCGACCAGCTCGCCCAGGGCGAGTTCGTCCGCGATATGCGAGACGATGCCCGTCATATGGGATGTGTACTGCTGCACGGCCAGGAAGCCCCCGGCATTGGTCGCGCCTGCGACGAACGCCAGCAGCAGGCCCAGGTGCTGGTTCGCACTCGGCGAGCGTTCGCGGGCGGAAAGTCCGCGAAGGTAATGTATCGGCATGACCAACCCCTCAAGTCGGCGGGACGATGCACGATGGCATTTTTGCGAGGTTGTGTAAAGACGCGACGCCTGAACGTGTCGCGCCGTCACCCGTCAGTGCAGCGGCCCCAGCTGGACGCCACCGCGGCCTGCCATGAAGGCCGCCGCGTCCGCCGCCGTCATGCCGCGGCTGTCGCGGGCGTCGGGGTTGGCGCCGTGGGCGATCAGCAGTTCGACGATCTCGGTACGGTTGAACATTGCCGCGGTCATCAGCGCCGTGCGGCCGTCGGGCGACGCGCCCTCGACATCGGCGCCATGCGTCAGGAGCAGTTCGACGATATCGCGAAAGCCCTTGAAGGCCGCGCCCGCCAGCGGCGTCTGGCCGGCCTCGTTGCGCAGGTCCGGATTGGCGCCATGGTCGAGCAGCGCGCGCACGGCGTCCGCGTGACCGTAATAGCTGGCCAGCATCAGCAGGCTGTCGCCCTTCTCGTTGCGCAGGTTGGGCGGCAGGCCACGCTCGATCAGTGCCGCGAGGCTCTCGCCGTCGCCACTGCGCGCCAGCGTGAACACTTCCTGCATGGCTTCGAGCAGCCGTTCCTCGTCGCCCGGTGCCGGCGATTGTTGTGCGTCACTCATGATCGGTATTCCTGAAGGATGGCCCCGCTCCCCCGAGGGAGCGCGGGGCAAAGCGCGAACAGCTTGCTTCTTCGTCTTGCTTCTTCGTGTTACTTCTTCGCGTCGAACGCCTCGATGGCCGCGGCCACGCCGGCACCGTAGGCCGGATCGGCCTGCGTGCAGTGCTTGATGTGCAGGTCCTTGATCGGCCGCGAGACACCGGCCATCGCGCGCGCGGTATTCTCGAACAGGCGCTGTTGCGCATCGGGCGGCATCAGGCGGAACAGGTCACCAGGCTGCGAGAAGTAGTCGTCGTCCACGCGATGGTTCCAGTGGTCGGCGGCGCCTTCCAGCGACAGCGGCGGCTCGCGGAAGTCGGCCTGCTCCTGCCATTCGCCACGCGTGTTCGGCTCGTAGCCGATGCGGCCGCCGAAGTTGCCATCCACGCGCATTACGCCATCGCGATGGTAGAAGTTCACGTTCTTGGCCGCGCGCGGCGCGTTGACCGGAATCTGGAAGTGATTGACGGTCAGGCGGTAGCGTGCCGCATCGCCGTACGAGAACAGACGGCCCTGCAGCATCTTGTCGGGCGAGAAGCCGATACCCGGCACGATGGTGGACGGCGCGAACGCGGCCTGTTCGACATCGGCGAAGAAGTTTTCCGGGTTGCGGTTCAGTTCCATCACGCCGACTTCGATCAGCGGATAGTCCTTGTGCGGCCACACCTTGGTCAGGTCGAACGGGTTGATGCGATACGAACCGGCCTCCTTCTCGGGCATGATCTGCACGAACAGCTTCCAGCTCGGGAATTCACGGCGTTCGATGGCTTCGTACAGATCGCGCTGGTTCGACTCGCGGTCGCGGCCCACCACCTCGGCGGCTTCCGCGTCGGTCAGGTTCTCGATGCCCTGCTGCGAGACGAAGTGGAACTTCACCCAGAAACGTTCCTGCTGCGCGCTGATAAAGCTGTACGTGTGGCTGCCAAAGCCGTGCATATGGCGGAACGAACGCGGAATGCCGCGATCGCCCATCACGTACGTCACCTGGTGGAACGACTCCGGCGACTGCGTCCACCAGTCCCAGTTGCTTTCGGCGCTGCGCAGGCCGGTGCGCGGATCGCGCTTGACCACGTGATTCAGGTCCGGGAACTTCAGCGGGTCCTTGATAAAGAACACGGGCGTGTTGTTGCCGACCAGATCCCAGTTGCCTTCCTCGGTATAGAACTTCACCGCGAAGCCGCGGATATCGCGTTCCGCATCGGCCGCGCCACGCTCGCCAGCCACGCTCGAGAAGCGCACGAACAGCTCGGTCTTCTTGCCCACTTCCGAAAACAGCTTGGCGCGGGTGTACTTCGTGATGTCATGCGTGACGGTGAACGTGCCGAAAGCGCCCGCGCCCTTGGCGTGCATGCGCCGCTCGGGAATCACCTCGCGGTCGAAGTGCGCCATCTTTTCGAGGAACCAGACGTCCTGCAGCAGCGCGGGGCCACGGGGGCCGGCGGTCTGGATGTTCTGGTTATCGGGTACGGGTGCGCCGAAGGCGGTGGTCAATTTGCTCATGACGATATCCTTGATGCGGGCTGGCATGCCATCGGTGAGTCATGCCTTGTCGTTGTGGAACACCACGGGGGGTGGCCCCGCGGCGGGTTCCGGGACCCCTGCGTTCCCGGTGAAGTTCGAATGCACTATGGCAGAAGGCCGCCGCGGCGTCATATCGAATTGTTCAATTGTTTCGATAGCGGCCGCCGCCGTCTTTCTGCCAATCCTTAAATCTCCGTTAAGGTTTCGAATTCGCACGGTGGCATCGGCGCAACAAGCGTTCGGCGTTTTATGACGCGATGGCCGATAGAATGGCGGCATGGAACCGATTTCTTTCGAGTTTGTGAGTGTCGCCGAAGCCAGGCGGATCCTCGACGGGGAACCGCGCAAGCGCGAAGGCGCGGACTGGACCGAATTGCGCGACCCGCAGACGATGGTCCCGCAGAAGCTTTCGGCCGGCGCACTGCGGTGGCTGCGCGAACTGCCGCCGCTGGCGCGCCCGCTCGAGCTGTTCCATGGATACCCGCGCATTGCGAACCAGCTGGCGGTGCTGGCCACGAACGAGGCCGCGCTGCTGGCCTATCTGGCGGATCTGCTGATCGACCGGCGCGGCGACCGGCAGGGGTTTCCCGGCAATATCGCGCAGGAACTGTCGCGGCTCAACGCGCATCTGATGGGGATGTTGCCGACGGAGGAGGACGCCGTCCCACCTCCGCGCCCCGTTGACGAGTAACCGGATCAATGGCTGCCGGCCGCGGTCTCGTGCTCGGCCGCCGCGAATTCGTAGCGTCCCTTGCCCTGCGCCTTGGCCATATACAGCGCCCGGTCGGCCATATTGAGAATGGCGTCGGCGTTCTGGCCCTCGGGCCGGACGTGCGCGATGCCGATGCTCACGCCGAGCCGTACCTGCAATCCTCCGGATAGCTCGTACCCTTCGCCGATCTCTCTCAGCAACTGCTGCGCCAGCGCCTGCACGCTCTCGCGGCTTTCGTTACGCAGCATGATCACGAACTCGTCGCCGCCGATCCGGTAGACCTGGCCCCGCCCCGGCACCGCGTCGCGCAGCCGGGCGCCCACGCGTACGAGCAGTTCGTCGCCGCAGCCGTGGCCGTACGAGTCGTTGACCGGCTTGAAACCGTCCAGATCGAGATAGAGCAGTGTCAGGTAGCGCCCCGCGGCCATGCGCGCGGCGCTCGCCTCGCGGATCTCGGCGATCAGGCTCGCGCGGTTGAGCAGCCCCGTCAGCGAGTCGTGCCGCGCGCGATGCGCGTTTTCGCGTTCCGAACGCATCGTGGCCACGACCATCGCGTTCATGCGGAACGACGCGCTCGACATGCTGACGACATACACCGGCAACTGCAGCAGCGTCAGCAGGAACAGCGGCTCGCCGACGACGATCGCCCCCACGCAGGTCGGCCCCAGGCTCAGCAGGATCATCAGCGTGGTCATGCGCGGCGCGCCGTAGTTGCGGAAGCAGATGCCGCCGCACATTGCCGCCGCGGAGAGGCATGCCATCGCGGCGGAGAGCCAGTCGCCCCGCGTCACGCAGAAGTACGTGCCGAGGCCCACGCTGCCTGCCCACGCGAGCGCGAGCGCGATATGGATATCGGTGGGCGTGGGCTGCCTTGCCAGGCCCGCGCGGCGCGCGATGGTCATCACGACGATGCGCGCGACGCAGATCGCCACCTCGATGCCCAGCCACCCATAGAACGGCGCGGTACGCATATGCAGCGTGATGACGACCGCCACCAGCACGGTGTTGAGCATGCCGCCATAGAAGATGGATAGCGTGCCGAACAGGCTGCCGACCAGCGCTTCGCGGATTTCAGGCGTGACGTCGCGGCCCGGATCCGCAATCCAGCGAATTGGGCGCCACCGCGGGGACGAATAGACCCGGGGTGACAGGAACATGGGCGAGTACGGTTGCGTCATCTGCCGGCATTCTGCCAGACCGGGTGGAAAATTCCGCGCGCCCGAAGGGGGGGTATCGGGCGGTTCGATGCCGTGCCCGGGACCCCGGCCATTGCCCCGGAACGCCGCCGCACCGCATCAATTGTCGGCGGTACACCGACAGCCAGGCGCGGACACGCGCGGTAGGATGGAGCGCCTTGCGCCCGGCTCGCCGCCTGCCCACCGCCTCTGGCAAACGGTCCGGACGCCCGACCACTTCCGTCGACCTTCATGACCGGTTTGCTACAAACCTCGTTTCAACGTTTCCTGATTGGCACGATCGTGGTGCCCGTCGCACTCGCGGTTGTGTTCGTCGCGGACGCCCTGACGCCGCTGGGCGTCACTGCGTGGCTGTTCTACCTCGTGCCGGTCTGCCTGGCACTGTTCTCGGACAGCCCGCGCCTGCCGTTGCTGACCGCCGCCAGCACGTCGATCCTGCTCGTGGCGGGCTATTACCTGTCGCCGCCGGGGGCCAGCCCCATCGTTGCCATCGTCAACCGCAGCTTTGGCTTCGCGGTCATCTGGTTCCTCGCGGTGGTGATCTATCGCTATACCGTCTCGCGGCTGGCGGTGCAACGGAGCGCCTGGCTCCACCAGTCGCAGGTCCGGATCCACCAGGCCGTGCGCAACCCGCAGTCGGCCGGCAATGTGGGCGACGCGCTCGTGCGCGCGCTGGCGCAGACGCTGGGCGCGCATGTCGGCGCCGTCTACGAGTGCGAAGGCGGCACGCTGCGGCGGCTCGCGGGCTGGGCCTTGCCGCAATCGACACCCGAGGTGCTGGTGTCGGGGCAGACCATCGCGGGTCAGGCGGCGGCCGAAGGCAGGGTGATCGCCATCGGCGGGCTGCCCGCCGACTATCTGCCCGTGTCGTCGGCGCTGGGCCGCACCGGCGCGGGCGAGATCGTTGCCGCGCCGCTGACCGCGGAAGGCGAGACCGTCGGCGTGGTCGAGCTTGGCTTTGTCGGCACTCAGCGCGAGACCGCGGACGTGGTCGAACTGTTCGAACGCATCGGCGAGCCGATCGGCATGCTGCTGCGCGCCGCGCTCTACCGGCACCGGCTGGAGGCCCTGCTTACCGAGACGCAGCGCCAAAGCGAGGAAATGCAGGTTCAGCAGGAAGAGTTGCGCGTCTCCAACGAGGAACTCGAGGAGCGCGGCCGCGCGCTCATGGAATCGCAGGCGCGTCTCGAGTCGCAGCAGGCCGAGCTCGAGCAGACCAATGTCCAGCTCGAGGAACACGCGCAGCGGCTGGAAACGCAAAAACGCGAGATGCTCGCGTTCCAGGCGGAACTGGCCGCCAACGCGCGCGCGCTCGAACGCTCGAACCAGTACAAGAGCGAGTTCCTCGCCAATATGTCGCACGAGCTGCGCACGCCGCTGAACAGCGCGCTGATTCTTGCCAAGCTGCTGCAGGAGAACAAGCCCGGCACGCTCAATGAAGAGCAGGTGCGTTATGCCGCGACGATCCATGCGGCCAACACCGACCTGCTGAACCTGATCAACGACATTCTCGACCTGTCGAAGATCGAGGCCGGCCACCTGACCATCGAGCCGGAACCGGTCGACGTCGAGACGTTCGCGCGCACGCTCGAGCAGATGTTCCAGCCCGTGGCCACGCAGAAACGCCTGGCCATGCGCGTGGAGGTGATGCCGGGCACGCCGCCGGCGATCGTTACAGACGGCCAGCGCCTGCAGCAGGTGCTCAAGAACCTGCTGTCCAACGCGTTCAAGTTCACCGAACAGGGCGCCGTGACGCTTGCCATCGCCGCGCAGGGCGACGACGCGGTCCGGTTCGAGGTACGCGACACCGGGATCGGTATTCCGCGCGAGAAGCAACAGGTCATCTTCGAGGCATTCCAGCAGGCGGACGGCACCACGAGCCGGCGCTTCGGCGGCACGGGGCTGGGGCTGTCGATCTCGCGCGAGCTGACGCGGTTGCTCGGCGGGTCGATCGCGGTGGCCAGCGAACCGGGGCAAGGCAGCGTGTTCTCGCTGACGGTGCCGCGCGTACTCGGTGCCGACGAGGCCGCGCGCGCGGGGTTCGTGACGACGGGCGTACCGTTCCCGCAGGCGGCGCAGGTCGCCCGTGCGGTGCCCGCACCCGCCGCACCGGCCGCCACGCCGCCATCGTCACCGTCGCGCGCGCCGGCCCCCGAGCGGTCCGCGCACGTCAATGGCACCCCGGCAGGCACACCGGCAGCCACCCCGGGAGGCACCCCCCATTGGCCCGCGCCGATCGCCGACGATCGCGCGAAACGGTCGCGTGGCAGCCGCCTGATCCTCGTGGTCGAGGACGACATCGCGTTTGCCAATATCCTGTACAACCTCGCGCACGAACTGGACTTCGACTGCATTCACGCAACGACGTCCGGCGCGGGCCTGGAACTGGCGCGCGAGCATCAGCCGTGCGGGATCCTGCTCGACGTGGCGCTGCCGGACCAATCGGGCCTGACGCTGCTCGACTGGCTCAAGCACGACCCCGCGACGCGCCATATCCCGACGCACCTGATCTCGGTGAGCGATCATGCGGAAGCCGCGCTCCATCGCGGCGCCATCGGCTACACGTTCAAGCCGAGCGGCCGCGACCAGCTGGCCGCCGCCATCCGCGGACTCGAGGCCCGCATGGTGCAGGGCATGCGGCGCGTGCTCGTGGTGGAGGACGATGCGGTGCTGCGCGAGAGCATTCGCGCGCTGCTGCGCTCGCTCGACGTGGAGATCGTCACGGCGGACAGCATCGCCGAGGGCGTCGCCGCACTTTCGGGCCAGCGCTTCGACTGCGTGGTCATGGACATGGCCCTGCCCGATGGCACGGGCCACGATCTGCTCGCCCGCATGGCGGCGGATGCCGGCAACGGCGGACAGGCCATGCCGCCGGTCATCGTCTACACGGGACGCCAGTTGTCCGCCGAGGACGAGCAGCGCCTGCGCCGGCATTCGAAGTCGATCATCATCAAGGGCGCGCGCTCGCCCGAGCGATTGCTCGACGAGGTGACGCTGTTTCTGCATAGTGTCGAGTCCGCGCTGCCGCCCGAGCAACAGCGCATGCTGCGCGACGCGCGCAGCCGCGACGATGCGTTCGACGGGCGCAAGGTGCTGCTGGCCGAGGACGATGCGCGCAATATCTTCGCGCTGTCCCGCGTGCTGGAGCCGCTCGGCGCGACCGTGGAGATCGCGCGCAGCGGCCGCGAGGCGCTCGACAAGCTCGCCGAGCACGACGATGTCGACCTCGTGTTGATGGACATCATGATGCCGGAGATGGACGGCATTACCGCGATGCGCGCCATTCGCGCGATGCCGCAGCATGGTCGGCTGCCGATCATCGCGCTGACCGCCAAGGCCATGCCGTCGGACCGCGAGGCCTGCCTGCAGGCCGGCGCCAACGACTACATCGCCAAGCCCATCGACGTCGATAAACTTCTTTCCCTCTGCCGCGTATGGCTACACGCAAGCTGAAACCCCAGATGACGCTGCCGGAAGATGCCGACGGCGATATTCGTCTGCCCGATGCGACGTTCGAGATCGAGCTGGACCTGTTGCTGGAAGCCATCTTCCGCAAGTACCAGCACGACTTCCGCAGCTACGCGCGCGCGTCGCTGCGGCGCCGGTTGAGCCAGGCCACGCAGGACTTCGGACTGGACACGCTGTCGCAGCTGCAGGACCGCATGCTGCGCGACAGCGCGGTGTTCGCGCGGCTGCTGCAGTACCTCACCGTGCAGGTCAGCGAGATGTTCCGGGACCCGAGCTACTTCCGCGCGATTCGCGAGCACGTGGTGCCCGTGCTGCAGACGTATCCGTCCGTCAACGTCTGGGTGGCCGGCTGCAGCAGCGGCGAGGAACTGTGGTCGCTCGCGATCCTCTTCGAAGAAGAAGGCCTGGCCGAGCGCACGGTGTTCTATGCCACCGATATCAACCCGGAAGCGCTTGTCGCCGCGCGCGCGGGCGTCTACGATGCGGGCCGGTTGCGCGTGTTCGGCGAGAACTACCTCGCGGCCGGCGGGCGCCGTTCGTTGTCGGACTACTATCACGCGGCGTACGGCAAGGCGAAGTTCAGCGCCAACCTGATCCGGCAGTCGGTCTTCGCGGACCATAGCCTGGCCACCGACAGCGTGTTTCAGGAAGCGCAGCTGATCTCGTGCCGCAATGTGCTGATCTACTTCGATCGCGCGTTGCAGGATCGCGCGATCGGCCTGTTCCGCGATGCGCTCGCGCGGCGCGGTTTCCTTGGGCTCGGCAGCAAGGAGAGCCTGCAGTTCACCACCCATGCGGGCGACTTCGAGACCGTCGATGCGCGCGAACGGCTGTATCGCAAAGTCTGAGGCACAGCGATGAGCGCACGCCAGCCTTCACCCATCGCCGCGCGGTCCACGACAGTGGCCGGCAGGCGGCCGGCCGCGATCGTGATCGGTGCGTCGGCGGGGGGCATCGAGGCGCTGGGCATGCTGCTGCCGCAGTTGCCCGCGGACTTCGCGCCGCCGGTGATCGTGGTCGTGCATCTCCGGCCCGATGTGCCGAGCCTGTTGCCCGAGGTGTTCGGCGAACGTTGTGCGCTGCCGGTGCGCGAGGCGGAGGACAAGATGCCCGTGCTGCCGCGACATATCTACACGGCACCGTCGGACTACCATCTGCTGGTCGAGCGGGCGGGGATCGACGATGCATCGTTCTCGCTGTCGGTCGAGCCGCCGGTGCGCTTCTCGCGGCCGTCCATCGACGTGCTGTTCGAATCGGCCGCCGTCGCATGGCGCGAGCGCGTGCTGGGCATCCTGCTGTCCGGCGCCAACGACGACGGTGCCCGCGGGCTGAGCGCGATTCGCGCGGGCGGCGGTATTACCTGGGTGCAGTCCCCCGCGAGCGCGGCGGTGGCGACGATGCCCGAACACGCGATCGCGCGCGGCGCCGCCGATCGTATCCTGCCATTGGCCGATATGGGCGAGGCATTGCGCCGCGAGTTCAGCGAATGAAGCGGTAACAGAGCAACAGACGATCACGATCACTATGTCCACACCCATCAAGATCCTTGCAGTCGACGACATCGCCAGCAACCTGACGGCGCTCGATGCCGTGCTGGCCAAGCCCGATGTCGAGATCGTCCATGCCAACTCGGGCGCGCAGGCGCTCGAACTGCTGCTCGAGCACGAATTCGGCCTTGCCATTCTCGACGTGCACATGCCGGAGATGGACGGGTTCGAACTGGCCGAGCTCATGCGGGGCAGCAAGCGCACGAGCCATATCCCGATCCTGTTTCTGACTGCCGCGGGCGAAGACAGCCAGCGCGCGTTCCGTGGCTACGCGAGCGGTGCGGTGGACTTCCTGTTCAAGCCGATCGACGCGCGCGTGCTCGCGGCCAAGGTCGATGTGTTCGTGCAGCTCGCGCGCAACAAGCAACAGATGGCGGAGCAGCTCAAGACGGCCGAACAGCTGCTCAAGACCAACGAGATGCTCATGGCGGTGCTCGCGCACGACCTGCGCACGCCGCTGTCCGCGATCATCGCGTCCGCGTCCTTCCTCGGACGTTTCGGTGGCGAAGAGAAGCTGCGGCCCGCGACGGACCGTATCCAGCGCAGCAGCGAGCGCATGGCGCGCATGGTCGACCAGCTGCTGCACGTGGCGCGGCTGCATGGCGGCCGCGTGCACCTGAATCCGCTAAAGGAGGATGTCCACGCGATCTGCACGGCCATCGTCGACGAGTACGAGGTGGCTTACGGCAAGGGCCGTATCGTCATCGCCTCGCAGGGCAACACGATGGCGCAGATCGATCCGGACCTGATCGCGCAGGTCATGACCAACCTGATCGGCAATGCGCTGCATCATGGAGATGCGGAGACACCGATCGCCGTGCATGTGGATGGAGGCGATCGCTCGCGCGTTGTCATTACCGTGCGCAATGGCGGCACGATCGATCCCGCCGTGCTGCCGCATATCTTCGAGGCGTTCCGTTCGGGGTCCTCGACCAACGGGAACCAGGGTGCGCTCGGTGGCGTCGCCAATAGCGGCATGTCGCAGGGACTCGGTCTCGGCCTCTACATCACGCGCGAGCTCGTGACGCTGCATGGCGGCAGTGTGGACGCGCAGTCGGGGGACGGGGAGACGATCTTTGTGGTGACGCTGCCGCGCGAGTGTTCCGCGGGCGAATGAGCGGGCGGACGAACGACTCGGGCAGCAGGTGACTGGCGTGGTACGTGAGGCGGTGTCAGGCAGGCATGCTGCGGGCGCTGACTTCGCCGTTGCTGCCGTGTACGAGCAGCTCGACCTTCGTCAGTCGCGCGCGGCGCGTACCCGCGGCAATTGCCTCGTCGAGCGTGGCGTGATGGGACTCGGCATAGCGCGAACCTTCGTGAATAACGTCCCAGCCGGCACCGTACGGCATGACATGAAGCGTGGCTTCCATCGTGATCTCCTTCTGTGTTTCAGTCTGGTGGCATCAATCTTGCGCGCCGCGGCGATGGTGGACTATCCGGCGCTGTCTGACACGTTTGTCAGTTTCGAGCGAAGCAAGGCCCGTGCCAGTTGATGCGATCTGGCGCGGAAAGTGACGCAGGCGCGGGCACGATATGCGGCCAACATGGCGTGAAGACGCCCGTCGCGCACTTCATTATGCGAATCGGCGACGCGATCCTATCCTTCAGAAATACGAGATTCGACGCGCAGGAGTTGACCATGCAAGCGAGGTTCGCACGCGGCATCGCGCAGATGCCTCTGACGGTGGCGGCCCGGGAAGTCCCCATGGCGGAAGAGGCCGCCATGCCCGAGGTGGGCGATCTGGTAACCGTCTGCAGCCGTGACCAGGAGACCGAATTCAGCATTCGCCTGACGGGTGTGGCGGGGCCCGATCTCTGGTACGGCAAGATCTATGCGATCAGCCGCGGCGCCGAGATGCTCGTGGTGGCGGAGGGGCTCGAGCTCGACGACTGCGTCAGCGTGCGTCGCGCCGAGATCGCGTCGGTCATTCCCGCGGAGCGTCCGCACTGATCTCCGGAACCCAGGCTTTGGCAAATCCGTTCGCACGCGCCGTTGCAGCGCGGGGCGCGCTGCGGGTATGCTGCGTTTGCACATCGCACGCATTCATCTCCCAATGGCTTCGTCCTCCCCTTCCTCATCCCCGTCCACGCTGTCCACGCCTTCCGCCGCTGTCGCACCCACCCGCAGGGAATCGTTCCCCGGTCCCGCGGGCGCCCTCGAGGTTCTGATCGATGCGCCCACCGGCGCGCCGGCCGGCATCGCCGTGGTCGCGCACCCGCACCCGAGCCAGGGCGGTACCGCCGAGCACAAGATTCCACAGGTCCTCGCGCGCGCGCTGCAGGCCCACGGCTTCCTGGTCGCGCGCCCGAACTATCGCGGTGTCGGCGCGAGCGAAGGCACCTACGACGGCGGCCCCGGCGAAGCGCAGGACGTGCTGGCCGTGGTGCGCGAGCTGCGCGCGCAATACCCGGGTCTGCCGCTCGCGCTGGCCGGATTTTCGTTCGGCGCCTATGTGCTGACGCTCGGCATCGGCGAACTCGGGGACAGCGGCGAGTCGATCGCGCACCTGATCCTGTCCGGCATGCCCGATGGGCGCCTGTCGGAAACGCTGGCTTATGAAACGCCCGCGGTCGCGGCGATCGCGCCGGGCGCGCTGGTCATCCATGGCGAACGCGACGAGCGCGTGCCGCTGGTCAACGTCTTCGAGTGGGCCCGGCCGCAGGAACTGCCGGTGGTCGTCATTCCGGGCGCCGGGCATTTCTTCACGGGCAAGCTGCCGGCCCTACGCACCGCGGTGGAGGGATACCTGCGCCGGCCGCCGCCCGCGGATCAGAACTGATAGTTGACGGAGATATCGCCGGTCAGGTTGGTCGAGCGCTGCACAATGGGGCTGTTGCGCGCATCGCCGACCAGGGCCGACACGCCGAAGTCGGCGGTGGCGAACCAGTGCTTGCTGAACATCCAGATCGCCGACACACCGCCGCCATACGACTTGATGCCGCCGCCAGGGTGATATTCCGCGTATTGGGAACGTGCCGCCTGCTGGGCGTTCACGCCGAACCATGTCTGCATATAGCGAGAGTCGGCAAAGGACATGGTCGGGCCCAGGAACCAGAAGAATTTCTCCGAGCTGCCGGGCATTGGCATATACGCCCCCACGTCGCCGATCCAGCCGTCGGAGCCGCCGAGCTGACGCCGGATATTCGCGCGAATCACGAGCGGAAACTCTTTCGAGACCACGTATTCGGCGAAGATCTTCGTCTCGGGCACGATGCCGATATTGCCCATGCCGGCCAGATGATCGTGGTCCTTCTTCTCGCGGCGCCCCATGTCATAGGTGATGGCCAGGCCCATGCGGACGCGCTCGGTATGAATCGCGTTGAAGCCGATGCCCTCGCCCGTGGAGGCAAACGCGAGGTCCTTGTAGCGGACGTCGATGCTGGGGCCGCCAAGGATGTAGTAGTCGTTTGCCCCCTCATAGCGCGGCCGCACGGTCATCGCGGCGCCGACGCGGACTTCCCAGGTCGGGATATCGGGTGCATAGAGCTTGCGCAGCGGGACGCCGACCGAATACTGCCACTCGGGCAGCGGGGACGGGGTCTGGGCATGCGCCTGCGAGGTGTAGAACGTCGCGAAAAGGGTCGCGAAAAGGGGCACGAAAAGGGGCGCAAAAAGGGCCAGCAGCATGCCAAGCCGTGCGCGCAAGGGCGCGGATTTTTTCTTGTTGGTGGTCGGCACGATTCCCTCCGAAGGTGAGCAGACAGCGCCGTGGATGACGGCAACTTATCTTTTCATCGAACGCCTAGCCGTCGCAACTTCCTCGAATCTCACAAGTTTGTAGGAGGGACGCCGATTTCGTGCGTGGCCGCCAATGCTTATGATCGCCTCCGGTAATGTCGCCGTCATTGTCACTTCGGCGATCTCAGGCGCTGTCGTCCACCTCGTCCGCGCGCCAGTCGCGCCGCATCTGGAGAAAGGTGAACGACGTCGACCAGCCGATCAGCATCAGGCCGACGACCGGTTCCACCGCAGCCACGAGCCGCAGGGGACCCACCGGAAAGATGTCGCCGATACTCTGCGTCGTAAAGGTTTCGAGCGAGAAGTAGATGTACGCCGCGGTACCGTGGTCGGGCATGCCCTTGAGGGAGCCCAGATGCAGGATGTCGGTACCGAGCCAGTACCCCAGGCCGAACACCATGGCTTCGGCGCAATGGGCCGCGATGATCAGCACGATCATCGCGCCGATATTGACCTTGCCGCTCCAGCGGCGGGGATGCATGGCGGAGATCAGTCGCAGCGCTTCATAGTGCAGCGCCACGGTAATGATGGTGAGCACCGCCGTCATGGCAATGGCGATCAGGTAGGAACCCGTGGTGTCTTGCATGGCAGGCAGGTTCGGGAGGAGTCGGGGACACTATACGCCGGAGTCGGCGCGCGCTGGTCGGGCATTTGTACCGGTTGCGTTACCGCGCGTACGCGGCGATGATCACAATCACGCCCTTTTGGGCGCGGAGGATGCGATGTCGATGGTGCTGTCGCGGGGCGGGAGACAGGGATGACCAACTCCGAGATGACCAACTCCGGAATGACCCACTCGGGGACCACCACGTCCTCCGGCACCGGGATGTCCGGTGACGACGGTTCGCCCGCGTTTCTCGCCGGCGGCGGGGAGATGGGTGCGCGCATCCGTGCGTTCGACTGGACCGGCACGCCGCTCGGCGCTCCCGCGCAATGGCCGCAGAGCCTCAAGACCGCGATCCGCATCATTCTGACCTCGCGGCAGCCGATCTGGATCGGCTGGGGCGAAGATCTCCTCTTCTTCTACAACGACGCATACAAGGCCATTATCGGCGGCCGCCATCCCGCGGCGCTCGGGCAGCCGACGAGGTCGGTATGGCGCGAGATCTGGGACGACATCGGGCCGCTGCTCGCGACGGCGATGGCCGGCGTCGAAGGGATCTTCGTCGAGCAGAAGCTCCTGATCATGGAGCGCAACGGGTATCCCGAGGAAACCTATTACACGTTCTCGTACAGCCCGGTGCCCGACGATCAAGGCGGGACCGGCGGCATCATCTGCGCGAACAGCGACGGCACCGAACGCGTGCTGGCCGAGCGGCAACTGACGCTGCTGCGCGAGCTGGGCGCCTCCACCGCGGAAGCGCGCACGCGCGACGAGGTCTGCAGGGTGGCCATGCAGTCGCTGCGAACCAATCCGCACGATGTCACGTTCGCACTGCTCTACCTTGGGGATCGCGGTGCCGGCGAACTCGCGCTGGCCGGCAGCGAAGGCATTGCGGCCGATCATGCGATGGCGCCTGCCACTTTGCGTTGCGATGCGCCAGATTCCCCCGCGGCATGGCCCGCTTACGACGCGCTCCAGCAGGGCCGCGTGGTGGTCGTCGATTCGCCCGCCGAGGGCGAGCGGCTGCCCGGCGGCGCATGGAGCGTGCCGCCGAAGCAGGTCGCCATCGTGCCGGTGTCTCCGTCGGGCGAGACATCCCAGCACGGGGTGCTGGTGCTCGGCCTGAACCCGTACCGTCTCGTCGGCGACCGCTATCGCAGCTTTCTCGGGCTTGTCGCGGGGCAGATCAGCGGCGCGTTCGGCTACGTCGATGCCTACGAGGAGGAGCGCCGGCGCGCGGAGGCGCTGGCCGAGATCGATCGCGTCAAGACGACGTTCTTCTCGAATATCAGTCACGAGTTCCGCACGCCGCTGACGCTGATGCTCGGGCCGCTCGAGGAGATGCTGAACCGTCCCGGCGCCGACGACGACCGTGCGCTGCTGGAGATCACGCATCGCAACGGCATGCGATTGCTCAAGCTCGTCAATGCGCTGCTCGACTTCTCGCGCATCGAGGCGGGCCGGCTGCAGATGCAGCCGCAACCGACCGACCTCCCTGCGTTCACGGCGGAACTGGCCTCGCTGTTTCGCTCCGCCATCGAGTCGGCGGGCCTGCAGCTCGTCGTGGACTGCCCGCCGATGCCGGCACCGGTCGCGATCGATCGGACGATCTGGGAGACCGTCGTCCTGAACCTGCTGTCGAACGCGTACAAGTTCACGTTCCAGGGAACGATCGAAGTCGCGGTGAACGCCACCTCCGAGGGCGACGTCGAACTCAGCGTGCGCGATACGGGTATCGGCATTCCGGAGGCCGAGCTGCCGCGGCTGTTCGAACGCTTTCACCGCGTGGCCGGCGCAATGGGCCGTTCCATCGAAGGCAGCGGCATCGGGCTCGCCCTGGTGCAGGAACTCGTGAAGCAGCACGGCGGCGTCATCGCGGTGGAAAGCCGGCTCGGCGAAGGCACGCGCGTCGTCGTGCGCCTGCCGCGCGCGTCGCAGCAGACGCCGCTGCCGGCGCCCGCGCCCGTGGAGATGAGCACGCAGGCACGCGCCTATGCGGAGACCGCAACGCGCTGGGGTGCCATGGCCGAAGCGGTGGCCACACCGGCTGCCGCCACGGGGGATGCCGCCGCCAACGACGCCATGGACGACAGTGCGCGCGCGACCATGATCGTCGCGGACGACAACGCCGATCTGCGCGAGTACATGCGGCGGCTGCTCGAGGGCGCGGGGCACGAGGTGCGCCTGGCCAACGATGGCGGCGAAGCGCTGGCCCTCGCCCGCGCGCAGGCGCCCGACCTGATCGTCTCCGACGTGATGATGCCCGGCATGGACGGTGTGGAACTGGTGCGCATGTTGCGCGAGGATGCCACGCTGCGGGACACGCCCGTGCTGTTGCTCTCGGCTCGCGCAGGAGAAGAAGCCCGCGTGAGCGGCCTCGCGAGCGGCGCCGACGATTACCTGATCAAACCGTTCTCCGCGCGCGAGTTGCTGGCACGCGTGGCGAGCAACCTGCAGCTGTCGCGCTTGCGGCGCGAGACCGAACGCCGGCTGCGCGACGAGTCGCGGGTGCTGGAAGTGCTCAATGCCGTCGGTACGACGGTCGCGGCCGAACTCGACCTCGGCCGCGCGGTGCAGGTGGTCACCGATGCCGCGACCGAGCTGACCGGCGCGGCGTTCGGCGCGTTCTTCTACAACGTGCTCGACGACAAGGGCGGCTCCTACATGCTGTATTCGCTGTCGGGCGTGCCGAAGGAAGCGTTCGACAAGTTCCCGATGCCGCGCAATACCGCCGTATTCGCGCCGACGTTTCTCGGGCAGGGCATCGTGCGGTCCGACGATATCACCCGCGATCCGCGCTTCGGCCGCAATCCGCCGCACCGCGGCATGCCGGAAGGGCATCTGCAGGTGTGCAGCTATCTGGCCGCGCCCGTGATTTCACGCAACGGCGATGTGCTGGGGGGCCTGTTCTTCGGTCATCCGCAAGCCGGCATGTTCACCGAGCGCGCGGAGCGCGTGCTCGTGGGGATTGCCGCGCAGGCCGCGGTCGCCATCGACAATGCGCGGCTCTATCAGGCCGCGCAGGCCGAGATCGCCAAGCGCACCAAGGCGCAGGATGCACTGCGCGAACTCAACACGACGCTGGAGCGCCGGGTCAACGAGGCCGTGGCCGACCGTGACCGGCTGTGGGATCTCAGCGAAGACCTGCTGATGGTGGCGGCCGCGGACGGGACGCTCGAGCGCGTGAGTCCGTCATGGCAGCGCACGCTGGGCCTGTCGCCCGACGTGCTCCTCGGACGCTCGTGCCTCGTGTTCATTCATCCCGACGATCTCGTGTCGATGACCGAACAGATGATCGCGTTGCGCCGCGAGGGCAGCGCTGTCCGGCACGAATGCCGGTTCGGGCGGCAGGATGGGCAGTGGCGGTGGATCGCGTGGACGCTCACACTGGATCCGTCGTCGAGCCGCATCCATGGCGTGGGCCGCGATGTGACGGGCGATCGCGAGGCGGCCGAGGCGTTGCGGCAGGCCGACGAGGCGCTGCGCATGGCGCAGAAAATGGAAGCCATCGGCAAGCTCACCGGTGGCGTGGCTCATGACTTCAACAACCTGTTGCAGGTGATTGGCGGCAACCTCCAGCTGCTTGCCACCGATGTCGCCACCGAGGCGCGTCCGACACAGCGCGTGCGCAATGCGCTGGCCGGTGTGGCACGCGGCGCCAAGCTCGCGGCGCAATTGCTCGCGTTCGGCCGGCGGCAGCCGCTCGCGCCGAAGGTGGTCAATCTTGGACGCTTTATCCGCGGGCTCGACGACATGCTGCGGCGCGCGCTCGGCGATGGCGTCGAGATCGAGACCATCGTCGCGGGCGGCCTGTGGAACACGCTCGTCGATCCGTTCCAGGTCGAGAACGCGCTGCTCAACCTGGCCATCAACGCGCGCGACGCGATGGCGGGCCATGGCAGGCTGACGATCGAGGCCGGCAATGCGTCGCTCGACGAAGCGTACGCGCAGCGCCATGCCGACGTGACGCCGGGCCAGTATGTGATGGTGGCCGTAACCGATACGGGCATGGGCATGACGCCGGACGTGCAGGAACACGTATTCGAGCCGTTCTTCACGACCAAGCCGGAAGGGCAGGGCACGGGACTCGGGCTGTCGATGGTCTATGGCTTCGTCAAGCAGTCGGGCGGGCATGTGAAGATCTACAGCGAGTCGGGCCTCGGCACGACCGTGCGGCTGTACCTGCCGCGCGAACGTCAGGAAGAAGATCTCGAAACCGATGTCGATGTGGGCGCCGCCACGGGCGGCACCGAGACCGTGCTCGTGGTCGAGGACGACGAGGACGTGCGCAATACCGTGGTCGATATGCTGTCGAATCTCGGCTACCGCGTGCTCAAGGCCAAGGATGCGCTGAGCGCGCTCGCCATCGTCGAGAGCGGGGTATCCGTGGACGTGCTGTTCAGCGACGTCGTGATGCCGGGACCCATGCGCAGTCCCGAGATGGCGCGCAAGGTGCGCGAGCGGCTGCCCGGTATCGCGGTGCTGTTCACCTCCGGCTATACGGACAATGCGATCGTGCATTCGGGACGGCTCGATGCGGGTATCGAACTGCTGTCCAAGCCGTATTCGCACGAGGCGCTGGCGCGCAAGATCCGCTATGTGATCGCGTGCGGGGGCGCCGTGCTCCATCCCGTGCCGGTGCCGGAAGCGCACAAGCAGGCGGGGCCGGTGCCGCGGCTTGCCGAGATGCGGCTGCTGTTCGTCGATGACGACGACCTTGTGCGCACGAGTTCGGCGGAACTGCTGCGCAGCTTCGGCATCGAGGTCATCGAGGCCAGCAACGAAGAGGAAGCCATGCGTGCCATGCGCGCGAACCGCATCGACGTGCTGTTGACCGATGTGGGGCTCGGGAGCGCGTCGGGGATCGACCTTGCGATGGAAGCGGCTCTCGAATGGCCGGCATTGCAGATCGTTTTCGTCAGCGGTTATGACGTGACGCTGACACCGGAACAGCATCGGATACTGCCGCACGCGATCTCGCTGCGCAAACCGTATGCGCTCGATACGTTTATCGGCGCGCTACAGGGCGTGATGTCGCGAGATCGGTAAACGGGAAACCGGCGGCCATGGGGGCCGCCGGTTTCTTCTTGCACCCCTCGTTTGCGGTGGGAGGGTCCGCTTGCGAGGGTACGGAGCAACCTGGCTACCGATCAGACGAGGGCGCCGTCGGTGAAGGGGTCGGCCTTGCCGACGCGGGCGCCGTCCTTGTACGGATCGACGGTGCGGCTCGGTTCGGCGGAGACACCCACGCGGTCCAGACCGGCGACCGTCTGGGTACCCACCCGCGCTCCGTCGGTGAAGGGGTCGGCCTTGCCGACGCGGGCGCCGTCCTTGTACGGATCGACGGTGCGGCTCGGTTCGGCGGAGACGCCCACGCGGTCCAGACCAGCAACCGTCTGGGTACCCACCCGCGCTCCGTCGGTGAAGGGGTCGGCCTTGCCAACACGGGCACCATCCAGATACGGGTCGGCGGTACGAGCACCGTCGGTGAAGCCATCGCGATTGCCGATACGGGCGCCGTCGGTAAAGGTGCTGCGCGGCTCGCTGATGGTGCGGGCACCGTCGAGGTACGGGTCACGCGAACCCTGGGCGGCTTGGGCGGCACCACCGATGAAAGCAACGGCGAGGGCGGCGGCGGTAAGGATGGTCTTGGCGGTCATGATTGGCTCCTGGGTCTGTCCGGTTCCTGCATCTACTACTAGGTAGGTGCGTCGATGGACTGAATATTATCTACTACTAGATAGATAAGCAAGGGGAAAGTTTAGAAACGTCGCTCTAACCGCAAACGACGTTCTATAAGAGAGGTATGCGTAACTTAATCGCGGTCAGAAGCGACGAATAGCGCGCCTAGCGATACCAACGCGAGCCCGCTGCCGGTCGCGACCACGCCGTGCCAGCCGACATGCGCATACAGCGCGCTCGCCACGGCCGACCCCAGCGCCCCGCCGGCAAAGATCGCGGTCATATACAGCGCGTTCAGCCGACCGCGGCTCGCGGGATCGAGCGCATAGATCGCGCGCTGGCCCAGCACCATGTTCATCTGCACGGCGAAGTCGAGCACGATGCCGGTCAGCGCCAGCGCATAGAGCCCAACCGCCCCACCGGCCAGCCCGGGGAGAAAGCTCAGAGCTGCCAGGATCATCGCGACGTACGAGGCGACGCGGGTGTGCCCGGCATCGGCAAGCCGCCCCGCAATGGGCGCGGCCACCGCGCCCAGCGCTCCGACCAGCGCAAAGATGCCGATCTGCGATTGCGACAGCCCGTAGTGCGCGGCCAGCTCCAGCGGTGCGGCGGTCCAGAACAGGCTGAACGCGGCGAACAGCAGCGCCTGGTACAGGGCGCGCCGGCGCAGCACGGCATGGCGGGTGAACAGATGCCACAGCGACACCAGCAGTTCCCCATAGCTGGCCCGATGGCCGGGCACGCGGCGGGGCAGCGTGAGCGCGATGATGGCGACGGTCGCCAGCGTCATGGCCGCGGCAATCAGGAACACCGCGCGCCAGCCCAGGTATTGCGCGAGCATGCTCGAGAGCGGCCGCGCCAGCAGGATGCCGGTGAGCAGCCCACCCATGATCGTACCGACCGTCCGCCCGCGCTGCGCTTCCGGCGCGAGATGCGCGGCCAGCGGAATCAGGATCTGCACGCTGACCGAACTCAGGCCGAGCAGCAGCGAGACCAGCAGGAACGGCCCCGGGTGGGAGGACACCGCCGCGCCGAGCAGGCTCGCGGCGGTGGCGATGCCGCTGATGACGAGCAGGCGCCGGTTCTCGAGCAGATCCGCGAGCGGCACGAGGAAGAACAGCCCGATCGCGTAGCCGATCTGCGTCAGCGACACGATAAAGCTCGCGCTCGGGACGGACAGGCCCACTGCGGGCGCGATCAGTTCGATGATCGGCTGCGCGTAGTACAGGTTGGCGACGAGCAGGCCCGCGCAGAGCGCGAACAGTGCGACCAGCGTGCCGGACATGCCGGCGTGGTCGGCGGTGGGTGAGGACGAGTGCATGATTCCGATCCGAAAGACGAGGGAGGACGATGGACGGATCGTAGAGGCTTGTATGCGCGCGGGGAAGCGCAACGCCGGACAAATCAGCGTTGCGGGCGACGCAATGCGCGCGCGACGGCCCTAGGCTGCGGGCGAAGGACGCAACGTGGGCAACGTCTGCAGGAATGCGAGAAACGCGGCGACGCGCCGCGAGCCTCGCTGATTGGGCAGATATAGCGCAGAAACCACAGACATCGACTGGTCGGGATGAATGTCCCAGTCGCCGAACAATGCCGTTACGCGTCCGCTGGCGATATCGTCATCGACGAGCCAGTCCGGCAGCAGCGCGATGCCGCCGTCGGCGCGCAATACCTCGAGCAGCACCTCGGTATTGTTGCTGCGGAAATGGCCGGCGATCGGCACCGTCTCGCTTGCGTCGTCCCGCCGGAAGGTCCAGACCTGATCGCGCGTGCCGTAGCTGAAGCGCAGGCATCGATGCTCGACGAGATCCATCGGCGCCGCGGGCGTGCCGTGACGGGCCAGATAGGCGGGCGTGGCGACCACGCGCCGATGAAAGCGGCCGATCTCGCGCGCGATCACGTTGTCGTACGCGGCCGCGCCGCCCAGCCGCACCGATACGTCGATGCGCGCGGTGAGCAGATCGACGATATCGTCCGTGAGCGTGACTTCGAGTTCGAGCTGCGGATGGGCGGCGAGCCACGCGCCGAGATAGGGCGCGATGCAGCGGCGCCCGAAGGCCACCGGTATCGAGACGCGCAACTGTCCGACGGGCGGGTGCGATGCGTCGCCGCGATCGGCGATCATCGCATCGGCTTCCTCTACCGCTTCGAGAATGCCACGTGCCTGCCGGTAGTACGCGGCGCCGGCCTCGGTCACGGTGACCTGCCGCGTCGAGCGGTTGAGCAGCACCGCGCCGAGCGATGCCTCCAGTCCGTCCAGCGCGCGCGTGACCGACGAAGTGGCCAGTTGCAGGCGCCGCGCGGCCGCGGAGAAACCCTTGGCGTCGACGGTCTCGACGAACATCTTCAGCGCGAGCAGTTTGTCCATCGGCTTACTTGCCGGTGTCGCGCAGCTTGCGCATCGCGGCCGGCGCGCCGTGCAGGAACATATCGACCTTCTGGCGGATGACCGCGTCGAGGTCGGTCGGCACTTTCAGCCCGTAGATCCATTTGCGCACACCAATATAGAAGATCGCGGCATGCAGGCTCCAGATCATCTCGATCTCGGCATCGGTCTCGGCCGCGCCGCGCGGCGGCCCAATCTCGTATGCCTCGCGCACTTCGGCCAGTACCGGCAGGAAGACCTTGCTGCGCAGCTTGCTCAGGTACTTGTTGTTGATGCCTTCGTGCGTCAGGCCAGCGAAGATGAACAGGCGAATCCACTCCTCGCGCAGGATCACGGACGAATAGTCGACATAGAACGCATGGAGCCGCTCCGTCAGCGGGACCGACCGATCCGCGATCTGGCGCTCCCAGACCGGACGCCACTGGAACACTTCGTTGTACACGCGTTCGATCAGCGCTTCCTTGCTGTCGAAGTAGCGGTACAGCAGGGGCTGCGTGACGCCGATCTGCCGCGCAAGCTCGCGCGTGCTGCCCGCGAACCCGTTGCGCGTGAAGTGCTCGATCGCCTTTTCCACGATCTGCTGCTCGCGCTCTTCGGGCAGAAGCCGCCGCGTGGTCTTCGCGGTGCCGTCGTCGCGGGCGGGCGCGTTGCTGGACTCCATGGATGTGGACCTCTGGCGATGGGATGGCGGATGACGTACGGATTCTACCGTCCGCCATCGCGCTGCGTCATTCCCGCGTGTGTCATCCCGCGGTATCGAGCTTGCCGAGTTCGCAATCGACGCGCTGGTTCTGGTAGGCCGTGCGTTCCCACGCGCCGCGCGCCGAACGATCCGTCACCGAGAACAGGAAGATGCCGGCGAAAGCGACCGCCATCGAGAACAGCGCGGGATACTCGTACGGATAGATCGCCGTCGCGTGACCGAGCACCTGCACCCAGACCGTCGGACTCAGCACCGTCAGGACCACGGCCGTGACGAGCCCCAGCGTGCCGCCCGCCACCGCGCCGCGCGTGGTGAGGCCGCGCCAGTAGATCGACAGCAGCAGCACCGGAAAGTTGGAGCTGGCGGCGATCGAGAACGTCAGGCTGACGATAAACGCGATGGTCTGCTTCTCGAACAAAATGCCGAGCAGGATCGACAGTACGCCGAGCACGAGCGTGGTCAGGCGCGAGACGCGCATTTCGTCGCGGTCCGAGGCTTTGCCGCCGCGCATCACGGTGGCATAGAGATCGTGCGACACCGCCGAGGCGCCCGCGAGCGTCAGGCCCGCGACCACGGCGAGGATCGTCGAGAACGCCACCGCGCAGATAAAGCCGAGGAACACGTTGCCGCCGACGGCATGGGCGAGATGCACCGCCACCATGTTCACGCCGCCGATGACCTTGCCCGCGCCGTCGTGATAGCTCGCATCGTTGGCCACGAGCGCGATGGTGCCGAAGCCGATCACGATGATCAGCGCGTAGCCGGTGCCGACGATGCCCGTCGCGTACAGCACGCTCTTGCGCGCGGCCTTGACGTCGCCGACCGTGAAGAAGCGCATGAGGATGTGCGGCAGGCCCGCGGTACCGAAAATCAGCGCAAGCCCGAGCGACACCGCGGACACGGGATCGGAGACGAGCCCGCCGGGCCGCATGATGCCGTCGTGCTTCGCATGCGCGGCGATTGCGCTCGAAAACAGGCTGTCCAGGCTGAAGCCGAAGCGGCTCAGCACCATGAAGGCCATGAACGCGGCGCCGGCCAGCAGCATCACGGCCTTGATGATCTGGATCCACGTGGTGGCGAGCATGCCGCCAAAGAACACGTAGACGACCATCAGCACGCCGACGATGACCACGGCGGACGTATAGCTGAAGCCGAACAGCAGTTCGACCAGCTTGCCGGCGCCGACCATCTGCGAGACGAGGTACAGCAGCACGATCACGATCGAGCTCGATGCCGAGAA
This sequence comes from Cupriavidus pauculus, assembly GCF_008693385.1. Taxonomy (NCBI): domain Bacteria; kingdom Pseudomonadati; phylum Pseudomonadota; class Betaproteobacteria; order Burkholderiales; family Burkholderiaceae; genus Cupriavidus; species Cupriavidus pauculus. The sequence continues at coordinate 2,133,668 of NZ_CP044067.1, forward strand.
CGCGCGGATCGGCCGCTGGCGCAGGCGGTACGAGAGCACGTCCGCGAGCGTGTAGCGTCCGAGATTGCGCAGCGGTTCGGCAATCAGGAACAGGATGATCGGCCAGCTCGCGAGGAAGCCGATGGAGTAGATCAGGCCGTCGTAGCCGCTCGTGAACACAAGTGCGGAGATGCCGAGCAGCGAGGCCGCGGACATATAGTCGCCGGCGATGGCCCAGCCGTTCTGCATCGCGGTGATCCTGCCGCCCGCCGCGTAATGGTCGGCCACGCTATGGTTGCGGCGCGCGGCCCAGCGCGTGACCGCGAGTGTCGCGATCACGAACACGAGGAACATGCCGATGGCAATGGTGTTGAGTCCCTGGCCGATGCTCATGATGATGCTCCTTCGCGCAGCGCCGCGATCTGGCGGTCGTACACCGTGTTGGTCCGATACACGTAGACCGCGACGAGCGCGAACGTGAACACGAACATGCCGAAGCCGATGGGAATGCCGACCGTCGTCGGGTATCCGGCCGCGACGGGCGTGGCCAGCCAGGCGGGCCGGAACGCCAGCGTGAGGATGAAGCCGAAGTAGACGGCCAGCATCGTGGCGGTGAGGGTCCACGAAAAGCGGCGGCGCGCGCGTTGCAGGCGCTCGAAGGCCGGCTGGCCGAGCATCGGGTGCGGCGCCACTGGCGGGGGCGTCGCATCGTGCGGATGCCGCGCGGCGGCGGACATCGTGGGGGCGGTATGGGTCATCGATTGTCTCCGTCCGTATGACGTGTCTTCAGAAGCGGCGCGAAATCGCGGTTTCGCGCATCACGGCTTCCGGCGTGCGATAGCGTTCGGCCATGGCGCGGTCGGTATCGCTCTTGAGTTGTGCCTGCATATAGGCGCCAAGGTGCCGCGCGTGCTCGACGATCGCGTGGCCGATGGGCACGCGCGTGGCCTCGTACGCCTGCAGCGCGTCGGCGATCGACGGCGTGCCGCGCAGTGCCTGCGCGAGTGCCATCGCGTCGCCGGCCGCCTTGGTCACGCCCATGCCGCAGTGCGGTCGCGCGACAAACGCCGCATCGCCGAGCAGGGCCACGCGGCCGAACGCCATGCGCGGAACCGCAAGGTCGAAGATCGGCTGGAATAGCGGCTGGGGTGTGCGCGTGACGACTTCCGCGAATTGCGGGGCGAGCAGCGCCGTGGCGGCATCTTCCATCTCGTCGAGCACGTCGCGGCGGATCAGGCCCGGCGGAATGCCGTGCGCCCAGTACTTGCCGCCGGCATCGGTAAGCAGGTCCGGCAACTGGTCTTCCTCGCGTGTGGCGCGGTACCACACGAAGTTGTAGCGGCGCTGGCCCGGGACGATGCTGTTGGCATCGCCGGCGACCGGATAGCCAAGGATCTGCTCGCGTGGCGGCAGGCAGAATGCGAACTTGCCGAAGATATCGGCGTGCGTGCGCGGGGACAGGCGCGACTCGTCCACGAGGCCGCGCCAGGCGATATAGCCCGCATATTGCAGATCGACATCGGGCAGCAACTGGGCGCGCACGCAGGATCGAAAGCCGTCCGCCGCGATGACCATGTCCGCATGGTGGCGCGTGCCGTCCTGCAGCGTGACGGTGGCCTGCGCGGCATCGCTATCGACGCGCGCGACCACCGCGCCCGAACGATAGCTGCCGGTGTAGCCGCGGCGCAGCACTTCATACATCTTGCCCCAGGCCGTCAGCGTCTGCGGCAACTGGCGTTCCGACAGCACCGTGCCGTCGCGCGAGAGCGTAACGCGCGCATCGACCTGTACGCCGATGCCGTCATCGACGGCGATGCCCGCCGCCGCGAGCGCCTCGAACAGCTCGGGGTGCGTCACGATACCGGCGCCACGGCCGGCGAGGGCCTCGGGCGTGCGTTCGAAGACTTCCACTTTCCAGCCGTCGCGAGACAGCATGTTGGCCGCGAAGAGGCCGCCGAGCGAGCCGCCGACGACGATGGCGGTCTTGCGGCCGACCGCGTGGGTTGACGAGGCGGCGTTCATGCGTGTGCTCCCGTCGCGCTCGCTTGCGTCTGTTCGGGCAGCGTCAGTCCCGCGACTTCCGCCGCGGGGTAGTTCAGCTCGATGGTGACGCCCGAGGGGTCTTCGATAAAGACCTGATGCAGGCCGAGGCTTGGTACCGTGCGGTCGCGCCAGGCGATCCCTTCCGCGCGCAGCCGCGCCCACATTTCCGTGACGCCTGTGGCGAGGAACGCGATATGGTCGAGCGTGCCCGTGCCCGTTGCGGGGGTCCCGCGGTCGCCGAGATAACGCGCGAGGCCGGCGCTGTCGTTCGGATCGACGCCGATGATGTGGACCGTGCCGAACTCGCGCTCGTCGTCGCCGAGGTAGAGCCATGCGCCCGGGAAGTCGAACGGTGGCCGGTAGCCGCGGCGGAACCCGAGCACGCGCTCGTAGAATGCGCACGACCGTTCGAGGTCGGTCGTGCGGATGGAGTAATGGGCCAGTTTCGTGAGGGCCATCGCTGCCTCCTTTAATTTATCAATCGATTAGTGATCGTGTGATAAATATAGGGGCATGCAGCAGGAACGCCAAGCCGCATCGGGTGAGTAGTTTCCCCGATGGCGGTTTTATTTTTCGATCGATAAATGGAGAAGTAGTGGCTTACTTCTCTATCGGGACGTCGCTGGGCACAACGGCGGTCGGGCGCGCGTCGTCGCCCGCCGCCAGCGGCAGCCGTACGATCAGCGTGGCACCGCCGCCCGGCGGGGACTCGGCCTCGATCGTGCCGCCATGGCGCTCGACGATGCCGCGGCAGATCGACAGTCCCAGACCCATGCCGTTGGTCTTGGTGGTGTGGAACGCGTGGAAGAGGCGGGTCATTTGCTCGGCGGGGATGCCCGGACCCGTATCGCTGACGATCACGGTCACGGCGTCGTCCGGCGCGGTACGGCTGGATACCGTGAGCTGCCTGCGGCCGGGCACCGCGGTCATGGCCTGCACGGCGTTGACCATCAGGTTGACGAGCACCTGCTGCAGTTGCGTCCAGTCGCCGCGAATGGTGGCGGACCTGGCGGCCAGATCGATGTCGGCGGCCACGCGATGGTCGTGCAGTTCCCTCCGTACCACCTCGAGCGCGCCGACCACGAGCCGGTTCACGTCGATCTGTTCGTACTTCGGCGTCGATTTGCGCGCCATTGCGCGAATGCGCTGGATGATCTCCGTGGCGCGGCTCGCATCGCGCACGATCTGCTCGACGGACTCAGCGGCTTCCTCGAGGTTCGGCTGCGGCCGGCGCAGCCAGCGCAGCGCCGAATTGCCGCAGGCGATCACGGCGGCCATCGGCTGCGTGACCTCGTGCGCGATCGATGCCGCGAGCTGGCCCAGCGTGGCCACGCGCGCGGCATGCGCGAGCTCGGCCATCGTGCCCTGCAATGCCTGTTGCGTGCGCACCGTTTCCGTCACGTCCATCAGCGCGCCCACGTACTCATGGCGATCGCCATCGCTGACCGTGCGCCGCGCCACGACGTGCACGTGCAGGATCTCGTCGTCCGGCATGCGCAGCCGGTGCTTGATCTCGATGAGCGGCGCGCCCCCGAGCATCGCGGCATGGGTGCGCTGCACATCCGCGAGATCGTCGGGATGCACGCGCGGCATGATGCGGTTCAGATGCGCGTCTTCGGTGGTCGGATAGCCGAGGATGCGATACGACTCCGTGGACCACACCATCGAGCCCTCGGGCAAGCGGATGAAGATACTGCCGGTCTTGCTGAGCTTCTGCGCTTCCGCGAGGAACGCCTCGCTGCGCGCGAGCGCGGCCTCGGCGAGGCGCCGTTGCGCCATGTCGGCGAGCATGCGCAGCGCGAGCAGCGTGGTGGTGCAGATGGCCAGCAGCGCGAACAGGCAGCGCACGAGGTGGCCATGATCGTCCATATGCGGCGGCGCCACGCCATAGGCGGTCAGCGTGAGCACGGCCGACGCACCGCCCGCGAGCCGCGTGGCCGGCATCGAACCGGTGAGCGCCACCATCAGGATGACGAGCACATAGAGCACCGCGATCGCGAAGTCGAGCGTGGTCAGCGCGTCGATCAGGAAGATGGCTACCGCCAGCACGCATGCGGCGCTTATCAGTAGTCGGTTGGTCGTCTCGTTACGCATGCGGCAGGAAGTCGTCTGTGTATGGCGTGAATACCATGACCCGATCGTGATACTAAGCCAATGTCTCGGCTGTTGTAATCATATGAAAGTATGACTGCCTGTCTACATGGCAAGGCATGGCCGGGGCGGTGTGCGGGCAATTGCGAAAACCGCCGTTCCGATGCAAAGCGCGAGTCACGGTCGGGGCGCACTATGAGCATGCACCCCCGAACCACTCCCTGGAGCCAACATGCTAGATCCTTCGCGCGCCGCCGATCCCGGCCTTGCCGTCACCGAAATCTCCGATTCGCTCAACCGCCTGCTGGCGGATGTTTTCGCGCTGTACCTGAAAACCAAGAATTTCCACTGGCACATGTCCGGTCCGCATTTCCGCGACTATCACCTGATGCTCGACGAGCAGTCGGAGCAGATCTTCGCGATCACCGACGATATCGCCGAGCGCGTGCGCAAGATCGGCGGCACCACGCTGCGGTCCATCGGGAATATTGCCCGCCTGCAGCGCCTGCGCGACAACGATGAGGAATCGGTCACGCCGCATGCAATGCTACGCGAACTGCATGCCGACAATCTCGCGATTGTCGCCGCGATGCTGGAATCGCACGATCTTTGCGACGACCATGCCGACGTCGCCACGGCGAGCCTGCTCGAGAACTGGATCGACGAGGCGCAGCGCCGTGCGTGGTTCCTGGCCGAGGCGGCAAAGTAATTGGCGATGTCCGTCACGGAACTGTCACGTGACACGGCCCGCGGACGGGCGGGCCATGCTTCGCAGATTCCGATACAGCGTATAGCCGATCATGATCGGCAACAGTACGGCAACGCCGGCGAGCATCAGGGCAAGGACGCGATCTTCCGACGCCGCTTCGGCAAGCGTGAGGTGTCCGGGCACAATATAGGGAAACACGCTCGACGCGAGCGCCGCCAGCGATACCAGAAACAGCAGCACCGCCATGACGAACGGTGTGCGCCGCGCGCCGGCATGGCCCGTCTGCGCCACATCGCGCAGCGAGGCGACGACCTGGGCCAGATACAACGCGAGCGCGAGCGCGACCGCCCCCAGCGCGAGCGGCAGCAGCGGCAACGCCTGCACCGTTTCGCGCCGATGCCACAGCAGATCGCCGGCCAGCAGCAGCGCGCCCGATACGGCCAGCAGCAGCGCGCACAGCGTCCATCGTCGCGCACGGCGATCCACGGACGCCAGGCCCTTCGACGCCATATCGTGGCCGATCGCGCGGCCGATCAGATATGTGGAACCCAGCAGCGCGTACCCCGCGGTGACGCCGACCATGGCGGCCACCACGAGCAGGCCATGCCACGTGCCGGGCCGCATCCCGGTGAGGATGCGGCCAAGAATCGCGCCCTGCGACACGGCCGCCACCAGGCTGCCGGCGCCAAGCAGACCGTCCCACGTGGTGCGTCCCCACCGGGCCCGGCGTTGCGTATCGGGCAGCCCCGGTAGCTGCGGACCCGGCTCGGGTGCGGTACCGCGCAGTTCGACGGCCGCGCCGCGGACGATCAGGCCGAGGATCATCGTGATCACCGGCACATACAACTGCGGCAACAGCATCGCGTACGCGGCGGGAAACGCGCCGAACAGACCGCCCCCGAGCACGACCAGCCAGGTCTCGTTGGCGTCGCGCACGTGCAGGATCGTGTCGATCATCACCTCGCGCGTGGCGCGGTCCGGCGCCAGCAGGCTCAGGATGCCGATGCCGAGATCGAATCCGTCGGAGACCACATAGCACGCGGCCATGAGCGCGAGGATGCAGAACCAGACGTCGACGAGCAACGAATGGGGAAGGGAGTCCATCGAGTGCTTCCGGTATGGCCCGTATCAGCGTCCGTGTGCGCGATAGCGGAATACCGGACGCGGCTCGTCGCGCACGGGCTCGTTGACGTGGCATGCCTGTTCGAGCGCCGCCGCGAGAATCATCGCGCCGGCATTGAGCGCGGCGGGCCGCGAACGCTGCGGGCGGAAGATCGCCTCGCCGCGCGCGATGGGCCGGCCCGTGAGCGCGCACGTTCCCGACGAACGCGCCGACGCGGCGGTCCAGATCTGCTCGCCGTAGCGGCAATGCGTCGCATCGCGCCAGCTCACGATCGCCAGCGTCGGGCTCGGCCGTTCGATGACGGTGACCATCGGCGCATGCGGACGCTGGACCCGCTGTGCGCGGTGAGCGTCCGCATCGGCCGCGTGGGCCGTCATCGATGCCAGCGAGCCGGGCGGAATGCGTTGGGGGGCGAGCAGCGCGACGGTGCGCGACCACGTGTCGTGCGCGGTGCTCCGATGGCTGTCATGCATCTCTTGCGGGTCGGACGACTCGCGATTGGCGTCCAGGGCGGTGTACGCGGAATCAAGCATGGGAGCTCCCGGTGGATGCTGCCTTGACGCGCCAGCAATGCGGCGTATCGCCAACGAAGCGTTTGAAGACCGTGGTGAAGTGCGCCTGCGAGCGGAAGCCGCAGCGCAGCGCGACGTCGAGCACGCTGCCCTCGGTCTGCCGCAGCAGATCCTGCGCGTGTTCGATACGGCGGCGCAGCAGGTACTCGTGCGGGCGCATGCCCGTGGTGCGGCGGAACTGCGCCGCAAAATGCATACGTGTCATACCCGTGCTCTCCGCGATATCGGCGAGGCCGATCGGCGTGTCGAGGTTGGCATCGATATATTCGAGCGCGCGGCGCAGGCGCCATTGGGGCAGCTTGGCGCGTGTGCGCTGGCCCGTGGCCGCGCGGTGGAAGTGCGCGGCCACCACGCGGGAGACGATTGCCAGCGCCACGCTGTCCGCGAACATGCGGCCGAGCCCCGGGTCCTGCGTCTGCGCCACCGCGAGTGCCTGGCCGAGCCGTTCGAGCGCCGGGTCCGTGTGCAAGAACGGATCGTCGAGAATCACATCGCCGTCCGGCGCATGGCCGAACTGGTCGGTATGGCACCGTGCCAGCACCGCTTGCGGCACGAACAGATGCAGCACGTCGCACGCGCCTTCGTAGGTCGCGGTGGCGGCCACGCCGGGCGCCGTGATCTGTACCGCGCCCGGTGCCAGGCGGCCGTCGAAGATCGGCTTGCCGCCGCAGAGCAGACGTACCGACGCGGTGCGCAGGTTCAGGCTGATGCAATGCCAGCGCGCATCGCCGGGATGGGACACGGTCTGCGTTTCGCCGACTTCGCACTTCCAGCGCGAGACGAGGATGGTATCGAGCTCGCTCGGCGCGGCCTGCGGCGGATAACGCCATGCCCGTTCCGGCTGGACCGGGTCCGGCATCCGCGCGGCACGCGTCAGGTCCAGCAAGGGCGCCGCGTCGCGCTGCATGGGCAGGGCTGCCGGGTGGGGCAGGTATGCGGGCGACACAGGCACCGGCATCGAAACGTCTTTCATGGGAAAAACTCCGTAATTTCGGTGGTGGACGTCAGTCCGTGTACTGGATGAACGCAACGGCAATCAGCACCAGATTCATCACGGCGAGGGCGATCCATCCGTACATCAGCAACAGGCTCTCGTTCTCGTTCATCACAATGACTCCTTGCTTCCTTCCTGCGGCATCGAGCGGGCTCATGCTGGCTGTGCCACGTCCATGATCCGGCGCCCGAGTGCAATGCCCCAGCGCACCAGGCGCCGGTCGGCGGGCAGCTGCGCGAGCTCCCAGCCGGCCAGCGCGCTATCGATGTCCTCGACGTCATGCATCACGTTCTGCAGGGCGCGCGCCAGCGCGAGCGCGTTGCCCGCGGCCTTGCCAGCGCCGGCACCGGTGTGCGGACGCGCGACGAATGCGGCATCGCCGAGCAGCGCCACGCGGCCAAACACCATGCGCGGCGCTTCGTAGTCGTGAATCAGCTGCACGAACGGATCGGGCGTCGCGGTGACGAGGCTCGCGAGCGCCGGCGCGAGCATGTGGCGCGCGTCGCGCTGCAGCGCATGCATTTCGGTTTCGCGCAGCGCGCCAGGCGGGAGCGAATGGGTGTGACGGTGGCCGGTTCGGTCCTCGAGCAGCGCCTCGAGTGCGGGGCCCTGGGCGACGCGGCGATACCAGACCCAGTTCTGGCGACGTTCTCCGGCCCGCACGCTGCCGTCCTCGCCCGGAATGCGATAGGTGAGGAACTGATGGCCCGGACCATCCTGGAAGGCGAAAGCGTCGTCGAGCAGCGCGCGGCTGGATTCGCCGAGCCCGTCTTCGGGCAGCACGCCGCGCCACGCGACATAGCCGGCGTAAGTCGGCGTATCGGCCGGGAGCAGCTGCGCGCGGACGCTCGACAGCGGCCCGTCGGCGCCGATCAGCAGGTCGCCCTGCGCGCTGCGGCCCGATGCAAAGTGGGCGGTGACACGAGCGGCTGCCGGCGGCGAAGCGGGGTCTTGCGTGAACGATACGAAGGTCTCGCCCGCATGGACCAGCGGTCCGAGCGCTTCACGCATCCGCAGGTACAGGCCATTCCACGCGATCTGCACCTGCGGCATATACATGCGGCGCACGGTGCCGTCGCGCGAGACGAAGATGCGGTCCCGCGAGGGCACACCGAAGCCGGGGCCGTAAGTGACACCGGAGAAATCCAGTGCATCGGTGACATCGGGCTGCAGGACAAGTCCGCCGCCGCGGCTGTCGAGATCGCGCGGCGAGCGCTCGAAGACTTCGACGTCCCAGCCGATCGCGCGGAGGCAGATCGCGGTGAAGAGCCCGCCGAGCGAGCCGCCGACGATGATGGCGCGAGGACGCTGGAAGAGAGGCATGTCGGTATCCGTGGATCAGCGTGGCTGGTGCGTGGGCGTCGTGTTGACATAGACGCGCAGGTCGGCCGGACGCAGGCCGCGCATGTCGCGGTCCATGTCCGGATTGACGTTGCGATCGGTGGCGAGGCTCGCCCGGCCCGCGCGGTTCGCGTATTCACCATTCCGGTGCGAAGCGCCGAGCGTGCTCGTGCCGATCGAGGACTCCGTCGTCAGGCATGCGGCAAGTGCCATCGATACGATTGCCGCGCCGCCGAACGCGATCAGGAGCTGGAGCCAAAGATGCCGGTACGTCATGTTCGGACCTCCATTGCCATATGTGTGCTTGTTGTACGGAATCGTAGGAGCCAGGGCATGGTGGTAACAATTGGCGCGTGGTCGGTGAGGCGTTACACGAAGGTATGAGTCAAGGGAAACCTCGTGCAGTTGACTTGGCACCAATGGTCCAAAGTCGTTCCATTTGGAAATGGCGTCGGGATCGCGAAGATGGCGGCCGGCCGCGCGACCGGACAATGGCGGGGACGTTGCAGGGCGCACTGTCCCGCACGAATGGGTTGCACTTCCGATACACCTTTCGCGATGTTTCGCGGACCACTGGAGTCGGTCATGGCCTCGCTGGCATTCGCGGCCTTTCCTGTATCCCGCATGCGCGACGCACCACGATGGACCGCGTCGATGCTTGCCGCCGTCACCATGGCGGCGCTCGGCGGCTGTGCGGACTTTGGCGCCGGACACACGACGCAGACCCTCGCGCCGGTGGCCGCGACGGCCCGCAGCCTGCCCGCCGAGCATGGGGCATGGCCCGATGCGGGATGGGTGGACCGCTTCGGCGATCCGCAGTTGCGCACGCTCGTCGATGAGGCCGTGGCGGGCAGTCCCACGCTGCAGGCCGCGATCGCGCGGGTGGAGATGGCGCGAGCGATGGCGCAGGGCGCGCGCAGCGGGTTGTATCCCCACGCGGATATCCAGGGCGGTATCGCGCGCGAGCGCATTTCCGAGACGGATGTCTTGCGTGGCACGTCGCTGGCGGGCAAGTGGTTCGATCAGGTGCACCTCAGCGCGGGGCTGACCTACGACCTCGATTTCTGGGGCAAGCACCGCTCGGCGTTGCAATCGGCGCTGTCCACCGTGCGCGAGGCCGATGCGGAGCAACAGTCCGCGCGGCTGCTGCTGACCACGAGCGTCGCGCGCGTGTATGCCCGGCTGGCCACGCTGTATGCGCTGCGCGACGTGACCGCGACGACCGTCGCGCAGCGGCGCGACCTGGCGTCGCTGGAGCAGGCGCGGCATGCGGCCGGGCTCGATACGCAGGTGGGCATCACGCTGCAGAGCGCCGGCGTGGCGAGCATCGAGGCCGAGCTCACGCAGCTCGACGATGCGATCGACGTCACCGGGCACCAGATTGCCGCGTTGATGGGGGAAGGGCCCGATCGGGGGCTGAACATTGCGCGGCCCACATTGTTCGCTTCGCACGAGGGGCCGGGCGCGGGGCCGTTCGACAGGCTGCCGGACGACGCGCGCATCGGTCTGCTGTCGCGCCGGCCCGATCTCGTGGCCGCGCGCTGGCGGGTCGAGGCGGCGTCGCAGGATATCGATGTCGCAAAGGCGGAGTTCCTGCCCGATATCAGCGTGTCGGCGATGGGCGGCTTGACCACCATCACCCCGTCGGATTTCCTGCTTGGCGCGAGCCGCGCGTTTTCGTTCGGCCCTTCGGTCACGCTGCCCGTCTTCGAGGGTGGGAAGCTGCGTGCGGATCTCCACGGGCGGTACGCGCAATACGATCTGGCCGTGGCGGACTACAACCAGACGCTCGCCGACGCGTTGCGCCAGACCGCGGACACGGTGGGGAGCCTGCATGCGGTGGCTACCGAGCGGACGCAGCAGGCGCAGGCCCTGGACCTGTCGCGGCGGGCGTGGCAGCTGGCGACGGATCGCTGGCATGTGGGACTGCTGGACCAGCTTGCGGTGCTCGATGCGCAGACGGCGGTGCTGGAGCAGCAGCGGCAGGCGGCGCAATTGCGGGGGCAGCAGGTGGATTTGCTGATGGCGCTGGTTTGGGATCTGGGTGGGGGATATTTGGAAAAGGGCGTGCCATGACAGTGCAGAACTCCGGTCCCGCGACCAGTCCGACTCCGATCGGCACACCCCCGCACCTCTCGCGCCGCAAGATCGCCGCCATCGCCGCGGCAATTGCCGTCGCCGGTATCGCGGCTGGGCTCTACTGGTGGCATGACGTCCACGACTTCGCCTCCACCGAGGACGCTTACGTCGGTGGCAACGTGGTGCAGGTGACCCCGCTCACCACCGGCACGGTCGTTTCCATCGCCGGCGACGACACGCAATACGTGCGCGAAGGGCAGCCGCTGGTCGAGCTCGACCGCGCGGATAGCGAAGTCGCGATGGAGCAGGCGGCGGCGCAGCTGGCCGCGACCGTGCGGCAGGTACGCACGCTCTACGTCAACAACGCGACGCTGTCGGCCAATATCGCCCAGCGCGCGGCGGACCTCGCGCGTGCGCAGGACGATCTGCGGCGACGCCAGGCGGTCACGAACCCGGGCGCCGTGTCGGGGGAGGAAGTCGAGCATGCGCAGACCGCCGTGCGCACGGCTGCCGCCGCTTTGCGCGCGGCGCAGGAGCAACTGGTATCCAACCGTGCGCTGACGGACCGCACGACGCTGGCCGCGCATCCCGACGTCGCCCGTGCGGCGGCTACTTACCGCGCCGCGTACCTCGCGTTTGCGCGCTCGGCTTTGCCTGCTCCCGTCGATGGCTTTATCGCGCGCCGCGCCGTGCAGGTGGGGCAGCGCGTGGCACCGGGCACCCCGCTGATGGCCGTGGTGCCGCTGAACCAGGTATGGGTGGACGCCAACTTCAAGGAAAACCAGCTACGGCGCGTGCGCGTGGGCCAGCCGGTTGCGCTGTACGCGGACCTGTACGGCAATCGTGTGCGCTACGACGGCAAGGTGGCGGGGTTCTCGGCGGGCACCGGCGCGGCGTTCTCGCTGCTGCCGGCGCAGAATGCGACGGGTAACTGGATCAAGGTCGTGCAGCGGCTGCCGGTGCGCATCGCCCTGGAGCCCGCGCAGCTGGCCGCGCATCCGCTGCGGATTGGACTGTCGATGAGTGTGTCGGTGGATACGCGCGACGATCGGGGCGCGTCGCTCGCCACGCTGCCGCCGCTCACGCCGTTGCGTACCGACGTTTATGCCGAAGTTGCGCGCGAGGCCGACGCGCATATCGCGCGGATCATCGCGGCCAATGCGGGATAGGGCTACCGCAGCCAGCGCTGCCAGCCGGCAAAGACCGCCACCAACAGGCACCCGCATCCGACGATCGCCAGCAGGTTGGCCGTCGCCACCAGCGTGGCCTGCTGGTCGATCTGCTGCGACAGCGTGGCCAGGGCCGTCGCCGACGGCACGCCACCCAGGCGGAACGGATCCACGCGATCGACAAGCTGCGTGCGCGCAACGGCCTCGCCGAACTGCAATCCCTGCGCGGCCAGCCCCGTCCCCGCCGCGGTCGCCAGTTGCCGCACGATGTTCTTGAACTGGTAGGCATGCGGAAAATCCTCGAGCGACGTCTCGAGGAACGACAACCGCGCCACCAACAGCAGCGTGAACGGTAGCGAAGCCGCCTGAAGCAGCAGCACCGGCATGATGCGCGCCATCGACAGATCAGTCTCGATACGCGTGGAGAACAGCCACGCGGCGGCGGCCGTCATCAGGTAGCCCAGCGCGAGGTAACGGCGCGTGCCCGGCAGCTGCATGCCATACCAGACGAACAGGATGGCCATGCAGACGCCGAACGCCTCGGTCAGCGTGAGAATGCGTCCGCTGGACTCGAACGTGAAGCCGAACCCCAGCTGCAGCAGGTTGGGAATCAGATAGTTCCACAGCCCCGCGAAGACCGCATAGATGGCATAGAACAGGACGCCGGTCTGGTATCGCCTGCCGCCAAGACGGCGCGGGCTGAGCCACGCATCGGGCCGCCGGCGCAGGCGCGCGAAGGCCAGCACCATGAGCACCGCGCCCGTGAGCGGCCATAGCAATACCTCGGGCGTATCGAGCGCGGTATAGATCCGCAGGTTGGCGAGCCCATGGATCAGGATCAGCGCCCCCGCGCCCAGCACGATCACGGTCAGCCAGTCCAGCGCCGCCAGCGTATCGAGGTCCGGCAGCACCGGCGGCCGCACGCGCCGCGGATAGGTGCAGGCAACGAGCAGCCATGTACATGCGATGACGACCGCCTGCAGCACGAAGATCATGCGCCAGCCCGCATCGAGCATCAGGATGGCCGTGGTCCACGGCGCGGTCGCATTGAGTCCGAGCGCGCCGATGACGAATGGCCAGAGCAGTTTCGCACGCTCCTGCGGGGCCGCCAGCAACTGGATGAGCGTGCGCGAGGCCGCGAACAGCCCACCCGCGCCAAGGCCCTGCACGGCCAGCGCCAGCGAGAGCTGCACCACGTTGTCGGAGAGCGCGCATAGCACGCTGCCCGCGATGGCGATGGCCAGCCCGAGCAGCGTAGCGCCGCGATAGCTGATGAAGTCCGCCACACCGCGCAGGATCAGGTTGGCGACGACGGCCGCGCCCGCGTAGGCGGCAAGGCACCACAGAAAATCGTCCGGCGTCGCATAGACCCCGGCACGGATATGCACGGCTCCCGTCGCCAGCATCGACGTCGCGATGAAGTCGACGCCGGTCGCGCACCCGAGGGCGAGACCGAGCGTAAAGACGGCGGGGCGCCCCAGCGTGGGCAGCGCGCTCAGTGGGACGGCCGGCATCCGTGGCTCCTGAAACCTGGTTCATGGAGCATATCGATGCCGCGCCGGCGCGTCAGTCGTCCGGTGGTCGCAGCGTTCCTACCTGATCGTATGGGTCTCGCCGTCAGGTGGCGGGTGCGTGCAGCGGAATCGTGAAGGAGAAGGTGCTGCCGTACGGGACCAGCGCGGCCGCGCGCAGCTGGCCGCGATGTGCCTCGATGATCGAGCGGCAGATTGCGAGGCCCATCCCCATACCGTTGACCTTGGTCGTGTAGAACGGCTCGAACACCTGCTCGGCCGCCTCCGCGCCGATCCCCACGCCGGTGTCGCCGACGCTCACCTCGATCGCATCGCCATCGACAATGCGCGTCGCGATGCGCAGGATGCGCGCGCGGCCCTCGATATCGCCCATTGCCTCGATCGCGTTGACGACGAGGTTGAGAATGACCTGCTGCAGCTGCACGCTGTCCCCGAACGCATGCGACGGCTCCGCGCCGAGTTCCAGCTGCACCGTCACGTTGCGCCGCGCGATCTCGCTGCGGGAGATCGCGAGGATATGGCGAATGGCTTCGTGGATATCCACGGAGGCCAGTACCGGCGCGGCGTTGCGCGTCAGGCCCTGCAGGCTGCGGATCATGTCGCCCGCGCGCTGGCCTTCGCTCGCGATGGCCACGAGCCCCTCGCGCGCATTGTCGATATCGGGCGTGGCGCGCGCGAGCCAGCGCAGGCTCGCCCCGGCGTTGGAGACGATCGACATCAGCGGCTGGTTGATCTCATGCGCGATGGACGCGGTGAGCTGCCCCACCGTGGTCGCGCGCGCGACGCGGGCCAGGTCCGCCTGCGCGTTGCGCACGGCATCTTCCGCCTGCCTGCGCGCGGTGATGTCCGTTACCGTGCCGAAATACCGCAGCGGTTCCTCGTCGCCCGACGTTGTGGCGTCGGGCGCGGCGTTTTCCGGCGGCATCGGCTTGCCGATCACCGCCACGTGCACGATCGACCCGTCGCGGCGCACGATGCGATGCTCCACCTGCACGGGCAGCCGCTGCGCGGTATTGATCTCGACCAGCCGCTGTATCGCGGGCCGGTCCTCGGGATGCATGCGCGACAGGAACACCTCGAATGGCGAATCGCGCTCGGTCGGGTCGAGGTCGTAGATGCGCAGAAGCTCGTCAGAGCAATAGAAGCGATCTTCGCGCAGGTCCCATCGCCAGCTGCCGGTATGGCTCACGCTCTCGCCCATCGCCAGCGTGGCCTCGCTCGTGCGGAGCTCGCGCTCCACGCGCTGGCGCCGTTCGTTCTCGACGAGCAGATCGTCATAGAGGCGGGCGGTGCGCAGGGAGATCGCGGCCTGCGCGGCCACGAGCTCCAGCAGGCGGGTTTGATCGAGCGTGAAGGCATCGCGCACGAGCCGGTTCTCGAGGTAGAGCGCGCCGATGACCTCGTTGTGCCGCACCATCGGAATGCAGATGGCCGAACAGTCCGGCTGCTGCGCGAGATACGGATCGATCGCGAACGGACTGGCGCGCGTCGACGCCCCGACCATTGCCACCTGTCCCGTGCGAGTGGCGGTATGGAACATCGACAGCGGCAGCATGTCGGCGCGCAGCTGGTCCTGCGCGATGCGGACGCGCACGCCATCGACCGCGGTATCGGCACACGCTTCCACGAGCGGCCCTTCCGGGTAGATGCGGATGAGCAGGCCGCGCTGCGCGGCCGCATACTCGAGCGCGATCGTCATCAGCTTGTCGATGAGCCCCTCGATCCGGATCTCCTCGGTCAGCGCGCGGGAGGCCTTGATCACGCTCTCGATATCGACGGTGTGAAAGCCTTCGCCAAGCTGCCACGTGCGCGGCTGCTTCGGATCGACGAGTTCCGGGAAGCGCGCCTCGAGCTGCCGCGCCTTCGTCATCGCGCCCCAGCGCACATAGGCATCGCGCGCGTCGCGGCGGTGCGCGTGCGCGGCGGCGGCAAGGCCCAGCGTGGCGCAGTGCTGGGCCGCGCGTTCGTGGGCGAGGGCCACGGTCTGCACGAACCCGTGCGCCGTCGCATGCGCGATCGCCTGCTCGTACTGGGTCATCGCGCGCATGGCGTCGCCTTCGCGCCGCGCGATCTCCGCCTCCACGAGCAGCGCCTTGTCCGTGAACGTGACCGGATTGACCGTGGCCCAGCCGCGAATCTTGCGCGCGTCGGCGCGCAGCGTATTCCATGCCTCGTGGTCGGGCTCGTCGGGCACGGCCGCGATGGTCAGCGCGCGCAGCAGGCGGAAGTCGAGCTGATGGATATGCGCCGGTGCGGACCACGCGAACGTGGCGGCGCGATCGAGGCACATCGCGGCCGCCTCGTGGCGGTCCGCGAGCAGCAGCATCGTCGCGCGGTAGAGCCAGTGCCAGAACTGGAACGTCGAGAGCCGCTCGCCGCGCGGCATGCCTTCGCCGTCGGGGCCCACCTCGTCGATCCAGCGCTGCGCGGCGGTGTCGTGCGCATCCACGCCCGCGCGCAGGCCATCGACGAAGCGCTGCTGTGCAAGCAGGATCGACTCGACATCGTGGAATCCTGCGCGCCGCACGAACTCGAGGCCGCGCGCGATCTCCACCGCGACGTCGTCGAGGCGGTCGCCACGGACCAGCATCGCGGCGACGACATGGCAGCACGCATAGCACGCGCTGGTCACGTCGCCGTGAGCAACGCCCGTCGCGAAACCCGCGCGCGCGCATTCGATCGAATACGACAGCGGCTGCGTCCATACGCTGAGCTGGTCGAGCGGCAGCTGCACGCGCGCCATATGGGCCGCGTAGCCATGATGATTGACGAGCCGCCGGGCCATCTCGCCATAGCGGAAGCCGTCCGAGTAGGCATCGAAGCGATGGCAGACCTGCACGCCGAGCCAGGCGAGCGCGGACGTGGCCGCGGCCGTCATGCCGTGCCGCAGCGTCAGCCGCAGCATCTGGCACAGGCTCAGGAAAGCGAGGTTCTCGTCCGTGAAGCTGGCCGGGACCATCAGCGCGGCCAGCAGGCTCATCGCGGCTTCGGTATCGGCATCGTCCATCACGGGCAACGCCAGCATCGCGTTCAGCGTGGCGGCCGCAAGCATGGGCTGGATGGTTGCGTACAGCGTATTGCAGGCGGTGGCGGACGGATGCGCGTGCAATTCGATGCCGAACAGGCGCAGACCCGCGATCGCGGTTTCCACCGCGAGCATGTTCTCGGACCGGCGCGAATGCATTTCCACCTTGAGCCGGTACACGCTCGCGCGCTGCAGCACGTCGCCAGGACCGTCGATCAGCTGCGTGACCAGCGCGAGCGCCGCGTCGAGGCGGCCCTGCAGGAACCAGCACATCGCCTGTTCCTCGCGCAGCGCGTGGTACAGGCCCTTGCCGTCCACGGAGGCTGCCGCCTGCTGCAGATAATCGAGGCCGTTGCTCACGTAGCGGAGCGCCGCGTCGTATGCGGCCGCACGCCGCGCGCGCTGTGCGGCGGCCAGAAGCAGCAGGGCCGTATCGAACGCCTCGGCATCCGACGATGCCATCGCGTTGGCCTGGGCCAGCAGGCCGGCCGCGCGAAACAGCACGTCGTCCCGCATGCCGTCGCCGCGCGCGTGGTCGCGGATATCGCCCGCGTACCCGGTGCCTTCGCCGGCAGAGAGCGCACGCGCGAGCAGCCGCCCGGCGCGCAGGCTCACGCGCGCGCGCGCGTCATCGTCGAGCCATGCATGCGCGGCCTCGAGGATGCGGTCATGCGCAAAAAGGTAATCGTGCCGCGTCGGTACCAGCAGACCCGCCGCGCAGGCCGGTGCGAGCCGCGCATGCAATGCCGCTTCGTCGATCGCGAAGGTGTCGCACAGCAGCGCGAACGACGAGACGCTGCCGAGGCAGGCCATGCCACCGATCAGCCGGCGCGTGTCGTCGGGCAGTTGCTGCAGATGTTGGAGGCTGTATTCGGCGACGTTGTCCGTGCACGTCCGTGCATCGATCTCGGCAAGGTCGTAGCGCCATCCGCTCGTCTCGGACCCGGCGTCCGCGGCATAGGCGATCAACCGTTCGTCGGCCATCGTCTTGAAGAACTGCCGCACGAAGAACGGATTGCCGAGCGTTTTCGCATGGACGACCTCCGCAAGCGGACGCATGGCGGCATCGGGCGCGCGCAGCGTCTGCGCAAGCATCGCCGCCACGGCATCGACGGGCAGGCCGGAGACGGGAATATCGTGCACCGCGACGCGCTCGCGCAATGCAGCCAGCGACGTGGCATCGGCGGTCCGCGCGGTGCAGACGAGCAGCAGGCGCAGCGGTCCCGTGCCGCCCGCGAGGCGCGAGAGCAGTTCGAGTGTCGGCCGGTCGAGCCATTCGATGTCGTCGATCAGCAGCACGAAGGGCCGGTCCGGTTGCGCGAACGCATGGATCAGGCACCGCATCGCCAGATCGACGTGCATGTCCGGTTCGACCGGCTCGGCGGAGGGCAACTCCGGAAACTCGTCCACGAGCAGCCGCAGCGCGGGCGCGATGCTCGACGCCACGCGGCCATAGGCGCCCAGTGCCTGCTGCAGGCGCATGCGCCACATGCGGACCGCGTCCTCGGGCAGGCCCACGATCTGGTGCACGAGGCCGCGGAACGCGTCGGCGAGAACGGCATAGGGAACGTCGCGCCGGATCGGATCGGCCTTGCCGGCCGCGCACCATACGCGCCGCTGCGGCATGCCCTGCGCGAACGTGCGCATCAGCGCGGACTTGCCAATGCCGGACGGCCCCGTCAGCGCCACGGCGATGGGCCGCGAGTTCGCGGCCACGCGCGTGCAGAGGTCGGCCATCCGCGCGAGTTCGGGCTCGCGCGCGAACAACTGGTCCGGCAACTCGAGGGCACCCGGCCGGTCGCGCGTGCCAGGCTCGAATGGATCGATGCGGCCGTCGCGGGCCAACGCTTCGGCGCAGCGCGCGAGGTCGGCTTCGAGGCCGGCCGCGGACTGATAGCGGTGTGCGGGACGCTTGTCGAGCAGCTTCAGCGCGATGTTCGCCAGCATCTCGGGCACATCGGGCGCGATCTCGTGCGGCGGTGCGGGCGTGCCCGCGACATGGCTGTGTATCCACTCGGTCAGGTCCGACGGATTCCGCGCGCTGAACGGCAATTGCCCGGTGAGCAGCTGGTAGAGGACCACGCCGAACGAGTACAGGTCGCTGCGGACGTCGATCGCATGGTGCGTGCGCCCCGTATGCTCGGGCGACATGTAGGCCGGCGCCTGGTCCGCGATCGTGATCATCGGGCCCGCGTTGAAGCCGCCCTGATAGTGGGTGCCGTTGCGGCTGCCGTTCTGGCTCGTGCTGCCATCGACCGCGTGCTGCGCGAAATCGAAGCGTCCCAGGCGACAGCGGCCGCCGGGCTCGACAAGCAGGCTGCAGGGCGTGAGCGAGCAGTGGACCAGGCCCGACTCGTGCGCGGCGCGCAGCGCGGCGCTGGCGCTGACGGCAATGGCCAGCACGCGCGCAAGCGGCTGGCGTTCGGCCATCAAGAGGGTCAGCGGGGTGCCGGTATGGTCGTCGTAGATCGCGGCCACGCCGTTGCGATAGCGCGCGAGTCCGCGTGGCTTGATGGCCCACTCTGGGCGCAGCAGCGCGCGGAGGCCGAACTCGTTCTCGAGCCGGCGCGCGGCCTCCGCTTCCACCTGTGCCGAAGCCGCATGGGCGAGCACGATCGTATGGCCGGTGCCGGGATGCACACCGCGCGCGAACGCGACGATGCCATCCTGATGGATGGTCTCGAAGCGGTACTCAGGTAACGCGATGGCGTCGGGCGGGGTGACGGGGGTAACGTCAGGCAGGCCTCGCTCCGGTAAGCCAATTCGTTCGCTCGTCATGATGCGGCGCAGGGCGTCAGGCGGTCGGTGGTCTCAGGCGTGGCAGCAATGCACTTTCGATGCAGCGGATGATATCAGTGTCCTGGAACGGCTTGTTCAGAAAGCACGAAGCGCCCGCGTCGCGGGCGCGCTGCTCGTAACCTTCCTGGGCAAAAGCGGTCATGAAGACCACCGGCATGTCGTAGCCGCGCGCGCGCAGCGCTTCGCACAATGCGAAACCGTTCATCGCGGGCATCTGGATATCGGTGATCAGGCATGCAATGTGGTCGATCGACGCGGACTGCAGCAATTCGGGGCCACTGCTGAAGAGTTCCACATCCAGGTCGAACGAGCGCACCAATCGTCCCATGGCATGCCTGACGGAAGCGTCGTCGTCGACGATGGCAATCACGGGGGTGGCAGTCACACAAAATCCTTCGAGTCGTCTTGAGCGATGACGAGGGGTCCGACGCCCTCCACCGCTTGCTGACAGGATAGTCCCGACGGCCTGCGGCCCATATCATACGGTGGTATTGTCGTCGTCCCGCCGACACACCGCGCAATCCGCCACACTCCACGCGGGTCGCAGAGACCCTGTCCCGGGGCACCGCCGCTACTCGCCCCAGAAGGGTGGCCGCTAATACCTTGGTATTACCCGTAACCATCTCGTTTCCCGCCCTCACGCGTCAGAAATTGTGCCGCATACCGAGTGCCACGGTCTGCGGATCCGCCCCCGCGCTGACGCCCAGTTCGTTGATCGCGAAGTCATAAATGGCCCGGCTGCGGTTGTTGATGCGGCTGTAATACGCGAACAATGCCGTGCGCTTGGAAAGCGGGTAATCGTAGCCGACCGTGAACTGCGTCGCGCCCGTGTCCGGACCGCTGCGGAAGAACCCGATCGTGTCCGTGGAGGAGCCGGTGCCATTGGCGGCCAGCGCGAAGCCGATGCGCACGCTGCCCACGCCGACCTGCTGGACCAGCGAGGCGTAGTAGGCGTTGCGCTGCAGATCGCCGGTGTCGGTCCGATAGTGCAGATGCTCGTAGACGGCGGCCACGCGCGTGCCCGTCAGAATCTGCCATGCCACGCCGAACTTGATGGCGTCGTCGTTGCGGCTGGCGGCCTGGTAATGCTGGTGCACTTCGTAGGCGACGGTCGCGTTCAGCGAACCCGAGTCGTAGACGACGGCCGCCGAGTACAGCGCCGGATTGCGCGCGACGATGGTCTTTTCCTCGGGCAGGCCCGCGCCGAGCCAGACGCTGACCGGACCGAACGATGGTGAACGGTACTGGACGATGTTCTTCTGCCGGCGGTCGAACGAGCTCGTGTCGTCGATATTGTTCGACGTCGAGGTGGACCCGTTCCCGATCAGGGCCATGTAGCCGGCCGTGGTCGGATAGTACGGGTCGTAGCCCATCGTCGATTCGGTATAGGGGGTGTGCCAGTGGCCCGCGAAGATCAGGCCATAGTCGCCCTGCAGACCCACGCGCGAGTTGCGGCTCGCGATGACGCCCTGGCCCGTGTCCAGCGACAGGTTGCTTTCGATCTGCCAGACCGCCTTGAACGTGCCGCCGAGGTCCTCCTCGCCGCGCAGCCCGAAGACCGAGCGGTAATTGGTCTGGCGCACCACGCTGCCGAGCGCGGTGCCGTCGGTTGCCGTAGTCGCCCGCGAATATTCGATCGCGGTGTTCAGGCGGCCGTAGACGGTCAGCGAACCGGCCATCGCGGACCCCGTGAACACCGCGGTGCCGCCGGCTGCCGCGAACACCAGCGCCTTCCTCACCTTTGTCGCCATCATCGCAGGGCGCTACCGGTCATGTCGGATGCCGCGGCGGCGCCGTGTCTGGCTTTGCGCTGGCGCAGGTCTTCCCATGCGATCAGCAGGAACGCGCCGCACAGGCCGAGGTGCTCGTAGAACGCGTTCATCAGCATGAAGCGCGCCTCGGGCGGCGCATCCCAATATCGATTGGCCATGAAGGTCGCGCCCAGCGTGAAGACGCCCAGCGCGAGCGCGCCGAGCCAGCGCCACACGCCGAGCACGATCATGAGCGGCGCCACCAGCTCCAGCGCGATGACGGCCGCCGCGGCCGGCACCGCGGGCGACACGCCGAAGTGCTGCATCTCGGCCACCGCCCCGCCGAAGTCGAACAGCTTGACGAGCCCGCCCTGCAGGTAGGCCGCGCAGATCAGCAGGAGCGCTAGCGTGCGCACCCAGTTGGGCAGGGAGACGCCGCGCATCAGAAGGCCCAGCACGAGCAGCCGAGGGCGCCCCAGAACGAGCTTTCGTCGCTCGCGGGCACACTCGATGTCCAGGCGCGCGCATGCGCGTGGCCGTGCACGCCGCACGAGGAGGCGCAGCCGCAGGCCGTGTTCAGCGCCAGCTTCGTCTGCGCCGTCGGGCGCGGCTGATAGCGGCTGCCATGGCGCGCGGGCGACCAGTCGGGCATCGCCGGGGGCAGTTCCGGCGAGAACTTGCCGAACTCGCCATCACCGTACACGACCTTGCCGCCGAGGATCGTCATCACCGAGGTAATGTCCTGGATGTCGTCGCCGGGCACGGAGAAGTAGTCGGCCGACAACACCGCGAGGTCGGCGAGCTGGCCCACGGCGATGCGGCCCTTCTTGCCTTCCTCGGACGAGAACCACGTATTGGCTTCCGTCCACAGGCGCAGCGCCGTCTCGCGGTCGAGCAGGTTGGCCTGCGGGTACATCGACATGCCGCCGACGGTCTTGCCGGTCGTGAGCCAGTACAGCGATACCCACGGGTTGTACGATGCCACGCGCGTGGCATCGGTACCGGCCCCGACCTTGACGCCGCGCTCGAGCATCTTCTTCACGGGCGGCGTGGCCTCGGCGGCCTTCGCGCCGTAGCGTTCGACGAAATACTCGCCCTGATAGGCCATGCGGTGCTGCACGGCGATACCGCCGCCGAGCGCCGCGATCCGGTCGATATTGCGGTCCGTGATGGTTTCCGCGTGATCGAAGAACCAGTTCAGGCCCGTGAACGGGATGTCCTTGGCCACCTTCTCGTACACGTCCAGCGCGCGCGAGATGGTCTCGTTGTACGTGGCATGCAGGCGCCACGGCCAGCGCTTCTCGGCCAGCAGGCGGATCACGGGCTCGAGGTCCGCTTCCATCGACGGCGGCATGTCGGGCCGTTCGACACGGAAGTCCTCGAAGTCCGCCGCGGTGTAGACGAGCATTTCGCCCGCGCCGTTGTGACGGTACAGGTCGTCGCCCTGGCCCGGCTTCACCGTGGACGTCCACGTCTTGAAGTCGCTGAGCTCTTCCTTCGGCTTCTGCGTAAAGAGGTTGTAGGCGAGGCGCACCGTGAGCTGCCCTTCGTCGTGCAGTTCCTCGATGATGTTGTAATCCTCTGGGTAGTTCTGATACCCGCCGCCGGCGTCGATCACGCCCGTCACGCCCAGCCGGTTCACCTCGCGCATGAAATGGCGCGTGGAGTTCTTCTGGTATTCGGGCGGCAGCTTCGGGCCCTTGGCCAGCGTCGCGTAGAGGATCGTCGCGTTCGGCTTGGCCAGCAGCAGGCCCGTGGGATTGCCGTGCGCATCGTGCACGATTTCGCCGCCCGGCGGGTTCGGCGTGTCCTTGTTATAGCCCACCGCGCGTAGCGCCGCGCCGTTGAGGATCGCGCGGTCGTACAGATGCAGGATGAACACGGGCGTGTCGGGCGCCACGGCGTTCAGTTCCTCGATGGTCGGCAGCCGCTTCTCGGCAAACTGGTGCTCGGTGAAGCCGCCTACCACGCGCACCCATTGTGGGGCGGGCGTGCGGTCCACCTGCGCCTTGAGCATGCGCATCGCGTCGGCGAGCGAGCGCACGCCGTCCCAGCGCAGCTCCATGTTGTAGTTCAGACCGCCCCGGATGATGTGCATGTGGCTGTCGATCAGCCCGGGAATCGCGCGGCGGCCGTTGAGGTCGATCACGCGCGTCTGCGGGCCGGCGAGCTTCATGATGTCCTCGCGCGTGCCCACGCCGGCAAAGCGCCCGTCTTGAATGGCCACCGCGTCCGCCTGCGGGCGCGAGCGGTCGAGCGTGGCGAACTTGCCGTTGACGAGGATCAGATCTGGCGTCTGGGACGAGGACATGGCAAAGATCTCCGAGGAAGCCGCCGCGCCGAGCGCGGCAGCCGAAGCAAGGAACTGGCGACGACGCATCAGCGCTCGATCACCGGTGCGTGCACGGGCGCGATCGACTCGTGCGGGGTGGCGGTGCGCTGGGCTGCCTTGTGTACCATCGTGTAGGCATAGTCCACGCCCATGCCGTACGCGCCCGAGTGTTCCTTGGCCACGGCCATCACGGCGTCGTACGTGTCGCGGTTCTTCCAGTCGCGCTGCCATTCCAGCAACACCTGTTGCCAGGTCACGGGCACCACGCCGGCCTGCACCATGCGCTGCATCGCGTAGTCGTGCGCATCCTTGGTGGTGCCGCCCGAGGCGTCGGCCACCATATAGATCTCGTAGTTGCCCTCGAGCATCGCGCACAGCGCGAACGTCGTGTTGCAAACCTCCGTCCAGAGACCGGCCACGACGACCTTGCGGCGGCCGTTCGCGGCCAGCGCGTCGCGGACCTTCTGGTCGTCCCACGAGTTCATCGAGGTGCGCTCCAGCGTCTTCGCGTTCGGGAACACGTCGAGCAGTTCCGGGTACGTGTAGCCGGAGAACGAATCGCTTTCCACGGTCGTGATCGTGGTCGGAACGTTGAAAATCTTTGCTGCCTTGGCCAGGCCGACCACATTGTTCTTGAGCGTCTGGCGGTCCATCGACTGCACGCCGAATGCCATCTGCGGCTGGTGGTCGATGATGATCAGCTGGCTGTTGTGCGGGGTCAGCACTTCGAGCTTGGGATTGGACATGGTGTCACTCCTTGCGACGGGTTGGGCAGGAACCGGAAGACTATGTGCGAGCCTCCTTCGCGACCATCCCCTCATCGTATTAGCGGCTTCCACTATCAGGAGGAGCGGCACACGTTTGTACAAAAACCGCACAGCCGTCCTATCGATGCCGCGGTGCGGCATGTACATTGCCAACGGGATCGCCAGTCGCGGTTCCGGGAAGATTCGCCGTCGCATCGACGGTTGCATAAGGAAAGGTGCTGTCATGACCCGCTCGAACCGCACGGACCCGGCCTCACGCCGGGACCCGCTGGCAGCGCTTGCCGCGTCGATCGCGCACGCCATGCGCGAACCGCTGACCGTGATCGGGCTCGAGGCGGGCGCCGCGCAGCGCGCGCTGCGTGGGGGTGAGGGCCAGACGGCGGGCCAGACGGCGGGCCAGATCGGCGACGACGAGGTCGCGGCGAACCTGCGGGAAGGCTTGCGCCGTATTCAGGAGCAGGCCGCGCGCGCGGAAGCACAGATCCGTTGCCTGCACGCCCTGATGCTGGCGGAGGGCGGACTGTCCGGTGGTGTGCCGGGGGACTGTCTCGCCCTGTTCGATCTCGGCCGTGCCATCGACGACGTGGTGCCCCTCGCGCGTGCCGCGGTATACAACGCGGGGTTCGACCTGCATGTCGAAGTCGAGCCATCGCTGGCGCGTGTGCAGGGCGAGCACGCGCGCGTCCAGCATGCGGTGCTGGGCCTGCTGGCGGAGACACTGGACGGTCTCGGCTCATGGACATCGGCGCCGCCGGGCGCGGGGCGGCTGGAGCTGGCCGCGCGCCGGGATGCGCATGGCAGCGTGACCATGGCGCTGACCCTCGATGGCGCGACACTCCGCAGTGCGGAGCTTCCGGTCATGCCAGTCTCGCCCGTCGGTGCGCGCGCGCATGCATGACTTCGC
This sequence comes from Cupriavidus pauculus, assembly GCF_008693385.1. Classification (NCBI taxonomy): domain Bacteria; kingdom Pseudomonadati; phylum Pseudomonadota; class Betaproteobacteria; order Burkholderiales; family Burkholderiaceae; genus Cupriavidus; species Cupriavidus pauculus. Next base: position 2,158,878 of record NZ_CP044067.1, read on the forward strand.
TGCATCCTGCTATCCTCTGGTGGTCTTATGCCGCACGACTTCCAGATTCTCATGCCCGCGATCGCTCCTCGAACGGCGCCCCCGCCGTTGCCTCAGGCGCCCGCCGCTGCCAGCGTGGACACTTTCGGCTGCACGGCCGACCGGCTTAGCGACGATCAGGCGCTGATCGGCAAGGACGTCCAGTTCTACCGCAAGAGTTCGCTCGGCAAGCGCGCGACGCAGGTCGTCATGCCCGCCACGGACCGCGGCGTGCTGCTTGGCGTATCGTTGCGCGGCGGCCACCGTCGCCGCATCTTCGATGGCCGGCATGCGAACACGCACGACTTCGACAACGGCGCGATCTACCTCCGCAGTCTCGCGGTGGAGTACAAGGCCGATTTCTGCAGCGACTTCGATTTCATGCTCGTGGAGATCTCGCGCGCGTTTATCGAGCGCGTGGCCCTCGAGCGCGGCGCGGGGACGGGCAATCTCCAGCCGATGGCCGCCCATGCCGATCCGGTGCTTGCGCATCTGGCCCACGCGATGGTGCCACTGCTGCAGCACCCGGAGCAGGCGTGCCAGCTGTTCGTCGATCAACTGAGCCTCGCCATCGGCGCGCATCTGGTGCATCGCTATGGCGGCGGCGCGGCATTGCCCGAGGATGGCGGCAAGGCGCTCAGGCGGCTGCCCCAGCGCAGCGTGGAGCGCGCCAAGGAAATGCTGGCCGCGCGCATGGACGGTAACCTGTCCGTCGGCGAGGTGGCCGACGCGTGCCAGCTCTCGCGCAGCCATTTCACGCGCGCGTTTCGCGAATCGACGGGACAGACACCCCACCAGTGGCTGATCGAGCGCCGGCTCGAGCGCGCCTATGGCCTGCTACGCAATACCGAACTGGCGCTGGCCGACGTGGCCGTGGCATGCGGCTTCTGCGATCAGAGCCACTTCACCCGCGTGTTCTCGCGCGCCACGGGCGTCACCCCCGGAGTCTGGCGCCGCGAGGCGGTTGGCAGGGAAATGCCCTGATCGGCGTCGGATCAGTCCGGCTGCGCCGTGACCAGGTCCAGCGCGCGCGCCATCGTGACGAGTTCCGCGAACGAACGCGCCTGCATCTTCTTCATCGTCTGCGCGCGGTAGGTCTTGACCGTCGCGGGGCTGATATCGAGCATGTCCGCCACCTGCTTGTTCGACAAACCGCGCGCGAGCAGCGTCATCGCATCGCGTTCGCGCGGGGTCAGGCTCGCGAAGCCGATCCGCAGGGCCGCCGTGCGCGCCAGTTCCGCGCGGCGCTGGACGTCGAGGTGCAGCGCTTCGAATACCGCATCGATCAGTTCCTGGTCGCGGAACGGCTTGGCGATGAAGTTGATCGCGCCTGCCTTCATCGCGGACACCGTCATCGGCACGTCGCCGACGCCGGACAGGAAGACGATGGGGGTATGAATGCCATCTTTGCGCAGGCGTGTCTGCAGCTCCAGGCCGCTGAGTCCGCCGAGCGAGATATCGAGCACGATGCAGCTAGGCTGTTCCGGCAGGGGCGCAGCCAGCAAGGCTTCGGCCGTCGTGTGCTGCACCACGCGCAGGCCTATCGATGCGAACAGACCGGACACCGCTTCGCGCACGGCCGCGTCGTCGTCCACGACGAGCACCAGGAACTCGTTCGCGGCGTCTTCGGTCCAGTCTGAGAATCGGTTGGTGGCTTCCATGTGTCGATACTTAAAGCTTTCGATGAAACTTTTCAAGAGTGATGAGTGGGGGAATCGATATTCGATACGTCGGCCGGGATGACGAACTGGAAGATCGCGCCCGCCGGGTGATTCGGCGAGGCCCACAGGCGGCCCGCATGCGACTCGACGATCGACCGGCAGATTGCAAGGCCCATGCCCAGTCCCTGCTCCTTGGTCGTGTAGAACGCTTCGAACAGTTGCTCGGCCTGGTCCGGCCGCAGTCCGACGCCCTCGTCGTGGACGGCCACGAGTACGCCCCCGGCCTCCGCCCGCGCGGTACGCACGAGGATCTCGCGGCGGCGCGGTCTGGCAACGCCTTCCGGCTCGGCGCTGGCCTCGATGGCATTCATCAGCAGGTTGAGCACCACCTGCTGCAGCTGCACGCGGTCGCCGGCCACGTGTGGCAGGTCCGTCGCCAGCGTCATGGCGATCGCGCAACGGCGCCGCGCGGCCTCGCCGCGCACCAGCGGCAGCGTGTCCCCGATGACCGCGTTCAGGTCCACGCGCTCGTATGCGGTAGCCGTCTTCTTGAGTAGCGCGCGCATGCCCACGATGACGGCGCTCGCGCGTTCGCCCTGCGCGGCCACGCCCTGCAGGGCGGCCTGCGCCTCGTCGAGGTTCGGCGGCGCGCGGCGCAGCCAGCGCATGGCCGCGCTCGTGTTGGCGATGATCGCGGCAAGGGGCTGGCTGACCTCGTGCGCGATGGACGAGGCCAGCGCGCTGAGCGTCATCACGCGCGAGACGTGCGCAAGCTCGCACTGCGCCTGCATTCGCGCGGCATCGGCGCGCCGGCGCTCGTGGTACAGGCGGCTGTTCTCGAGCGCGACGGCGGCCTGCGAGGCGAGCAGCTTGAGCATCGCGGCGCGGGCCGGCATGAACACGCGTGGCGCGAGCCGGTTCTCCACATACAAAATGCCGACCAGCGTGGCCTGGTTGAACAGCGGGAGGCCCAGCATCGAGCGGGGCCGATGCCGCTGCACGTACGGATCGTTCATATAGGCGGACAGATTGGGCGCGTTGTCCACGGCCACGCTCTCGCCGGAGGCGAGCACCTGCTCGATCAGCGGGATCGGCGCGGTGTCCGCTCCCAGCGGTGCGAGCGGTGCGACCGATGCAGTGGGGGCGCCGGCCTGGATACCCGCCTCGGCCTCCGCCTCGGGCGTTCGCACGACGATGCCGTTCTCGTCGGCGACGGCATCGGCCGCGAGACGCGGGCGGCCATCGCGCAGCAGGATCAGCATGCCGCGCGTGGCGCCGGCCTGCTCCAGCGCGGTGCGCATGAGCGTGTCCACAAGCTTGTCGAGGTGGATCTCGCGCGAGATCGCCTGCGATACCTCGAGCACGGTCGCGAGGTCCAGATGCTCCAGCGGGGCGCCGATGGTGCCGCCGAGCGGGCTCCCGATAGCGCCCGTCGGCGCGGGCGGGCGGTCTTCATCGGCCAGGCGCGGATACAGCGCATCGAGTTGCCAGACCTTGGCATCGGCGCCCCAGTGGCTATAGCAGCGCCGTGCTTCCCGCAGATACATCCGCGCGACCTTGGGCAATCCGCGCGAGAGATAGAAGCGCGCGGCCAGCTCGTTCGCAAGCGCCTGCAGGTGGATGTGTCCCTGATCGCGCGCGGCCTCGATCGCGGATTCGTAGCGCCGCATGGCCTCCATATCGCGACCGTCGCGGCCATCGAGCCGCGCGATCTCCGCCCCGACCAGCGCGGCGCGGTCGGCGAAGGTCGCCGGACAATGCGCGGCCCAGCTCTGGAGCTGGCGATGGTAGACGGCCAGCGACTCCCGCCGTTGCTGCGCGTCCGTGGCGTTGTCGCGCTGGGCGGCGAGCGCGAGGGCGGCGTAGAAGCAGTGCTCCACCTGTTCCAGGAACGACGGGCAGGACCAGAGCAGACGCTCGGCCTGGTCGGCCGCATGGACGGCGGCATCGATGTCGCCCGAGAAGAAACGCGCCTGCAGCCGGCGAATCCAGTACCAGCACGCGGCGAGCGCGAGACCAGCGTCGCCGGTGACACGCCCCGCGAAGGCGCTTTCATTGAAACCGCTCTGCCCGAATCCGCCCGCTTCGCCGGCTCCCTTGTCGGTGCCGGGCTCGTCGAACGAACCGAACACCGGCGTCAGGCCGCGCAGCGTGCGAATCAACTGCAGCTGCGGGGCAATGCGATCGGTCGCCAGACCAAAGCGTGCGTGGCGCGCATAGGCCAGGCCGGCCTCGGCCTCGGGCTGAACCGTCGCCAGCGCATCGCCGCCGACCAGCGCATGCGTGATCAGATTGTTGTGGATAAACGAAGCGTGGGTCACGTCGCCGATGCGGCTCATCACATCGAGCGCGCGGCGCAGCACCCCGGTCGCCACCGGCAACGGGTCGCGCCACGGCAGCACATGCGCGCCCACCACCTGATAGACGCGCGCCTGCACATTGGCTATGCCGCGCCGGTCCGCAAGCGCCATGGCCAGTTGCGCGAACGCGACATTCTCGGCATTGCCCGCGGCCGGCTCGAGGATCATCGCCAGCCACGCATAGCAGAGGGACGACGTATCGGCATTGCCGTGCGCAAGACTCAGGTTGACCATGCGCAGGATCACGCGCGTGCGCAGATACTCGTCGGTGTACCAGGCCGGCGGCATCAGGGCCGTGAGCACGTCCATGGTGCCCAGGGCCACGCGGTCGGTCATCGGCGGCAGGTCGAGCAGGTCGGCGACCGGCCGCTCCCCCAGCCGTTCGCGCAACCGCTGCCGCAGCAGGCGGAACTCATGCTGTACGTCCTCCGCGCGCGGATGCGCGGCCCATCCGCCCTCGGCGCGCTGGAGGTACTGCACGCCTACGGCGGCCGCGCGTTCGCGCTGGTCGCTCGCCATCAGCAGTTCGAGCAGCATGCGCGTTGCCGCGGCGAGTTCGAACAGGTTGGCGTTGGCATCGATCAGCGCGGCGAACCGGCGTTCGGCCTCCGGAATGTCGCGCGGCGGCGCGGCATCGTTGCGCCGCATGCCACCGGCCCGGTCGGCATGCGGCACGGCGCGGAATGCGGGATCGCGCGCGGCGCGCTCATAGCGGCCCAGCGGAAACGGGGCGATATCGCGCGCCTGCCGCCAGGCCTCGAGGCAATGCCGCAGGTCCGCGGCGAGACCCGCGGCGCTTTGATAGCGATCTTCGGGCGCCTTGGCCAGCAGCTTCATCACGATTTGTGCCACCGCGGCGGGAATCCATCGCCGGCCCTGATCGACGGGGGCGGGCTGGCGCGCCATATGGTTGTAGACCCAATCCTTCGCGTCGTGCGCGCGGAACGGCAGCGTACCGGCAAGCATCTCGTAGAACGTGATCCCCAGTGCGTACAGATCGCTGCGCGCATCCACGGGCAGGTCCATGCATCCCGTTTGTTCGGGTGCCATATAGGCGAGCGTGCCGGCAATCTCGTGGAGCGGGGCGGGCGCGTCGCCGCGGTCGGCCTCGTGCGTGGCGATGCCGAAGCCGGTCAGCCACGCACGGGCCTCGGCGGCGCCGTCAGCGGCATCCCGCTCCGTATCCACGAGGATATGCGCGGGCTTGATATTGCGGTGGAGCAGACCGGCGGCATGAAATCCGGCCAGGGCGGACGCGATCGGTACCGCGAGCCGCAGGAACCGGTCCACGTCCATCGACGTGCCGGTCAGGCGGCAGAGCGGCGTGGCGCCCGGGTCCTCGAGCAGCAGCACGCCATGGCCGCGCTCGCGATGCGAGGCCAGCGGGCGCGCCGCCCAGGCGCTGTCCAGCACGTCGCGCAGCGCGTATTCGCGCGCCAGGCGGCACAGCGTCGCGGGCGCCGGATTGTCGCTGTGCGTCCAGACCGCGAGCATGGGGTGCCAGCGTCCCTCCGCGTCGGGACGGCGGAACTTGCCGAAGATGACGTCGGCATCTTCCCAGAAGATCTCGAAGCCAGATTCGCGGCGTGCGTCCAGAAATGAAGAGGCGTACATCGTCCAAGCGTCAGCTACCCACACAACATCCGTCACTCGCGGATGGAACCGAGGCAATCGCCTGCAAAGCAAAACTTTTACTTCGCAAGCTTTTAACAGGGGTCAGGGTTGTCCGATGACTTTCCCCTGATGCCAGCGCGGTCTTTCGGCGCGTCCGGCAACGGTGCGACTGCTTTTGCAATGGTAGTCGTTGGGCAAACTTTTAATTCAAAAATATTGAACATTGACTTCGACACGAACCGGGCTCGATTCGGCGGTATCAGCCTATATTGCATCCCTGGTCGCTCAGATTATGCAAGCACGCATTGAGCCGAATTGAATAACATTGCACGGAGCCAGCATGCCATCCGCCAGCCAGCCACCTTCCCCGAAATACCACCTGCCCGCGTTCGCGTTCGTCGCGGGGTTCATTGACGTCATCGGCTTTATCGCGCTCGCGGGTTTGTTTACCGCACACGTGACCGGCAACCTGATCATGATCGGCGTCGCCTCGGTCGGCCATGCGGAGTCCCTCGCGCTCAAGGTCCTCGCGCTGCCGACGTTCGTCGTGGCGGTGGCGCTCGTGCGCATCACGGAAAAGCGCCTTGCGGCGCGGCAGCCCCATGCGGTGGCGATGCTGGTCGCCATCGAATGCCTGCTGCTGGCGCTGTTTGCCGTTGCCGGCATCGCGCTGACCGGCAGCACGGGGACGGCTGCCGTCTGGCTCGGCACCGCGACCGGACTGCTCGCGGTCACTGCGATGGCCGTGCAGAACGCACTCTCGCGCACGGCGCTGGCCGAGCTCGGTCCCACGACGATCATGACGGGCAATACGACGCAGGTGGTGATCGATGTCGTGGACCTGCTGTCCGCGGCGCCGGAAGAGCGTGCCGCGATTCGCGGGCGGCTGGCGAAGATGGTGCCGGGCGTGCTCGCGTTCGCGGCGGGAGCGATTCTCGGGGCGCGGCTGTATTTGTGGGTCGGTTACTGGGCCGCCTGGGTGCCGGTGGTCGTGCTGGCCACACTGAGCGGCACGCGCGTGCGGGCGGTCGGCGCGGCGAAATCTATTGCATGAAGCGATTGCATGAAGCGATTGCATGAAGAGAAGGCACGGTTGCCGGATTCGCATCGTTCGATGCGGTCCGGTCCGGTCAATCCGACGCTCAGCCGACGCTCAGCCGCCGCTCAGCGCGCGCTCGATGCAATGGATCAGATCGTCCTCGTCGAAAGGCTTCGAGAGGAACTGCGTCGCACCCGCGGCGCGCGCATTCTGTTCCATGTTGTCGCCAGCGAAGGCGGTCATCAGGATCACCGGCACTTCGCAGCCACGCGCACGCAACGCCTGGCACACGGCAAATCCGCTCATCGCGGGCATCTGTACGTCGCTGATGATGCAGGAGAGCGTATCGATACACGGCGCATCGAGCAGGTCTGGACCGCTCGCGTAGAGTTCCACGCGAAAGTCGAACGAGCGCAGCAGACGGCCAACCGCCACCCGAACGGCCTCATCGTCATCGACGATGGCAATGGCATGCGTAGTAGCGGAAGCGGTCGGTGACATGACACCGGAGACAGCAATCACACGGAATCCTTAAGGCTCCTCAGGGCGATAGCAGCGTTGTCGTGTCGTGACGGCTGCTATCTGAGGTGAGCATACTGGCACGCGACATATCTGGGTATCCCACAATTGGGTACTGTTCGCTCGTGGAACGAAGCCCCTGCCACCGTAACGTGCCACATGCGACACCGGTGCACAGCATCCGATCAGTGCGCTTCGTCCTTCGCGGGCGACTCGCGCGAGGCCAGCGGACCGGGCGTGCCCGTGATCTTCGGCACGCACTCCGCGTGGAACCACGCGACTGTAACCGGCTCGCCCGCCAGCATGCGTTTGATAGGCGGAACCACCTGTTCGCCGATCAGCATGCCGAGCAGCCCGATAAGCGCCACTGCGGGCGGCGCGGGCGAACGCACCTGCATCAGTGCATAGATGATGCCGACGAGCACGCCGGCACCGAGGGAGACGAGATAGAGTTTCATGGTTCGAATGCGAATAGTGTGAATGCGAATGACGCGCTGTAACGAACACTTGCTCAGGCAGCGGGCAGACCCACGCCGAGCAGATGCCGCACGCGCGGCGGCTCACTACCCGAGTGGAACTGCGCGATATCGCGCTGCACGTCGGCATCGGCGTTCGGCACACGCCGGTGCTGGCGCAGATGCTCGGCCCACGATTCCACGAGGAACCATTCGGTCATGAGGTCGGGGTCCGCGGGGTCTTCCATCACGCCCCAGTTGAACGCCCCGTCCCGCAGGCGTTCCTCGGATAGTTTGTAGACCGCGCGCAGGAAGTCGTCGCGATTGGCGGGCGTGACGCGGTATTCGATCAGGATCATCACCGGTCCGCGATCGTGCGTGATCCGGTCGGCCATGCCATCGGCCATTTCCGGTTCGGGCCAGTGCTGCGCGGGAACCAGGTCCTCCTCGCCGCGCGGCAGGCGCACGCGATGGAGCAGCGAGGCGGCGATCGCAAGGCCGATCGCGGCCATTAGCAGCGCGTGCGGCGTACCGAGCGCCTGCGCGACGAAGCCCCACAGCAGGCTGCCGCCCGCCATCGCGCCATTGAACACCATCTGGTAGACCGCGAGCGCGCGGCCCCGCACCCAGTTGGGCAGGATCGCCTGCGCGGCGCCGCCGAGCGTGGTGAGCGCCATGATCCACGCGGCACCGAGCAGCAACAGCAGCGGCAGCGCGAGCCATACGGGCGGCGCGAACGACAGCACGGCCATGACCACGGCGGTGACGGCGGCGGAGAGCAGCACCATGCCGTCGGCATCGAGCCGCTTCTGCAGCGGCGGCATGATCAGCGCGCCGGCAATCGCGCCCGCGCCCACCGCGCCCAGCAGCACGCCATACAGGCCAGCGCCGCCATGCAGCAGTTGCCGTGCGACGAGCGGAAGCAGGGCCCAGATGCTGCTGCCGAACGCGAAATGCACGGCCGCGCGCAGCAGCACGATATGAAGCTTGCTGTGCGCCCGCGTGAAGCGCAGGCCCGCGCGGAACGCGCTGAAGAAATGCTCGCGCAGCGGATCGGGCGGCTGCACGGGGCGCCGCCACCAGATCAGCGCGCCGATCACGAAGAGATAGCTGAGCAGGTCGGCCCCATACGTCGCCGATGCGCCGAATGCGGCCAGCAGCAGGCCGCCGGTGGCGGGACCGATCGCACGCGCGATATTCACGCCGAGCGCGTTCAGCGCCACGGCCTGCCGCAGGGTGCTCGGCGGGACCAGTTCGGGCACGATGGACTGCCACGTCGGTCCCATCATCGCGGCACCGATGCCGCCCACGAATGCGAGGCCGATCAGCAGTTCGATGGTCAGCGCGCCGCGCCACGCGAGCATCATCAGCGAGCCGCTGACGATCGCGAGACCGATCTGGATGACGATGAGAAAGCGGCGGCGGTCGAGGATATCGGACAGCACGCCGGCGGGAATCGCGAGCAGGAATACCGGCAGCGTGGCCGCGGCCTGGATCGTGGCGACTGCCGCGGGCGAGGTCGACAGGTCGGTGGCGAGCCACGCGCTGGCAACATCGCGCATGAAACTGCCGATGTTGCCGAGAATGGTGGCCACCCACAGGATGGCGAACGTCGGTTGCGCGAGCGGTGCGAAAGAGCCCGCGGCAGGTCTGGCGGTCGTCGAGGTCATGTATGCGGGTGGCGTCTTGGTTGCAATCAGGTGTTGAGGAATGCCAGCAGTTCGGCGTTGATTTCGTCGGCGCGCACCACGCACATGCCGTGCGCACCGCCCTTGACGACCTTGAACGTCGCGTTCTTGACGATCTTGGCGGACAGCGCGCCAGCGTCGTCGATCGGCACGATCTGATCGTCGTCGCCGTGCAGGATCAGCGTCGGCACGTCGATCTTCTTCAGGTCCTCGGTGTAGTCCACTTCCGAGAACTCCTTCACGCACAGGTAGTGGCCCAGCACGCCGCCGGTCATGCCCTGTGCCCAGAAGTTGTCGATGGTGCCTTGCGACACCTTGGCGCCCGGGCGGTTGAAGCCGAAGAACGGCAGCGCGAGTTCCTGATAGAACTGCGAGCGGTTGTCGGCGACGCCCTTGCGAATGCCGTCGAACACCTCCATCGGCAGGCCGCCGGGGTTCGCTTCGGTCTTGAGCATGATGGGCGGCACCGCGCCGATCAGCACGGCCTTGGCGACGCGCTTCGTGCCGTGGCGGCCGATGTAGTGCGCGACTTCGCCGCCGCCGGTCGAGTGGCCGACGAGCGTGGCGCCCTGGATATCCAGCGCGTCGAGTACGGCGCCGAGGTCATCGGCGTACGTATCCATGTCGTTGCCCTGCGCGGGCTGGTCCGAGCGGCCGTGGCCCCGGCGATCGTGCGCGATCACGCGGAAACCCTTCTGCACGAGGAACAGCATCTGCGCGTCCCAGGCGTCGGCGTTGAGGGGCCAGCCGTGGGAGAAGACGACCGGGCGGCCGCTGCCCCAGTCCTTGTAGAAAATGCGGGTACCGTCCTTGGTGGTGATGTAGCTCATGGCGATGGATCCATTGAAGTCATGGGAGGGGATGGTCAGACTAGACCTCGGACTGGGCCGCAACCATTGGCCCTTCGTATTAGTCGGTCGACCCATAATCGAGGTTCGTGAAGCCTCCGCCGCGAGAGCGGCGGACTCAGCCAATGGTATGGGTGGCAGTGACGGCGGCAGTGTGTTGAAATGCACGCCGGACGGTCGGGGTGGCCGTCCCTGGCGGCTGCATTGTGCCGCCCGCACCGCTGTATATAATCCGCACACGACGCCCACGAGCGGAACGGAGAGAAATCGTGACATCGCAGAGCGGGGAGCCTGCCGTCGCCAACGAAGACGCGATGGTGTTGATCGTCGACGACGACGCCATGCTGCGCGCGGGACTGGGCAACCTGTTCCGGTCGGTCGGCATGCAGGTCATGCTGTTCGGCTCGGCGGCCGAGCTGCTCGAATACAAGATGCCGGACGTGCCCTGCTGCCTCGTGCTCGACGTACGGCTGCGCGGCCCCAGCGGCCTCGACCTGCAGACCCGCCTCGGCCAGATGGGCATTCATATCCCGATCATCTTCATGACGGGCTACGGCGATATCGCGATGACGGTGGCGGCCATGAAGGCCGGCGCCGAGGATTTCATGGCCAAGCCGTTCCGGGACCAGGATCTGCTGGACGCGGTATCGGCGGCGCTCGAGAAAGACCGGCTGCGCCGCCGCGGCCTGCGCAAGGTGGAAGAGATCCGCACGAATTACGCCACGCTGACGCCGCGCGAGTCGGAGGTCATGGGCATGGCGGTGGCCGGGCTGCTGAACAAGCAGATCGCCGGCGAGATCGGCATCAGCGAGGTCACGGTAAAGATCCACCGCGGCCAGGCCATGCGCAAGATGAAGGCCCGCACGTTCGCGGACCTCGTGCTGATGGCCCAGCAGATCGGGATCTGCAAGACCGAGTAAGCTCCCCCGGGTAGGCTCCTACTTTCCTGCGTCGCGCTCGAGCACGAGCGCGCGCAGCAGCATCCGCGTCTGTTCCAGTATCACGCGCTGAATCCTGGCCGCCTCGTCGGGACCGATCGTTTCCCATCCCATTGCGCGCAATACGTTGCGCTTCTTCGTCGGAAACGCCGCGCCCTGGCCGTCGATCGCGATCGTGCGGATGCGCGTGATCTCGTCCGTCGCCGGGCGTCCGGTCAGCCGGCCGATCAGCGAGCTCGTGACGCCGAACAGCCGCTGGTTGAGGCCGCGGTCGAACAGGTCGAACGCGGCCGGCGGCCCCAGGCCCGCGCGTTCGCGCGCGAGAAACTGCCGCCACGGCGTGGTATCGCCGCAGTCCGCCGCGAACGACACGAATACCGACTGGATGGCGAGGTAGGCGTCCATCAGCGCGTCGTCGCCGGCCTCGCCCGCATCCGCCCGCGCCAGCACGGCCTCCGCCGCCGAGACCGTCGGCTCCAGCCGCGCCCAGACCCGGTCGATGATGAACTGGATGCAGGCGAGGTACACCCCTTCCTTGTTGTCGAAGTAGTACTGGAGCGCCGGCGCATTGACGCCCGCGTGCCGGGCGATGTCGCGCGTGGACGCGCCCTCGAAGCCGTGCGTGCCGAACAGTTCCAGGGCTGCCTCGATGATCCGCGCGCGGGTTTCTTCCCCACGCTGGTAGCCGCCTTCCGCCGCGGGCCGGTGTCGCGCCATGTGTCCTTTCCTTTTGTGGTGTTTCGCTACAGGCCGAAATATAACAGTTGACACATTTTTTCCAAGTGGAATAATTGTGCGCTCCTATCGCAATTGCACGACGCATCCCTCATGTCGGCCTCCTCCTCCCCGTCCGTACCCGCGTCCTCCGTGGACACTCCGGCCAAGGCCGCGCCCGCGCGGGCGTCCGGCCGCCGCCGTTTCCTGATTGTCGCCGGCGTGGTCGTGCTGGTCGCCGCCGCGGTCTACGGTGTGCGCTGGTGGACCTATGGCCGCTTTATCGAAAGCACCGACGACGCCTATCTCCAGGCGGACAGCATGGCCGTGGCGCCGAAGGTGACGGGCTATGTCGCCGAGGTGTACGTGCGCGACAACCAGCAGGTGACGGTGGGCCAGCCGCTCGTGCGCCTCGACAATCGCCAGTACCAGGCGGCGTTCGACGAGGCACAGGCCACCGTCAACGCGCGCCAGGCCGATGTCGCGCGGGCCGAGGCAGATCTCGCGCAGCAGAAGGCCCGCATTGCCCAGGCCGGCGCGCAGGTCGAGGGGGCGCGTGCCGACGCAACGTACGCGGCCTCGCAGGTGGCACGTTACGCGCCGCTCGTGAAGTCGGGCGCCGAGACCGAAGAGCGCAGCGCCGAGCTGCGCAACGCCCAGACGCGCGCGACCACGACGCTCAATGCCAACGAGGCATCGCTGAAGGTCGAACAGACGCAGGTCACGACGTTGCAGGCGCGCCTGCAACAGGCGCACGCGCAGCTTGAAGTGGCCGAAGCCAGCGCGCGTCAGGCCAGGCTCGATCTCGACGATACGGTCGTGCGGGCGACGCAGGCCGGGCGCGTGGGCGATCGCGGCGTGCGCGTGGGCCAGCTCGTACAGCCGGGCACGCGCCTGCTGACCGTGGTGCCCGTGCAGGAGCTCTATCTCACCGCCAACTTCAAGGAAACGCAGGTGGGTCGCATGCGTGCCGGGCAGACCGTGACCATCCACGTCGATGCGCTGCCGGGCGAGCCGCTGCACGGCACCGTGGATAGCCTGTCGCCGGGAACCGGCTCGCAGTTCGCGCTGCTGCCCGCGCAGAACGCCACGGGCAACTTCACGAAGATCGTGCAGCGCGTGCCCGTGCGTATCCACGTGGATGTGCCGAACGACGCGCGTCCGGTGCTCGTGCCGGGGCTGTCGGTCGTGGTCGATGTCGACACGCGGGCGCATGAGTCAAGCACGACCGCGGCCACCGGAGCCGCGCATGGCTGAGGCCGCCGCGGCCGCGGGCGCCGCGGGCAACCCTGCCACGCCGGCGCGGCAGCCCAACGCGAGCACGGGCGACTGGATCGCGGTCGCGGCGGGCTCGCTCGGCGCGCTGCTCGCGACGCTCGATATCTCCATCACGAACTCCGCGCTGCCCCAGATCCAGGGGCAGATCGGTGCGGCCGGCACCGAGGGCACGTGGGTGTCCACGGGCTACCTGATGGCCGAGATCGTGATCATTCCGCTGACCGCATGGCTCACGCGCGTGTTCGGCCTGCGCCGTTTCCTGCTGTGGAACGCGGTGCTGTTCACCGCGTTCTCGATCATGTGCGGGATGTCGCATTCGCTTACCGAAATGGTCATCGGCCGTATCGGGCAGGGATTTGCCGGCGGCGCGATGATCCCGACCGCGCAGACGATCGTGCGCACGCGGCTGCCGCGGCATCAGATGCCCATCGGCATGTCGATGTTCGGGCTGATCGTGCTGCTCGGTCCGTTGCTCGGCCCCGTGGTGGGCGGCTGGCTGGCGGAGAACGCGAGCTGGCGCTGGTGCTTCTTCCTCAATCTGCCGATCACGATGGTGCTCGTGCCGCTGCTGTATTTCGGTCTGGAATCCGAGAAGCCCAACTACCGCAGGTTCGTCGACGCGGACTGGCTTGGCATCGTCGGCCTCGCCATCGGCCTCAGTTCGCTGACCGTGGTGCTGGAGGAAGGGCAGCGAGAGCGCTGGTTCGAGTCGCACCTGATCGTGTGGCTGTCGGTGGTCTCGGCAGTGGGCATCGGCATGATGATCGTGGGCCAGTTCACCGCGAAGCAGCCGATCGTACGGCTGCGCCTGCTGCTCAACCGCAGCTACGCGAGCGTGATCCTCATCGTATCGACGGTCGGCGCCGGGCTGTACGGCGTGGCCTATCTGCTCCCGCAGTTCCTGTCGACGATCTCCGGCTACAACGCCGAACAGGCCGGCGGCATCATGCTGCTATCGGGGCTGCCGGCGTTCCTGATGATGCCCGTATTGCCGCGCCTGCTCGGCAAGGTCGATAGCCGCTGGCTCGTGATCACGGGCCTCGTGCTGTACTTTGCCAGTTGCATGCTCGATATCTCGCTGACGACGGACAGTGTCGGGCACGACTTCGCGCTGTCGCAGATCCTGCGCGGTTTCGGGCAGATTCTGGCGATGATGCCGCTGAACCAGGCGTCGATGGCGGCCGTGGCCGCCGAGGAGGCCGGCGATGCGGCGGGCCTCTACAACATGGCGCGCAATCTCGGCGGCTCCATCGGCCTGGCGCTGCTCGGCACGCTGATCGACCGCCGCAACGCCTATCACGATGCCGTCATTCGCGAGTCGGTCACCGCGAACAGCACGATCGGCCAGGAACATATGGCGCAGAGCATCGGCGGCTTTATCGCGCAGCACGGCGATGCCGCGCACGCCAAGCTGCAGGCCGTGGCGCAACTGTCGGGCGAGATCGCGCGGCAGGCCGCGGTGATGACGTTCTCCGAAACCTTCTACGCACTCGGTGTCGCGTTGCTGCTCTGCATTCCGCTGGCACTGATGCTCAAGTCGCCGCGCGCGGGCACGCCGCTTTCTTCCGGCCATTGATGCCGGCTCCGGACATGACACGTATTCCCTTCGCCCACCGCACGCTGGCCGCGCTGACTGCAATTGCCGCTGCATTGGCGGCCGCGGGCTGCACCGTCGGCCCCGACTACCATGGCGCGCCCGACGTTGCCGGCAACGCGCTGACCGCACCCGCGTTTCCGCATGCGCCGGTGCGCACCACCACCGCGCCCGGCGTGGCCGACTGGTGGCACGCGCTTGGCGACACGCAGCTCGACGGCCTGATCGCCACGGCGCTGGCCAACAGCCCCGATATCCGCGCGGCGCGGGCCCGCGTGCGTCAGGCTCGTGCCGGCCTGCGCGGCAAGGAGGCCAACCTTCTGCCCAAGGCCAGCGTCGATGCGGCCATGCTGCGCACGCGCTCGCCGGACCTGTCGGCGCTCTCGTCCCAATCGGGCGATGGCAATGCGGGCGGCGGCGGTGGGCGGGGTCCGCTCACGCTCTATATCGCGGGCTTCGACGCCAGCTGGGAGCTCGACCTGTTCGGCGGCACGCGGCGCGCGGTACAGGCCGCCTCCGCCGAAGCGGAGGCTTCGTCGGAGGAGCTGGCCGATGCGCATGTGCAGCTGGCCGCCGATGTCGCGCAGGCCTACGTGAACCTGCGCGAGCAGCAGGCCAGCCTTGCGCATCTGCGCGCTTCGGAAAAACTGGAAGCGGACATCCTCGACCTCACGGAGCAACGCCGCGCGCGCGGCGTGGCGTCGCAGCTCGAGGTGGAGCGGCTGCTCACCCAACTGGAGAACACGCGCGCGCGCATCGCGCCCGTGGAGGCGGCGATCGTCGAAGCCAGCGATCAGCTTGCGCAATTGACCGGCCGCGGTCCGGGCACGCTCGATGCCGAACTCACGGACGCGAGGCCGCTGCCGCAACTGCCGGAAACCGTCGCCGTGGGCGATCCGGCCGCGCTGCTGAAGTCGCGGCCCGATATTCGCGCGGCGGAGCGGCGGCTCGCGTCGCGTACCGCGCAGATCGGATCGGCCAAAGCCGACTGGTTCCCCAAGGTGTCGCTGCTGGGATCGCTCGGTTATTCGGCGGCCGTGCCGGGCCACCTCGTGCGCAAGGACAACGCGACATGGCTCACGCTGCCGCGCCTGCAATGGAACGCGCTCGACTTCGGCCGCGTGGCCGCCAACGTCGATAGTGCCGAAGCCGGCCGCGACGAGGCACAGGCCACGTACGAGAGCACGGTGCTCAAGGCACTGCGCGATGCCGACATCGCGCTCTCCCGCTATGGCTATCAGCGCGAGAACGTCGTGACGCTGCGTCGCGTGGAGGCGTCGGCCGAGCGAGCCGCCACCCTGCAGCAGCAGCGCTATCGCGCGGGCACGGCGAGCTTGCTCGAGTGGCTCGACGTCGAACGCACGCGCGTGGTGGCACAGCAGGATCGCATCTCGGGCGATGCGGGATTGCTGCGCGACTACGTCTCGCTGCAGAAGTCGCTCGGTCTCGGCTGGACCAACGGCGGCTGACCCTATAACTCGTCATGGCGCGGGGGCCGGAATCCGTTGCGATAGGCCAGCGCGGCGTCTGCCTCGCCGTGGACCGGGAACGTGACGGTGCGGTGCCCGTCGTCCCGCGCCAGATCGAGGTACGCCTGGATGGCAAAGCTGTCGATGTCGATCAATCGAGGCTGCCCGGGTAGCGCCAGCACGGAGTCGGGGGCGAGGAGCAGATCTTCGATGTCCGAGTGCGGCATGGCATCGGCCTCCTCGGGATCCTCGCTGACCGTTGCGCGGAGGATGCCCAGGGGCGCGCCGTGGCGGGTCACATACAGATAGATCTCGCTGGGATCGCGATTCGAAATTTGCTCGCGCACGACGTAGGCATGCCAGCGCGCGGCGCGGGCGGCGTCGCGCAGGTGAGCCGGCAGCGTGGCATCGTCCGCGGCCGCGGCGTAGCGCTCATGCCAGCGCGTCGCGACACCGAGCACCGTTTGCCAGTCCCGATCCGAGGCGCCGCGCCATCCTCCCATCGCCGTCTGCTGAAAGTGGATGACCGCAAGATCGATATTCGCCAGCATCGTCGGGGCGCCATGCTGCCCGGCCAGATGCGGGGTCACGGCGTGGGTCCCGCGCCGTAGCGTGACGGGATAGACATAGTGCAGTGCCGCATGGGCGTTGCCGGCCGCGGCGATCGCCGCGGTTGCGGCGTCGCGAAACGCATCGTCGAGAACCCGGCGCCACGACGGACCCATTGCGTGCGCGTGGTCGCGGACGTGACGCTCGAACTGCGGTGTCCAGGTGCCGTGGAGACCCGATGGCTGACCCAGGCCGGCCCGATCGATCGCCGTGCCGAAGGCTGCCGTATCCCAGCGGCTGCCCGTCAACAGGCGGTAGAGCGCGATGACCAGTTGCACGCGGACGGTGCAGGGGTCGATCTGGCGCCGGGTACGACGGTCGCCGGGCCCGTCCCGCGCCTGCGCCTGCGCCGCGCACGCGCGCGACGCGGCGTATCTCGCTACCGGATCGCCCCCGGGATCGCCCCCGGGATCGGCCCCGAGGTTGGCCGCAGGGTCGTCTTGCGGCGCCACGCACCGCTCCGCGAGCGTGCGGCCGCGGGTCGGATCCGACAGGGCCCGCAGGCATTGCGCGACGTTGGCTCGCCGCGTGCCGGGGTCCGGCGACGGCTGCGCATAGGTGGCGGCGAGCATCAGCATCAGGATATCCATGGGGTTTGTCCAGGAGCGCGTGGCGCCGGAAAGATGACGGTAGCGTGGGCGCCCGCATTGGCTCAATCGCCGACCCGCCAATTGCGTCGCGCCGACGGGGTTAAACTGCGGGGCTTCTCCCCCGATCCCGGTGACTCATGCATTTCAACGCGAACGACAGCATCCTGGTCAATATCGTGGCAAGCGCGATCATCGTGCTGGTTGGCACGCTGATCATGAAGCTCGTCAACCGCTTCTTCCAGGCGCGGCTGCAGGCGGACAACCGTGGCAGCTATCGCGCATGGACCGTTGCCACGCGGAACATCGTGGCGGCCATCATGTTCATGCTGCTGCTCGGCATCTGGGTGTCGGAACTCAAGAGCGTGGCCATTTCGCTGGCGGCGTTCGCGGCGGCCATGCTGCTGGTCGGCAAGGAACTCGTGATGTGTTTCCTTGGCGCGTTCATGCGCATGATCTCGCGCCCGTTCCAGCTTGGAGACCTCGTCGAGATCGGGCCGTTTTCGGGCGAGGTCATCGATATGGACGTGCTGTCCACGACGCTCGTGGAGGTTGCGCCCGCGCGCCAGTACACAGGTTTCACGGTGCTCGTGCCCAACAGCATGTTGCTGACCACGGCCGTGCGCAATCACTCCAAGGCCGGCGGCTACGCGCTGGACATGGTGCGCATTCCGCTGCCGGTCGGCACCGATCCCGATGCGGTGGAGGCCGGCCTCCTCGCGGCCGCGCGCGAGGCATGCGCGGCGTTCATGGACGAGGCCGGCCGCGAACTGCGGCGGTATGGCGACATGCGCTTCGTCGATCTGTCGCAGTTCGAGCCGCGCGTGGTGTTCGACCCCGTGGACGCCGGCCGCTACGACGCCGTGGTCCGGTTTCCGGTCCCCATCGGCTCCCGCCTGCCCGTGGCGCAGAAGATTGTGCGCGCTTACTACCGGCACAGTGCCCAACAGAAAGAAACGCCCGTGTCAGACGCTGGATGACTTCCCAAAATCACGCGCCGGTGTAGTGTTCGGGTAGCCACGCCCGCGACGTGGCACCGGACAAGAGCGGATGACTGGCAGGTGTCGAGGGAGAGTGGATCATGGCGTCACGGGTTGCGCGGTCATGCGTCGGGCAGTCATGGGTGGGGCGGTCATGGGTAGCGGTATGGCTTGCGGCCGCCATGATGGCCGTGCTGCTGGGGGGATGCGCGGGCCTGCCCCCCAACGAGGGCCGCACCCGGACCACCGCGATCACGGACAACGCCGACACGGCGCTCGGCAAGGCGCTGGCGCCCCGGCTGGCCCGCAACCCCGGGCAATCGATCTTCTATCCGCTGGGCACCGGGCCCGATGCGCTGGCCGCGCGCCTGGCGCTGGCCCGGGCTGCCACGAAATCGCTCGATCTCCAGTACTACATCTTCGACGCCGACCACACGGGCAAGGCGCTGATCGGTGACATCATCGATGCCGCCGACCGCGGCGTGCGCGTGCGCATCCTCGTCGATGACCTGCACGCGGACAAGTCCGACAAGGTCTGGGCCGCGGTGGATTCCCACCCCAATATCGAGGTCCGGCTGTTCAATCCGTTTGCCCAGCGCGGCGGGCGGTGGCTCCAGCTGCTGGTCGATTACGGCCGGCTCAACCGCCGGATGCACAACAAGCAGATGACGATCGACAACCTCGTGACGATCGTCGGCGGCCGCAATATCGGCGATGCCTATTTCTCGGCACGGCCCGACGTGGATTTCTCGGACCTCGACGTCATGGTCGCCGGCCCGGTGGTCCCGGCGGTTTCGGCCACCTTCGATCAGTACTGGAACGACGAGAGCGCCTATGCCGTGGCGACCCTCGTGCCCGAAGGGAAGGAAGCGCCGGCCGAGATGCGGGCGATGCGCAAGCAGATTCAGGAAGAGGGCGAGGCGGCACGGGCCAGCCCCTATGTACAGGAGCTGCTCGACTCCGGTCTGGCCAAGGGCATCGAGGCGGGCCGGCTGCCCGGCTACGTCGGCGGCGGAGGCGTGATTGCGGACCGCCCCGAGAAGATCAGGGAGGATCCGGACGACGCGTCGTCGCACGGCAGTCCGCAGCTGCGCAAGCTGCTGGAGCAGGCGAAATCGGATCTGGTGCTGGTCTCGCCGTATTTCGTGCCCAACGAAGACGGCATCGACTGGTTCAAGGCGCAGATTCAGCGGGGCGTTCATATCCTCGTGCTGACGAATTCGTTCGAGGCGACCGACGTCGCGGCCGTGCATGCCGGCTACGCGCCCTGGCGGAAGAAGCTGCTGCATGCGGGCGTGGAGTTGTACGAGCTCAAGGCGACCGCCTTCGGCGACCTGACCCGCACGACCAAGAAACCGCGCATGTTCGCTTCCTCGCGCGCGAGCCTGCATGCCAAGGCCTATATGGTCGACCGCCAGCGGCTCTATATCGGCTCGCTGAACCTCGACCCTCGCTCCATCCGGCTCAACACGGAGATGGGCGTGGTCGTGGAAAGTCCCACGCTGAGCCAGCGCTTTGCCGACAACATGGACAAGACCCTGCTCGACGTCGCCTACAAGGTGGGGCTCAGGAAGGACGAGAACGGCAGCGAAACGCTCACGTGGACGACGCGCGAGCAGGGCGGCGCGATGGTAACCGTGGACAAGGAACCCGGCATGAGCGCGTTCCAGCATATTGGCGTCAATCTGCTGCGCCTGCTGCCGATCGAGGACGAGCTCTGATCAATCGGCGTCGCCGAGCAGGCCATTCGCCTTGGCGTATTCGTAGAGCTCGTAGTCGTTGCTGAGCCCGAGTTTCTTCATGGCCACGCTCTTCTGCGCGCTGATGGTCTTGGCGCTGCGGTTGGCCACGCGCGCGATCTCCACGAGCGGAATGCCCTGCGCGCAACGGCGCAGTACCTCGAGCTCGCGGCGGCTCAGGCGCGGGCCCGGTTCGGGACGGTCGGGGTGGGCGAGGGACAGCATCGACTGCACGAGCGGCGTGACGTAGTGCTGGCCGCGGAATGCGGCGCGGATGGCCGGAAACAGCTGCTCGACTTCGTCGGCCTTGTTGATGATCGACGACACGCCGACTTTCCAGATATTGCGGATAAGCGCGGGATTGTCGAGCATCGTCATGACGACGATGCGCGTGGTCGGGTACCTCCGGCGCAGCAGTTGCAGCATCGGCAGGCCGTCGCCGAACTGGCCGCCCGGCATCGCATAGTCCGTCACGATGACGTCGCACGAGGCGGTATCGAGCCGCCGCACGAGTTCCGTGGAATTGGCTGCATGACCGACGATCTCGACGCCGTTGCCCTGCGCAAGCGCGCGGGCGATGCCATCGAGGACAACGGGATGGTCGTCGGCAACGATAACCTTGATCATGACAGTCGGATTCCAGCGCAGCGAAAGCAGGGGGCGACAAGCGGCCCCAGATAATAGGATTTCTCCTAGGCTGCGGGGCTAGGCCTGTACTTAAATCGCGCTGTGAATATTAGCCAAACTGCGGTGTTACAGGGGACGACTCCGCCTATGCAGACACTGCGCGCGCGGGGTCGTGCCGGCATTCCGCCTAATTGGCAAACTGCTCGAGGACCGTCGTCATCGTCTGCAGGCCCGCTTCGATCAGATGCTGCATGTACGCGCTCATCTGCGGCATTACCAGCATCAGCACGAGCATGCCGCCGGCCAGCGTGATCGGAAAGCCGACCGCGTAGATCGACAACTGCGGCGACGCGCGGTTCAGGATGCCCAGGGCCAGGTTCAGCGTGAGCAGCGTGGCGATCATCGGCAGGGCCAGCAGCGTGCCCCAGGCGAAGACCAGCGATCCCGCGCGTGCGATCGCACCCCAGCCGTGGCCAGAAAGCGGCGAGGCCGCGATCGGCAGCCCGTTGAAACTGTCCACCACGGTGGCGAGCATGGTCAGGTGGCCGTCCACCGCCAGAAACATCAGCGTCGCCACGAGGTTCATGAAGCGCGACAGGACCATCGTCTGGCCGCCCGAATTGCGGTCGTAGAACGACGCGAACGACAGGCCCATCTGCAGGCCGGTGTATTCGCCGGCCACCTGCACCGCGGCGAACACGAGCCGCATCGTGAAACCCATCGCCACGCCAATGCCGACCTCGTTGACGATGATCAGCAGCCCTTCGTACGAATACGCGGGCACGGCGGGGATATTGGAGAGGGTGGGCGAGACGACTGCCGCCAGCAGACCGGCCAGGGCAACCTTGGCGCGGCGGGGGATGCTCGACTCACCGAACAGCGGCGCCGTGGCGATCAGGGCAAGCAGCCTGAACATGGGCCACAGGAACGCGGCGATCCAGCCGTAGAGCTGGTCGGTGGTGACGTCTAGCATGGAAGGCCGCTCAGCGCGCCATCGCGGGAATGCTTTCGAACACTTCCCGCATGTAGTCGACGTATGTGTTGATCATCCACGGACCGACCAGCACCATCGTGATGAACAGTGCGAGCAGCTTGGGGATGAACGTCAGCGTCATTTCGTTGATCTGCGTCGCGGCCTGGAACAGGCTCACGACGAGGCCGGCCACGAGCGCCACCAGCAGCAGCGGCGCGGACAGCATCAGCGTCATCTTCATCGCCTGCGTGGCGATGGTCATCACTATCTCTGGCGTCATGGCGGCTTCCGGTCAGTTCATGAAGCTCTGCGCGAGCGAGCCGAGCAACAGCTGCCATCCATCGACGAGCACGAACAGCATGAGCTTGAACGGCAGCGAGATCGTCGCGGGCGGCACCATCATCATACCCATCGCCATCAGGACGCTGGCGACGACGAGGTCGATGATGAGGAACGGGATGAAGATCGTGAAGCCGATCTGGAACGCGGTCTTCAGTTCGCTGGTCACGAAGGCGGGCACGAGGATCGACATCGGCACGTCTTCGGGACCCTGCATCTCGGGCGCCTTGGCCATCTGCGCGAACATGGCGAGATCTTTCTCGCGCGTCTGGCGCAGCATGAACGCGCGCAACGGCGCGGCGGCCTTGCCGGCGGCGGCCTCGAGGCTGATCTTGTTTTCGGACAGCGGCTTGTAGGCGTCGGTGTAGATCTTGTCGAACACCGGCGACATCACGAAGAACGTCAGGAACAGCGACAGGCCGACGAGCACCTGGTTGGGCGGCGAGGACGCCGTGCCGAGCGCGTTCCGCAGCAGGCCGAGCACGATGATGATGCGCGTGAAGCCCGTCATCATCAGCATCGCCGCCGGCAGGAACGACAGCGACGTCATCAGGATCAGCGTCTGGATCGACAGCGACCAGATCTGACCGCCACCCGGCGCAGGCTTGCTGATTACGCCGGGCAGGCCCTGTGCCGACGCGAGGGACGGCGACAGCAGCGCGAGCGAGAGCAGCGCGAGGGCGGCAAGGGGCCCCACGGCCTTGGGCAAGCGCCGCGCAATCGCGGCACGCACGTTGTTCATGACTTCTTCAGGTTTTCCTGCATCGACCGCAGCAGCCGTTCGGCGAACGAGCCGGACATGCCGTGCGGCGGCTGGGTGCCGGTGCCGGACGTACTGCCGTACACATGCGCGGCGCGGTCTGCCGGTGCCGGCATCGTATGGAGCGGACGGATCTCGCCGGCGGAGACGCCGAGCACGATCCAGGTGTCACCCACCTCGACCATCACCAGACGCTGGCGCGCGCCGAGCATCAGGCTGCCGACGACCTTCATCGCGCCGCCGCCGTTGGTATGGCGGACGAGGCCGGTACGCCGCGCGATCCATGCAATGGCGAGGATCAGCGCGATGACGCCGAACAGGCCAAGGCCGGCCTGCGCGAGGCTGCCGCCGGTGCTGATGGCCGGTGCCGCGCCGTGGCTGGCGGGACTGGCCGCCACGCTGCTGGCAGCGCTGGCCGTGCTGAGCACGAGCGCGTCGGCGGCATGAGCGGCCACCGAGGCCATCGACAACGCGCCGGCGCACACGCGGCGAATGAAAGGCCGGCGCACGAACGGCCGGCCCGTTACGGCTGTCATTTGTTGAGCTTCCGGATACGTTCCGACGGCGTGATGATGTCCGTCAGGCGAATGCCGAACTTGTCGTTGACCACCACCACTTCGCCCTGGGCGATCAGGTAGCCGTTGACGAGCACGTCCATCGGTTCGCCGGCCAGGCCGTCGAGTTCCACCACCGAACCCTGCGCGAGTTGCAGCAGGTTCTTGATGGGCACCTTGGTGCGGCCGAGTTCCACCGTCAGTTGCACCGGAATATCGAGAATCATCCCGATATCGTTGTGGAAGCCGGTCGGAGCGTCCTGCGCCAGCGGCGGGAACACGGCGGCTGCCGCCGGAGTTGCCACGGGCGATGCCGCGGTAGGTGCTGGCGTGGCGGCAGGTTCTGCCTCGGCACTGGTCTGCTCCGCGAGGGCGCTGGCCCAATCGTCCATCGGATCGACCGGCTTGTCCTCTTTGCCGTCAGTCATGATCGGTTTCCTTGTTGGAATCGGTGTCTTGGTAATTGATCATCCGTTCTACGCGCAACGCGTACTGGCCGTTCATCGTGCCAAAACCGCATTGCATGACGGGCACGCCGTCGACCTTGCCGAACAGATGTTCCGGCAGTTCGATTGGCAGCACGTCGCCGGCGCGCAGCGCGAGCACATCGCCCACGGTGCTTTCGAGATGGGTGAACTCGGCCACGAGCTCGACTTCCGCCGAGCGAAGCTGGTCGGAGAGCTGGCCGAGCCAGCGCTTGTCGACCTCGACCTCATCCTGCAGCGGGTTGGTCAGCAGTTCGCGGACCGGCTCGATCATCGAATAGGGGAAGCACACATGGAGCTGGCCGCCCACGGCGCCGAGCTCGATATGGAACGCGGTGGTCACCACGACCTCGGTCGGGATCGCGATGTTGGCGAACTTGGTATGCATCTCCGACCGGACGAACTCCAGGTCGATCGGATGCACGGTGCGCCAGGCTTGTCCGTAGCTGTTGAGCGTCAGGTCCAGCATGCGCCGGATGATGCGCTGCTCGGTCTGCGTGAAGTCGCGGCCTTCCACACGCGTGTGGAAACGGCCATCGCCGCCGAACAGGTTGTCGACGACGAGGAAGACCAGGTTCGGGTCGTACACGAAGAGCGCGGTGCCCCGCAGCGGCTTCATGTGGACCAGGTTCAGGTTGGTCGGGACCGGCAGGTTGCGCACGAAGTCGCCGTACTTCTCGATGCGCACGGTGCCCACCGAAATGTCGGCGCCGCGGCGGATGAAGTTGAACAGCGCCGACCGCAACGAACGCGCGAAACGCTCGTTGATGATCTCGAGCGTGTGCAGACGGCCGCGGACGATGCGTTCCTGCGTCGCGAGGTTGTAGGGACGGATCCCGGTCTCGTCGGCCGCGGGTGCGCTGCTGGCTTCAGGTGTATCGGCTTCTCCCGATACACCTTTCAGTAGTTCGTCAACCTCGTCCTGCGAGAGGAACTTGTCGTAGGCCATCTAGTGTCCTGCCCCATGAACGGCTGTGTAAATATCAAATTGCTTGGGTTCGCGGGGCGGCCCTGCCTTACTGCACCACGAACGATGTAAACAAGACATCCAGGATCTTCTGCGGCGGCAGACCCGTCGCGAACGGCTGGCTCACCGCCTGCTGGATGTCCTGCGCCAGCTTGCGCTTGCCTTCCACGGTCGCGAGATCGGCCGGCTGGCGCGCCGACAGGATCAGCAGGATGCGGCTGCGCGCTTCCGGCTGGTACTGCTGGAGACGCGCCTGCGTTTCGCTATCCGCCACCTTCAGCGACAGACCGGTGTGCAGGAAGCGATCGCCGTCCTCGCTCTTGAGGTTGACGGTGAACGCATCCAGCGGCACGAAGATCGGCGGCGGCACGACCGGAGCGGCCGGAGCCGCCGGAGTGTGGCTGCCACCGAAGACGCTGCCGAGCACGAAGCCGCCAACGCCCAACGCTGCCACCAGCACGCCGCCGCCAATCAGCAGCAGTCGGCCGCGCTTGCTGGGGTTGCCGCCAGTCTGGGAGGGGGAAAGCGTGTTCGCCATGAGAAGCCTGTGTCGAATTGCCTGCCATTCTTCCGGAATCGCAGACAAGCAAAGGGCCGATAAAAAGGGGGAAACCCGCTCAGCTTGGCCGTTTGAGCCGAACGGGCGTGGCAAGGCGCTGGCGTGTGCATGCCAATCGCCCCTGCATGCATTGGTTAACGAATCGCCCGGGCGGAACTTAAGACACCCGTGTCGCGAAAACAACGGACGTGCGGCGTCGCTCGGGTCTTCTATGTCGGTTTCAGGGGACGGGCTAGGCTGGATAAGGCTTTGCGGTCGTTACTCTTATATAAGATATAAGACATTTGATCTCTCTCCCACTTCGGATTACAATCACGGCGGCACGGTCGGCTACGCCGGTCGCTGCGACGAGACAGAAAAGAACTGAAAACCCTATTACCAGCAGGTTCCCATGCTTGATAACTATCGTGCCCATGTCGCCGAACGCGCCGCGCTTGGCATCCCTCCGCTGCCGCTGACCGCGCAGCAGACCGCCGACCTGATCGAACTGATCAAGAATCCGCCGGCCGGCGAAGAGCAGACCCTGCTGGATCTGATTACCTATCGTGTGCCGGCTGGCGTGGATGACGCCGCCAAGGTCAAGGCTTCGTACCTGGCCGCCGTGGCACTCGGCAGCGAGAAGACGCCGCTGATTTCGCGCGCTCGCGCTACCGAACTGCTGGGCACGATGCTCGGCGGTTACAACATCTCGCCGCTGATCGAGCTGCTCGACGACGCCGAAGTGGGCGCCGTGGCCGCCAACGGCCTGAAGACCACGCTGCTGATGTTCGATGCCTTCCACGACGTCAAGGAAAAGGCCGACAAGGGCAACGCCCACGCCGCCGCCGTGATCAAGAGCTGGGCCGAGGGCGAGTGGTTCACGAGCCGTCCGGAAGTGCCGCAAAGCCTCACGATCACCGTGTTCAAGGTGACCGGCGAAACCAACACCGACGATCTGTCGCCGGCCCCGGACGCCTTCTCGCGCCCCGACATTCCGATGCACGCGCTGGCGATGCTGAAGAACGCGCGCCCCGGCATCACGCCGGAAGAAGACGGCAAGCGCGGCCCGATCAAGTTCATCGAAGACCTGAAGGGCAAGGGCAACCTGGTCGCCTACGTCGGCGACGTGGTGGGTACGGGCTCGAGCCGCAAGTCGGCCACGAACTCGGTGCTGTGGTTCACGGGCGAAGACATCCCCTACGTGCCGAACAAGCGCTTCGGCGGCGTGTGCCTGGGCAGCAAGATCGCTCCGATCTTCTACAACACGATGGAAGATGCCGGCGCGCTGCCGATCGAACTCGACGTGTCGCAGATGGAAATGGGCGACGTGATCGAACTGCGTCCATACGATGGCAAGGCGCTGAAGAACGGGCAGGTCATCTCCGAATTCAAGGTCAAGTCCGACGTGCTGTTCGACGAAGTGCGCGCCGGTGGCCGTATTCCGCTGATCATCGGCCGTGGCCTGACCGCCAAGGCACGTGAGGCGCTGGGCCTGGCCCCGTCCACGCTGTTCCGTCTGCCGCAGAACCCGGCCGACTCCGGCAAGGGCTTCACGCTGGCGCAGAAGATGGTCGGCCGTGCGGTTGGCCTGCCCGAAGGCAAGGGCGTGCGTCCGGGTACGTACTGCGAGCCGAAGATGACTTCGGTGGGTTCGCAGGACACCACGGGCCCGATGACGCGCGACGAACTGAAGGACCTCGCGTGCCTCGGCTTCTCCGCGGACCTCGTGATGCAGTCGTTCTGCCACACCTCGGCCTATCCGAAGCCTGTGGACGTGAAGACGCACCACACGCTGCCGAAGTTCATGAGCACGCGCGGCGGTATCTCGCTGCGTCCGGGCGACGGCGTCATTCACTCGTGGCTGAACCGCATGCTGCTGCCCGATACCGTGGGCACCGGCGGCGACTCGCACACGCGTTTCCCGATCGGCATCAGCTTCCCGGCAGGTTCGGGTCTGGTGGCGTTTGCCGCGGCCACCGGCGTGATGCCGCTGGATATGCCGGAATCGGTGCTGGTCCGCTTCAAGGGCAAGATGCAGCCCGGCGTGACGCTGCGCGATCTGGTCAATGCGATTCCGCTGTACGCGATCAAGCAGGACATGCTGACCGTGGCCAAGCAGGGCAAGAAGAACATCTTCTCGGGCCGTATCCTCGAAATCGAAGGTCTGCCCGACCTGAAGGTGGAGCAGGCATTCGAGCTGTCCGATGCGTCGGCCGAGCGTTCGGCTGCCGGCTGCACGGTGCGCCTGAACAAGGAACCGATCATCGAATACATCAACAGCAACATCACGCTGCTGAAGTGGATGATCGCGCAGGGCTATGAAGATGCACGCAGCCTGCAACGCCGTATCAAGGCGATGGAAGCGTGGCTGGCCAAGCCGGAACTGCTCGCGCCCGATGCGGACGCCGAGTACGCCGCCGTGATCGAGATCGACCTGGCCGACGTGCACGAGCCGATCGTGGCCTGCCCGAACGACCCGGATGACGTGAAGACGCTGTCCGACGTGGCCGGCGCCAAGATCGACGAAGTGTTTATCGGCAGCTGCATGACCAACATCGGCCACTTCCGCGCCGCGTCGAAGCTGCTCGAGGGCAAGCGCGACATTCCGGTGAAGCTATGGGTGGCACCGCCGACCAAGATGGACCAGAAGCAACTGACCGAGGAAGGCCACTACGGCGTGTTCGGCCAGGCCGGCGCCCGCACGGAATCCCCGGGCTGCTCGCTGTGCATGGGCAACCAGGCCCAGGTCCGCGAGGGCGCGACGGTGATGTCGACCAGCACGCGTAACTTCCCGAACCGCCTGGGCAAGAACACGAACGTGTACCTCGGCTCCGCCGAACTCGCCGCCATCTGCTCGCGCCTCGGCCGCATCCCGACCAAGGACGAGTACATGACCGACATCGGCGTGATCAACGCCAACGGCGACAAGATCTATCAGTACATGAACTTCGACAAGATCGAAGACTTCAAGGAAGTGGCGGACACCGTCACGGCCTAAGCTTCCGGGCTTATTGAAAACCCCACGCGCAGCGATGCGCGTGGGGTTTTTTTGTTACGTGCAGTGCGATTCGCGCCTGGACCTAAAAAGCAGAAAGGGCGCTCGCGCGCCCTTTCTTAAGAGATGCCTTTGGGGCATCGAGTAAATGGGTGCCATTTGGGACACCAAGTAACCCGAGCATCGGGGCATTCACCGCCGCAGTTGTCAAGCGCGACTGCGGACTTGCGAACGACTGAAGCATTCGGCATGGATTGCGATGCCACGAGGCTGCTGTGACCTCAGTCATCCGGAAGGCCCCAAATGATTTCGAGTGGGCGATGTTAGATGAGTCGGAGGGGGGCATCCATCGCACTTGTGCGATTTCATTTATGGCGACCGCCTCACGCACGCTGACTAGCGCTTGTGCCTTCGCCAGCCGTGAGATCTGCCTCGAATGTCGCAGTTGCCAGAAATCATAATTGGCTTGCAGGCCAAGCCATGTTTCGGCAGTCGGACCGCCAACCCACTGCTCAAGTCGAACGGCCACCTCGGTGCTTACGCTTGCGCGCGCGTTGATCACGCGCGACAACGGTCCGGAGTTCGCTGGTAAGGTGCTGGATGCGTGGGCCTACGAGGCAGGCGTTACGCTCTCGTTCATTCGACCGGGCAAGCCTGTGGAGAATGCCTATATCCAGAGCTTCAACGGTCGGTTCCGCGACGAATGCCTGAACTAACACTGGTTTGTTTCGATGCGTCACGCCAAGACGCTGATTGTCTAATCGCATGCCGTACTAAAACCGGGGGCAGGTCAGAACGGTCCACGCGCGCGTACGCGGATCCTTCACCGCTATTCAGTCCTCTTATGATCGGGGCATGAAGGCGACGCTCGGCGTCGTTCTGCGGAAGCTCGTGACGGGCGTGGCGTATTCAGACGGAGCTGAAAAAAGCCCCGCATCGGCAGGGCTTCTCAAACCTTGGAAGTGGTGCATTCAGCGGAGAATTCCAACGTAAGCGCCGCCTTTGAAGTTTGTTTCCTCTTCCCATTTCCGGAGTTCTTCCGCCCTGGCCCTCAACGCCTCAACGCTCATGTCGGGTCTTGCGAAAAGGGCACGCACGCGAGCGAGTGCCGCGCGTTCCTCATCAGCTTCGGTGAGGCGGGGCTTGGCGACAAGTCGAGGTTTAGCAGTAGCTCTATTAGCCATGACATCGTCCCGGGTTGGGAATCAGCAAAACAACATTGTTCAATCTTACTAGCTTCTCACCGGGCGCGTCATGGTGCGGGCGCTTCGGCCTCTGATGCGCGCGACGCGAAACCCATGTGAGGAGTAATACTCTATCGTTTCCTTGAGAGGTGCGTCGAGCACAATGTACGCCGAACCAAAAACTGCAGCGACGGCTTCGAGAACCGCTTCGATGGCCAAGAATCCCTTCCCCTTTGATTGGTCTTGATGCTCGTCGCGCTCGATGAACAGCAGCTTCGTATGAAGCCCTGCCTTTGAAACGCGGATCAGAGAAAGAATGCAAACGATCTCCGCTGTGCGTATCCCGACGAAGCAGCTTTTCGTGGTGGAACCGCACTTGCGCCGAGCGGCGTCCCAGTTAAGCTTTGCCACGGATCTCCATTTGCCGATGATGTCTGGGACCTGTCGGCTATGCACAATTTCGGCCTGAACCGTAAGGTCGTTCATCAAACCTCGAATTCTGTCCTGTGCCACGTCGAGTGCGAGTTGAACTCTCTTTATAAAGCGCATACGCGCTTCCGAACGTACCGACATTTTTCACCGTGGGGTTGTTCTACGAGGCGGCCGCCGCTGGAGCCGCATGTTTGTGAGCGGTGATAGTAGAAGAGTCGATAGTGGGCATCCATCGGCGTTATGCGAAATGTTCCTTCAGAACGTAAAAGCCCACGCGCATCGCTGCGCGTGGGCTTTTGCTGGGCGTGCAGACTTACGCCGCGAAGCCACCATCGATGTTCAGGTTGGCGCCCGTCACGAACGCCGCTTCCGGGCTCGCGAGGTAAGCGACCATGCCCGCGATTTCTTCGGGGCGGCCGTGGCGGGGCAGGGCCATCAGGCCGTGGAGGGACGTTGCGAAGTCGCTGTTCTCCGGATTCATGTCGGTGTTCACAGGTCCCGGCTGGACGTTGTTCACCGTGATGCCCTTCGGACCGAGGTCGCGGGACATGCCCTGCACCAGGCCCTTGAGCGCGGACTTGCTCATCGCGTAGGCGGCGCCGCCAGCGAACGGCATGCGGTCGGCGTTGGTGCTGCCGATGTTGATGATCCGGCCGCCTTCGCCCATGTACGGCAGCGCTGCCTTCGCGGCGACGAATACCGCGCGGACGTTCACCGCCAGCGTCAGGTCGAAGTCCTCGAGCGAGAACGCCTCGACGGGGCCGAGGCGCAGCACGCCTGCATTGTTGACGAGGATGTCGATCTTGCCGAATTCGCGTGCGGCCTCGTCGATGGCCCTGGCCAGTGCGGCCGTGTCGGCGGCATCGGCCTTGTAGGCCTGGGCGCGGCCGCCCTCGGCGCGGATGGCGTCGGCCAGTGCTTCGGCGCCCGCGGCCGACTGCTGGTACGTGAAGGCGACCGCCGCGCCCGCGTTGGCCAGCCGGCGGACGATGGCGGCGCCGATGCCGCGTGCGCCGCCCGTGACGAAGGCGACCTTGCCGGTCAGGTTGCGGGCGATCGTGTCGTTCAGCGTGTTGTCGAGGTTCGTGCTCATGTTCAACTCCAGTTCGAAATCAGTAGAAGGTGAACGGAGTATGGTCGCCGCACTCCCGTACCGGTAGTAATGAAAAAGCAGAAACTTCTTCAACCAAAGGTATAAGACTGGTATAAGCTGCTTTCCATATGGAAGCGCTCAACCTTCTCGAATCCTTTGTGCAGTCGGCCGATACGGGCAGCTTCTCGGCCGCCGCGCGCCGCCTGGGCCTTACGCCGGCCGCAGTCAGCAAGAACGTCGCGCGGCTGGAGTCGCACCTTGGGCTGCGCCTGTTCCAGCGGAGCACGCGGCGGCTCACGCTCACGCAGGGGGGCGAACAGTTCTTCCGGCAGGTGTCCGATCCCTATGCCACGCTGCGCGACGCATTCGCGGGCGCCGCGCAGGATGCCGGTAACCCGACCGGCGTGCTCAAGGTGGGCATGGGCCTCGCGTTCGGCCGCGAGCATCTGTTGCCGTTGCTCAACGATTTCCTCGATCGGTATCCGGCGATCGTGCCGGACTGGCACTTCGACAACCGCGCCGTCGACCTCATCCGCGACGGATTCGACGCGGCGATCGGCGGCGGTATCGAGCTGACCGAAGGCGTGGTCGCGCGCGAGCTCGCGCGCACGCATGTCGTGGTCACCGCCTCCCCCGCCTTCATGAAGGGCCGCCCCATGCCGCGGCACCCGTCCGACCTCGCCGAGCTCGATGGCATTACACGGCGGTCCGCTTCGACCGGACGCGTGCGCGCATGGACGCTGCGGAGCGCGGTAGGCGAGGAAGCCCTCGCCGTGCATCGCACGCGCGCGATCTTCGACGATCCCGAGGCGATGGCACACGCCGCGATGCAAGGGCTGGGCATTGCACTGCTGCCCATGCCTCACGCGGCGCGGTGGCTGGAGTCCGGCGCGCTGCAGCGACTGTTGCCGGGCTGGTGCGCCGACAACGGACCGATCTCGCTCTACTACCCGAACAAGACCCTGCTGCCCGCCCGCACGCGCGTGTTCATCGACTTCGTGATCGATGCCTTCCGCGCACGCGGCATCGGCCGGCGCTTTGACGGTCGTTGAGCCATCTATACTCGTCACATCCCATTCGCGCGGCCTGCCCCATGACCGAACCCGCCGACGAGCGTCCCGTGCCTCCACCTCCGCCACCGACCGTGCCATCGGGATTCCGGCAGGGCATCATCACCGCCATCACGGTACTGCTCGGCTTCTCCCTCGCGTTCTGGCGTTTCTGGGGATTCGAGAGCACGGGCCGATGGAGTTCGCTCTCGATCCTTGCCGGTGCGTGCCTGCTGCTGGCCGTTGCGCTGCAGATCGTCGCGCTGTTCCGCGCGCTGCGCATCGAGGACGATGCCGTACCCGAGTATCGCCGCACCGTACGCTGGTTCATTGCGTCCGCCTTCGCGCTGCTTATCGGCCTGGCCGGCGCGATGATCGACGCCGCGCTGGGCGACTAACCTGTGAAGCAAGTATTTTTGTAATGACTGTCTCCGCGATCTAAGCTGGCTGAGCGACCTGCCCCGCGATTCGTTCCACAACGAGATTGGAGACACTCATGAACGCGTCCAGAAAATGGTGCAGCGCCGCGCTCGCCGGCATGCTGGCCATCGGCCTTGCATCCTGCGGCGGAAGCGACGATGACGATCCGGGCGTAGCGCCCACGGTCCAGTTGCTTTCGTCGCAACCCGACTACGTGACAGGCGGCACCGCATTGATCGACGTCGCGGTACCGACCACCGTCACCGACAAACGTCCGCTGCAGATCACGCTCAACGGCAACGACGTCACCAGCCAGTTCCAGCCGAGTCCGGCCAACGGTTCGCATCGCCAGGCCGTGGTAACCGGACTGACCAATGGGCTCAACAGCGTGGTCGCGCGCGTCGGCAAGGCGTCGTCGACGATCACGATGACCAACTATCCGATCACGGGCCCCGTGATCTCCGGACCGTGGCAGACACCGTTCATCTGCCAGACATCCACGTTCCTGTTGCCCGACGGCTCGACGCTTGGCGCGGCGCTCGACGCCAACTGCTCGGCGGCCACACGCGTCACCTACATGTACCAGTCGACGACGGACGGTACGCTCAAGCCGATGACGAGCACCGCCGCGCGTCCGGCCGACGTTGCCACCGTCACCACGCTCGCGGGGCAGCAGGTGCCGTTCATCGTGCGCGTGGAAACGGGCACCGTCGATCGCGGCATCTACCAGAACGCGGTGCTGCACGATCCGACGACCGAGAGCGCGCCCACGCCGCTGAAACCGCCCAAGGCCTGGAACCGGCGCATGATCGCCATCGAAGGGTTCGGTTGCCCCGGCGGATGGTACGTGCAGGGCGGCGCGCAGGGCAACCTGCAGAGCGCGGGCTTCGACTTCAGTCTGCTCAACGTGCAGCGGCTCGCGGAAGGCTATGCGATGTTCGCCAACACGCTCCAGCATGCGTCGAACAACTGCAATGCCGTGCTGGCAAGCGAGGCCGCGATGATGTCGAAGGAAGCCGCGATCAAGACGTTCGGCGTGCCCGACTTCACGGTCAGCGCCGGATGCTCGGGCGGGTCCTACGGTAGCGCGCAGCCGGCCGACCGCATCCCAGGCCTGTTCGATGGCGTGATGCTGCTCTGCACGTTCCCCGATCCGCTCGGCATCGCGTTCTCGGGGTCGGACGGCCATCTGATCACGCACTACATCACGGTCAATCCAACCGCGTTCACGGACGCGCAGATCGCCGCGGTCACGGGATACAAGAGCCGCAAGGCATTCGAGGATGCCGCGAACCAGGCAGGCCGCACGGACCCCGTGCCGAATCGCGTGGACTATGCCGGGTATGTGTCGGCGCCGTTCAACGCGATCGTGCCCACCGCACAGCGGTATGACCCGGTCTCCAATCCAACGGGTATTCGCGGTACGGTCTACGACGCGTCGAAGAACATCTACGGCGTGAATCCCGCAACGGGTTTCGCACTGCGGCCGTTCGACAACGTCGGCGTGCAATACGGGCTCGCGGCGCTCAATGCGGGATCGATCACGACCACGCAGTTCCTCGATCTCAACGAACGGATCGGCGGCTACGACCAGGATGCGAACTATGTTCCCGCACGTACGGTGGGCGACGCGGGCGCGATCCTGCGCGCGCAGCAGAGCGGCCTGCAGCTCGGCACCAATGGCGGCCTCGCCAGCATTCCCGTGTTCGACGTCACGGGCATCTACAACGACGACTCCGGCTATCACTACCAGTGGTTCCACTTCGCCGTGCGCGAGCGCATGGTGCAGGCCAATGGCGATAGCCGCAATCACGTGATGTGGCGCGGCAATCCGGTGCCGTCGGCCAACGCGTGGAACACCTTCATTCAATGGGTGGCCGCGTACAAGGCCGACAAGACCGGCACGGCGCAGAAGGACAAGGTGGTGGCGTACAAGCCGGCGGCGGCCGTGGATGGATGCTGGAGCGACGCGAACACCTTCGTCACGGAGACGCAGACGCTGAGCCCCATCGCCAACACCACCTGCAACGGCCTGTTCCCGTCGTGGACGGCGCCGCGCATCGTGGCCGGCGGGCCTGTCGCGGCCAATATCATCAAGTGCACGCTCAAGCCGATAGCCGCCACCGACTACACGGTGATGTTCTCGGGTGCCGAGATGACGCGGCTCCAGCAGATCTTCCCGAACGGCGTATGCGACTGGAGCAAGCCCGGTATCAACCAGACCGGCGTGGTGCCGAACGGCTCGTTCGGCCCGTCGCCGGTCAACGTGGTATTCGATATCACCAAGACCTGACGCGCCGGCTCAGCTCCGCGTCGGCTCCACGGCCTGCTGTACGGGCCGTGTGGCCGGCGTGTCGGTGGGGCTGACCACCGCGTAGAAGTAGCGCCCCTGACGCCAGTACTGCGCAAGCAGGTTGCCATCCTTGCGATTGCCGTTGTCGAAGTGCAGCACGTCGCCGGGCGGCCGCACATAGAACACGATCGACTGCCCCTGCGCATTGCGGTAGAGCACCATCGCGGCCGTGCCCTGCTGCGCGGACATCAGCCGCCCGCTCACGGGTTTGAAGCCATATGCGCTGAAGTCGGGCAGCGTTTCCGGCTGCACGAAATGATGGTTGAGCCAGGCCTGCAACTCGCGCGGATCGCTGGCCTTGATATCGACCATCATGCCGTCGTCGCCGGCGTTGGCCACCGCGTTCGCGGACACGGGCTGTATATCGTTCGACGCGAACATGCGATACGCCTGCACGGCATCGGCCATCGGCAGATACGTCTGGCGCATCGCGTACTCGCGCGACTGCCAGCCGCCAAAGCCGCCCACGACGAGCGCCATCATGACGGAAGCGGCAATCGACATGCGCTGGCGCGTGCGATCGCGCAGCGTGCGGCGAATGCGGAACGGATCGAGCCGCGCGGGCGTATCGGCCGGCGGCGGCTCCAGGCTCGCGCGCAATCGTTGCGAGGCCAGGCGGATCTGCTCGATCTCGCGCGCGATCTCGGGGTGCGTCGGCAGCAGGGCTTCGATCTGGCCGCGCCGCGTCTCGTCGAGCTCGCCATCCACGTAGGCGTGCAGTTCGGGTTCGGTGGGCATCAGGGCATTCATTTCATCACCTGCAGGGAAGGTTGGGCAACGACCTGGCCTTCGGTCAGATCGCGGAGCGCCTTGCGCGCGCGCGAGATACGCGACATCACCGTGCCGATGGGCACGCCGAGCGTATCCGCGGCCTCCTGATAACTGAGTCCTTCGACGGAGACGAGCAGCAGCAACGCGCGCGCATCGACGGGCAACCGGTGAAAGCCGTCGAGCGCCGAGCGCGCGAGCACCACGTCTTCGGTCGAGGGCGCCATGTCCTCGTCCTGGCCCACGCCGAACAGCGACAGCAGGCCCGCATAACGCTTGGCGCGCCGCTGGCCGTCGAGGAACACGCGATAGAGAATCGAGAACAGCCACGCGCGCAGATCGCCCTCGTCGCGCCGCGTCTCGCGACGCGACAGCGCGCGCTCGAGGCAACTCTGCACGAGGTCGTCGGCGCTGGACTCCTGGCGCGTCAGCGACAGCGCAAAACGGCGCAGCCGCGGAATCACCTCGCGCAGTTCGTCATCGGTAAAGTCCTTGCTCATGTCGGTCAGCCCAGTGGGCTTTCGGGTTCAACTGCAGGGAAGACGAACGGCATCGGGGATTATTCCACGCGTCCGCGAAAAAAATGGACGCACGTGCGGCGCGAGGCTTAAAGTGCCTTGCCCGAGTCCGGGCGAGACCCTCAGAAGAAGGAGACATTATGTACAAGTTCCGTGCGGCCGCATGGCTGCTCGCCGCGACGTTCGTCCCCGCGTTCCTGCCCACCGCGCAGGTCGATGCCGCCACGCTGCGCGTGATGACGTCGGGCGGATTCACGGCCGCCTACAAGATCCTCGGTCCGCAATACAGCGCGCAAAGCGGCAACCCCATCGAGACCGAACTCGGACCGTCGATGGGACAGTCGCGGGAGGCCATTCCGAATCGCCTCGCGCGCGGCGAGCAGGCCGACGTGGTGATCATGGTCGGCTATGCGCTGGACGATCTGATCCGCAAGGGCGTGGTCGATCCGGCATCGCGTGTGGAGCTCGCGGACTCGCGTATCGGCATGGTCGTGCGCCAGGGCCAGACCGTTCCCGACATCCGCACCGAGAATGCCTTGCGCGAGACGCTGCTGCGTGCGAAGTCGGTGGCTTACTCGGACAGCGCGAGCGGCGTGTATGTGGAGAAGGAACTGTTCGCGCGTCTGGGCATTACCGCGCAGATGCGCGGCAAGGCCAGCAAGATCGAGAAGATTCCGGTCGCGACGGTCGTAGCCGATGGCCAGTACGAGCTCGGCTTCCAGCAGGTGAGCGAACTGCTGCCCGTGCCGGGTGTGTCGTTCGCGGGGCGCATTCCGGAGTCCGTGCAATCGGTCACACGCTTCGCGGCGGGCATTCCCGTGAATGCGCCACATCCGGCGGAAGCGCGCGCACTGCTCGAGTTTCTCTCGGCGCCGGCCGCACAGACGGTCGTCAAGGATTCGGGCCTCGATAGCGTCGAAAAATAGCGTCGAAAAATAAGTGTGGGAATTGTCTTACGTACATTTCGGAAGGGGGCCGCTGCTTCATCCCGGTGCAGGAACGTAACCTTCAACTACGGTGTGGCCACGGCGCAAGACGCCGGGCCCGGAGAAAAAATCCACTTAAGAGAAGGAGCACGACATGACGATGAAGAAACTGTTCTGCGCCGCAGTCTGTTCGATGATGGTTGCCGCCCCCGCTGGCTTTGCGTATGCGCAAGCCGGTTCCAAAGCCGACTACGACGCCGCCGTGAAGACGGCCGACGCCGACTACAAGACCGCGAACACGAAGTGCGACGCGATGAAGGACAACGCCAAGGACGTCTGCAAGGCGGAAGCCAAGCGTGACCGCGATGTGGCGAAGGCCAATGCCGAAGCCCGCCGCGACGGCACGGACAAGGCGCATGCCAAGGCCATGAAGACCAAGGCCGATCGCGACTACGACGTGTCGAAGGAAATGTGCGACGACAAGTCGGGTAACGACAAGGACGTGTGCGTGAAGCAGGCCAAGGCTGCCCATGAGCAGGCCCTGGGCGCTGCGAAGGTGACCAAGGCTGCGGCCACGGGTACCAGCACCGATGTCGCCGAGGCGCGTGCGGACGCCCGCAAGGACACCACGGACGCCGCCTACAAGGCCGACAAGGAAAAGTGTGACGCCATGACCGGCGACGCCAAGGACAAGTGCCAGGCCAACGTGAAGGCCAAGTACGCACGCTAATCCGGCGAGCGACCTCCGACACCAATCGACACACCAACCCGCAAGGAGTCCGACATGAACTGGGACCAAATGGAAGGCAAGTGGGAACAGGCCAAGGGCAAGATCAAGGAGAAGTGGGGCAAGCTGACCGACGATGACATGACCGTCATCAACGGCAAGCGCGACCAGCTCGCGGGCCGCATCCAGGAGCGCTATGGCTACACCAAGGAGCGCGCCGAGGAAGAGATGAAGGCGTGGGAACGCGACGCTCGCTGGTAAGCAGCGATCGATCGCCAAAGTCGATGCGCGGACGGTGCATCGCACACAACGGGGCTTCGGCCCCGTTGTCGTTTCCCGAACCCCGACTCAAGTGGGGACGATCCCCCGGGCCGTCTGTGCGTGGTGCGTGTTTTGTGGCGTAAACGCCGCGCTATACCTGCCGTGCGTGACGAATTAAGCATTAATTAGGACTGAATATCGCCGAATTTAGTACGGACCCCATCGATCGCGACTTAACATTGCGGCTCCCAATGGCGTCTCAACCTGCTTCGGCGCCGCGCGAAATTCTCCAAGGCGCGGCATTGCATGTACGCGATCCTGCCCGCCTTCGTCTCGTCGATCTTCCTCGGTTACGGCCTCTATGTGCTGGTGACCCAGGGCGTCACGCGCGTATCGACGTCGTTCTTCCTGCTCTGCGCGACCACGTTCGCGTGGCAGGGCACGTGGGCATTCCTGTTCCAGTCCGAACATCCCGACGTCGCGTTGCTGCTCGCGCGCGTGGGCTATCTGTTCATCCTGTTCCTGCCGACGACGTTCTACCACTTCATCTGCGAAGCGACCGAGTGCCGCAGGGAACGTCCCGCGCTGCTCGTGTCGTACGGCATGAGCCTGATCCTGTCGGTGCTGCTGCTGACCACGCATCAGGTGGTGTCGGGCTACTACACGCTGTTCTTCGGCGAGTATCCGAAAGCCGGGCCGCTGCATCCGCTGCACGTGCTGCAGACGGTCGTGCTGGCTGCGCGCTGCGCGTGGCTGCTGGTCAAGGCGCGCACCAATGCGACGGCCGAACGCCGCCGGCGCTTCAACCTGTGCCTGCTCGCGCTGGGGTTGTACTCGGTCGCCGCCGTCGACTACGGCGTCAACTACGGCCTCGCGTTCTATCCGCCGGGCGCGATCTTTATCGCGATGAGTCTCGGCATTCTCGCGCTCAGCGTCGTGCGTTACGACCTGATGCACCCGTACTCGCTCGCGGCCACCGTCGCGCATGAAGTCCGCACGCCGCTCGCGACCATCCGCATGCAGGTGCAGGAAATCGCGCTGGCATGGCCGCGGCTGCTGCAGGGGTATCGCCTGGCCGTCGAGCACGGGCTGATGGAGGACCGCATGCGGCCCGGACAGATCGAGCGCATGAGCCAGCTCATCGGGGGCATTACGCGCGAGGTCGATGGGACGAGCACCGTCATCGACATGGCGCTGGCTTCCGTGACGCTCGAGCGGCTGGACCGCAGCACATTCGCGCCGTATGGTGTGGCCGCATGCGTGGAGGCGGCGATGGAACGCTATCCGTTCCAGCCCGAGGAGCGCGAGCGTGTGCGCGTGCATGGCTTCGAGCCGGACTGGCGATTCGTCGGCTCCGATACGCTGCTGGTGTATGTGCTGTTCAACCTGCTCAAGAACGGCCTCTACGCGATTCGCGCGCATGGCAGCGGCGAGATCCGCATCGAAGGCGGCATCGAGGGCAACTTCTACCTGCTGCGCTTCAGCGATTCCGGCCCCGGCATTCCCGCGGACGTGCTGCCGCGGATCTTCGAGCCGTTCTTCTCGACGAAGGCGCATGGCCGTGGCAACGGTCTGGGCCTCGCGTTCTGCCGGCGTGTGATGGAAGCCTTTGGCGGCCGTATCGAATGCGCGTCGCGCCCCGGGGTGCATACCACCTTCACGCTGCGCCTGCCGCGCTTCCATCCGCTCGGCGATCGTCCCGACGAACGGCTGCGCACGCGCACCGCCGGCTGACCGCTCCGGCGGCACGCACTTTTAGCTATACCCTCTCAACTACACACTTCCGACAAGATGGGATGAGGGCTCAGTTCGCGAACGGCGGCAGCACGAGCTCGTATTCCTTGACCCGTTCGATGATCTCGCGCGGAAAGCGCGAGATACGCTTTTCCCGGTCTGCAAAGACGATCTGCTGATAGCCCAGCGACACGGGGCGGCCTTCGACGCTGAAGCGGAACAGCAGGTACGCCGAGCATTGCCGCACCTGGAACGTGTTGAGGTAGCAATCGACGCGTTGGAACGGGAACGTTTCCTCGACGTATTCCTGATGGGCACGCTTCGTCACGAACACGCCACCGGCGGCAAGCAGGTTACCGTGGATGCATTCATGGAACCAGCGCTCGCGGCAGATGCCCTGCCATTCGAAGTACCGGGCGAAATAGGTGTTCATGAAGGCATTGGAGTCCTTGAGATAGATATCGATGGCATGGTGGAAGGTCTTCTGCGGGGTGGTTTCCAGCGCGTCCTGATCGAGCAGGGCGGTACCGCGGTTCAGCACTTGGGGAATCACGTCACGCATCAACATGGAAAAGCTCCTGAAGGGTTCTGACTGCAACGCGGCAGCCGGCGCGTGCCCCGGGAGACGTGCGGGGCATGACGCATTCTGGCTTGACGGGAGGAACGGCGGGGGCCCGCCGTGGAGGGGAGATTACTTCTGCGGCTGGGGCGCGGGCAGCTCGCGCATCGGCAGGTCGGTGACCTTCAGCGCCTTGTCGAAGTTGCATTGGAACGCGTAGCGCTTGTCGCCGTCGGTGATTTCACCGACCACGGCCATGCTGGTCCGGCCTTCCATCGCGTTGATGGTGTCGAATCTGGCGTTCTCGTGACCCTGCTGCTTGACCGCCTTCCTGCACTCCGCAGTGGCGCGCGTGCGGGCGTCTGCCAGCGCATGTCCCGCGAGCGTCATCAGGCAGCAACCGGCCAGGACGAGGTGAGCGGCTGATTGGCGCATCGTGCGGCGCATCGTGGACTCCCGGAAGTCGGATCGGACACATTCCAAGCTTATCAGCCGCGCAGCCCGGCGCACGTTTCAATATGTTTCGTAGTGTGGGTTGCCGCATGCTGCCCTTATCCCCTTAAAAGTGCGCTAATAGGCGCTGACTTTCCTCGTCTCCCCTGTCAACGCAGGAATATTTCAATCCGTTACCGATCATTACGAGCCAGCAGTGAGACAGGCGAAAGTAGGCAGGGCAAGACAGGGGAGCAGTGAGTCGTGCAGGAATTCGTTCCGATGTGGCAGGGACTCGTGCGAGTCCGGGAGGGCAGGGGACCGTGGGGAACGGGGCCGCTGCGTTATCTCAAATATCTGAGCGCCATGGCGATGCTGTCGGCGGCGTGCTATCCCGCCGGGAC
Organism: Cupriavidus pauculus; assembly: GCF_008693385.1. NCBI lineage: Bacteria > Pseudomonadati > Pseudomonadota > Betaproteobacteria > Burkholderiales > Burkholderiaceae > Cupriavidus > Cupriavidus pauculus. Next base: position 2,200,086 of record NZ_CP044067.1, read on the forward strand.
GCGCCGCTGCTGGACGCGTCGCATGCGCATGGTGGCGTTGTCGGCATTGCGGGAAGGTGCGGTGCGGCCGTGGCTGCGGTCCGTCGGGTCGTGCACGCTGTTGCAACGTGTGATCGCGAAGCGGCCCGGCCTGCTCGAGCGTCCGTATCGGCCGCTCGGCGAACTCGGCATGACGTTCCACGAGCGCGCCAGCCTCGTGGCCGATCACTACGGCGTCATGCATGCCACGCTGCCGCTCCCCGTCTGCGAGCGTATCTACCTCGACGGCGGTCTCACGTGGAAATTTGGTGACGACGGGGAAGGTGAGACCGGCCGCTACACGCTGCGCCTCGGTGACTCCGGCCCGAACCCGAAGGAAGGCGAGCTCGCGTTCTACTGGGTCGATAGCGCGACCGACACCTGTCTGGCGCAACTGAGCTTCTACCTGACGCATGGCTACGACGGTCCCGCCGTGTTTATCGGCGGGCTCCAGGGCCCGAAGGGCGAGGCGAGCCGCGAGTACATTCGCGCTTCCACGAAGGCCTGCGAGGGCGTGCGCCCGAAGGACGCCGTCATGGAAGCGCTGCTCGCGCTGGCGGGCCATATCGGCGCGCGCCGCATCGTCGCCGTTTCGCGCGCGAACCACGTTGGACGCCAGCGCAATACGCCGCGCGAGATTCAGGCGGACTACGAAACGTTCTGGCGGGAATCGCACGCGGTGGACCTGCCGGACGGCAATATGGCGATTCCCGTGCTGCAGCCCGTGCGCGATATCGCGGACATCCCCTCGAAGAAGCGTTCTGCCTGGCGGCGCAAGCAGGCCATGGCCGAGGGCATTCGCGCCAGCGTGGCCTGCGCGCTGCGTGAGGAATCGGATACCGCGGACACCGGGCTTCGCGCGGCCTGACTTCGTCCGGCATTCGCACGCAATGCGCTGGCGGCGCGCCCCACGGGTGCGCCGGGCCCGCATCGATGCCGCTACACTATGCGTCTCCCCCCTCGACCGTGACGGATCACCGCAATGGAGACGAAGACCGTGAGTGAGAACGAAGGCGTGACCAGTGGCCGCACAACGATGAACGGGGCCGAGAGCCTCGTCAAGACGTTGCTCGCGTGCGGTGTGGATACCTGCTTTGCCAACCCCGGCACGAGCGAAATGCATTTCGTCGCGGCGCTCGACCGCATTCCCGGCATGCACTGCGTGCTGGGGCTGTTCGAGGGCGTGGTCACCGGTGCCGCCGACGGCTATGCGCGCATGGCCGGCAAGCCCGCCGCCACGCTGCTCCACTGCGGGCCCGGCCTCGCCAACGGCCTCGCCAATCTGCACAATGCGCGCCGCGCGCAGACGCCGATCGTCAATATCATCGGCGACCAGGCCACCTACCATCGTCCGTTCGACGCACCGCTCACGGCCGATACCGAAGGCTGGGCACGCCCCGTTTCCGTCTGGACCCGCACCGCGACCACGGCTGCCTCCGTGGGCGCCGATGCCGCGATTGCCGTGCAGGCAGCCATGGGCGCGCCCGGTGGGGTCGCCAGCCTGATCCTGCCGTCCGATGTGTGCTGGGACGAAGGCGGCCAGGTGGCCGCGCCGCTGCCCCCGCTGCCCGTTCCGCAGGTCTCGCCCGATGCCATCGAGCATGCCGCGCGCGTGCTGCGCAGCGGCGAGCCGACGCTGATCGTGCTGGCCGGCAGCGCGCTGCTCGAGGGCGCGCTGACCCATGCGCATCGCATCGCTGCCGCCACCGACGCGCGGCTCATCACGCCGATGTCCAACGCGCGTGTGACGCGTGGCCGCGGACGTCTGGCGATCGACCGCATTCCGTACTCGGGCGACGTGGCCCGCACCAAGCTTGCCGGTATCCGCCATGTGGTGCTCGTGGGCGCGCCGCCGCCCGTGACGTTCTTCGCGTATCCGGGCAAGTCGCCGCGTCCCTATCCGGAAGACGCGACCATCCACGTGCTTGCACGTCCGGAACAGGATCTCGGCGACGCCCTGGCGCGGCTGGCCGAAGCACTCGGCGCGCGCAAGGCCGAACTGCCGCCGACCGCCTCGCTGGCGCACTCGCCGGCATCGGGTGCGATCACCTCGGAAGCCGTGGCGCAGTCGCTGACCGCGCTGCTGCCCGAGCAGGCCGTGGTGATCGAGGAGAGCGTGAGCTTCGGCCGCGCGTTCTATCCGGGCACCGTGCACGCCGCGCCGCACGACTGGCTGCAACTGACGGGCGGTGCGATCGGCGAGGGCTTGCCGCTCGCGACCGGTGCCGCCATCGCCGCGCCGGGCCGCCGCGTGGTCTCGCTGCAGGCTGACGGCTCGGGCATGTACACGCTGCAGTCGCTCTGGACCATGGCGCGGGAGAAGCTCGACGTCACGATCGTGCTGCTGGCCAACCGCAAGTACGCGATCCTGCTGGGCGAACTCGCGGGTGTGGGCGCCAACGCGGGCAAGACCGCGCTCGATATGCTCGATATCGGCAATCCGGATCTCGACTGGGTCAAGCTGGCGAACGGCATGGGCGTGGAAGGCGCGCGCGCGACGGACATGGATACGTTCAACGATCTGTTCCGGATGGCGAACCAGCGCAAGGGCCCGTTCCTGATCGAGCTGGTTATCTGACGGTCATCTGAGCGCGAAGGAGGCGATCATGCTCCAACTCCGGCCCGGCTGTGAATGCTGTGACAGGGATTTGCCGCCCGACAGCGCCGATGCGCGCATCTGCACGTTCGAATGCACGTTTTGCGTGGACTGTGCGACGGACAAGCTGCATGGCGTGTGCCCGAACTGCGGCGGCGAGCTCGTGGCGCGGCCAAGGCGCCCCGCCGCAAAGCTCGCGAAGTTTCCGCCCTCGACGGAGCGGGTGTTCAAGCCGGCGGGGTGCGGGGGCGCCTGAGCGCCTGCCCCCACCCCGCGATTTGCGTCAGCCGAGCGTCGCCCAGCCCTGCATGGCCTGGCCGCCGGCATCGTCGCCGGTCCACAGCAGCACGCGGCCCGGTGTAGCCGGATCGGGCGCCCCACCCACGGTGACGGTATCGATATGGAACAACGGCGCCAGCCCGCGGAAGCCGAACGTCTTCACGCGTGCGCCGGGCTGTTCCTGCCGCAGCAATTCCAGCATGAGCGTGGCCTGCAACGGGCCATGCACGATCAGTCCCGGGTAGCCCTCCACATCGCGCACGTACTCCAGATCGTAGTGAATGCGGTGGCCGTTGAACGTCAGCGCCGAGTAGCGGAACAGCAGCACCGGGTCGGCCTGCAGCGTGCGCTGCCATTGCGCGCGGTGCTCCAGGCGCGGACGCGGCGGCATCGGCAGGCCCGGTTCGGCTGCCGCGCGGTAGACGATATCGTGGCGCTCGTCGATCGCCGTCTTGCCGTTGACGGTCAGCGCATGATCGACCGTCACGAAATACAGCTCGCCCGATCGGCCGCTCTTGTGCGTGACATCGCGGATCGTTGACGTGCGCGTGACCGTATCGCCGACGCGCAGCGGCGCGTGGAACGCGATCTCGCTGCCCGCCCACATGCGGCGCGGCAGCGGCACGGGCGGCAGAAAGCCGCCGAGGCGGGTATGGCCATCGGGGCCCAGCGTCTCCTGCGGCGCGCGCGGCAGGAAATAGAGCCAGTGCCACAGCGGCGGCAGCGGCCCCGCGGCCAGCGCGTCGCCATCTAGGTTGAACGTGGCGGCCAGCGACAGCACCGGTTCGGGGGCGAGGATCTCGGTGCGCGATTCGCTGCGGCCGATCCATTCGCGGAGGTGGGCCAGCGTTTTCTCTTCAGTCATGGTCATCGTGTCTGGTAGTCGATATCAGCGGGCGGCAGGCAGCCAGTTGCGGACATCGGCCTCGGCGTCGAGGCGCCATGTCCGCGCAATGATCGCGCGCATCTCGGCCTCGCTGGCACCGTGACGGAACGCGCCGAGCTGAATGGCCTTGGCCTCGAGCTCGGGGCGCGACAGCGTGTTGTCGGGGTCGCCCTTGGGTACATCCACGCGCGCCTCGAGCGTGCGGCCATCGGTGGTGTGCACGGTCACGCGGCCGATCCACTGGCGCGGATACGCGGCATTGATCTCCTCGTCGAGCACCATCTCCACCTTGTCGCGGAATGCCGCCACGCGTGCGTCCTGCAGGGCCTGGGTCTCGAACTCGCCGAGGCCCGCGTGCGCATGCACGGCCACAAGCCCGAGCACCGTCCCCATCGAGAACTTGGCCTGATGGATCGTGGTGGGATTGACGACGGGGCCCAGTACGTCGATCGCCCCCTGATGCACGTGCGCGGTGACCTTTGCGATCTGCTCAGCGGCAATGCCGTCGCGGCGCACGAGCGCGGCCAGCGCGTCGGCGGCCGGATGGGTATGGCGGCACGAGGCGAAGTACTTGAACGAGGTTTCCGCCGTGGCCCAGCGCGTGCCGAGGCCATCGGTCAGCGCCGCCGGGTTGGCGTCGCTCGACATGCCGGCCGCCATGCCCTGCGCGCCTTCGAGAATGCGTCTGGCGCCCGTGAAGCCCGCGCGCGCGAGCCATGCGGATTGCAGGCCGTCGGCCGCGGCCTTCGCCGTATGTAACTGCTTGGAGTCGGCGGCGTCGCGCAGGAACTCCCATAAGCCCGCGGCCTGCGTGCCGGCGGTGCCGAGCGCCTGGTTGATACCCTCGGCATCGAGGCCGAACAGCTTGGCCACGGCGGCCGCCGCGGCGAGCGTGCCGACGGTGCCGGTGGTATGGAACACGCGATAGTGGGAGCGGCCCATGAATTCGCCGATACGGATGCCGGCCTCGTAGCCCGCGATCGAGGCGAGCAGCACGTCCCTGCCGCTGCGCCCTTCGGCCTGCGCGGCGGCGAGCACGGGCGGAAACACCACGGCGGCAGGATGCAGCACGGAGCCGTTGTGCACGTCGTCCTGCTCGACCACGTGCGACGACGCGCCGTTGATCAGCGCCGCGAAGTAGGGCGAGGTCCGGCGTCGGTCAACGAGGACCTCGGCGTCGCCGGTGCCGGGTCCCATCGCGCCCGCGAACTCCTGCAGGCGGCGGATCGCGGGCGCATCCTTGCCCGCGATGGCCGAGGCGATCCAGTCGAGATACAGGTCCTTGGTGCGCTCGACTACGGGAGCCGGCACGTCGGAGAGCTTCAGGTTGGCCAGGAATTCGCAGAGCTGGCGCGTGGGGTAGGTGGCCTCGCTGGAGGACAGGGTCATGGCGGGTGTCTCCTCGGAATCTCAGAACGATCAATCTCAGAACGATCGCGGCAGTTCCAGCACGTGTTCGGCCACGTACGACAGGATCAGATTGGTGGAGATCGGCGCCACCTGATACAGGCGCGTCTCGCGGAACTTGCGCTCGATGTCGTACTCGGCGGCAAAACCGAACCCGCCATGCGTCTGGAGGCAGACATTGGCGGCCTCCCACGAGGCATCGGCCGCGAGCAGCTTGGCCATATTGGCTTCCTTGCCGCAGGGCTTGCCCGCATCGAATAGCTGCGCGGCACGATAGCGCATCAGGCTGGCCGCCTCGACGTTCACGAACGAACGCGCGATCGGGAACTGCACGCCCTGGTTCTGGCCGATGGGCCGGTCGAACACGATGCGCTCGCGGGCGTAGCCGCTGGCGCGATCGACGAACCAGTAGCCGTCGCCGATGCACTCGGCCGCGATCAGGATGCGCTCGGCGTTCAGGCCGTCGAGGATGTACTTGAGGCCGCGGCCTTCCTCGCCGATCAGGTTCTCGGCCGGAATCTCCAGATTATCGAAGAACAGCTCGTTCGTCTCGTGGTTGACCATATTGCGGATCGGCCGGACCGTCAGGCCATTGCCGATGGCATCGCGCAGATCGACGACGAACACCGAGAGTCCTTCGGACTTGCGCTTGACCTGATCGAGCGGCGTCGTGCGCGCGAGCAGCAGCATCAGGTCCGAGTGCTGGACCCGCGAGATCCATACCTTCTGCCCGTTGACGACATAGCGGTCGCCCTTGCGCACCGCGGTGGTCTTGAGCTTGGTGGTATCGGTGCCGGTGGTCGGCTCGGTCACGGCCATCGACTGCATGCGCAGCTCGCCCGAAGCGATGCCGGGCAGCCAGCGTGCCTTCTGTTCCTCCGAACCATGGCGCAGCAGGCAGCCCATCACGTACATCTGGCCGTGGCACGCGCCCGAATTGCCGCCGCTGCGGTTGATCTCTTCCATGATCACCGATGCCGCGGTCAGCGGCAGGCCGGACCCGCCATAGGCCTCCGGGATCAGCGCGGACAGCCAGCCCGCCTGGGTCAGCGCCTGCACGAATTCCTCGGGAAACGCACTTTGTTCCTCCACGCGCTGCCAGTAGGCGGAGTCGAACCCCTGGCAGAGGTCGCGGACGGCTTCCCGGATTTCGGGGTAGATCTGGTCGTGGTCCTGGGTTTGTTCCGGATTCGCTTGCATTGGGGGCCTGTGTTGGCGTTGGGTCGTTCGGATTATTCCCGAGCCCCCGTCTCGCGAAAATTCGGATTTGCGAAAGCACGGCTTAGGGATGAATTTAGGGGGGGCGCTGGGGACAACCCTAGGTTTCCGCGCCGACGTGCGCAGCCTTCGGCAAATCGGAATTGCGTGAGCCGGCGATTCCTTTCACGCTCGCTCGATATGTCATAACAACCGTAGGAGACTTCATGACCGCTTCGCGCATCCCTGCCATGCCCCCCTTCACCGCCATGACTTGCGCCCTGGCCGTCGCCGCGGCGGCCGCCTTGCCCGCGACCGGCCATGCGGCAGACCCCTTCCCGTCGCGCCCGATCACGATGGTCGTGCCGTTCGCGGCGGGCGGTCCCACCGACGTGGTGGCGCGGTCCGTCGCCGCCGCCATGTCCAGGTCGCTGGGCCAGAGCGTGGTCGTCGAGAACCGGCTCGGGGCGGGCGGCACGGTGTCGGCGGCCTATGTGGCCAAGGCCGCGCCCGATGGCTACACGATCCTGATCCACCATAACGGCATGGCCACGGCGCCGGCGCTCTATTCGAAGCTGCCGTACAAGCCGCTGTCGGACTTCTCGTTCGTCGGCCAGGTGGCCGACGTGCCGATGACGCTGCTGGGCCGGCACGACCTCCCCGCCAACACGCTGCCCGAGCTCGTCAGCTATATCCAGAAGAACCAGAGCAAGGTGAACCTCGCCAATGCGGGCCTGGGCGCGGTGTCGCAGCTGTGCGGCATGCTGTTCCAGAAGGCGATCGGGGTGGAGCTGCAGACCATTCCCTATCAGGGTACCGCGCCGGCGCTGACCGCGCTGCTGGGCGGGCAGGTGGACGTCCTGTGCGACCAGACCACGCAGACGCTGCCGCACATCAAGGCGGAGAAGGTCAAGCTGTATGGCGTGACCACGGCCCAGCGCATCGCGGCGCTCCCCAATACGCCGACGCTGCGCGAGGGTGGCCTCAAGGACTTCGAGGTCAAGGTGTGGCACGGCATCTATGCGCCCAAGGGCACGCCGCCGGCGGTCATCGACAAGCTCGACGGCGCGCTCAAGACCGCCCTGAAGGACGCTGCGGTGGTCAGGCGCATGCAGGAGCTCGGCGCGGTGATCGTGCCCGAGGACAAGCAGACCCCCGAGGGACTGCGGACATGGCTGGCCTCCGAGATCGACAAATGGTCGCCGATCATCAAGGCAGCAGGCGTGAAAGCGGACTGACGGCCGACCGCGGGCACCGCGGGCCGAGCGCGGCGCGGACCGGGATCAGACCGGTTCGCGCGCCGCCTCCGCCAGATATTTCACGAGGGTCTCCGCGAACTGCGGCAGTTCGCGGCCCGGACGGCGGCACAGGCGCAGTTCACGCCGCGCCCATTCGTCCTCCAGCGGGATGAAACGCAGCACCTTGCGGCTCGCGTAACGCCGGGCACAACTGTTCGGCACGATCGCGATGCCCGCCCCGGCTTCGACCATACGGCACACCGCGTCGAAGCTGCCCACCTGGATGCGCAGGCTGATGCGCTTGCCCATACCGCTCGCAATGCGGTCCAGAAAGCTCTGGATCGCCGAGAACTGGTTGAGACCCACGAACCGGCACGTATCGAGCAGATCGGCGAAATGCAGCCGCTTGAAGTCCCGCAGCGGGTGGTTGACCGGCGCGATGACGATCAGTTCGTCGCTGCACAGCTGCATGACGTCGAGGTCGGCCGTGGCCACCTCGCCCGCCACGATGCCGAGGTCCGCCGCTCCCGCGCTCACTGCCGACACGATCTCCGCCGACAGGTGCTCCTCCAGTTCGATATCGACATCGGCGTTCTCCGAAAGAAAGCGCGAGAGGGCGGTGGCGAGGAACGAGTTGGTCGCGGTGGTATTGGCCAGCAGGCGCACGCGGCCCTTCACGCCCTTGGCATACGGGCGCAGGTCCGAGTGCAGGCACTCGAGCTGCCGGAACACCTCGCGCGCATGGCGCAGCAGTTCGTCGCCGGCCGGCGTCAGCCGCACGCCCTTGACCTGCCGGATCAGCAGCTGGGTCTGGAAACTCTCCTCCAGCTGTTTGATACGCGTGCTGGCAGCGGGCAGCGAGAGAAAGCTGCGCTCGGCCGCGCGCGTGAGGTTCTCGGTCTCGCCCACGTTCAGGAACAGCCGCAGGTCGGTAAGGTCGTAGTGCATGGGCGGATATCGTTATGACCGAAGTCGCTATTTGGCTATGCGGCGATGTTGCGTTGCAGCGTCGCCACGCATTGATCCACTGCGGGCCCATTTGGCATGCAACCTGCTGTAGCGCAGACAGGATTCTGCCTGACGTTGCGCGCGCACCCTACCGGTGCGTGATTCCACATGACGATCATGGGTTAATGCATCGACGCACCGTGCATGCGCACGTCGTGCGTTTTCGCAAAGCGGGATGGTAGCGCGCGAGACTCCACCATTCGCATTGCATTGGCATGAGCGCACTCAACCTAATGGCGTTCATGCTTGTAGGGAATTGGCTGACAGCGATGTAGGCGGGGAACGTTTTTCGCGCAGGCGTTACAAACCGTTAGCCTTCCCGGATATGCATCTTGTGCTGGAAAGGTGTAAGGTGTGTCACAAGCATGGTCAATGGCCCGTCGCGTGCGAGTCAGGATCGCGAGTGTCAGTTTTCATCGATGCTCATGAGCGAAGCGCGCAGCGTGATGTCGTTATGCATTTCATCACGTTGCAGGCGTCAACTCCGATCTCACCTCTGCCGTTATTTGACTATGATGAAGTAAAGACTTCGCAACATGGCAAGTCCGTCAAGCCGGGGTGATGGAGTCAGCGTTGCCGCGAAGTCTGCTGGGGGAGTAGAACATCTTCTTCGCCTCGGAGGTGGACTCTGGTGGGACTCTGACGGGAGTGAGGTATGGACATTTTTGGCCACTACGCCACGCGGTTCGAAGCACGCAAGGAAGAGGAGTACACGATCCAGGAGTACCTGGAGATCTGCAAGAAGGACACCTCTGCCTATGCCACTGCGGCGGAACGCATGCTCGCCGCAATAGGACAACCCGAACTCGTGGACACACACCACGATCCGCGGTTGTCGCGACTGTTCTTCAACAAGGTCATCCGGGTTTATCCGGCGTTCCGCGACTTCTACGGAATGGAGGACACGATCGAACAGATCGTCTCCTTCTTCAAGCACGCGGCGCAGGGCCTCGAAGAACGCAAGCAGATCCTCTATCTGTTGGGCCCTCCCGGAGGCGGCAAATCGTCGCTGGCCGAGAAGCTCAAGGCGCTGATGGAGGAGGTTCCCATCTACGCGCTCAAGGGCTCGCCCATCCATGAATCGCCGCTCGGGCTGTTCTCGCCCGACGAAGACGGCAAGATTCTGGAGGAGGACTATGGCATTCCGGTGCGCTACCTGAATACCATTCCCTCGCCGTGGGCCGTCAAGCGTCTGCACGAGTTCAACGGCGACATCACGAAGTTCCGCGTGGTGAAGCTGCGTCCGTCTGTGCTGGCGCAGATCGCGATCGCGAAAACGGAGCCTGGCGATGAAAACAACCAGGATATCTCCTCGCTGGTCGGCAAGGTTGACATTCGCAAGCTGGAGGACTTCCCGCAGGACGATCCGGATGCCTATTCCTATTCCGGCGGACTTTGCCTGGCCAACCGTGGCCTTCTCGAGTTCGTCGAAATGTTCAAGGCGCCCATCAAGGTCCTGCACCCGCTGCTGACTGCCACGCAGGAAGGCAACTACAAGGGTACGGAAGGCTTCGGCGCGATTCCGTTCGATGGCGTCATCCTCGCGCACTCGAACGAAGCCGAATGGCAGAGCTTCAAGGCCGACAAGAACAACGAGGCATTCCTCGACCGGATCTATATCGTGAAGGTGCCGTACTGCCTGCGCGTGTCCGACGAGGTGAAGATCTACGACAAGCTCTTGCGTAGCAGCTCGCTGTCCGCGGCGCCCAACGCGCCGAACACGCTGAAGATGATGGCGCAGTTCGCGGTGCTCACGCGTATCAAGGAGCCCGAGAACTCGAACGTCTTCTCCAAGATGCGCGTGTACGACGGCGAGAGCCTGAAGGACGTGGATCCGAAAGCGAAGTCGTATCAGGAGTATCGCGACTACGCTGGCATCGACGAAGGCATGAACGGCTTGTCGACGCGCTTCGCGTTCAAGGTACTGTCCAAGGTCTTCAACTTCGACAATACCGAGGTGGCGGCCAATCCGGTGCACCTGCTCTACGTGCTCGAGCAACAGATCGAACGCGAGCAGTTCCCGCCGGAACAGGAAGCCAAGCTGCTGTCGTATATCAAGGAGTACCTGACCACGCCGTTCGTGGAGTTCATCGGCAAGGAAATCCAGACCGCTTATCTGGAGTCCTATTCCGAGTATGGCCAGAACATCTTCGACCGCTACGTGGTGTTTGCCGATCTGTGGATCCAGGACCAGGAGTACCGCGATCCGAATACCGGCGAAATCCTTGACCGCAATGCGCTGAACGATGAGCTCGAGAAGGTGGAGAAGCCCGCGGGGATTTCGAATCCCAAGGACTTCCGCAACGAGATCGTGAACTTCGTGCTGCGCGCGCGGGCGAACAACGGCGGCAAGAATCCGGTGTGGACCAGCTACGAGAAGCTGAGGATGGTGATCGAGAAGCGGATGTTCTCCACCACGGAGGATCTGCTGCCCGTGATCTCGTTCAATGCCAAGTCGTCGCGCGAGGACCAGGACAAGCACGAGAACTTCGTCAACCGCATGGTGGAGAAAGGATATACGCCGAAGCAGGTGCGTTTGCTGGTCGAGTGGTATCTGCGAGTCAGGAAATCGTCGTAATACACTTCACGAGACCGTCTGGAAATGAAGCGAAGCAGTTCTGAACTCAGCAGATGCTTTTCCGGGCGGTCTCCATAAAGGCGGCTTATGGCTACGGTCATCGACAGACGCGAAAACGGCGGCAACAAAAGCGCCGTCAATCAGCAACGCTTCATCAAGCGGTACCGGGAGCAGATTCGGCAAGCGGTGGCGAAGGCGGTGTCCGGCCGCAAGATCATGGACATCGAGCAGAGCGGCCAGGTCTCGATCCCGGTCAAGGATATTTCCGAGCCCATCTTCCACCACGGTCAGGGCGGTCGGCGGGAATGGATTCATCCCGGCAACAAGAAGTTCGTCCGCGGCGATAGCTTCGATCGCCAGCAGCAGGGCAGCGGCGGTGGTGGCTCCCGCGCGAGCGACAGCGGCGAGGGCGAGGACGATTTCGTCTTCACGCTATCGCGCGAGGACTTCCTGAACTTCTTCTTCGAGGACATGGCGCTGCCGGACCTGGCCAAGCGTCACCTCGCCAAGATTACCGACGTGCGCAAGGTGCGCGCCGGCTACTCCATCGATGGCACGCCGTCCAATCTGTCGATCCTGCGCACGATGCGCAGTTCGCTGGGACGCCGTATCGCGCTGTCGAGCCCCTACCAGAAACGCCTGCGCGATCTCGAGCTCGAGTATTCGGAAGAACTCGAGAAGGGCGAGCCGTACTCCGAGTACGCGCTGGCGCTGCAGGAGAAGATGAAGCATCTGCGCGCGCAGGTCGATCGCGTGCCGTTCATCGAGAAGCTGGACCTGCGCTACAACAACCGCGTGCTGAAGAAGCGTCCGCAGGCGCAGGCGGTGATGTTCTGCCTCATGGACGTCTCCGGCTCCATGGACGAGAGCCGCAAGGATCTCGCCAAGCGGTTCTTCATGCTGCTTTATCTCTTCCTCAAGCGGAACTACGAACGCATCGACGTCGTGTTCATTCGCCACCATACCGTGGCGAAGGAAGTCGAGGAGGAAGACTTCTTCCACTCGCGCGAGTCGGGCGGCACCGTGGTGTCGAGCGCGCTCAAGCTGATGGTCGAGGTGATCCACGATCGCTATCCGCCGGGGCAGTGGAATATCTACTGCGCGCAGGCATCGGACGGCGACAACTGGGCCGGCGATTCGGAGCTGTGCGGCCGCCTGCTGCGCGAGTCGATCCTGCCGCTGGTGCAGTACTACGCGTACGTGGAGGTGGCGTCGGAGGAACCACAGAACCTCTGGGAGGAGTACATGACCGTGAAGGGCCAGTTCGAGCACTTCGCGATGCAACGGATCATCGGCGCCGACGAGATCTATCCGGTGCTGCACGATCTCTTCCAGAAGCGCGCGGCCTGGCCGGCGCGGTAGCTTTTATCGGGGAAGCATATGGCCTACCTCTCCACGGGTTCCGAATGGACCTTCGAACTGGTTCAGCGTTATGACCGCGAGATCGCGCGAATCGCGGGCGAGTTCGGTCTCGACACGTATCCGAACCAGATCGAGATCATCACGGCCGAGCAGATGCTCGACGCGTATGCGTCGTCGGGGTTGCCCGTCGGCTACAACCACTGGTCGTACGGCAAGCATTTCCTCGCGTCCGAGCGCAGCTACCAGCGTGGCTACATGGGGCTGGCGTACGAGATCGTGATCAACTCGAACCCGTGCATCGCATATCTGATGGAAGAGAACACGATGCCGATGCAGGCGCTGACGATCGCGCATGCCTGCTACGGGCACAACTCGTTCTTCAAGGGCAACTACCTGTTCCGCACGTGGACCAACGCGGACGCGATCATCGACTACCTGCTGTTCGCGAAGAACTACGTGGCCGAATGCGAGCAGCGTTATGGCGAGCAGGAGGTCGAGGTGCTGCTCGACTCGTGCCACGCGCTGCAGAACTACGGTGTGGATCGCTACAAGCGGCCCAAGAAACTGTCGATCACGGAAGAGGCCGCGCGGCAGGCCGAGCGCGAGAACTACCTGCAGATGCAGGTCAATGACCTGTGGCGCACGCTGCCGAAGCATCGGCATCCGCATCTGCGGCTCGAGGAGGAGGACAACTTCGAACCGGAGATCGCGTTCCCGCCCGAGCCGCAGGAGAACCTGCTGTACTTCATCGAGAAGAACGCGCCGAAGCTTCAGCCGTGGCAGCGCGAGATCGTGCGCATCGTGCGCAAGATCGCGCAGTACTTCTATCCGCAGCGGCAGACGAAGGTCATGAACGAGGGCTGGGCCACGTTCTGGCACTACACGATCCTGCATCAGTTGTACGAAGAGAAACTCGTCAACGATGCGTTCATGCTGGAGCTGCTGCAGGCGCATACCAACGTCATCTACCAGCCCCCGTACCACAGCCCGTATTACAGCGGTCTGAACCCGTACACGCTGGGCTTCCTGATCTTCCAGGACCTGCGCCGCATGTGCGAGAACCCCGACGAGGAAGACCGCCGCTGGGCGCCGGAAATCGCGGGCAGCAACTGGCGCGAGACGCTGGACTTCGCGATGCGCAACTTCAAGGACGAGAGCTTCATCCTCCAGTTCCTGTCGCCACGCGTGATCCGCGAACTCAAGCTGTTCTCGGTACTGGACGATGACCGCGAAGGCAAGCTGCGCGTCACGGCCATCCACGACGACGAAGGCTATCGTGCGATTCGCCAGTTGCTGGCGAACCAGTACGATTTGTCGAACATGGAGCCGAACATCCAGGTGACGGGCGTGGACATCGGCGGCGACCGCTCGCTGACGCTACGGCATATGCAGAACGAACGCCGCCCGCTCGCGCAAAACTTCGACGAGGTGATCCGCCACGTGACGCGGCTGTGGGGCTTCACGGTCCGGCTGGAGGTCGGTTACGAGGATGGCCGCAGCGAGATGAAATACGAGTGCAAGCCGGAACGGCGGCATGGGCAGCAGAGGAAGGCTGCCTGAAATTGAACCCCGGCCCGTGCCTTCTCGCCAGGGAAGGTATCGGCCGGCGATCGTTCGTGAGTTCGTGACAATCCCACTTCAGTAGGGCCGCGGCCGTATCGATAGGAAGCATCCGATGCAATGTCGAGATGCGGGCGAATGCGCCCTTATCGAAGATTAACGGCGCAATTTTCCACAGCTTTAGCACGCCAATATCGGGCACTGGCCGGAGGGCGGTGCTGCGTCTCGAATACAGCATTGCTGCAGTCTCCATGCGGCTGCCTACGCCGTCAATACCGCAGGCTCGGCACATTCCCGAATAAATATTCAAATCACTGTCCGACGAAAGTTGCGGCGTTTTGACAAATGCCAAACGTGTTTCGATTAACGCTTTTCGACGAATTTCTCGTTTGCTATCGTGCGCGGCAATAGATCAGAGAAGAAGATCAGATAAGAGGGGTGGGTCGTTGTATCGAGTTCGGGTTGTACGGGTCCGGCCACGCGCGCCAGTGGTCGGCCGCCGCACGCGCGGGGCGGCGGTGGCATGTCTGCTTGGCGTCATGGCCGCGCATTGTTTCGCGGCGGGTGTCGTTGCCGATGGCAGCACGCCGACGACAGTCACGACCGGTGCGGGCGGCCACATTACCGTGGGCGTCGCGGCTGCCATGGGTGGCGTTTCCACCAATAACTATCGCGAGTTCAATGTCCCGCGAGCGGGCGTCGATCTGGACAACAGCTCGGCACGCGCGCGGACGATCCTGAATCAGGTCACGGGTACGAACCCTTCGCTGCTGGAGGGCCCGCTCAGCGTGCTGGGGCCACGCGCCAATGTCGTGATTGCCAACCCCAACGGTATCAGCGTCGACCACGACCGGCAGTCGAACCGCCGTGACTTTGGGCGGGGACAAAAGCAGTAGCGTTGGCTTCGATACGTCAAACCTAGAAAGCAAACTAAGCGGATATTTGCTTGTCGCCGCACATCCGCAGAATCAGACCAAAGCTAACTGGTTTAGCCAAGCCCTTGGTTTTGACCGGAGCAACTGGCGGGATCTTGCATCGCAGTTGCGTTTCGACCCCGCTACGGCCGTAGCGACGAAGACTACACAGTACGGGCAAACCTATGAGCAGGTCATCCCAATCACGGGTGCAAACGGAAAGACGATTAATACGACGTTTGTGTTCATGAAGGACAATTCGGGTACTGTTCGATTTGTGACGGGAATTCCGACGAAAAAATGAGAGTGATGAAAGAGAATGATGTGTTTTCGTTGTCGAAGGCAGTCGAGGCCACGATGATCGGCGAACACAACGTTGTCGTATTACCGATTGGAACGGTTGTGTCAGTTGTGGTCGTATTCGGCGATCCCGGCGCACCGGTTGCCTATGAAGTGGAGGCATTTTTGGAGGGCAGCGGTGGATATGCGCTTGCGACGATAGACGCCCTCGACATTCAGTGATTTGTTGCTAGGCGGTGCCGACAATCGCACGGCACGGGCTGACCTGTTGGCCGAGCTGGACGCCGAGGCCGACTCCGAAGGCGGACCAACGTCGCCAGGCTGGCGAGGCTCTCTAGCGGCATGTTCGGCTGGCCCTTTCCTGGCCCGCCCATCGAGGTGGCATTTCCCTCAGCCTACGATCGAGCGCCCGGCCTCCCCTCCGGAAGGCTGAGCGGCCGCACGTTCGTGTGGACGCGCCTTGCTCGTCAATGAAACGGGCGACTGGTCAAGCTGGAGCCAAATACTTCGGCCCTGGCGGCGTATCGGCAAAGATTTCTCTTAAGCCGCAATAGGCGAGGGAGTTGATGAAATGGTGAAGATGGATAATTGCGCGCGATTGGCGGCATTCGAAAATGTCAAGAAATCGATCAATTTCGACGCCTTGCTCCCAGAGTTCGTCTTCTCTGGAGCTTGGCGCAGATTTCTTTTCTGTGAATCAGATCGCATCTTCGGCAAGCACTTTATCGATGCTGTTACGGAACTCATGTGCTTAGAAGATGGGACAGTTTCTTGCATCGTTAATCTTGACGCAACACCCGTCTTGGAGTTTGAGAGCGTCGCAGCAATCTACATAGATCGAGTCACAACCGTCGATGAATACAACGAGGCGCTACGTTCAGGTGGGCCGGGTAACGGCTGGCTCTATAGGGTAGACCGATATGTCTGCGTTTCCGACGCTGGTGCATGGTGCATTTACTGTGAGAAAAGCAACGATGTAGCAGTAATCGCATTGCGCGACGATGCCCATTACGAACGGTTCCATGGTCCACTCGGTCAGCTGTGGGCTAAGCCCATCAAAGAATTAGTAGAGGGAGGCGCTTCTGCACTGTTCCCGTTTGATCATCTGGTGCCGGAGTGGAGAAAGGCGCTACTCGAGAATTATGGAGATGGGCAGCAGTGTAAGCCTCGCTAGCGTGGCATGAGTGGAGCGAGCGTGGGATAAGCAAGGGGTCCTGCATTACAACAACGCGGCCGAGTACGCAAAAGCCAACCACATCACGCTGGGTCAGGCGCTGACCGACGACCAGATCAAGACGCTCGATGCGCCGATGCTGTGGTACGTCGAGCAGGCGGTACCCGACCCGCGATGCACCGCGGCGAGCAGCGTCTGTCCCAGCGTGAACGCGCTGGTGCCGCAGGTCTACCTGCCGGAAGGCTACGCGCAGGCACTGTCGCTGCCGACCGGCGGCACGATCAGCGGCGACAACATCAGGATCGCCGTAGACGGTCAACTGCGCAATTCCGGCCAGATCGTCGCGAGCGACACGCTGACGGTCAGGGCGGAGAGCATCGACCTGAGCCCGAACGTGGTGTCCATCGGCACCAACGCATACAAGGCGCAGGGTGGCTGGAATGTCGTCACGGGCACGGTGGTGCAGCCGGGCGGCTTTCTGTCGGCGATGCAGATGGACATCGAGGCCGACAGCATCCGCGCGATCAACGATGCGTTCCGGATTACGCGCGCTGATGGATCGGTCGATGCGGACGCCAGCGCGGCGCTGGTCGCGCAGCTCAAAGAGAGCCTTGGGTTGAATTACGTCGAAGGCACGGTGGCCGACGACATTCATACGCAGTTCATCAAGGAGAAGAAGGGCTTCGGACCGCTGGGACAGATTGTCGCGATGGTCGCGGCCGTTGCTGCCTCCATCGTGACGGCGGGCGCCGCCGCTGCGGCAATGGGAGTGGCGCTGTCGAGCATGACGCTGGGTCAGGCGATGATGGTCGCCGCCTTGTCCAGCATGGCCGGCAGCATGGCTAGCCAAATCGTTTCTGGCCAGGGTCTCAACTTCGGGAAGATTGCGCAGGCGGGGTTGATCGGGGCGGTGACAGCGGGCCTGACCAATGGCATCACGTTCGATGGCAGCAGCTTTGGCGTGAGCGAATGGGGTCAGTCGCTCAAAGACACCAACACCCTCGCGAACCTGGCTGGCAGCAATACCGCCGGGGGTGCGCTGCAGGCGGCAAAGGATGGTGCCACCGGCACCGTCTACCAGCAGGCGGTCGGCATGGTCGGCACAGGGCTGATCAACGCCGGGGTCAACACGGCGTTCAATGGGGGCAGCTTCGGACAGGCGCTCATCAATAACCTGGTCGGGCAGGCGGCTGCGCTCGGTGCAAACGATATCGGCAGCCACACCGACCCGCTGAGCTTGCAGAACATCGCCAGCCATGCGGCGCTGGGGTGCGCGGCGCAGAGTGCGATGGGTGGGGATTGCGAGAGCGGTGCCATTGGTGGGGCGGCCAGTGCTGTTGTAGCGCCGCTGGTGCGGGACGGGCTGTACGGCGGCAGCCAGACCGTGACCACCGTTGACAACGGGGACGGTACGGTAACGACCACGACGAGCTACAACAACCCGGTGTACAACGCCGCGACGGTGGCGATTGCGATGCTGGCGGGTGGTGGGCTGGCTGCGGCTCTTGGTCAGAACGCCAATGCGGCGGCTGCGGCGGCGCAGAACGAGGCGCTGAACAATGCGATGAGCACGAAGACGCGCACGCTCCTGACTCGCGCATACAGCTTCGAGAGCCAGCCGACGAGCGTCTTGAATGCGGCCGACATCCGGCAAACAATCCAGGATCTGAACGTAGCGGCACAGGACCCTAACCTGACGGTGCAGGAGCGGAATTGGCTACATAATGCGGCGCTCAACGCATACATCGCGGGTGCTCAGGCAGGTGTGCTGCCTGTTGGGGACTTGGGACTGACCTATAACGCGCTGATCAGTTCTATGGGTTTTAGCGGCGGTGGGGTCGGGTCGTTGCCTGGTGGTGGAGGCCAAAGCAATGCTTTGCCGACGACGTCCGGCAGCCGCACCGCGGTGGCGTTGGGTGGGGCCACAAACGTGGCGAGCGAGCTTACGTTCGGTGACAACGGGCGCAAGTTGGACTTCCTGTTCAACAACAACATCGATTCGTCGAACGTGTACAACGCAGCTAGAGCAGCAGGGAATGCAAGCAGAATCGGAATTGCCGATACTCCTGCAAACCGTGCAACAGTGACGCAGTTGCTTAACCAAGCCTACAATGACCCGTCATCCATTGTTGGCCCGGGAACGGTGCCGGGTAGCAACCTGCGGGAGTTCTATTTGCCAGGCCTAACTGGTACAGGCTCAAAGGTTCAGTTTGTTGAGTTGAACGGGAAGGTACTTACCATTATCGCCAAGTGACTATGACCGGATTTGACATGCTGAAGTGGGTACCTTGCGACTCCCGCAGCGACATGGAGGCGCGCGCTTCTGGGGGAAAGGTACTGGGAACGCTGTTGACCTGCGATGCGAATACGTGGGGATATTTTCAAACGCTGGAAGGCTCGCATCTGAACGTTGGTTACGCGAACTTAGGTCTGGTGCCGCAGGCCGTGCTCGATGGTCAGCGTATGCTTGTGGGTATCAATGAATATTTGGTCTGCTATGACTTGACGATTGGTATCAAGTGCTTCTCCTTCCGCATGCCTTTGGTGTTTCACGAATTCATCGAGATCGGTGATTCGCTAATTGTTCGCGATGAGATGGGCTTTGTTGGCATTGCTCAAGATGGCACGGAGCTTTGGAAGTTTGGTACCGAAGGTGTCGTTGAAAGCTATATGGTGACATCGTCCAAAATCAGCGGGAAAACGACTGAGGGCTCGCGTTTCTCGTTTGAGCTACCCATGAGACGGCAGTAGACTTGGCGTTCGCTTTGCGCCAGTGATGCCCGACTACAGGACATCCACGTGGCGACGCACCCGGTGCGGCTGGCGCTCGCCCGGCCGCACAGCTCCCCGAGTAAGAGCCGGAGCCGACGCCGGCCGACGTACTGGCCGAGCCGGACGCCGAAGACTGGCCACCAGTCGCTGGACTGGGGACGCCTCCCTTATGCCGGCATGTTCCGTCGGCCCCTTCCTAGCCGCCCATCGAGGCGATATCACACCGTATTGCCCGCGTCCTGGGCAAGCAATGGATGAAATTGAAATGATCGAGTACGAGCAACATCGGTTGGCTTTGATGCTATGCAAGTCACGATCGACAAGCCATTTCAGCTGGAGCTCGACGTCATTGCGACAGACGAGCATGTTCCGTCTATGAAAATGGACGTTGTCGTTCGCGTGCAGCAGTTCAGGCACAGCCTGGAGTATCGTGGAAGTATGTGGTTCGAATATTCGTGCTGGGAGACGTTTGTTTCGAGCTTGAACGATGGCGAGGCGCGCACGGCAACGCTTACGGATATGGATGCTTGCCTTGTTCTTGCACTCGATACGAGCGGTGGGGCGCCGGAGATCTGCGGGGATTTCAAGAGCGTCGCGTTGGATGGAAGTATAGCTAAAGCAGCATGTCGGTTTCCCGCTGATCTTGAAGTCGTCATCAATAATGGAACGAGGGCGACCGGTACGAATCCGCGGGAAATTTCGCGCGGCGTTAAAAGCAAGGTGAATTAATGACGTCGATTCGGATAACAGGCTGGAAGTTTGGATTCAATAAAGTCAAACTTGGCTCTCTGCTTAGAGAGAACTGCGGGCTGTCCCTGTCGGAGGCGAAGCAGTATGTTGATTCAATCCTTAGCGGGGATGCCGTCGTGGTTGCCGTTTCACCAGATTGCACAAGCTCATTTGTGGACAGGGCATCGGAGCTAGGAGCTGTTTGCGAATTGGTGGACAACTAGTAGCAGTGACGATCGGCCCAATCTTGAGTTGAGGAGAACTATGACGGCAAGTCCTGAGTTAAGGAAGGAACTGGAATGGCTGGCATCAAATTGGGATCGAAAGGGGCTCGCTAACCTCTCTGCATACAATGCAGCATTCTATTCTGCGCTCCAGAACATCTTGGATGGCCGTGCGAGTGAACAGGATCTCGCGCTACTGGTGGAGGGTACTCTCGGAAGAATAGCGGATGGATATGCTCATCTACTTGATGTTGATCCGCGGGAGCTTGTTGCAGACCCATGGCTCCGATTACGCCGCCTCGGCGAAATATCTAAAGGACTCAAGAAGTTGAGTACTCCTTAGGTAAGGGCCAGGGTAGGCCGACTTTGCAGAGTGAACCCGGCCTTGGTCGGGTTCACAGTTTCTATAGCTGCCGCAACTCGGCTTCGCGGTAGGCGCGGCCGGCTTCAAGGGCAGCCTCGTGGATCGCGAACGTCTCGCTGGACCCGCCGGTGATGTTGCCAACGGGTATCCACAGTTCCCAGGTGTAGTCTTAAGGTTGACAGTGAATGAAGCCTATCGTGCGATGTTTATTTTTTTGGATCAGTACTACGAGAGGGATGGTTGCCGAAGCGATGACATCGCAGTAATGCTGAGCGGGATGGCGTAGACGATTTAGGCAGACGGCAGTACAAACGATCCCGCTCAATGGGACGATTGGCTAAAGGCTGTCCACGCAGCCAAGAGTGAAGACCCAAGATAGATTTGCAGAGCCCGGCTGAAGCCGGGTTCTTCGCGTATGTCGGCGTTGCTCTACGGGTCCTGTGACTGTCCGGATACCGTTTGCACGTCATCGACGATGACGTGCTCGCCGTTCAGGTCGAATCGCACGATCTGTCGCCGACCGTCGGGGAAGCGCTTCTCGACGCGGCCGCTAGGGGTGTCCGGGGTCGAGGCGTAGATGGGGTTGCCTTGCGCGAGGTGGCTGCTGGCGGCCTCGTCACTGTCGTCGTTGACCATGGCCTCGATGAGCGCGATTAGCAAAGGACATCTGAATACTTTTTCCATGAAAGCAGAACTAAGATTTTTGCACTCGCTGGAAATAGAATTTCGATTGATATATTTCAATTCGGACGACATAACGTCACGCCACGACTCAGGAATTAACGAGCCAAGCGTGGAGGTTGGCAACGCCGAACCAAAAATGCATTGTGTGCGTCATTTGCTTTTCCCGTAGTGATCGGTCTTGGGGACGAGACGCATATAGAGTGAACACTCGGTTATGGAGGGTCAAGAGTCATCTGCAGGCCGGGTGCGTACGCAAGATTTCTCTTCACATCACGCCGGGTCAGGCGCTGACCGACGACCAGATCAAGGCGCTCGATGCGCCGATGCTGTGGTACGTCGAGCAGGCGGTACCCGACCCGCGATGCACCGCGGCGAGCAGCGTCTGTCCCAGCGTGAACGCGCTGGTGCCGCAGGTCTACCTGCCGGAAGGCTACGCGCAGGCACTGTCGCTGCCGACCGGCGGCACGATCAGTGGCGACAACATCAGGATCGCCGTAGACGGTCAACTGCGCAATACCGGCCAGATCGTCGCGAGCGACACGCTGACGGTCAGGGCGGAGAGCATCGACCTGAGCCCGAACGTGGTGTCCATCGGCACCAATGCCTACAAGGCGCAGGGTGGCTGGAATGTCGTCACGGGCACGGTGGTGCAGCCGGGCGGCTTCCTGTCGGCGATGCAGATGGACATCGAGGCCGACAGCATCCGCGCGATCAACGATGCGTTCCGGATTACGCGCGCTGTTGGATCGGTCGATGCAGACGCCAGCGCGGCGCTGATCGCGCAGCTCAAAGAGAGCCTTGGGTTGAACTACGTCGAAGGCACGGTGGCCGACGACATTCATACGCAGTTCATTAAGGAAAAGAAGGGTTTCGGGATTCTGGGTCAGATCGTGGCGATGGCGGCCGCTGTGGCCATCTCGATCGTGACGGCAGGCTCCGGCGCCGTGCTGTTGGCTGCAGTCGCAGGGCAGGCGTTTGCCGCAACCCAATTTGCCAAGGAATCCAAAAATGACCACGCTTTCTAACGATGATCTGATCGAAGCCAACTTGCTGTTTGTTCTGAATGAGTTGGAAGGTCAACCAGAGATTGCGGCCTACTACCCGGCGACGACGTTATCGAATGAGGATCAGATGGCACAAATACGCGAGTTCATTAAACTCGCGGCGGAGTATGGACTTGCCTATGAATATATAAGTGGCGCGCTGGAGTCCTTTCCGTTCAAGCTCTCCGGAGCTGCGGCCATCAAGCTCTTGGAGGTTGGTCTGCTAATGGGCTTTAAATCGGAGCTGGAATCGGACAAGAGGTTTGACAGACGGTAGCAGGGTTGGTTACTTGCCCCTGCGCGGCTAGACCCGGCCACGGCCGGGTCTTCTCTCAGCAGTCACAGAATAGATCTGTTCAATGAGGTGGGGGTAGCACAAGGGTAACATCCACTCCCCCACCTCGAGCCCGCTCAATACATCGCAGCCAATCTCCCCAGGCAGCGGGATCGGCTGTGGTGCCATCTGGAAGGAGACTCAAATCACCTAGCAGCGAACCGAGCTCATCAGACTGAGTTCTCTGGTAAAGCTCAACCAAGAATTCGTACATTGCTAGGTACGCCTCCTTGAGAGTGACACTATCTGGTTGGACGTTCATTTAGTTGCCCTCGACAGTCCGGTAGCCGGATTAAAAGTTCTCTGGGGGTCGTATTCAGGCCACCGTTCTGAAGAACACCATTTCGAACACTACCCCAAAGGTGGGATCCATCCGGCAGTATTTTGGCATACCACTGATTGCCAAACTGGTCGGTGCCAAGCCCCTTGATGGGGCTGTACGTGGTGCTGCAACGGACGCAATCGAAAATAGCGCTGCTCGCATAGCAGCAAGATCCGGAGTCGATGAAAATAAACACACTGTTCTCTGGCTTCACTAGGATCCGCCAATGAAATTCCCCATGTTCAGCCGAGTCCGTTATAAGGGCCCGGCGGTAATACGAGAACAGTCCCTGGAATTGGTCGAGCGGTAGCTGTGTAGTTGGTGCCATTGGTGGGGCGACTTCGGCTGTGGTTGCGCCATTGGTGGGCGATGCTGCGGGAGTACGGACCAACGCGGCCCGCGCCAATCCGGCGCTCATTACTGCCATCGCAATGCTGGCCGGCGCAGGTGTGGCACAAGCGCTTGGGCAGGACGGCGCGGCGGCGGCCGCAGAGGGGTAGCGGCGTGTGTCAGCGCTGTTGCGCAATCTGCAGGCGCAGAACGTATCGGCACAGGCGAGCGCGTTGAGTCGGTGGAATAGCACCAGCAACGAGAAGGCTCAGGAGATCAGTCAGCAGACGGCGCAGAAGTCGACGGGATCTTCGATTTCGGCTCAGATGTTTGGGCAACTGTCGCCGGGTCGGTCAATTGGCGAATCCCAACGTACCGCCAAGATTCGGAAAATATACAACTCAGACCTATCAAAGTCCTGCAGGTGGTCGAACAGGTGGTACGCAACTCCGCCGGCTGCTGCGGGTCGGGCGCAGCGTCAGCGCGCGGGGCCCCGCCGCCCTCTGACAACCATCTAGGAAATTTCTCAGGCGACTACCCTCGCAACCGACGACGCAGCGCGTTGCCTTGCCATTTCTCGTCAGAAAATTCCGATCCTCATGACAACGAAGGAATCGCGGGTAATCATAAAAAATTCGAAAAAAATAGAAAAAAGTAATGAAATACCGGTGAAATACCATAGTCGGGCTGGAGGAATTTATCTAAATTACTCCTTGTTGGCTGCTCGCGAAGTTGGATTGGATCCCCGATGACGCTGTAGTCGGCCTCCGCAGGCACTCGATCTGCCCGCGGTGTGTTCGGTCCGGCGCGTCGCCGATGGGAATCCGCAGGACAAGTGGTGGCGTTCTTATCGCGATGCGGCCGGGATTTTTTTGCCTTTAGATCCAATAAAGGAAAGGAATTCGATGCGACTCACGGCTCAGGAACGGTATGCACTGTCAAGGCTCTTTCGCGACGACGATGGCACCAGTGTCGCGATTCGTGCGCAGATCGATGGCTTGCGTGCGAGGCATCGGATCGAGACGAAAGTCGGGTTTCTGACGCGGATCCAGCTCTCGGTGCCGCTTGCCGGCGTGCATCGCCGCAAGTGGGATTGGACCTTCGAGCATGCGAAGCTCGAGGATGGCGGGTCGTTCGCGTGTTGGCTCGAGGACGAGAGCGCCATCAAGCTGGATGCCGTGACCCACGGCGGCGCGTGGCCGACGGACTTCGATGCCGCCGAGTTCCGCGAGCGGGACCGATAACGCCCGCGAGCGTGATACTGAGGGTTCGCGCTTCTCGTTTGAGCTGCCCAGGAGACGGCGCTAGCTTCGGGGCTCCGTCCGGCTCTTCCTAACCGCCCATCGAGGCATCATTACACGTATTGCCCGCGTCCTGGGCAAGCAATGAGCCGCACGTTGGCCAAATCATATGGCTGACAACTGTGTCGCCAACAACAATACGCAAGACAGAGTCGCTCAACAACCCAAATCTCATTCGCCTAAGTCATTAATCAGGCTGCGCGCGCCAAGAGTTAAATCTCTGATTACGTCAGAGAAGTACAATTTTTTCTACCTTGCTTGTACAGATTACAACGCCTAAGATCTTCTGCGGGCCACATTGCCGCGTAGACAATACTCTTCTTTATAGCTCAATAAAGCAGTTCTTTCATCGCAAGAAGAAAGCCGGGGCGCGAATTACGCGAGCTGTGCCGTCATTTATTTCCCCTCCTTCCGGTCAAAGCTCAGAAATGACCGCCTGTCGAAGGGGCTCGCGCTTGGGGAGGGCATCATGAAGGTAGTGAACCTTACGGAAGGTATGCGCTTTGGCGTGGGTGTAGACGGGCTTACCGAAGAACCGCGCGCGGAGGCCATTGCCTATGACTCGATTGTCAATGGCGGAGACGGACACGGTGGGCAAGAAGTCCAGTCTGATGTGCGCATCATCGAATCGCAAGAGTCGTTGGTGGAGTCGATGAATCTTTCGGTCAGCGCGAGCGTGCATTATCTACCGCTTGGTAATGCCAATGCAAAGTTCTCGCTCGCACAACAACACTCTGTCAATCAATACTCCATCTATATTTTATTTTCAGCGATCGTACAAAATCCTGCGCGCCACATGAAAGGCGCGCGGCTTACGCCACAAGCCGAGCAGGCGTATCGCAACTCCCCCGAGCAGTTTCGCCTGACTTATGGGGATTATTATATCGATGAGGTCTATAGCGGAGGCGACTTCTATGGTGTCTTCGTCTTCGAAACCTACGATGAGACCAGCCATAAGGATTTGAAAATGTCGCTGGATATGTCCATCGGAAACTTCATGGCGGGCGGCGACGTGAACGTGGCTTTTCAAAGCACCATTGACGAGGCCAAGAAGAAGTCGTCGATGCAGATCCGGGTCATCATGGCCGGCGGCTCGGGGCAGCTGAATCCCACCAATATGCAGGAATTGAAGGACCTCTACAAAACCTTCAACCAGGCCGTCAAATCCGACCCCGTGGACTTCCGGTGCTCCCTCAAGGAATTCGCCTACCTCCCGATGCCTCCTGGGCCAAGTTGGGCGGAACAGGCGGTGCGAGACGACACGATCAAGGAGTGTGGCAAGCGGATTGTCGAGGGTATTGCACTCAGGTCTCAGCTGGATTTCATTTTGCGGTTTCCAGAGCAGTTTGAGACGCCCGATATCGAAAAGATAAAAAGCGCCTACCACGATACGGACGCACTTCTGCCAAAGCTGGCCACCAGGGCCGGAGAGTGTTCGCGGGATATCACGAGATGTACGCTGGAAGGGGCGATGCCTGTGGTGATCCAGTTGCCCAAACGAAAGCAGGATTTGGGCGATCCGCTGGACGCCAAATGGCAGGACATCTTGGCTCATGACGAGCGCGCGGCGGCTTGGGTACCGCAAGCTAACTTGCACTCTCCCCTCGCTAACTACAACCGTGGGCCTCGCGGAGGGCGATACAAGATTTTCTCGAATAACAACGGACCGACGGGCGGCCTATTCTGGCATCCGGACCTCGGCGCGCACGTCGTGTACGGCGGAATCTTCCTGGAATATATGCGGCGGGGTCATTGCGAAGGCCCCCTTGGCTACCCCCGTACGGACGAGGCCACTATCGAAGGAAACGGTGCCGATGGGCTCGACCGCATCAGTATTTTCGAACATGGACAGCTTTGGTGGGACGCGCAGTCGGGCAAGGTCTCCGACCGACTGCTCCTGAATCTGGACAAGCTTGTTCTGGTGTTTGGAAAAGACCGCGCGCCGCTTCAGAACGTCTTGAAAGGTAGCAGGAGAATTTCGCCCATCTTGCTGACAGCGCGTAACCGTTAGGGGTTGAGCATGACCTACAACATTCACTTGAGTGACATCTGGGGCCTGCTGAACCCGGCTCTCTATGTCACGCGCCGACTCTGAAACATTTCTTATTTTCAGCGAGTCAATGATGGCGAACTGGAATCAATCCCTGTATGTACTTGGCGGCTATCAGTCAGGCGAGTCCGATTTTGGCGTTCGCTTGGCGCGGGCACCAGTTGCTGATCAACAAGCCGTGGCGGGCCTCGTGCTGCGCGTGGCCACGGCTATGCAAAGCCCCACGTCGACGGCGGTCATTGTCGTGACAGCACACTCGGATCGACAGGATCGACAGGACATGTCGGCAGAGCAACGACGCGACAGCGAATACGAGGCGTCAGTGGGGCGCGTCGCCAGCGCCGGCCAGTGGTTTGTCGACCAACTTTCCGCGCTGATCGGATCACCTGACGCTAGTCTGGTTTGGCCTCGCATCCTGATGGTCAGGCATTCGATGGGTGCCGCGCAACTCATCAACAAGACACCCGCAAATGAAATGCAGCGCGCCGAGAACCGCCGCGTGGAAGTCGAGGTGTATGCGTCGGGCATGGCTGCCTTTCCACTGGACTTCGAGACACTTCCGAGCTGAGAGGGACGATGAGCACGCTGAAATCCAATATGTTCACCCATGCACCCACTGCGGTCTTCCAGCGCCTGGAAAATTGCGCCAATGGCGTGCCAAACGAACCGGTGAGCCATTTTACCGTCGGACAACAGGGCGAACACATCCAACTGGTGCAGTTGGCACTGAGCATCATCGCCGAACAGATTCCCGAGTTGGGCGTTGGCTTGGTCACGGTCAACGGCAACTATGACGCCGCCTTTGCCAGTGCCGTAGCCCGCTACAAGCAGGCGCGCCACATCTTCAACTTTGCCAATCAGATCGACAATATCATCGGGCGCAAGACGATAGCCAGTCTGGATCAGGACATTGTCAATCTCCAAGACGGTCCGCACCCGCACCACGACATTCCCATCGATCCGCGTCCTCCATTACCGGGGCCTTGCCTACCCGCCACGCAGTGTCCCTATGGTCAGTCGTTCACCCTGCAACTATTGGGAGGCCTCACCGGGGGCGAGATCGTGGAAGTCGGCGTGTTCTTGTTTGATATCCATGACGTGATAAACAACCTGACTGCGCGCTATGTCGGCAAGGTCGTGGGCATCGGGGTGCCCACTCCTATTCCGGCATCTCCCTCGGTGTATGGGAGTCCGACAGCGTTCAGTACCCCAACGCCAGCACGCGTGACCGATTTCTTCGCGTTTGCGGTTGGCTCCATCACATTGTCGCCGCCGTTTGCCCTGTCGGCCTCTCCCGTGACACTGAGCTTCAAAGGTCAGGCAGGCCTGGGTCAAACGATGCCATTCCTGCTGGACTCGGGTCCCATCAACCTGCCGGGCGCGGGAATTCACGCCGGATCGCTGCAACTGACTACCACTTGCAACGGGTCCCCCGGCGCCACGCGTCGTGGCTAGATTGAGCCGGCAGGCAATTCATACGACCGGCGGCCCGTCACATTGACCGCACTGCCTTCGGCGAAGAAATAGGGCGTCGGTTCGACGGTATTTCTGACGGCAGAGGTGTCACCGTGACGCTTGCCCC
This sequence comes from Cupriavidus pauculus, assembly GCF_008693385.1. Lineage (NCBI taxonomy): Bacteria > Pseudomonadati > Pseudomonadota > Betaproteobacteria > Burkholderiales > Burkholderiaceae > Cupriavidus > Cupriavidus pauculus. Next base: position 2,228,338 of record NZ_CP044067.1, read on the forward strand.
AGCGTCTGCAGGGGCTCTCGGGCGCGCTCGTGATGGCCATGCTCGCGGAGCGCATCCAGGTGGTTGCGAGCGCCCTGGCGTCACCCCGCCGGTTCCCGCCGCGCTCCGAAAACCATCTAGGAAGCTTCTCAGGCGACTACCCTCGCAACCGACGACGCAGCGCGTTGCCTTGCCATTTCTCGTCAGAAAATCCCGATCATCATGACAACGAAGGTATCGCGGTTAATCATAAAAAATTCGAAAAAATATCGAAAAAAGTAATGAAATATCGGCGAAATACCATAGTCGGTTTGGAGGAATTTATCTAAATTACTCCTTGTTGGCTGCTCGCGAAGTTGGATTGGATCCCCGATAACGCCGTAGCCGGCCTCCGCAGGCACTCGATCTGCCCGCGGTGTGTTCGGTCCGGCGCGTCGCAGATGGGAATCTGCAGGGCAAGTGGTGGTGTTCTTATCGCGATGCGGCCGGGCTTTTTTTGCCTTTAATTCTAATAAAGGAAATGAATCCGATGCGACTCACGGCTCAGGAACAATATGCGCTGTCCAAGCTATTCCGCGATGACGATGCCACGAGTGTCGCCATCCGTGCGCAGATCGATGGCCTGCGTGCAAAGCATCGGATCGAGACCAAGGTCGGGTTTCTGACGCGGATCCAGCTCTCGGTGCCGCTCGCCGGCATGCATCGCCGCAAGTGGGATTGGACCTTCGAGCACGTGAGGCTCGAAGATGGCGGGTCGTTCGCGTGTTGGCTCGAAGACGAGAATGCCATCGAGCTGGATGCCGTGACCCATGGCGGCGAGTGGCCGACGCACTTCGATGCCGCCGAATTCCGCGAGCGCGATGCCGCCGAGATCCTCGAGCGGGACCCGCGGGACCCGCGGGACCGATAGCGGCCGTGCAGGCACAGATGCCCGCGCCTGATGCGGGGGCCTGCCCTCTCGCACCGGAGAGGGCAGCAGGCTGACATCAGGCGAACGTATCCACTTCGCCTTGCGCGAGCACCCGCTGCGGGCGCGCCACCGGCACCGCCGGTTCATTACCGAAGTTCGAAGCCTGGCCGAAGCTGCTCCCCTGGCCGCCAGCAAACGATTGACGCTGCTGTTGCTGCTGGCCGTTGCCCGCCTGATTCGCAAAACCTTCCGAACCCACCGACGTATGGCCGAGCTGAATGCCGCTTTCCGCGAGCGACGTGCGGAGGTGCGGCAGTGCCGATTCCACCGCGGCACGGACAGCCTGGTGCGGGGATACAAACTGGGCTTGCGCCTGATCGTTGACGACGTTCAGCACCACCTTCAGCGGACCGAGATTGGGCGGATTGAGATCGAGCTCGGCCGTCTGGCTGCCTTGCGTGGACATCCGGACCATATGCTGGCCCAGTGCCTGCGACCAGTTGTTGTCGCCGACGTTCGGGGCGACCACGGCGCGGGCTGCGGCAGCAGCCGTGGCTTGCGCGGCGGGCGTCGGGGCCTGCGCCGCGATGGCCGAGGCCAGCGTGGCAGCACTGCTCGAGTTGGTGGCACCGGTGTCGGTGCCTTCGCCCGTGCGTGCATTGGCCTGTGCGGCAGCGTAGCTCGCGCCGGCGGTGCCAGCCGCGCTGGTATTGGCAGCCGTCTGCGGCTGCGCGGCCTGCGCGGGCTGGCCGAGGCCTGCCTGCGATTGCTGGCTGCCCGAATGGCCGCCGGTCTGGCCGCCATGCGCGTCCTGATTGGCGAGCGCGGACGGCGTGATCGACGGCTGTGCGGGCTTGTCGGCGGTACCGGTCGTGGCCTGCGCGGCGGCGCGTTGCTGCGCGATGGTCGCGAGCGTGTCGGCCGGGCTCATGGTCGTGGCCTTGGTGACGCTGACCTCGGCCGGCAGCGTGGTCTGCGCGGCGACCGTATCCGTCTGGGCGGCTGCTGCGTCGGCCTGTGTTGCGGCAGTCGCGGCTGCCTGGGCGGCGGCCGCCGACGTGGCGGTGATCTGGTTCGTCGCGGCACCCTGTTGCGCGGCCGTCCCCGCCGCGCCGTTGACACCCGGCAGGCTGCTCAGGCCGGCAAGCGCGGGATCCACCGTATCGGTGGCATTGCCTGCGGTGGTCTGCTGGGCCGGCGGTTGGCCGAGCATCGCGAGCGCCAGTGCCGCGGCCGCCGCTGCGGCTTCCTTCGCGGCGTCTTCAGCGCTCTGCGCCGTGTCGGTATCCTTCTTGTCCTCGTCCGCCTTGGCGGCCTGCGTGGTCTTGCCGTCGGATGGATCCGACTTGCTGGCGGACTTGTCGGCAGGCTTGTTCGCTTCCTGCGCGGCCGGCTTGTCCGCGGGCTTCTCGGCGGCCTTCTGGTTTCCCTTCTCCGCTACCTTGCTGGCCGGCTTGCCGACGTTGACGGGCTGCGACGTCGCGTTGTTCTGCTGACGCGGCGCCTTGTCGCGCGCGCGGGAGAGGGCGTCCTGGAAGGCGGCATCGATCGTGCTGCCGCCGACGCCGGCGGTGCCGGTTGCCTTCGCGGCGCCCGTGCCGAGAATCTTGCTGATATCGATCATGGTTGGCAGATAATGAAGTTCAGTTCTGGCCGTTGGCCGGCTCCCGCGCGACACGCGCCGCACGGGCTGCAAATTCGTCGCTGGCACGCTGCTCGCGGCGCGCGACGATCTGCTGCTCGCGCGTCTCCGCGCGCGTGATCAGCGTGTCGAACGAATTCTGGCGGCGCTTCTGATGCTGCCAGTTGGCGCGGCCGGCAATCAGGTCCGCCTCGGCCTTGGCCAGCGCGCTCGTCTGGTGGCGAATCGCCTGGTCGAGCGAGTCGAGAAACCGCGAGAAGTCCTGCCAGCGGCTCGACGTCATGCCCTCCGCCGCAATCGCCTGCATGCGCGTGCGATATTCCTGTCGATACTGCGTCAGCGCGTTGAGCTGCTGCTCCGCCTGCGTGCGCAGGCCCTGCAGGCGGCCGAGCTCGCGCGCGGCCTTGTCGGTGCTGTCCTGGGCCAGATCGGCCAGCGTATTCAGCGGTGAGGGCTTAGGCATGTTCCATCCTCTCGAATAGCTGATGCAGGTGGGCAACCGAGTTCGCGTAGTCCGCGCGCTCGGGGATGTCCTGCTGCAGGAAGGCCTCCATGCGCGAATGCAGGCGAATCGCGAGGTCCACCTCCGGATCGCTGCCGGGCACATAGGCGCCGACGCTGATCAGGTCGCGATTGCGCTGGTAGCGAGACATCAACTGCTTGAAACGCCGTACGGAGGCAAACTGCGGCGCGTCGATCAGTGCCGTCATGGCACGACTGATGGATGCTTCGACGTCGATGGCCGGATAGTGTCCAGCCTCGGCGAGACTACGCGACAGCACGATATGGCCGTCGAGAATCGCGCGGGCCGAGTCGGCGATCGGATCCTGCTGATCGTCGCCTTCGGTCAGCACCGTATAGAAGGCCGTGATCGAGCCACCGCCTTCGGGGCCGTTGCCCGTGCGCTCGACGAGCGTCGGCAGCTTGGCGAAGACCGAGGGCGGATAGCCCTTGGTGGCGGGCGGTTCGCCGATGGCGAGCGCGATCTCGCGCTGGGCCATCGCGTAACGCGTGAGCGAGTCCATGATCAGCAGCACATGGCGGCCCTGATCGCGGAAGTATTCGGCAAGGCGCGTCGCATACGCGGCACCCTGCATACGCAGCAGCGGCGAGGTATCGGCCGGCGCGGCCACGACGACCGAACGCTTGCGGCCTTCTTCGCCGAGGATGTTCTCGATGAATTCCTTCACTTCGCGGCCGCGTTCGCCGATCAGGCCGACCACGATCACTTCCGCGTTGGTATAGCGCGCCATCATGCCGAGCAGCACGCTCTTGCCGACGCCCGAGCCCGCGAACAGGCCCATGCGCTGGCCGCGGCCAACGGTGAGCATCGCATTGATCGCCCGCACGCCCGTATCGAGCACGGTTTCGATCGGCGCGCGCGTCAGCGGGTTGATCTGCGTACCGGCCAGCGGCACTTCGCTGGCGGCCGTGATCGGGCCCAGGCCATCGAGCGGGCGACCGGCGGCATCGAGCACGCGTCCCAGCAGGCCTTCACCCACGGGCAGACGCTTGGAGCCGGGCTCGCGCGGCGTGGCCACGCCGGCCGGCAGCGGAGACGGTTCCAGCGGATAGACACGGGCGCCCGGCACCAGGCCGACGACGTCCGATTGCGGCATCAGGTACAGGCGATCGGCACCGAAGCCCACGACTTCGGCTTCCGCCGTGCGCGGGCCGCCATGGCCATGCTGGCCGGCCGGCAGCTCGATCAGGCAGTCGCTGCCCACGGGCAGGCGCAGGCCCACGGCCTCGAGCACGAGACCCGCCGCGCGCGTCAGGCGGCCGCAGGTACGCTTGCTGTCGAGATCGGCGAGGCCCGTCGAGGCCGACGTCAGCGCATCGCGCCAGAGGTGCGTGTGCTGCTGTGCGGCGGTAGATGCCGGCGCTGGCGCGACACCTTGCACGTTCGCCTGCGCATCACGCATGAGGCGGCTCCCACGGATCGTTGCGGCCCAGTGCCTTCACGACGCGGCTCCAGCGCGTGGCGAGGCTCGCATCGAGCTCGCCGCTGGCGGCGCTGGCAATGCAGCCGCCGCGCGCGATGGATGGATCGGGGCGGACGGTCCAGCCGGCCGCTTCGAGTTCGCCGCGCAGATGCGTTTCCACGAGCGGCACATCCTCGGGGTTGAGCAGCAGCGCGGGCGAGCCGGCGAGCGCGGGCTCGGCCGTCAGCAGTTCGCGCGCGGCCGGCAGCAGCGCCGCGGGGTCGAGTTCCATCGTCTTGCGCACGAGCTGGCGCGCCACGTCGAGCGCGAGCGAGATCAGCGCGTCGGAGATCTCGGCATCGACGCGTCCGAGCGCATCGCGGAAGTTGCCGGCCAGTTCCTGCAGCCGTGCGGCTTCATTGCGCGCGGACTCCAGGCCGCGCGCATAGCCTTCGCGGTGACCGTCGCCATAGCCCTGTGTCTGGCCCTGGCTGTAGCCCTGCGCATAGCCTTCCTTGCGCGCGCCTTCGCGCATCGCATCGAGGGCTTCGAAGTCGATCGGCGGCGGGGGCGGCGGCTCGACAGGCAACTGCGCCTCGAGCGCCTTGAGCCGATCTCGCGGATCGAGCGAGACCATCTGCCAGCGCTGCCAGCTGTCGCCACGGCCGCGCGAGACGCCGCGCGGCGCGCCGAATGCCTGAAAGCCGTCGTCGCTCAGATCCGAGCGGGATTCCGACTTGAGGGTCGCGTTGCCGCCGGAAAACCCGCGGCTTGCGGAAAAGCCGCGTTCAGACATAGGCATCGTCGCCTCCGCCGATCTGGATTTCGCCGGCTTCCGCCAGGCGTCTCACCACCTGCAGGATGGCCTTCTGCTCGGCCTCGACCTGCGACACACGAACCGGGCCCAGCGCATCGAGGTCCTCGCGCAGCATCTCGCCGGCGCGGGTGGACATGTTGCGGATGAACTTGTCGCGCAGTTCCTGCTGTGCACCCTTGAGCGCCACGATGAGCGACTCGGTGGCAACTTCCTTGAGCACGCGCTGGATACCGCGATCGTCCACTTCGAGCAGGTTCTCGAACAGGAACATCTCGTCGATGATCTTCTGCGCGAGGTCCGCGTCGTGCGTGCGCACGCCGTCGATGACCGCTTCCTCGTGCGCCGTGCTCATCAGGTTGATGATCTCGGCCGCCGTACGGACACCGCCCATGCGGCTGCGCTTCAGGCTCTGGCCCGCCAGCAGCTTGGTCAGCACGTCGGTCAGTTCCTGCAGCGCGCCCGGCTGCACGCCACCGAACGTGGCGATACGCAGGATCACGTCGTTGCGCAGGCGGTCGGTGAAGAAGCCCAGCACTTCGGAGGACTTCTGGCGATCCAGGTGGATGAGGATGGTCGCGATGATCTGCGGATGCTCGTCCTTGATCAGCTCGGCCACCGACGTGGCATCCATCCAGTTCAGCGAATCGATGCCGCCGCCCGGGTCGCGGGACTCGAGGATGTCCTCGATGACGGACAGCGCGCGCTCTTCGCCCAGCGCCTTGTTGAGGACGCTCTTGATGAACGAGCTCGAATCGACGTTGAGCGCCAGGTACTGTTCGGTCTCGCCGCGGAACTCGGCGAGTACCTCGGCCATTTCCTCGCGCGTCACGGACGACAGGCTGGCCATGGCGGAGCCGAGGCCCTGCACTTCGCGCGGCGACAGATGCTTGAAGACCTCTGCTGCGGAATCTTCGCCGATCGCCATCATCAGGATGGCGCTCTTCTGCAGACCCTTTTCAGGGGAGGTGGACTTAGCGTTCGTCATTGGCCATCCATTGCTTGATTACGCTGGCGACCAGACGCGGGTCGCGTTGCGCGGCGTCGCGCACCAGGGCGAGATCGCTTTCGTACTTGGCCGCGAGGCGCAGCAGCTCCGGATTCGTCGTTTCTTCCGGCGGCAGCAGCACGGCTTCCGTGGTGGCGTCGGCTTCGGTCGGCGCGGGCAGCGGCGGCGCGGTGTACTTGCGCACCACCGGGCGTGCCACCTTGAACCACAGGAACAGCGCGAGGATCGCGAGCAGCAGGTAGCCGACGCCGGTCTTGGCGAGATCGATCATTTGCGGTTGTTTCCACAGCGGCACTTCGGGCTCGATCACGCGGTCGTCGGTGAACGGGCTGTTGACCACGTTCAGCGAGTCGCCACGATCGCTCGAGTAACCCATCGCTTCCTTGGTCAGGTTCTCGATCTGCGTCAGCATCGTGGCCGGCAGCGGCTCGGCGACCATCTTGCCCTTGGCATCGGCCTTCTGGCGGTAGTTCACGACCACCGCGACCGACAGGCGCTTGACGCCGCCCGGTGCCTGTTGCACGTGGCGCACGGTGCGGTCGAGTTCGTAGTTGGTGGTGGTATCGCGACGGTTGCTGCGCGGGCCGGTCTTCTCGGCGGTGCCGGTCTGCGTGCTGGCCTGGTTGGCCTGCGCGGGCGGCGGGTTCGGCTGACCCGGCTGGCGCGGCGGCTGCGGGTTGGCGATCGGTGCCTGCGCGGCGGCGGGCGGCTGGTTCGACAGCGCGCCGGGCACGCCGCCGACCGGTGCCGCGCCTTCCTGGCTGGACTCGCTCGACTGCTGGCTGCGGATCGCGGCGTTCGACGGATCCTGGTTGGGCTTGTAGCTCTCGTCGGTGTGCTCGACCGTGGAGAAGTCCACGTCCGCGGTGACCTGCGCGTGCACATTGTCCTTGCCGACGATCGGCGCGAGGATGGCTTCCACGCGCTTGACGTAGTTCTGCTCGACTTGCTGCACGAACTTGAGCTGCGTCGCGTCCAGCGAGCGGTCGCCGTTGCCGGACAGCAGGTTGCCGTGCTGATCGACGATCGAGATCGACTTCGGGGTCAGTTCGGGGACGCTCGACGACACCAGGTGGCTGATCGCGGCGACCTGGCCCTCGTCGATCGCGCGGCCCGGATAGAGCTGGAGCACGATCGACGCGGTGGGCTTCTGACGCTCGCGCACGAACAGCGTGGGCTTCGGAATCGCGAGGTGAACGCGCGCGGACTGCACGGCGGCGATCGATTCGATCGAGCGGGAGAGCTCGCCCTCGAGACCGCGCTGGTAGTTGACCTGTTCGGCGAACTGGCTGATGCCGAACTTCTGGTTGTCCATGAGCTCCATGCCCGCGGTGCCGCTCTTCGGCAGGCCCTGCGAAGCCAGGCGCAGGCGCATCTCGTGCACCTTGTCGGCCGGCACCATGACCGCACCGCCGCCTTCGGCGAACTTGTACGGCACGTTCATCTGCTGGAGGGAGGCGATCACTGCGCCGCCGTCACGCTCCGACAGGTTGGTGTACAGGACCTTGTAGTCGGGGGCACGGGACCACATCACACCGACGGCGATGGCGGCGGCCAGCGCGGCACCGCCAAGCATCAGCGGCAGGCGTGGATTGGCCTTGATCTTGTCGAGCAGCGCGGAGCCGCCCGGCAGGGCTGCGGCGGCGTTCATGCACGCGTCTCCGGATTGGCCGGGGAAACCCTGCCCTTGCCACTCTGGCTGGTCTTGCCGTTAGTCATTTCGGCACGGCTCTCATTACGCTGCTGAGAAAACACGCGTACTCCCCGCGAAGGTTATGGATGGTCGCCAAGGCGAACGGCCGGGGAACTCACGACCGCACGCCAGATTCGGCACGGTAGCGATCATCGGCCAAACGGTCGATCCACAATCGACTGAATAGGCGAGGTTTTCCGCGTGATTTCAACCTTTGGATGGAGACGGGCCGGGTCTACAGTGCGAGGGCCGAAACAGGTGAGAAGCCATCTTGTTGTGATGCGTTCGCCGCATCATGCGTCTCGAGGGCGGTTTCGATCCCGATTTCCAACCTTTGCTGGACCGATCTACGACATGACCACGATTTCTTCCATCGAAAGCATGCTGCAGCAGTTGCGCGGCCTGGCCCAGACCGCGGCCGGCGGCGGCGCGGCTTCGGCCCAGGCCGCTACCACGAGCGGCTTTGCCGGTGAACTGCAGCGCTCGCTCGCGCGCGTCAACGCCGCGCAGGAACACGCCAACAACCAGGCGGAGGCATTTGAACTCGGCAAGCCCGGCGTGGCGCTGAATGACGTGATGATCGACCTGCAGAAGGCGAACGTCTCGTTCCAGACCGCCGTGCAGGTGCGCAACCGCCTGGCGGCTGCGTATCAGGAAATGATGAACATGCCCGTCTGATCAGAGACGGAAGATCAGAGACGGAAGTACTCCTCGGCTGCGCGCTCCTGCGCGGGCTTGCAGACGAGGTCGCCGGCCGTGCCGGCATAGACGAGGCAGTCGCCCGGGGTGTCGCGGTTCAATACGCTCACGCCCTGTGCGATGACCGAGCCATTGCGCACATGGCTGCGCCCAATGATGGCCGTGTTGGGATACATCACCACGCCGTCGCCAATCACGGGTGCAATGCCGTGATTCTTCCCCACCGTCGAGTTCTGGTAGAGCACCAGATAGTTCCCATACGTGGCCTTGGCCAGCACGATGCCGACCGAATGGCCGATGAAGAACACTTCGGGCATCTCGATCTCGTAGAACAGATCGATCGCATTCAGCGCCTTGTTGAGCAGGAACAGCTTCGTGCACGCCTCGCCGTGGCGCTCGTTGCGCCAGATCGTGTTGGCCAGGTAATACAGGTACTGGCAGTACTGCGACGAGTGCAGGTAGTTGAACTGGCCGGGGCGCCACATGCGCACCGCATCGATGCAACGCCCCGTGCGCGCGAGCGCCTCGTCCATATGGCGCGACACCACCGGCAGCAAACCGTCGTTGCGGCCGTCCGGCACGAGGTTGGCCACCTGCGCGCAGGTATAGGCCGCCAGCGAATCGCGCGTCTGTCCAATCAGTTCCATGGGCGAATCCCCGCAAGATAACCGGCTACCACGGTGCGCACGTCGCGGGGCACGACGCCCAGCGCGCGCAGCGCGGCCGTGCTGCACACCGCGGCGCGTTGCGTGGGCGACTTGCGTGCCATCGTCACATCCCATCCCGCACCGTTGAACACTTCCGCCAGCTCGCCGTTGGACACGTTCTCGCCGCTGGCCACGTTGAAGATGCCGCCCGCGCCGCGCGTCGAAATGCCGATCAGCGCTTCGACGACATCATCGAGGTGGATATAGTCGCGCACGAAGCCGGCGTCGCTGTCGAGCCGGAACGTGCGTTCGCCGGCGGCGCGCACGAGCCATTCGGAAAGGAATCCCGGGGAGTCCGGCGTCCAGTCGAATACGCACGACAGCCGTGCCACGGCGGTACGGCCCTCGGCGACGGTCAGGCACAGGTTCTCGCCGAGCCCTTTCGAGAAATCGTAGAGCGCGCGCGGGTTGGCGGGCTGCAGGGTCAGCGCCGCCGCCTCGTCGCCCTGGGGCAGCTGCGATGCGTCGTAAAGCCGCGTGGACGACAGATAGACCAGATGGTCGTAGCGGTTCGCACGCAGCACGTCGGACAGCAGCGTGACGTGCGCCGCCACCGTATCGTACGGACGCGCCGCGTAATCGGCGGTCAGCCCCGCGCAGTAGTAGACGCGGCCGAGATCGCGGTTGAACAGCGCCCGGTCCCCGCGCGCGGGGACCCAGACTTCATGGCCGGCCTGCCGCAGGGTGCTGGCCAGGCGGCTGCCGACGAAGCCGGCGCCGCCGATGACGGTACAGCGCATCGCGTTCCTCAGTTGACCGGGTGGTGCAGCGCCGGATCGCGGTGCCAGAGCAGCTTCGGGCTGACGCCGGGAACGACCGCGAAGCCATTACCCTCGAGCAGACCGGGCTCCTTGACGGCAACCATGTTGAAGCCGTGCGCGGGGCCTTCGAGGAAGACGTTGTCCACCGGCACCAGTTCCACGGGGCGGCCCTGCATATCGACATTCGAGTTGAAGTCGCGCACGGCGTAGACGTGGTAGCCGTACCCCTTGAGCATCGTGACGATTTCGGCGTTCTCGAGGCCGCGGCTCCAGTCGACGTAGTGGCGGTGCACTTCGAAGACCAGATTGGGTGCCTCGCCGGCCGGGCGGGCCAGTTGCCTGGCCGCGCCCTTGAACACGTTCAGCTCCGCGCCTTCGATGTCGAGCATGATCAGGCTCAGCTTGTCCACATTCTGCTGGGCGCAGTAGTCGTCGATCGTCACGGTCATGAAGCTGTCGCTGCCGGTCTGATCCGTGGTCTGCTCGGCGTGCGCGAACGAGTCATGGCCGACCAGGCGCAGCTGCGTGGTGCTGTCGGACCACAGGCCCAGGCGCCAGCTGCGAATGTTCTCCACATTGTTCAGTTGCGCGTTGTTGCGCAGCATGCCGAGCTGGTCGGCGTTGGGCTCGAATGCGTGGCAGGTACCGCCCGCGCGGGCCAGCTGGCGCGCCATCAGGATGACCTGATCGCCAAAGTAGGCGCCACCCACCACGGCGTGGCCGCCGCGCTCGCACAGGCGGACCAGCAGCTTCGTGGTCTGCGGTTCCCATACGTGGTCCGGCGCTGACGGGGAGCTCATCAGGAAATCGCGCGCGATCTTCGTGCGGTACAGGAACTCGAATACCGTGCCGTCGGACAGCGTTTTCCGCAGGCGCGATTCTTCGTTGTACATGGCATCGACGATCGGACCGGTGATGTCGTCGCGCACGCTGCCTTCGTAGCCGGAAAGGTCCTGCTCGATGTTCTTGCACAGGGCAATGACCTTGTCGCGGGCGGCGGCGCTGCCGCCCACCGTGCGCAACGCGTCGGAAAGCTTCTGCAAATGTTCGGTCGTCATGGGTGGCTCCGCTTCGGGTAGTCAGTGTTCAGGTTGAATCAGAGGATCAGCCGGCCTGATCGGTCGATGCCGTCAGTGCGGCCAGCGTGGGTAAGGCAAGGTCTTTCGCGGAAATCAGCCGCTCCGCGCAATCGGGCCAGACGATGCCGATGTCGGCATCGTCCCAGCGCACGCCGGCACTGCTGCCCGGCGCGAAAGGTACCGTCATCTGGTAAAACACCTCGGACAGGGGCGACAGCGTTTGAAAACCGTGCGCCACGCCCTTGGGGATATAAATGGCCCGCTGCATCTGCGCGTCGAGCACCACGGCCTGCCACTGCAGATACGTCGGGGAGTCGGCGCGCAGGTCGAGGATCACGTCGTGCACGGCGCCCGTCGTCACGCGAACGAGCTTGTCTTCGGCGTGCTCGCCTTGCTGGAAATGCATGCCGCGGAGGATGCCCGCGCGCGTATTGCGCGACACGCTCTGCTGCGCAAAGCGCGCGTCGATGCCATGCGCCGCGAAGGTTTCCACGCAGACGGTACGGGCAAAGAAGCCGCGCTCGTCGGCCAGCGGCTCGGGATCGACGATCCAGGCGCCCGCGATGCGGGCCGGCGTGAAGATCACGGCAGCACCACGGTTTCCGGGATGGCCACCACGAAGCGGCCGCCCCAGGCGCGGATGCCCGACATCTGTTCCATCACCTCGTCCTTGATGTTCCAGGGCAGGATGACGAGGTAGTCGGGCCGCCGTGCATCGATGGCTTCCGGCGCCAGCACGGGAATGCGCGAGCCCGGCAGCAGCTTGTTCTGCTTCGCGGGGTTGCGGTCCACGACGTACTCGATCAGGTCCGAGTCGATGCCGCAGTAGTTCAGCAACGTGTTGCCCTTGGCCGCGGCGCCGTAGGCCGCCACGCGCTTGCCCTTGCGGCGCGCATCGATCAGGAAGGCGAGCAGATCGATACGGGCACGGCGTACACCCTCGGAGAACGCCGTGTATCGCTCGACCGAAGTCAGCCCGCCGCGGAGTTCCTCGTCCAGGCATGCCTGGACGTTGGCCGAGGTGGAATGCTTCGCGCCGTTGTGGCAGGCAAACAACCGCAGACTGCCGCCATGCGTGGGCAGATGCTCGATGTCGAACACGCGCAGGCCCGCCCGCGCGAGGATGGGCACCAGCGCGGTCAGCGACAGGTAGGAATAGTGCTCGTGGTACAGCGTGTCGAACTGGTTCTGCTCCAGCAGGCGCAGCAGATGCGGAAACTCGAGCGTCACCACGCCTTCCGGTTTCAGCACCACCGGCATGCCGCCCACGAAGTCGTTGATATCGGGGACGTGCGCCAGCACATTGTTACCGAGCAGCAGATCCACCTGCCAGCCCTCCACGCACAGCGCGCGCGCGGTGCGCTCGCCGAAGAACAGCTCGCGACTGTCGATGCCCTTCGCGCGCGCGGCTTCGCCGGTGTTGGCCGACGGCTCGATGCCAAGGCAGGGCACGCCGGCCTGCTGGAAATACTGCAGCAGGTAGCCGTCGTTGCTGGCCACTTCCATCACGCGGCTGTTGCGGTTCAGTCCGAAGCGCGCGGTCATCGCCTCGACATAGCGGCGCGCGTGTTCGAGCCAGGACGTGGAGAACGACGAGAAGTACACGTAATCGTCGTGGAAATGCGTCTCCGCCGGGGTGGCGTCGCGAAGCTGCACGAGCCAGCAGCTGTCGCACACCATGGCGTGCAGGGGATAGAACATCTCCCCGCGCGCGATATGCTCGGGCTTGATAAAGGCGTTGGAGACCGGCGACAGGCCGAGGTCCACCATCGTGTGTGCCAGCGGCGCGCCGCAGGCGCGGCAGTTCGCAGGGTGAGCGTTGAGTTGAGCGTTCATGCGCAGAATTGCCCGATCTGTTGTTCAGTGATGGCGCGTGCCTCTGAGGGCGCAAGCTGGACCGTGCGGTACCACCGCGCCGTGGCGGCCAGTGCTTCCTCGAGCGTCCAGCGTGGTGTCCAGCCCAGGACGGTGCGGGCACGCGCCGCGTCGAGGTACAGGTTGTGCGCTTCGTGCGGCGCGGCGCCCGGTGGCGGGCAATGTTTCCAGGCCAGCTCGGGCCAGTGAGACCGCAGGCCGTTCAGCACCGCGGCAACGGGGACGTTGTCGCGCGGCTCCGGCCCGAAGTTGAACGCGTCGGCCAGCGTCGCGTCGCCATCGAGCAGGCGGTTGCCGAGCCGCAGATAGCCATGGAGCGCCTCGAGGACGTGTTGCCAGGGCCGCGTCGCGTGCGGGCTGCGGATCTCCAGCGCGCGGCCCGCGGCGGTGGCGCGGGCCGCGTCGGGAATCAGCCTGTCTTCGGACCAGTCGCCGCCGCCGATCACGTTGCCGGCGCGCGCGGTGGCAAGCAGCACGCCGCGTTCGGCCAGAAACGACTTGCGATAGCTGGCCGCGACCAGTTCAGTGCCTGCCTTGCTGGCGCTGTAGGGGTCGTGACCGCCGAGCGCATCGGTCTCGCGATAACCCCAGAGCCATTCCTTGTTGTCGTAGCACTTGTCGGTGGTGACCACGATCACGGCGCGCACCGACGGACAGGCGCGCACGGCATCGAGCAGGTTCACGGTGCCCATGACGTTGGTGGACCACGTCTGTGCGGGATCGCGATAACTCGCGCGCACGAGCGGCTGCGCGGCAAGGTGCAGCACGATCTCGGGCTGTGCGTCCCGCATGGCCTGCGAGAGCGCGCCCGCGTCGCGCACATCGGCGATCGTATGGCGCTCCAGTGCCGACCTGACATCGGCCGCATGGAACAGGCTCGGCTCGGTATTGGGCGCGAGCGCATAGCCGCTCACCTGCGCCTCGAAGCGCGCGAGCAGCAGGGCCAGCCACGCGCCCTTGAAGCCGGTGTGGCCCGTGATGAAAACGCGTCGCCCGCGATAGGCCGCGAAGACGTTCGCGGGGCCCGGCGTCGTTACCAGATCTTCCACGGTGCCTTGCCCGATTGCCAGAGGTCTTCGAGAAGATTCTTCTCGCGCAGCGTGTCCATGGGCTGCCAGAACCCCGTATGTTCGAACGCCGCCATCTGCCCGCTGCCGGCCAGCTCGCGCATCGGCGCTTCTTCCCACGAGATGCCATCGCTCTCGATCAGGTCGATCACCTCGGGCTGCAGCACGAAGAAGCCACCATTGATCCATGCGCCATCGCCGCGCGGCTTCTCGGTGAAACCGCTGACGAGATCATGGCCGGTCCGCTCCAGCGCACCGTAACGGCCCGGCGGCTGCACGGCGGCAACGGTCGCCTGGCGGCCATGCGAGCGGTGGAATGCGATTTCGCGGCTGATGTCGATGTCGGAAACTCCGTCCCCGTAGGTGAAGCAGAACGCTTCGCCGGGTTCCAGGTATTCGCGCACGCGGCGCAGGCGTCCGCCGGTCATGGAGTCCTCGCCGGTGTCCACGAGCGTCACGCTCCACGGCTCGGCCTTGCGGTGATGCACGGCCATGCGGTTCTCGCGCATATCGAACGTCACGTCGGACATGTGCAGGAAGTAGTTGGCGAAGTACTCCTTGATGACGTAGCCCTTGTAGCCGAGGCAGATGACGAACTCGTTCACGCCGTGCGCCGAGTACATCTTCATGATGTGCCAGAGAATCGGCTTGCCGCCGATCTCGATCATCGGTTTGGGGCGCAGGTGCGACTCTTCGGAGATGCGGGTGCCAAGGCCACCGGCGAGGATCACGGCTTTCATGCGGTTGCTTCCTCCGCCACGTTGTTGTCGATGCGCTCGATGGTGATGCCAAGGATCTCGAACACGTCGGGTACCGCCGAAGCTTCCAGCGTTTCCAGCGCCAGGCCGAACTGGTCGTCCAGCAGTTGGGCGAGTGCCGACTTGTCGAGGCCCTGCTCGTCCATCCAGATGCCGAGCTTTCGGTACAGGGGCAATGCGTACGGACGCATGCCGATGGCCTCCACCAGCAGCTCGATGGCCTCTTCGTGCTTGCCTTCCGCGTATTTGATTTCGGCGAGCCCGTACGCGATCATCCAGTGGCGATACCAGGTGGACGTCAGGTTCTCCAGCACGTTGCGCAGCGGGCCGTATTCGCGCAGATGCAGATGCGCGGCCACCGACAGCACGAGGTCTTCCGCCGGATACCAGGTACCGCCAAAGAACACGCCTTCCCTGCGCGCCACGCGTTCGTGGGAGGTGGGCTTGAATTCCCTGACCATCTCGGTCACCTCGTCCTCGAACCAGGTGGCGAAGCGGGGGGCGTCGAACATCTCGCTTTTCTCGGCACGCGGGCGAATCGACTGGCGAATGCCGTCCAGCTGCGCGATATCGGACGCGAGCGCGCATGCCACTTCGATGTAGCGCTCCTCGGTTTCGCAGATGAGTTCGTCGAGGCCGGCCGCGCGCAGGAACGGGGTGGACACGCGCTGATGGAACGTGTCACCCGCGAAGGTGACGACGGGCACGCCCATCCAGATCGCATCGCAGGTGGTGGTGCCGCCGGTGACCGGCGCGGTGTCCAGTGCGATGTCGATGCGATGGTAGGTGAGGTACTGATTGGCGCCATCGCGCGGAATCATATCCACGCGGCTGGTGTCGATGCCGTGCTGTTCCATGCGCGTGCGCAACATCTCGCGCACGCTTTCGCGGTCGCATCCCGCGGCTTCCACCAGCAGCCGCGAGTTGGGGCAGCGCGCGAGTACCGCGCTCCACAGACGCATGGTCTTGGGGCCGAGCTTGGCGATGTGATTGCACGAGCCGAACGTGATGTAGCCATTCTCCAGCGCGGGCGTCGGACACACGCGATACTTCGGCTCGTAGATGAACAGCGGATTGGTGACCATCGGATGGAACGCGCTGAAGATCGGCGCACGCAGCAGCTTCTCGCTGTAGTTGTGCTCGAATCCCGCGGGGTCGGCCGTCCAGTCGGTCACGCGATACTCGATCTCCTTCATACCCGTCGTGCCCGGGTATCCAAGCCAGGTCAGCTGCTTTGGCGCGAGCCTGTGCACCATGTATTGCAGCGGCGATGCGCCCGTGTACCCACCGAGGTCCACCATGACGTCGCAACGTGCGGCGCGGATGCGCCTGACGACTTCGGCCTCCTTCAGCTTCGACACATCCTGAAAGCTCTCCGCATACTGGCGGATCTTCTGCGTGACGTTGTCGGTCACGCTCGTGAGCGAGAACAGATGCACTTCGAAGCGGGTGCGATCGATGTTCGCGATCAGGGGAATCAGGAAGTAGGCGACCGCATGGCGGCGCAAGTCGTTCGAGAGGATGCCGATGCGAATCTTGTCGCCATCGCTGCCGCTCAATTCGGGCAGTTTTCCGTCGATCGGCATGCGGGCCAGCGTTTCCGCCCAGTCGGTGGCTTCTCGCCGCAGCTGCTCGGCGCCGATGGTCTCGTCGTAGAGAATCGTAAACAGCAGGTTCGAGCGGTTGATGCGCTGCAGGGGATCCAGCGCGCAGGCCTGGCGCATCACCGGAATCGCCTCCATGGTGGCGCCCGATTCCCGCAGCGCGCTCGCGTAGTTGCCGACCACGGCGGGGTCGTTCGGCAGCAGCGCCACGGCACGCTCGCCGGCGATTCGCGCGTCGTTGTAATGACCGAGCGCGAACATCGCCGCGCCATAGGCCTGCCACAGATGGCCGACCTCGGGTTGCAGGTCCAGGCTGCTTTTCAGCAGCTTTGCCGCGACGTCGAAATTCTCGAGCTGGAGCTCCAGCGTGCCCAGCATGCCGAGAAACCCGGCATGGTTGGGAAAGCGCTTCAGGCTGGCTTCGCCCAGCGCCTTGGCCTCCGCATTGCGGCCCAGTCCGGACATCGCGACGGCTTCGATGTAGCTCGCGTCCGCGAGGCTGGCGCCACTGCGCTTGGCAGTCCCCGCAAGCTTGATGGCCTCCGCGAATCTGCCGGATGCGTGGGCCGCCCAGGCCTGCTGGATGAGGCGCTGCGCGGGGCTCATCGAGACGTTTTTATTCATGGCATTCTGCTTTGTTTAGGCACATTGCCACCCAGAGCTTTATGGGTTGGCCGATGCTAAAACCTTAACAAAGGGGAATGCGCGCCATTGGCCCGAACACGGGACTAAATTGGCGCTATTTCGTACCGCGTGGCGAGTTCGTCTCCTGGCTGGGAAGACGCGCCAGGCAACGTTCTCAGGGGAGGGCGGGGATCGGCGCGGGCGAGTCCGAAGCGGCCTCGACCTGATGGAGCCACGTCAGCAGTTCCGCCACCGCGACATACAGTTGCGGCGGAATCTGGCTGTCCATGTCGATCTGCATGAGCAGATTCACGAGCGCGGGCGAGCCGTGCACGTAGACGCCGGCCTCCCGCGCGCGCGCAATGATGGCTTCGGCGGATACGCCGTATCCCTTGGCCACGACTCGGGGCGCGTTGTCCCTGGCGGCATAGGCCAGCGCTACGGCGGCGTTGCGATCGGCGCTGTGGTCCGGGTTGTTCTGGTGGCTCATGCTGCCGCTCCGTCCGCCACGTCCGCGGTCTGGACCTGCAGGTTCAAGAGCGCGATACCTCGGGCTTCCAGTTGCTGCCGGAAGGTATCCCGCGTCTCGGCGAGGCGTGCGGCGGCGCTGTCGTCATGGGTGAGCAGCCGCGCTTCCAGCCCGCGCGCGCCCAGCGTGAGCACGGCCTCGACGTTGCCGAGTTGTGGCAGCGACAGCCGCACGCGCGTGCTCCATTGTGCCGTCCCTTCCGCCGCGCCCTCGCGTTGTTGTCCGCCTTCATGGCGCGTGACCTCCCAATCGACGGGCATGCCTGGCCATGCATCGACCGCAAAGCGGAACTGCTGCGTTGCCAGCAGTTCCAGCTGCTGGCGCACCACGCCTTCGGTCGCGGGATGCACGGGCGGCCCCGTGTCGGTGGGAGAAGGGGTCGGGTCGGGCGTGTTCCAGTTGGCGATGGCGGCCTCGCGCTGTGCCCGCGCGATGTGATAGCCGTCGTGCGAGACCTCTGCCGTCGCCTGATACGCCTGTGCTGCCGCGCTGGCCTGCGCCGCGCGGCGTTCGTCGCCGACTGTCCCCGCCGGACTTGCGCCTCCCGGTGACGACTGGCGGATACGGTTGTTCGCGCGCAGGACTTCCGCGGCCACTGCGTCGTGGGAGGCGGCGTTGACGGGAATCGGGGCGCCATGCGTACTGGCAGGCGGGAAGACGACAGGGCGCGTCAGTTCCGCCAGCGTGGCGGCCGGGTTGCTCTGTGGTGACGGAGGCGTTGCGGGGCCGCTGTAGGGCAGCATGGCGACCGGGCCCGGGCTCGGCTGCGGTGCGGCGTTCGCCGGCGGCTGGCTACCGGGTGCGACCGGCTGGCGCAGCGGGCCCTGCGGTTCCGCCAGCAGCGAGGTCAAGGGGCGCATGCCGCTGACCCATTGTTCGAGGTGCGACTCGTAGAACAGGCCGCTCTCGCCAACCAGTGCGGCCAGTCCGTTCGCCATCGCGGCTGCGGATGCGGGCGCGGTGCCGGCGGCGGGCGCGGAAGGCAACAGCGGCGATGCCGCGCGCATGGGAACGGAGTCGGCGTTGCCCATCACGTCCAGGATGGCGCGCGCCGCGAAGCTGAGCGTCTCGCGTGTGGATGTGGTCTGGGCAGCGTTCGCCAGATTGCCGGCGCCTGCTGCGACGCCATTCGGCTGACGTGTCGGCAGCGCGCCGCCCGTGGACGACTGCACGTCGCCCTGCGTGACCTCGGGCGCCGGCATCAGCGCGGCAAGCCTGTCGATCGTCAGGGATGGCCGCGTCAGCTGCGGATCGGGAGTGTGCCCGGGAAGAAGGCTGGGAGGCAGATGAACGCCGGTCATGGGCACGTATCAGGAAACGCGGGGCGCGACCGTCGCCCCTCGGGTAAGGGGCGGGACGTCTAGACTACTGCGCCGTACGCGCGGTGCAGGCTCATCTGCGTGCGCGAGTTGTTGAGCAGGCTACCCAGTTGCGCGAGGCGCGGCATCGTGAGATCGCGGATGCGCGCATCGAACGCCAGAATGCGCTCGAGCAACTGGAAGCGGCGCAGGCGCTCGTTGTCGGAAAAGGGCACGGCATGGTCCAGCTGGCGCAGGCGCTCGACCTCGGCCAGGTAGACCTGCTGCAGTTCGCTCATCGCGTCCCAGTTTCCGGCACGCGCGGCTTCGAGCATTTGCTCTGAGAGCAACAGCAGCTCTTCATAGCTACGAACGATAGGGGACATAGACAGCATTTCAGGATTCTTGCAGCGCAGGCTGAGCCTCGGTTGCCAGGGAGGGCTGCTGGGTTTCGGATGCCGCGGGGTCGCCTATGGCGGCCCACGCCGAGGCCAGGTTCTCGAGCAGTGCATCGACTTCATCCAGCAGGGTGGCGTCGTTGCGCAGATTTGCCAGCAGGAGCCGGCGCGTCATGTATTCGTAGAGAGACTCGAGGTTGGCGGAGATGTCTCCGCCTGCCTCATGATCCAGCACGGCTCTGAGACCGTTGTCGATGATATTGATTGCCTTGGAGATCGCGTTGCCGCGCGCTTCCGTTTCGCCGTTCTCCATGTGGAACTTTGCGCGCGCGATGGCCGAGCGGGCACCGTCGTACAGCATGACGATGAGCTTGTGCGGGCTCGCGTTCATGACGCCGGTCTGGACACCGACCTGGGCGTAAGCGTTGATACCTTGGCGCGCGAACATGGCGATCTCCGAAAGTGTTACTTGTTGCTGCTGGACAGCGACGCGAACTGTTGCGTCAGGTAGGACTTGGTCTGGTTCAGCTGGGCGACCAGTGCATCGAGTGCCGTGAACTGAGCCTTGTAGCGGTCCATGGTCGTCTGGATGCGGTCCTGGGTCTGGGTGTACTTGTCGTTCAGGTCCTTGAGCGAGTCGGTCAGGCCGGTGGTCACGGCATTCAGTGCGCCGCCATCGGCGTTGAGGCCATCAACATAGTCCGAAATCGTGTTGCCCAGGCCCTTGCTGCCGTTCACGCCGCCGAAGAATGCGGACATGCCCGAAGCGTTGTCGCGGATCGCGGCGTCGAGCTTGTCGTCGTTGACTTTGAGCTTGCCGTAGTTCTGACCCTTGTTGGACGTGTCGAGGTCGAACGAGATACCCAGTTGCGACAGCGACAGCGTGCCACCCTTGCCATCGGGCAGGCCGGCATTGAGCATCGAGCGCAGGCTGGTCTGGATGTTGCGCAGCGTGGCATCGCCAGTCAGCGGCGACGAGCTCGAAGGATCGCCAGGCTTGTTGGCGCTGGTGTCGAACGCCGTCTGCGTCGCGGCCTCCGTCAGCAGTGCGTTGTAGGCGCTCACGAAGTCCGTGACGGCCTTCTTGATGGCGTCGTTGTCCTGCGTCGTGGTCAGCGTGGTGTCGCCGGTTGCGGTCAAGGCGAGCGTGGTGCCCGGTACGGCGTCCTTGACGGTGTTTTCCTGGCTGACGATGTCGATGCCGTTCACCGTGAGGGCGGCGTTGCCGGCCTTGATCTTTTCCTGCATGCCGTTCGGCTGCGTCGCTTGCGTCGGATCGAATGCGAGGACGTTGCTGACCGCGCTGTCGCTGGCGCTCACGCGCATGGACATGTCTTCGCCGGTCTTGGCGGACGTCAGCACCAGACGATAGGGCGTGCCCGAACCGTCATTGACGATGCTGGCCTTCACGCCGACGTCGGCCTTGTTGATCGAATCGCGGATGCCCTGCAGCGACGTGTCGGAACCGATGGTGACCGTCTTGGTGCTGGTCGGCGCGCCGCCGGTGGCAAGGTCCTTGCCGAAATCGAACGTAATGGTGCCGCCGCCGATCGCCGTGGTCTGGCTGGCCTGACCCGCCGAGGCCAGCGTCTGCGCCTGTGCGAGCTTCGTGATCTTGATGGCGTAGCTGCCCGGCACGGAGTCGGTGCTCGTCGTGGGGGTCAGGATGCCGTTGCTGACGGCCGCCTTCACCACGGAGAAGGTCTTCGGATTCGTCAGGTTCTTTGCTGCCGCCTGGTACGCATCCAGTGCGTTCTTGATCTTGCCGTAAGCCGACAGCTTCGCCTGATAGGCGGTGGCCTGATCCTGGATGGGCGTAAGCGCCAGATTCTCGTTGGTCTGCAACGACGTGAGCAGATCCTGCAGATTCAGACCCGAACCGACACCGATGTTGGAGATTCCTGCCATGTTCTTTACCTTGTTTTTTTCTTCAACTGGATGCCGTTCTACACGGCGTGACTGACAAACAGACCCTGCAACTTGTCGATCGCGCGGGCGACGCGCAGGACTTCCTCGTTCGGCATTTGCCGGATGACCTCGCCCGTGTCCTTGTCGATCACCTTGGTGATGACGCGGTGCGTCTTGTCGTCGATCTCGAATCGCAGGCCGATCGACGTCGTCTTGAGAACATCGACGAGCTCCTGCACGGCACCGGTGGTGTCGGAGGACGAATCGGAGTTCCTGGAGAAAGACGGGGCAGCGGGGTCCGCCGCGCGTTGCGGCTCGCCAGGCAGTTTGGCCGCGCCGGCCGGCGCTGGCGCCTGGCTCGTGGCGGGATGCGCGGCGACCTGCGCCGGGGGCATCGAAACGGTATTAGGGTGTGCCATGGTCTTTCTCCGTCCGAAAAGGCTCGGGTCAGTGTCCTGTTGAAACGCTTTGCAGGCAGCGGTCTGCCTGCAAAACATTCCGGCAAAAAGGCCGGGCCTTGCGGCCCGGCCTTTCCTGCGGCGTGATTAACGCAGCAGCGACAGCACGTTCTGGGTCGTCTGGTTGGCTTGCGACAGCACCGACGTACCAGCTTGTTGCAGGATCTGCGCGCGGGTCATGTTCGACACTTCCGTTGCGTAGTCAGCGTCTTCGATGCGCGAACGCGAAGCCGACAGGTTGTTCACCGTCGTGCTCAGGTTGTTGATCGTCGATTCGAACCGGTTTTGCACAGCACCCAGGGCCGAACGCAGGTTGTCCACCGTGGACAGTGCGGCGTCCATCGTGGCCAGCGGGTTCGTCGTAGCGGTTTGCTGGAAGTCCGAGGACGTCAGCGCTGCACCGTTGATCGTGAAGCCAGCGGTCGTACCGTTGTTCACGGCGTCGCTTGCCTTGACGGCGATGTACATCGTCGTCGAGGTAGCCGTGCCGTTGCCAGCGAAGCCCTTGGCCGACAGAGCCGTGTCGTCGGCGGCGGTCAGGCCGGTCATGCTCACGCGAACGAACAGGTTGCCCTTCGAGTCTTGCACCAGGTCTTGGGCGTTGATAGCCGACGAGGTGTTCAGGCCCAGAGCGCGCTGGATGTCGGCAGCCGACACGCCGGTTGCGCTGGTGCCGGTTGCGCCGTTGCCGAAGATGGCGGTAACAGCGGTACCGTTGGCGATCGTGCCGGTCGTGCCTTGCGGGCCAGCAACGCTGAAGCCCGAGATGCCCAGGGTCTTCGACGTGATTTGCTGCAGGCCGATCGTGATGGTTTCAGCGTCGTTCGCGCCAACCTGGATCGTCATGTTCTGGTTCTTGGCCAGAACCTTCACACCGTTGAACTGGGTTTGCGACGACACGCGGTCGATTTCAGCCAGACGCTGCTTGATTTCGTCCTGGATCGACTTCAGGTCCGAACCCGAGTTCGTGCCGTTGGCGGCTTGCACCGACAGTTCACGGACACGTTGCAGGTTGTTGTTGACTTCGGTCAGCGCGCCTTCGGTCGTTTGAGCGATCGAGATACCGTCGTTGGCGTTACGCGAAGCTTGCGTCAGGCCGCGGATGTTGGCGGTGAAGCGGTTGGCGATGGCTTGGCCAGCGGCGTCGTCCTTTGCGCTGTTGATGCGCAGACCCGACGACAGGCGTTGGATCGCGCTGTTCAGCGAAGCTTGCGAGGTGTTCAGGTTGCTCTGCGTTTGCAGAGACAGAATGTTGGTGTTGATGACTTGCGCCATGGTACGACTCCTATTTGCAATGTTTTAGGCATTCCGGCGGGTGCCGTAACGTTGGCTGCCTGCTGGAGCAGGGGTAGAGTGCCTCCGTTGCAAGGGTTATCGACCAGCGGTGGGGAAGCTTTAGTGTGACTTTTACTAGAGTTGTGCTCAGCGGCGCTTGCGGGTGCGCGGTACGAACAGGCGCACGAAATCCGGCGAGGTTTCCGCGTCCGGCACCACGGCCTCGCCCTCGGGGCCGGCCGGCGTCACCACCGTGACGGCGCGCTTGTACACCAGCACGGGCGTCGGATCGTCGAGATCCTGCCCGAGCAGCAGCATGTAATTGTCCGAAGCGATGACCACGCCCGTGAGGCGTGTGCCGTTCGACAAGTGGACGATGACCGGAACGCGACTGGCGCTGTGGGCCGCAAATTGCAGGTGCTGTAGTTTGCGACTGGGTCTGGAGGCCTTTTTTTCCTGCTTCACAACTTCTCCGGAAGAGCCCACAAGGGATCTGGCGGCTGACGACGATACGAGGGATGAAACATTCACTCTCGGTACCGGCGCGGGAGATCCCGCAGTCGCCTTGTTTATCGGGCGCTGCCAGAAGAGAAGGGGAATACTTCAGGCCAAAGGGTAACAAAGTTTTACAAATCGTGACGAGAGCGAGCGCTGACCATCGGCTAGAGCGTTTGCTCTAACAATATCGTTGTGAAAATTGTGAGGTTGAGGTAACTCTCGGATTGAGAGTTACAGACTTGCCAAAAGAATCGCGATCGGCACAAACCAAAGACTCAAGGTTTGTGAAGATGCTGCCGTTATCTCTCGGCAGCGCCAAAAGTGATGCCTTCGAATGTTTTTAGTGAAGAAATTCACTTGCCACTTACACCCACCATCAGGGGTTTCCCTGATAGAAGGTCGATTTACACCTCATGTAAGCGGGTTTATATTCGTGGCCTGAGCCAAAAGTCCGGTTCTTCTACAGCAGTCCTGAAAGCCTACGAGCACCCCGCGCGTGGGCTTCTTTTTTTGGCGAGCCCGCGTCGCTCCATATCCTTCAGAGTGCACGGGAGCTATTAGACGCCACCCGGCAGCGGGTCAATTTGCCGAACTGCCAGTGTTTTACCCGTCATTTCAAATTCCGCCTCAAGTCGCCTTCCGGCCACGCCGTTAGGGCCTCCGTGCGTCCCCCCGCATGGCCTGAACTGCCGGGGGTGATACGCCGCTCCTGCCAAACCAAAGCGAACAAGAGAGAAGGGGAACGGTGATGGGCTTGCGAAATACAGGCATCGGGACAAGGCTGTCCCTGGCATTTCTGCTGGTGGTCGTGTTGCTGGCCGCCGTGGCGGCAGTGGGCGTGTCGTCGCTCCATGGCATGAACGACGCCATGCATACGGCCGTCGAGCAGCGTCTGCTGCGCGTGCTGGACCTCAATCGCGTCAAGGGCGACGCGCAACAGATCGGCATGCTGGTGCGCGACGCGGCACTGTCGCAGGATCCGGCGATCGTCACGCGCAATGCCGAGCGCATCGTCGCCGTGCGCGAGGACGTGGCGCGCACGCTCGGGGAATTCAGCAAGCTGCTCGAGCAGTCGGGCCATCCCGATCGCAAGGCGATGCTGGACTCGCTGACGCAGGCGCGCGAAGGCTATAACAAGCAGCTCGATGCCGTGATCCAGCAACTGCGGGCCAGCGACTTCGACGGCGCGCGAAGCGGTCTCGCCAATGGGCTGGGTCCGGCGCAGGTGCCGTATTTCGAGAAGCTCGACGAACTCTCGGCATCGGGCCGCAAGATGGCGATCTCCGCCGTCGGTACCGCAAGCGAGCGGTACGAGCTCACACGTGACGTGCTGATTGGCCTGGCCATCGTGGCCGCGGTGGTCGCTGCCATGCTCGGCATGGCCATCACGCGTTCCATCACGCGGCCCGCCCGGCACGCGCTGGACGCGGCCGAGGCGCTGTCGGCCGGCCGGCTCGGCCATACGATCGAGGTGCGCAGCCAGGACGAAATGGGCCGCATGCTCGGCGCGCTCGAAGGGGCCTTCGGTCAATTGCGCAGCCTTGTGCATGGCATTCAGCAGGCGGCGGGCTCGATCGACACCGCCGCGCGCGAGATCAGCACCGGCAACACGGATTTGTCCCAGCGTACGGAAGAGCAGGCGGCCTCGCTCGAACAGACCGCTGCATCGATGGAGCAGCTGACCTCGACGGTGCGTCAGAACGCCGAGAACGCGCGCCAGGCCAACCAGCTCGCGGTGAATGCATCCGACGTGGCCAGCCAGGGCGGCCGTGCCGTGCGCGGCGTGGTGGAGACGATGGACGGCATCTCGAAGTCGTCGCAGCGCGTGACCGAGATCATCGGGGTGATCGAGGGCATTGCGTTCCAGACCAATATTCTTGCGCTCAACGCGGCCGTGGAAGCGGCGCGCGCGGGCGAGCAGGGCCGGGGCTTCTCGGTCGTGGCGGCGGAAGTGCGCACGCTGGCGCAGCGGTCGTCCGCGGCGGCGAAGGAAATCGGCGAACTGATCAACGGGTCGGTCCGGCAGGTGCAGGACGGCGCGAAGCAGGTGGAGCAGGCGGGCAGGACCATGGACGATATCGTCGGCGCGGTCCGCCGCGTGACGGACATCATGGGCGAGATCACCGCGGCGAGCCAGGAGCAGTCGGCCGGCATCGAGCAGGTGAGCCTGGCCATTACCCAGATGGAAGGCGTGACGCAGCAGAACGCGGCGCTCGTCGAAGAGGCCGCGGCGGCCGCCGAAAGCCTGCTGCAGCAGGCGCAGGGGCTGGTGACCGAAGTCGCCAAGTTCGATATCGGCGGCACGCAGGGTGCCGCGACGAGCCGCGCAGCCATCGCCCATGCCGCAGTGCCCGCCCTTGCCGCACCTTCCGCACCTTCCGCACGCGCGCTGCCATCGCGCCTGCCCGCCCTCGCGTCCGCATCCACCTCGTCCGCGGCTCGCACCGGACGCGCCTTGCCTTCGCCGACTCCCGCAGTCGTGCGCGAGCCCGCTGCCTCGTCCGCGACGACGGCGCCCGCCACGCGCGTGCGCGCCATCTCGCGCCCGGTGAACGCGGCGGCCGCTCCGGCTGCGGCGCGCCCGGCGCCTGCCGAGACGAAGCGCCCCGCCCAACCGACGGCCGCCCCGGCACCGCGCGCCACGCGCGAACCCGCCGTCCCCGCAGCGGTCCGCCCGCCGGTGACGCGCAAGCCGCAGGCTTCCGTGCTGCCCACGCGCACGCCGGCGACACCGGCCAAAGCGCGCGGTCCGGTGGAGCGTCAGCGCCGCGAGCCGGTATTGCAGCCCGCGCGCCGTCCGGGCCATGCCCGCCCGGCCGCGAGCCCCGCGCTCGCGACCGCCGGCGCCGGCGAGTGGGAAACTTTCTGAAAGAAAGCGGACATGCGCGTCGAAGGAGAACTCGCCTACAATGGCGGTTCTCCTTGATCACAAGAGCAGACAAGGCCAACGAGGGCCCGTGCCGCACATCGGCACATCCATGAGCCCCGAGCGCCGCCGTCTGCCGCGCTCCATGTCTTCCTCCTCCCCCGCCCGAGACAGTGCAGTCTCCGCTGCCGCTGCTTCCGCCACACAGGCGCCATTGCCACAGGTGCCCGTCATGCAGGTGCTGTTCGGCCTGATGCTCGCCATCCTGCTGGGCGCGCTCGAGCAATCGATCGTCGCGGTCGTGCTGCCCGATATTGCGCTGCAGCTCAACGGTTTCGACGACATGGCGTGGGTGATTTCGGCCTACCTCGTCGCCTCCACGGTGGTGACGCCGATCTACGGCAAGCTTTCCGACGTGCTCGGCCGGCGCGCCGTGCTCAGTTTCTCGATCATCCTGTTCACGCTCGCATCGGTGTTCTGCGCGATGGCGACGTCGATGCCGATGCTGATTCTCGCGCGCATCCTGCAGGGGCTCGGGGGTGGCGGCCTGATCTCGGTATCGCAGGCGACCATCGGCGACGTGGTGCCGCTGCGCGAGCGCGGCCGGTATCAGGGCTATGTCAGCGGCGTGTGGGCCGTGGCCAGCATGGCGGGTCCCGTTATCGGCGGTTACCTCGCGCACTGGCTGTCGTGGCGCTGGATCTTCTGGATCAACCTGCCGCTCGCGCTGATTGCGCTGGTCGTCGTGCGGCGCACGCTGCGCCATCTGCCGGTCAGCGGCCGGCGCCATCGCATCGACTATCCGGGCGCGTTGCTGTTCGGCGGCGGTCTCACCGGTGTGCTCGTCTTCCTCACGCGCCTCGGGCAGGGGCATTCGCCGCTCGAAGCCGAGTCGATCGGCCTGTTGCTCGCGGGTCTGCTGGGGCTCGCGATCTTCGTCTGGCAGGAGCGCCGCGCGACCGATCCGGTGATCCCGCTCGATCTGCTTGCCGTGCCGACCGTGGCCATTTGCTGCACGACGCTGTTCCTGTGCTTCTTCCAACTGATCGCGATGTCGGTGCTGCTGCCGCTGCGGTTCCAGGTGGTGGGCGGCGCGCCCGCCGATATCGCGGCGCTGCGTCTGGTCCCGCTGACGCTTGCGATTCCGTTCGGCGCGTTTATCGCCGGGCGCATGATGTCGTGGACGGGGCGCTACAAGCCGCTGCAGATGACGGGCTCGGTCGTCGCACCGATCGCGATCGTCGGGCTGGCGTTCGTGCCCGTGCACGACGTGCTGCCGAGCCTGCTGGTGATGGTGGTGCTCGGCCTGTCGCTCGGCCTTCAATTCCCGAGTGGCCTCGTGGCGACGCAGAACGCGGTGCCGCAACAGCAGATGGGCATCGCGACGGCACTCACCGCTTTCTCGCGCCTGCTGGGCGGCGCGGTCGGCGTGGCGGTGCTGACGACGGTGCTCATCGCGCTGCTGCGGCATAGCGGCGTGGCGATGTCGACGGGGCATGCGGGCGAGGATGTGCTGATGAGCATGTTCCGCCGGGCGCTGGGCGGCGCCGACCAGGCCGACGCGGCCGCCGTCCGCGCGGCGGCGGAACACGCGTTTCGCACGCTGTTCCTGCTGAGCGCGGCGGTTTCGCTGATCTCGCCGTTCCTCGTCATGCGACTCAAGGAGGTCGCGCTGCGCGGCAGCCCGGCGGAGGCGGCCAAGGCGGCGGCTGCCGCAGCGGAGTAACGCGCGTTGCGCTATCGCGGGTCGGCGCCCTCTCCGTCGGGAGAGGGCATCAGCGCCCGCCGGCGCGCCCGCGCCGCTAACCCGGCCCCAAGCGTCCACCGCATCGTAGGCGCCAGCACCCGCATCGCCGCAAGCGAAATCGGCCGCCGCAGCGACGCACCGTCAAGCCGCAACATCTCCCGCGCCCACGCGGGCAGCAACGCCACCCCCGCATCGGTCATCACCCGTACAGCCGGCAGCAACTGCCGTCGCGGAACGGGCATCGACATCACGAGCCGCACCACCTCGTGCGTCCGCTCGCTCGCCACCAGAAAAGGCCGCTGCGCGGCAAGATAGGCATCGATGGCCGCGCGCGAGGCCGGCACATCGGGTGCCCCCAGCAGCGCCGCGATGCGCGCCTCCTCCGCAAAGTAGCGATCCTGCTCGGCGGCGGAAAGCGGCCCTACATAGCGCAGGTAACCGGCCATGAAGCTCGACACCTCGGCTACATGGACCCACGTCAGCAACGCCGGATCGTCTGCCGCGTAGGGCCGCCCATCGGGCGCGGTGCCGCGAATGCCCGCATGGATACGGCGCACGCGTTCGATCAACCGCATCGCATCGGCGCGGTTACCGTACGTGGTGCCAGCGATGAACTGCGCGGTGCGCCCGAGGCGCCCCTGCATATCGACGCGAAACGTCGAGTGATCCCAGACGCCGGAGAGGGCCAGCGGATGCAGCGCCTGCAGCAGCAATGCACTCACACCGCCGGCAAGCATCGCGGGGAAATCGGCATGCACGCGCCAGCAAACCGCATCGGGTCCGAAGAGTCCGGGGTCGCCGGGCGGGTTGTCGTAGTCGAGCGTGAGCCCCGAATTGCTGCGCGTGATCGCGCGAACCTGCGCGCCCGCATGGTTGCGCAGGCGCGAGATCAGACGGTTGGGGCGCGTGTTGACATCCATGGCGGCAGCATACTACGCGCGCCGCCAGGCTGTCCTCAGTGCGCGCCCGCGGCGGCCGCCGCACCGCCGCCGTTACGCGCGGGACGCGTGAACCAGATCAGCGGAATGATCACCACGAACGTCAGGCTCGAGATCCAGAAGATATCGTTGAGCCCCAGCATCACGGCCTGCGTGTTCAGGCTGCGCTCGAAGAACGCGATGGCCTGGTCCGGCGAGAAATTCAGCGTGCGCTGGATGCCATCGATCGCGGCCACATAGGTCGGGTTGTTCGGGTTTGCCTGCTCGGCCAGCTGCGCGTGATGCA
The DNA here is from genome assembly GCF_008693385.1 of Cupriavidus pauculus. Classification (NCBI taxonomy): domain Bacteria; kingdom Pseudomonadati; phylum Pseudomonadota; class Betaproteobacteria; order Burkholderiales; family Burkholderiaceae; genus Cupriavidus; species Cupriavidus pauculus. Next base: position 2,257,685 of record NZ_CP044067.1, read on the forward strand.
GGATGGAGCGGTTGTTCCAGCCCGTGGTGGCCAGCGACGTCCCTACCGCGCCGCAGAATACGCGCGCGAAGTTCGACAAGCCGGCCGCCGCGGGAATCTTGTCCGGCGACAGGCCCGACAGGATGATCGCGGTCAGCGGCACGAAGAACAGCGCCATCGGAATGCCCTGCAGCAAGGTCGGCAGCACGAGCGTGAAGGTATCGACGCCCGTGGTGTAGTTGGACCGCATGAAAAACACGGCCGCGAAGCCGAGGAACGACAGCGTGGCGAGCACGCGCAATTCCGCCTTCGGCAGGAACTTGCCGACCACGGGCGCGAGGATCACCGCGAAGATGCCGAGCGGTGCGGTCACCAGTCCCGCATTGACGGCGGGATAGGCGAGGTATTGCTGCATCCACTGCGGCAGCACCACGAGGTTCGCGAAGAACACTGCGTAGCCGACCGAGATCGCCACCGTGCCCGCCAGGAAGTTGCGGCCCTTGAACAGGCGAAGATCGACGATCGGATTGGGCTCGGTCAACTCCCAGATAAGGAAGAAGACAAAGCCGAGCAGCGCCACCACGCCAAGCGTGACGATCACGGGCGAGTTGAACCAGTCCAGATCCTTGCCCTTGTCGAGCATGATCTGCAGCGCGCCGACCCAGGTGACCAGCGAGGCGAGGCCGACGAGGTCGATCGGCAGCTTGCGCGTCTTCGACTCGCGGTCGCGATAGACGGCCCACGTGACCGCGGCCGCGAACAGGCCGACCGGCACGTTGATATAGAAGATCCACGACCACGAATAGCTGTCCGTGATCCAGCCGCCGAGCGCGGGGCCGGCAATCGGGCCCACCGTTGCGGTCATCGCCCACAACGCGAGCGCGGACGAACTCTTGTCCTTGGGGAACGAGCCGAGCAGCAGGGCCTGCGAGAGCGGGATCAGCGGTCCGGCTACCGCGCCCTGCAGGATACGCGCGGCCAGCAGGATGGTGAGGTTCGGCGCGATGCCGCACAGCCATGAGGACAGTACGAACATCAGCAGGGCGCCGACGAACAATCGCACCTGGCCGATGCGCTGCGTCAGCCAGCCGGTGAGGGGAATGGACACGGCGTTGGCGGCCGCGAACAGCGTGATCACCCATGTCCCCTCGTCGACGGACACGCCGAGGTTGCCGGAAATCGTCGGAATCGCGACGTTCGCGATCGACGAGTCCAGCACGTTCATGAAAGTGGCCAGCGCGACCGCGAAGCTGCCGAGCAGCAGACGGGTGCCGGTCAGCGGTGGCGGGGTGGTCGGTGCCTGAGAGGACATGATGCGCTCCGATGGGGGACTGGTGCGTCAGCCTTGCGAGCCGTTCTGCGCGATGATCCGCGCGATCTCGCGATCGGCTTCCTCGCCCTGGCGCTCGAACACCTCGGTGGCATAGCGCGTGCGGTACGCGGTGTTGGCCGTGCCGAGCTCCGCGCCGGTCCCCTTGGTGTCTACATCGACGGCCATCGACAGGCCGATCTGCAGCGGATGCGCGCGCAACTCGGCCGGATCGAGTTCGATGCGCACCGGCAGGCGCTGCACAACCTTGATCCAGTTACCCGTGGCGTTCTGCGCGGGCAGCGCCGAGAACGCGCTGCCGGTGCCGGCCGCGAAGCCGACCACCTTGCCGTGGTACGTCACCTTGCTGCCATAGACATCGGCACGCAGCTCCACCGGTTGCCCGATGCGCAGATGGCGCAGCTGGACTTCCTTGAAGTTCGCATCGACCCACACGCCGTCGAGCGGCACGACGGCCATCATCGGATTGCCCGGCGCCACGCGCTGGCCCACCTGCACCGAACGGCGCGCGACGTACCCCGTGACCGGTGCGGGCAGCGTGTTGCGCGCGTTGGCGAGCCAGGCATCGCGGACCTTCGCGGCGGCGGCCTGCACGCTCGGGTGCTCGGCCACGTTGCTGCGATCCGTCAGCGCGTGGTTGGCGGTAAGTTGCTGGCGCGCGGTATCGAGCGCGGCTGCCGCAATCTTCACCGCATCGCGGGCATGCGCGACGTCTTCCGCGGAGACCGCACCGGTCTCGGTGACTTCGGTGCGGCGGCGCAGATCGGACTGTGCGCGCGACAGGTCGGCTTCGCGCTGGCGCACGGTGGCGGCCAGTACATTGTTGTTGACGTATAGCGCGCTGACCTGGCGTACGGTTTGGCCGAGCGAGGCCTCCGCATTCGCCAGCGCGATGCGCGCGTCGGCGGGGTCGAGCGTGACCAGCGGCTCGCCGGCCTTGACCACCTGCGTATCGTCGGCGTTCACGGTGACCACCGTACCGGTGACCTGCGGCGTGATCTGCACGAGGTTGCCGTTGACGTAGGCGTCGTCGGTTTCTTCGTGGAAGCGCGCGACGGTGTAGTAGTACGTGCCGTAGCCGATCGCGGCAAGCGCGCTGACGAGGCCGAGCGCGGCCAGCAGCTTCTTGCGCTTGCCTGCCGAGGGATTGACGTTGGCGGTCGTTGTTTCGGAGGACTTGATCGCCGTGGTTTCGGTTTTGTTCTCTGCGTTCATGATGACACCTGTGTTCGGATTTATTGCGTGACGGCTGCCTGCCGGATCGAGTCGGAAGCATCGGTAAAGCCCCCGCCGAGCGCGGACGCCAGCGCGATCTGACGGTCGCGGCGCGCCATGCGCAGGTTGGCGACGTTCTGGCTGCTCGCGAGCGCGTTGGTCGTGGCGTTGAGTACGGTGAGCTGCGTCGTCAGGCCAGCCTTGTACTGCGCGATGGCGAGCTTCTGCGCGCGTTGCGCGGCGGTATCGCTACGCTCGGCATTGACGATCTGCGCGTCGATGGACTGGATATCCGACAGCTGCGTGGCCACATCCGTGAGCGCGTTGATCAGCGTCTCGTTGTAGTTGGCCACGGCATAGTCGAAGTCCGCGTATCGGCCCTTGAGCTGCGCGCGCAATGCGCCGCCATCGAAGATCGGCAGATGGATGGCAGGGCCCGCGGAAGCCGTACGGCTGGCCGCGCGCAGGAAGCGGCCCCAGCCGATGGCATCGAGGCCGATCGCCGCGGACAGGTTGATGTCCGGATAGAACTCGGCCTTGGCCACCTTGATGTCGTGCAGCGTGGCATCGACGCGCCACCGCGCGGCCACGATGTCGGGGCGGCGGGACAGCAGGTCCGCGGGCAGGTTGTCGGGCAGGCGCACTTCCGCGCCGGCGCCGAGCGCGGGCCTGGCGATCGCGAGGCCGCGATCGGGCCCCTTGCCGAGCAGCGCGCCCAGCTGATAGCGCGTACGGCGGATGGAACCGTCGAGCGCGGACAGCGCCGCTTCGGCCGTGGCGAGGTCCGCCTCGGCGGTGCGCTTTTCCACTTCGGTTTCGAGGCCCATCGTGACGCGACCGTTGGTGACGCGCAGCACGTCCTGGCGCTGCACGACCTCGTCGCTCGCGATATCGCGCAACGTATAGAGCCGGGCCAGTTCGTTATAGGCGCGAGCGATGGCGTTGGTCAGCGTCAGCCGCACCTGTTCGGCGTCGGCCTCGCTCGCGCGGACCGACGACACGGCGGCCTTCAGCGCCTCGCGATTCTTGCCCCAGAGGTCGAGCTCGTACGACGCGTCGAGGACGGCCTTGTTCTCCGAGATCCACGAACCGCCGAAGCCCGGCGGAATCAGCGCGTTCTCGCTGAGCCGCTGGCGCGACCACGAATAGCCGGCGCCGACGCGCGGCAATGTGTTGGCATTCGCGCTTTCGCTCATGGCGCGCGCCGCATCGACGCGAGCCCGGGCGATATCGAGCGTCGGGCTCCCTTGCATCGCTTCATCGAGCAGCGACCGGAGCTGCGCGTCGCCGAACTGGTCGGCCCAGTCCGCGGCGGGCCAGCGCCCCTGCTGCGCGGGCAGGCTTTCGGTGGCGGCAAGCTGCGCCGGCTCGGCCATCTGCTTGTCGCTATGGATGCCAGCGTAGTTGGCGCAGCCGGCCAGTACGGCCGCGGCGACCATCGTGAGGGCGGGGGCCAGCAGACGCGTGACGCGTGATGTCCGTGGCCGATGCTGATTCATCATTTTCTGACCTATCAGGTAATGGGCGAAAGAAAAACCGCCCTCAGGCGTTATTGAATTTGTTGAGCAGGCGCAGGAACTCGTCGAACTCGGCAGGGGTGAAGTCGCGCAGCCGGTGATTCAGCACTGGCGGGACGATATCTGGAATGCGAGCGGCCACTTCACGACCCTTGTCGGTAATCGTGAGATTGACCACGCGCCGGTCCTCCAGGCTTCGGCTACGCGCCAGCAGGCCGCGCTTCTCGAGCTTGTCGAGCATGCGGGTCATCAGGCCGGTGTCGATTGCCAGGATCTTGCAGAGTTCGTAGGGCGTACTCGCCACCCCGTGCGTCAGGCCCAGCAGAATGCCGATCTGCTGAGCCGTGATGTCCAGTTCCTGCAACGCGCCGTCAAGTTCCATGACCAACGAATTGCGCGCGCGGTTGAGCTGAAAGCCCACGCTCTTCGTCATCTGAAAGTTGTCCTTCGTGTAATGGTCCATGCGGTGCTCCAACTGGTTGATGCAACAATAGCTGATGCATCAGATAAGTGAAGAAAATTTTGCCTATCGCGGTGATAGGCAAAAACTAATGCGGGAGGGCGAGGGGGATCAGTAGTAACGCAGATCCGTGGCCTTGCCCCAGAACACGCGGTACGCGTAGGCCGTGTAGCCGAGGATCGTGGGGAGCACGATGACCGCCCCGATCAGGATCACGCCAAGCGACTCCGGCGCGCTGGCCGCCTGCCAGATATCGATCTGATCGACGACGAGGTACGGGAAGAGGCTGTAGGCGAGGCCGTTGAACGCCATCAGGAAAATCGCGGCCGTGCCGGCAAACGGCACCCAGCACCAGCGGTCGTTACCGGCCGCCTGCATGGCGGGGAGGCGTCGCAGCAGACGGTCGAGCACGACGAAGATGGCGACGGTCGCCAGCGGAATCGGTGCGAGCAGGATGATGTTCGGCAGCGAGAACCACTTGTCGAAGATGCGATCGCTCACCAGCGGTGTGACCACCGAGATCGCGGTCACGCCCACGCCGGTCAGCCACAGGCTGCGGCGGGCCCAGTAGGTCGCGCGCTTCTGCAGGCTGCCCGTGGTCTTCATGACGAGCCAGCCCGCGCCCAGCGCGCAGTAGCCGGCCACGAGGCACAGGCCCACGGCGATCGCGAACAGCAGGTGAGGCCAGTCATAGCGGAAGCCGGTGATATAGAGACCCAGCATCAGGCCCTGCGAGAAGCTCGCGAGCAGCGAGCCTGCATAGAACGCGCGATTCCACCACGGCTTGTGCGGATCGCGCGCCTTCACGCGGAAGTCGAACGCCACGCCGCGCAGGATCAGGCCGGCGAGCATCGATGCCACGGGCAGGTACAGATGCGTGAGGATGGCGCCGTGCGCGATCGGAAACGCGGTCAGCAGCAGGCCCACGCCGAGCACGAGCCAGGTTTCGTTGGCATCCCAGAAGGGACCGATCGACGCGATCATCGTGTCCTTGTCGGCGTCGTCCGCGCGGCGCAGCAGCACGCCGACGCCGAGGTCGTAGCCGTCGAGAATCACGTAGATCAGCATCGACAGCGCCATCAGGCCGAGGAAAACGAGCGGGAGCCAGCCCGCGGGTTGGGACAGATCGGGGGTCATTGCGCGCTCCTTGCAGGCGTGAGGATGACGGGCTGGGGCGTCATGATTCGTGAGTCGGGCCCAGCGCTCTTTCCGGCCTTGCGCGCAAGATGGAACACCACGCTGATATAGGCGGCCAGCAGCGAGAGATAGAGCGCGAGGTACATCGCGAGCGTGGAGCCGATCATCGTTGCGGGCACCTTCGAGGCGGCTTGCGCTGTCGTGAGCACACCGTAGACGAGGTAGGGCTGGCGGCCGATCTCGGTCACATACCAGCCGGCGATCAGGCCGATCCATCCGGAGAACGTCATCGCCACGAGGGCGCGCGCCATCCACGGCGCGGGCGCGCCGCGCTTGCGGAACTGCCATGCGGCCACCCACGAGACGGCGAGCATCAGCAGGCCGATGCCGACCATCACGCGGAACGCGTAGAACATCGGTGCCACGGGCGGGTGCTTGTCGCCGAACGCGTCGATGCCCTTGATCTCGCCTTCGGGATCATGCGCGAGGTAGATCGAGGCAAGCTTCGGAATGGCGATCTCGTAGTCGTTGCTGCGCGTGGTCGCGTTGGGAATGCCGAACAGCACGGCGGGCGCGCCCTTCTCGGTCTTCCAGATCCCCTCCATCGCGGCGATCTTCGCGGGCTGGTGGTGCAGCGTGTTCAGGCCATGCAGGTCGCCCGCCACGATCTGCAGCGGAATGAGGATGGCGCCGAGCATCACGCCCGTGCGCATCGCGGCGAGCGTGTCGCGGCCGCGATCGCCGCGGAGCCAGCGGTATGCCGAGAGTCCGGCCAGCAGGAACGCGACGGTCAGTCCCGAGGCGAGCAGCATATGTACGAGGCGGTACGGGAACGACGGATTGAAGATGATCTCGAACCAGCTGGTCGCATGCGCGCGGCCGTCGATCATCTCGAAGCCGGCGGGGGTTTGCATCCACGAGTTCAGCGCGAGGATCCAGAACGCCGACAGCGTGGTGCCGCCGGCGACGAGCAGCGTGGCGATGGTATGCATGCGGTTGCTGACGCGATGCATGCCGAACAGCATGATGCCGAGGAAGGTGGCTTCGAGGAAGAAGGCGGTAAGGACTTCGTAGGCGAGCAGCGGTCCCGCGATATTGCCGACCGTCTCCATATAGCCAGGCCAGTTCGTGCCGAACTGGAAGCTCATGGTGATGCCGCTGACGACGCCGAGCGCGAAGGTCAGCGCGAACACCTTGACCCAGAGGCGGTAGGCGTCCATCCAGCTTTCATCGCCGGTCTTGCCGTAGCGGAGCTTGAAGAACAGCAGGACCCACGCGAGGGAGATACTGATCGTGGGGAAGAGGATATGGAAGGTGATATTGGCGGCGAACTGGATTCGCGCCAGTATCACCGGATCTAGCTCGGCAAACATGGCCTTTATTCCTTCTTGGCGCGCGTGGACTTGGCGGCGGACGCAATGCGGTCCTTCACCTCGAGCAGCTTGGTCACGCGCGAACCCAGCCGCATCAGTTTTTCGAGCGTGGCGACGTCGAGCTTCTGCATGTCACCCATCCAGCCGGTGACGAGCACGATGAGGCCATACATTTCCTTCATGCGCGCCTGCGCATGGCGATCCTCGGCCGAGGAGGGCGACTCCAGCTGGACGTCGCGCAGCATCGACAGCGTCGGGTCGATCTCGCGCCGGCGCCGCTCCTCGGCCAGCGTCCGAAAGATCGCCCAGACGTCGTCGGGCGCGGAGTAGTACTCGCGCCGGTCGCCAGGCTGATGCGACAACCGCACGAGATTCCACGACTCGAGCTCCTTGAGCCCGATACTCACGTTGGACCGCGAAAACGAGAGCGCCTCGGCAATCTCGTCCGCATTGAGCGGCCGGGATGCGGTGAACAGCAGCGCGTAAATCTGCCCCACGGTCCGGTTGATCCCCCATCGACTGCCCATCTCGCCGAAATGCAGGACGAATCGTTGGACCAGCGGAGACAGTTGCATCGGGACGGCAGGGGACATAGGGGGGCGGTTCGTTTTCAATTTTCAGAAGTTTGTGAAAGTTTAGAACGAAAGAGAGGGAAAAGTACAGGGGTGCGACGGGGTGTCGCGGGGGGGGGGCGAGCGCTGCTGTCACGTCTCAATGACAGCCAGATTGCACTGGAAGATCCTCGCAACTGTTTGCAGAGTATTCGGATATCCCATCGCCACTTGGCAAACATGAGCTTCGAAGCGATCCCAGTTGTTCTTTCGGACAACGACAGAAGATGCTTTTTTGAGAGCATAGATCATGACGCTCTCGTCAGCGTTTAATCGCGCAAGTTCTTTCGCTAACTCGAAGAAATGGCTAAAGTCTGCCATCTGCTTAAGAGCAGTTGGGAGGGAAAATAGCCTCGCTCAAGAAGTCGTTCGGTGCGGTCCATTTTTTTCCTTCAAGCCGCAGCCTCCTACTCTGGATTCGACGCGGCCGTTTCAAGTTGTTCGCCCAGAAGCGTGTCACGATACCGCGGCGCCGTGGTCCTTACACTCCCCCGCTAGCGGGGGAGTTGCCGTCGACCGTGTCGATATGGCGCCGGGGTGAATGCGAGCCGATGAGCGGTGCGTTACGGAATCCAGTAAGGCAAAGTAGACGTGCCCGCTTTGTCAATAACGATGGCGACACTCTGTTCAGCACGGGTGACTGCCACGTAGAAACTTGCCGCGGGTACTGGCTCGAGCATTGATCCTTTACGCAGGAAGTCAGAAATTCCTGCCGTCGGAACGATCAGCACGCGCGTATATGTGGAACCCTTTGCAACCTTGAAGTTCATGTAGTCGAGGTTGAACTCTTTGCCAGAGGTCGCCATGCTTCGCAAGCATTGTGGTGTGAATCGCTCCACGTAATCCCCCACGTGCTTTTTCATCAGTAGAAATACGCCGTCGTGGTTTGTCGCAACTTCGTTGCGGGAGATTGTGGACGGGAATGCCCAGCTTGGATCGAAGATTGTGTCTGAAAATTCCGCGATCTTCGGGTGGCACCGCCAAGTCTCCACACTTTCTTTGATGGTCAGCTTCCCGAGTTTCTCTCTCTCCCGGAACCACTTTACAGCTTCGGCATAGGCATACTGCTTATTCTTGGTGCCACGGGGGTTCGTGGCCAGAACGGATTGCCGGATATCACCGACCATCTGGATCTGAATAGACGAGTGCAACAGGGCGTCGACGATCTCCCAGTCATGGGCGCTCAGGTCTTGTACCTCGTCAATCAATATCTCATCGTACAAGCTCTCCAATCGATGCAGCAAAGCGCCTTTGCTGGCGCCCAACAGTTCGTTGGCAAGGCGCCCGAGCTCGCACGCGTAGGCCGCGCCGTTGCCGTCGACAAATCGCGACAAGCCTTTCGCGTACCTGTCCGGTCGCCCCTCATAACTGAACCCCAGAACTCGCGCTCCGGGAAACATGAAGGGCAGAAAAGGCTTTGCAAAATGTCGTAACAGGAAGGTGAACCATCCCATGACTTCGATGCCCAGGTGATCGCCCGCTCGTTGCCCGAGCCGGCGTCGGAGTTCCTCCTGATTTGCCCGGGTAAAGGTCAGGACGAGGACGCGGCGCTCCGGAAGAAGCCTTGTGCAATGCTCGACGATACCTTGGGTCTTGCGCGAGCCAGCAACGGCCAGAGTGAGCTGGTTAGCCATGGATGAACGCCGCGGCTTGGCGCATGTACTTGGGTGGCGTAAGCTTGCTGGTTGCGTTGGCGATGCGGAGCGCCGTCTCGGTTTTCTCCCGGCTCATCCATTTGTGTAGATCTGCGCTCGCCGTGATGCCAAGTAGGCTGCGCAATGTCGCCTCGCCATTGTGGCGGATGATTTGCGGTTCCAGGGTGTGGCCGTCGGCGACTTCCCCAATGAACAGCTCACGCCTTCCTGGACTGAGCCACGCATCAACGCTTGTGTACAGCTCGGCCGGGTCCGTGCCATCGTTGTCGCGCATGGCGGCCACTGGTTTATCCAGCGCGGCGCAGAATTCAAGGCAGCGCGCCAGCGATAATCCCCGCATGCTAATCACGTCGATGCCCAATTCCATTGGGCGCTTCCCAAACAGATCCTTGAAGAATCGCTCGAAAACGATCTCGTCGGACGGCCCTTCCACGAGGACGATCTTCTTGGCCAAGGCCATGCGCAACGTGTCATAGCCGGGAAGGCGCTGGAAATATGAGACGGTTTCTGGATCTAGCGTCGTAATCTTCGACGTCTTGCCGTGTGCCAAGAGCAGGATGGCGTCGAGACCGAGCCGGTTCAGCACGAAGGTGCTGTGCGTGGTGATGAATAGCTGCTGATGGTCGCCAGTGAGCGCCTCGATCCGAGAGAGAAGCGTGGTCAGGCTGGTATGGGAAAGGTGATTCTCTGGCTCCTCGATCATGACGAACGCCGCGTGGCCGGCATTCCGATTCAGGGCTAGCGAGATCTTGATCGCGGCCTGTTGGCCCTGTCCGGACATCGAGAACGGTACATCGTTGACATGGGGGGTCACCACGCCGTCCCAGGCGGTCCGCGCGCTTTGATCCATGGCCAGCGAGATCGGCCGATCGTGCAAGGAGGCGTGAATCGTGCCGATGCGCTTGTTGATCGCGTCCAGTGCCGTGGTCGACATAGTCGCCTTCAGCTCGCGGTAGGCCAAGGACACGGCGGCACGCTCAGGCGGGTCGAGATGGTCGCCAAGGATCTGGCGCAGGTGATAGTCAACGCCGCTCGAGGAGCGAACGGTCCGCGAGTCGATAATGGCCGCGGCCAATTGCCGGGGGCGATTGGTGATGCGCTCGTCGGCGAAGGAGCGCCACTCAATAAGGTAGAACTCAACCGGCAGCAGGGAGGAAGGCTTGGCCATCCATCGGGTCAGCTCGTCCGCATAGTCGGGATTCGGCATGATCCGCAGCGACAGGCCTGGGCAGGCCAGGGTTGGCACCTCGGTATTGATGGCGCCGCAAAGCCGTTGCAACTCGGGCTTGTCCGCGAAGTACAGCTCGATATGGATCTCAGGAAACCGAGGTCGTTCACCGCGCTCGATCTTGGCGACAAATTCGGCCACCACTCCGACGTTGAACCAGTGCGGGTTTAGCTCTTCGCTTGCGCTGCGGCCACCGATCCGCCCGGTAAGCGCGAGCGCGATGGCCTCCATCAGCGTCGACTTGCCGGCTTCGTTGCCTCCCACGATCAGGTTGAGCTTTGGGTTAGGCGACAGCGTGAAGTCGGTGTAGATGCGGTATCCGCGGATCTTGATCTTGGTAATCAACCGACACCCCGCCTCGAAGTTTGTCTCGAGCGGATTATATGGCACATGCCGACGAGGTGATCCCGGGGCTGCGTAGCGACCTTGGTCTCGGCCTCTACAAGCTGACACCCTATGGCGAACCGGCGTTAGCACCAGCCAAATCAGACCAAAATGACTGCAAGATGAGTCGTCCAATCATGCTCGTCCCACGACGTCCCCGCTATAACTTCAAGCGAGGCTGGAAAATGCAAGTACTAGCTGATGACGCGAACATTCCACGCTTGCGGACTCGGATACCTCGTTCCTAAACGACGCAACCAAAGGCGTACGGATTGGGCATCCCAATGCAGAACGCAAAAAAAAAGCCGCACATGAAGTGCGGCCGCTTGCGTATGACGGTTGTCGTTACTTGGACTCAACTAGCTTGTGCTTCTTCGGATCGGTGCTCATCTGGAAGCGATCACGCGCAATCTTGAGATGCGACGTACCAGCGCGGGCAATTTCCTGAGCCGCCGAGTCGTCGTCGATGATCTTGTCGGGAGCACCGTGGCGAGCCAAGACCGCAGCGATATCCTTCAGCGCGCGCGCAGGCGGCAATACGGGTTTCGTCTTCGTGCTCATAGCGTGATGCCTCGCTTCTCCAAGTACGCCGAAAGTATACTCCACGACCCGCTGCCCGGCGCAAGGTCAAAAAAGACGGTCATGGATCTTCCGAAGCGGCGCCAGTGATCCGCTCCTCCTGGTTCCATAAACAATTCCGTTAGCGTCCGGCAATGTGCCAGCCGTGGCGGAAGCTGTGCCATGTCCCTTGCCTCTAGCTCTGCGTCGAAGCCGATCAGTGGCCAAGCATAGTAGCCAATCTGGCCGTCCGCCGGGCCGGCCGCTCGACAGCCAATACACTGGATGCCCAGCCGGGCAATTTCGCGGAGCTCAATCGCGATGCTGCGCGTGCCGAAACCCCGGCGCTGTGCGCCTTGTTTCAAGCGGAATGCTTCGTTCCACATCAGATAGAGCCGGCCATCCTCGGGATCTTGCCAAAGAATGCGAATCATTGGCTGCTCCAGCAGGTAGTGAACCACGGTGAAAACGAAGGAGTGACCGTCTTTATCATGCTGGACGGTGATCGTGCTGCCATCGAGTGCGCCAACCAACCAAGGGATGCGTCGTCGCGGAATGGGTAGGACACGCTCAGTGGCCTCGTCCATGGTCACAGTCGAAGCGCCATTGAAATATGCGCGCGTCAGATGATCCGGTCGTTGGGTCCGGAGACGTCGGCGGGCTCCCGTCTCCAGCTGTGTGCGGAAGTTGAAGGCGGTGGGGGCTGCGGCAGCAAAACGAGCAAGATACATAAGCGAATGTCGTGGGCCAGGACTCAAGGCGCCGCATGGTAGCAATCCTGATTCGGTGAAACCTTGCGCTATGTCATATCCAAGAAATCCAATATCTCGGCTCATTTAGTCTGAGACATTGAGGGTTAGGTCGTTGATTTATTGGGCGCGCCTCGCTCATGAATTTTGAGACGGGACAGTGGGTGTCATGTGCCGCTTGCTGGCGTGGGGGCGGCGAGTGGACGTCGGTGGCCCAATGGAGTCAGATTGGCTCGTCGCGCTCATCGACTTCCGCCGCGCGCTCGTTGGCCATGAGCTCGCGCCTGGTGTCCATGATGTGTTCCTCGAGCAGGGACACCACGGCCGGTATGTCGCGTCGCCGGCAGGCCTCGACCAGCCGGCGGTGATCGCTCATCGGCTTGTCCTTGCCGGTGGCGATGGACATGGCGACGTGCGTGTACCGGTCCGTGTTCAGGCAATACTCCTCGATCAATCGCCGCAGCCGGCGATTGTTGGCCGGCGCCGATAGCGCCAGGTGGAATCGCCGGTTGTACTCAGCCCATTCGTTGATGTCCGTCGACGCCTCGTAGGCATCGAGGATCTTGTCCATCGCATCGAAGTCGCGCTCCACCATGTTCGGCACGCCCAGGCGTGCCGCATGACATTCCAGCGCCACGCGGATGTCGAGCAGTTCGCAGATCTGCTCGACGTTCATGCGCGTGACCGTGGCGCCGCGGTTCGCGCGATAGACCACCAGCCCCTCCGACTCCAGCTGGCGCAGCGCCTCGCGCACCGGGATGCGGCTCGCGCCGAACCGCGTGGCCAACTGGTCCTGGCGCAACACGGCGCCGCCCTGCAACACCCCCGTCAGGATTTCATCTCGGAGAACGTTCCGGATCGTCTGGTGCATCGGTTGCGACCGGGAAGTGGTGGCCATGTCTTGTTTGTATCCGGGGGAACTGGAATCTGGACTCGATGGAAATCGGTTGCGAAATCCACGCGCCGGATTATACTCGCATCCGATCGATACCAAATTGGATCCAATTCAGCACAACGGAGATCCAAAGCACGATGAAATTTGTACAATCCACCTATCGGAGAGATCTATGTCTTTGCTGCCTCGCCCAGCCCTGAGCCTGCTGGCGGTTGCTGTTTCGTTGTGTTCCGTGGTGCCAGCCGCCATCGCGCAGGATGCGAATGAAGTCCGGATGGGCGCCGTGTTGTCGCTGACCGGCTCCAATGCCACCGTGGGGGAAGACGTGCGCCGCGCCGTGGCCCTGGCCGTCGATCAGGTCAACGCCAGGGGCGGAGTGATGGGCAAGAAATTCGGCGTGATCGTCGAAGACTCGAATGGCAATGCCACCACCGCGCTGAATGCCGCGCGCAAGCTGGTCTCGGTAGACAAAGTGCCGGTAGTGATCGGCGAATACTCGTCGGGTATCACGTTGCCCATGGCTCAATATCTGGTCAAAGAGGGCGTGACCCACATCAACATCGCCAGCACGAGCATCAAGGTGCGCGACCTGGGTGCCACCTCGTTCAATCTCATCGGGCTGGAGAACCTTGGCAATCGCTTCTCCGCGGCCGACACCTGGGCGCTCGGCTACCGGAAGGTTGCGATCATCGCCCCCAACAACGCGTACGGACAGGGCGTGGCCGCCGGATACAAGGAAGAGTTCGAGAAGCTGGGCGGCAAGATCGTCGCCGAAGTGCTCTACACGCAAGGCCAGTCGACGTATCGCCGCGAGCTGCAGCAGATCGCGCGCGCCACCCCGGATGCCTACATCTATACGGCCTATGGCCAGGAATCGGCGATCATCAATCGCGAAGCATTCGAGCTCGGACTGCGCGCCCAGCCGTGGTACGCCATCCTGCTCAGCATGAGCCTGTCCGACACGCCGCCCCAGATCGCCAAGGGCCAGCTCGGCATGGAGGTTGGATCGGTGCAGGGTACCGCCGGCAAGGCCTATACGGACGCCTTCGCGGCGAAGTACAAGGAAGGTCCGAAGACCTCTTATACGGGTTACGCCTACGACGCCGTGCTGATGACGGCCGCTGCCATCGAGAAGGCAAAGTCGACGGATCCGGCCGCGGTGCAGGCAGCGCTGAAAGCCGTGGGCAAGAACTACCAGGGCGTGACGGGCCCGATCACCTTCGACGAGAACCGCCAGCGCATCGATCCGCCATACGCGAAGCTGAAGTTCGACGACAAGGTGGTGCCGCGCTAAACGAAGGGCGCGCCCTACACGTCTCCGCCGCGCCGCGCCGGCGCGGCGGCAAGCCTGCATTCGCCGAATTCATCCCATGTTCCAATTCCTGATCGACACGCTCCTCCGTGCGTCGGACCTTGCGCTCATCGCGCTCGGCCTCAGCATGGTGTACAGCCTCGTCAAGTTTCCCAACATCGCCCATGTGCAATACGCCATGCTGGGTGCGTACCTCACGTGGACACTGCATGCCAGCGGGGTTCCCCTCGCGCTGGCCATCGCGCTGGCCGCGCTCGCCACGGGCGCGCTGACGCTGGCCACGCATCTGCTGGTGTTCCGCCGACTGCTGCGGTCCGGGCCGGCCATTGCCATGATCGGCTCGCTCGCGGTCTCCATGCTCGTGGTGGCCGTCGCACAAGGCCTGGCGGGCTCGTTCCCGAAGATGTTCAACCTGCCGCTCGAGGCGCCCCTCGTGGTGTTCGGCGCGCGCCTGACTCACACGCAATTGTGGTTCGTCAGCGCGACGCTGTTGCTGCTCGCGTTGTACGCGTCGCTGCTCTTCTACACACGGGTCGGCCGCGCGATGCGCGCGCTGGCGTGCAACCCCGCGCTGGCCGCGGCCTCGGGCCTGAATGCCGCCCGGCTGACGCAGCTTGCCGTATTCGGAAGCGGCGCCGTAGCGGGCTTCGGCGGCAGCATGCTGGCGTTGTCGACCGGCGCACACGTGAACCTCGGCCACGACCTGCTTCTGCCGGTGTTCGCGGCCGCCATTCTCGGCGGCCTCGGCAACCCGCTTGGCGCGGTCGCGGGCGCGGTACTGATCGCGCTGACCGAAACCGTGGTGACCAACCTCGATTTTGGTTGGGCGGTCGGCAAGACGATCGCCTTCCTGCCGGCGTCGTATATCGGCGCGGCATCGTTCCTCATCCTGCTGCTGGCCTTGCTGTTCAAGCCCTACGGCCTGTTCGACCGCGAGGTGCGCCGTGTTTGATTTCCTCATCTCTTCCCTCACGCTGGCCGGCATCTACGCCATGATGGCGCTCGGCCTCAACCTGCAGGCTGGCTACGCGGGCCTGCTCAACTTCGGGCATATCGCATTCGCGGGGCTCGGCGCCTACGCCACGGGCATCGCGCTGCAGGCGGGTTGGCCACCGCTCGCGGGTGTTGCCGGCGGCATGCTGCTGGCGATGCTGTTGGGCTGGTGCATGGCCAGGCTCGGACGCAAGCTCGGGTCGGACTACTGGGGCATCGCCACGCTCGCCATCGCGGAGATCCTGCGCACGGTGGCGCTCAACGAGGACTGGCTCACCGGCGGCGCCAATGGCATCAGCGGGTTGTCCTCCCCGTTCGATGCGCTGGGGCGCCCATGGAATGCCCTTGCCTTCCTGATCATCGTGGCGGTGGCCGCGGGTGGGCTTGCGCTCCTGTGCCGACGGCTTGGCAATGGCCGCTTCGGGCGTGCGCTGCGACTGATGCGGGAGGAGCCGCAACTCGCTGCCTGCCTCGGTTACAACACGTCGGTGCTGAAAGCCCGCGCCGTGATGTCCGGCGCCGCGCTGACCGCGCTCGCAGGCAGCTTCTACGTCTATTACATGGGCTTCGTCGGTCCCGATTACATGCTTGCATCGGAGACGTTCATGCTCTGGACCATGCTGATGATCGGCGGCCTGGGCAATACCGCCGGCGTGCTGGTAGGCGTGGTGCTCGTGCAGGCCGCTTACGCGCTGGTGCCTTTCGCCAAGGATTACCTGCATTTCAGTTCGGACCTTGCTGGCGCCATGCGGCTGGGTCTGGTGGGACTGATTCTGCTTGCCTGCCTGTTGTGGCGCTCCGAGGGCCTGGTCCCCGAACGACTGAGGAAGATCGCATGACCATCGCAGCCAACGAAACGGCACAGAAGACTCGGACGCTGCTCGACGTGCGCGGCGTAGCCAAGGCATTCGGCGGCAACAAGGTGTTGCAGGATGTGAGCTTCGGCATCGGCGCTGGCGAAATCGTCGGATTGCTGGGGCCCAACGGCTCAGGAAAAAGCACGCTGCCCAATACGATCACGGGCTTCGAAACCATCGACAAAGGATCGATTCATTTCGCGGGCAGGCCGATCGACCGCTTGCCCGCGCACAAGATCGTGTCGGACGGCATCGGCCGCACCTTCCAGTTGCCCTCCATGCCGACGAAGATGTCGGTCATCGAGGTGGCCATGGCAGCGGCAATCGAACACGCCGGCTTCTGGGGCACCCTGCTGAATACACCCGCCACCCGCGCCGCCGAGCGTGACGCGCGCGAGCGTGCCGATGCGCTGCTCGACGAGTTGTTGCTCACGCGCGTGCGCGATCTGCCCGCCGCCGCGCTGTCCGGCGGCCAGAAGAAGCTGCTCGGCATCGTCTGCGCGCTCATGCTGCGCCCGAAGATGCTGATGCTCGACGAGCCGACGGCGGGGGTTCACCCCAATCTGCGGCGCGACATCGTAAGTGCGCTCCAGCGCCTCAACACGCAAGGCATGACCATTGTCATCGTCGAGCACGACATGCATTTCATCCGCGACGTCTGCACGCGCTGCGTGGTCCTCGACCGCGGTCACATCGTGGCAAGCTGCGCGCCGACCGAGCTAGCCAGCAACCCACGCGTCCTCGAAGCGTATCTTGGCGGCGCCGCCGCGGCGCAGAATCAAATGGAGTCCGCATGATCGAAGTCAACAATGTCGTCGCGGGCTATACGCCCGAGGTCGACATCCTGCGCGGCATGACACTGCACGCGAACCATGCCGAGATCGTCACGCTCCTGGGCCCCAACGGTTGCGGCAAATCGACACTGCTCAAGACCGTTGCCGGCTTCCTGCTGCCACGAACCGGTTCGGTCACCATCGACGGCAAGGATGTGTCGCGCGAACCCGTGCACCACAAGGTGCGGCACGGCGGCGTGGGCTTCGTCCCACAGACCGACAACGTGTTCAGCGCACTGAGTGTGCGCGAGAACCTGCTGATCGGCGGGCAGTTTCTTCCCGAGCGCGAAGTGCGGGCGCGCGTGGACGAACTCTGCGAACTCTATCCGGTACTCCGTCGCAAGCTGAACGCACCGGCCGCGTCGATGTCCGGCGGCGAGCGGCAGATCCTGGCGCTCGCCCGCGCGCTGATGCCACGCCCGCGCCTGCTGCTGCTCGACGAACCGTCCGCCGGGCTCTCCCCCAAGGTATTGCTCGAGGTATTCGAGGCGATCCGGCACGTGAGAGCGAAGGAGGAAGTCACGATCCTGATGGTGGAGCAGAACGCCATGGAGGCGTTGCGCATTTCTGACCGCGCCTACGTGCTGTCGCTCGGCGCGGTGGCGTTGACTGGCGATGCCGGCGCGCTGATGGCGGACCCGAAGGTGCGCGAGCTGTACCTCGGTGGCCGCGCCGATTGATCTACCTGGTAACTAGCATGGAACGGAATCTGAACGTAGCGTTTGTCGGCGGTGGCAGCATGGCCACCGCACTGATCGGCGGTCTTGTGAAGGGCGGCCTTCCGCCCGAGTCCATCCACGTGGTGGACCCGGTTGCGGCGGCGCGGACGCACCTGGCCGACGCATTCGGCGTCAGCACGGCGGAGGCGCCCTGCAAGCGGCTCGGCCGGTGCGATATGGTCGTGTGGGCCGTGAAGCCCCAGCATCTCGCGGTGGCAGCCGTGCAAGCCGCGTCCTTCACCGCGAACGCCCTGCACGTGAGCGTCGCGGCCGGGGTAGACGTCGCCACCTTGCAGCGCTGGCTCGGCGCCGCGCGCGTCGTACGCGCGATGCCCAATACACCGGCGCTGATTGGCATGGGTATCACGGGATTGTTCGCCGCCGATGAGGTCAGCGCGAACGATCGGTCGCAGGTGGAAATGCTGGTGGCCTCCACGGGCCGCTTCGTCTGGGTGTCCGAAGAGCGGTTGATCGACGCCGTGACGGCAGTATCGGGTTCCGGTCCTGCCTACGTCTTCTACGTCATGGAAAGCATGGTGCGCGCCGGCGTCGAAATGGGCTTGTCGAACCAGCAGGCCGCTGAACTTGTGGGCGCGACGGTTGCGGGTGCCGCCGCGCTGGCGGCCCAGTCCAATGAGCCGCTCGAGTCCCTGCGCGCGCGCGTCACGTCACGGGGCGGCACGACCTTCGCGGCCATCGAGTCCCTCCAGTCCGCAGGCCTGCAACAGACCTTCATCGATGCCATGTGGGCGGCCAACCGCCGCGCCGCCGATCTGAGCGCACAGCAAGCGACGCGTCAGTAGACCTCGGATTTATCTAACAGTCATGATTACTGCGTATGGGTTTGACGCACCGCCCCGCCAGCCAGCAAGGAGACTCAGAACTGAGCGTGTGCGCGTATGCCATAGACCCGCGCCGGCCCGCGGTCCCGGTTGTAGCCGGGATGCCGAATAAACTGGATATCGGGGCTGATATAGAGATGCGGAACCGGGCGGAAGCTGTAGAACGCTTCCAGTACCTGTTCGGGCCCATATCGCAGTTGGCCATCACCGAGGAACCCGCCCAGCCCGCCTGCCGCGAGATAGGCGCGATGCTCTGGCGACAGGCCATTGATGGCTGCGGCAAGGCCGATGCCATCCATGGGCAGGCCCCATCCGCCGCCGTGGAGGATGCCCCCTGCTGAAGCGCTTCTACCCACCTCGGTAAATGCATAGCTCTCCGTCTTGTCGTCGGCCCAGTCCGCCCGGACGTAGATCCCCAATGCCTCGCCGATCTTCTGTTCGAGACTCACCCCAACGCCCACCTTGGCGTGCTCGCGCCGAACCTCGCCGACATCGGGTGGGCTACCGGTGCGTGCCGCGAGCGCGAGGGCATCGGAGAATGCGCCCATGTGCGCGTGATTTCTCCACACCAGCACGCGAATCTTGCCCGCTTGCCCGGAAATGTCGTACCCATGCTCGAGTTCGAGCATGTCGCCATAGTGTTCGAGGAGACGTGTATCGAGCTGAAGGCCGTTCGGCTCGCGCGGCTGGAGAAAGCGCCCGAGGCGCACGGCCCACTCGTCGTCGATGTACTCGAGCGCAGCGCCCCACGTGTAGCCCCGCGCGTCCGCCGGATAGTCGAACGAGGCGTGAGAAGCAAACGATGTGTTGAAGAATTCGGTGCGGGGATCGTGCGCATACTCCAGGCTGTTGAACACGTCCAGCACCGAGAAATTGCCGGCGGTCAGCACGATTCTCCGTTTGTCCTGCTGGCCTGCGAGCTTGTGGATGGCGGGCTCGACGGCCTCGCTGCCCCCGCCGAGCCCAAACTCCTGCCGGAGGAAAAGGCGGGCGCGATAGATCGTTGGATTCGCGTCGGCGGCCTTGGCCAGTTCGGCATTGGCCAGCCCACCGAGGCCCTGGGAGTTGGAGAAGGCGACGCCCTGCAGCAGCTCTGGGTCGAAATAGACGGACGCGCCTTGCCACAACCGCAGGCCGAAGCTTAGCGTAGCGGTCCAGGAGTATCCATGTTCGGGAGAGGCGGACAAGCTCTTCGGGCCGCTGTAGTCAGCAGGAAACCCGGGCTTGAACTGACGAATATAGGTTGTCTGCCCGTGTACCGACGCCTGCTCCTCTGCCTTGGCCTTCTCGTGATCTTCCGCGGGGGCGACCGCTTCGAGGCTCGCCGTCGGGTCTTCCGGTTCCGCGGACTCGGCCATGCGACAGAAGCCCGTCAGGACGCATGTCAGCAGGACCGCGTGGAGCAGGTTTCGCAGTGACATGAAGGCGCTCCGACAGCATGCCGGCCTCGATGGATGGATGCCTCATGAATACGGCGCCGTGTCCTGGGGCGGCTGTCAGACGGCGGCTGAATCCGATGTCGGACGTTCGCGATGTTTGCCCTTTTCCAGCTGTTAACGCCGCGTGCGGGGCGGCGCGCAAGAGCCTCTGAGCACGAGTTCGGTAGGAATCTGAATGCGCGTCCGTTCGGGCTGGATTTCACCCTTGAGCTGGCGCAGCAGGATGCGCGCGGCTTCATCGCCGAGCGCGTGTGCGTCGTAGCGGATCACGGAAACGGGCGGCGTGGCCAACTGCGCGAGTTCGCTGTCGTTGGAGACGATCAGGGACACATCTTCGGGGACGCGCAGATTGTTGATGCGAATGGCTGGCAGAAGGCCCGACAGCAACGGCGTCCCCAATCCGATGATCGCCGTCGGAGGGTCGGATAGCCCGAGCAGCATTTGCGTCTCACGATACGCATAATCGGCCGAGAAACCGTCGAGCCGCAATAGCTTCGGGTCCACGGGGAGTCCCGCCTGTTCATGCGCCTGCTGCAGGCCGAGCAGCCGGTCACGCGCCACGCGATTGCCGCGGCCGCCGGTGATCATGGCGATGCGACGATGCCCCAGGCTGATCAGATACTCAGCGGCCTGTCTGGTGCCACGCAAGTGGTCGGCGCCGACCGCATTGACCTGCGCATCGAGCTCGCGCTCGAGCAGCACGACCGGCAGGCTCCCCGAGCGGACCTTGGCCAGCACCTTGCTGTTCGATTCATCCTGCACGGCAAAGATGACGCCATCGGCGCCACGCTGCCGAAACAGGTCGAGGAGCGCGAGCTCGCGCTCGCTGCTGCCATCGCTGCTGGCGACCATCAGCATGTACCCCTGTTCGGTCAGTACGCTCTCGGCGCCTTTCACCATCGAGGAGTAGATCGGATTGCGGATGTCCGAGAAGATGAATCCGACCATGCGCGCGGAGACGCCCCGCATGCTCTGGGCCGCCATGCTCGGCTTCCAGCCCAGTTCATCGATGGCAGCCTGAACGCGCGCGCGCACGTCCTCGGCGACTGTGGGTACTCCATTTGCCACGCGCGACACCGTTGCGATAGCGACGCCCGCTGCGCGGGCAACATCGTGGACAGTGACGCGCTTGGTCAAATTCGAATCCGGTCAATAGGCTTCTTGGAACAGGGTCCGGAAGTCCGCGAGCGTGGTCTTCCGGGGATTCCAGCGATTATAGTTTGCCTTGACGCAGAGGTCGGCCATGACCTCGAACTTGTCGTCGGCCACCCCCGCGTCGCGCAGTCGCCGCGGGATGCCGAGATCCGCGCAGAGCGTCTCGATCGCCTCGATGGCCATGCGTGCCGCATCGAGCATCGGCATCCCCTGGACCGGCCTGCCCATGGCGGCGGCAACGCGCGCGTACTTCGCCGGGTTTGCAAGCAGGTTGAATCGCGCGACCGTCGGCAGGCACAGGGCATTGGACAAGCCGTGGGACAGGTGATATTCGGCACCGATGAAACGGGCCATGCAATGGACGTTGCCCAGCCCGGTCTGCCCGAACGTGATGCCGGCCAGCGCGGATCCGCACAGCATGTTCGTCGCGGCCTCGATATTTTCGCGATCGGCCACAAACTGGCGGATGTTGGCGGCGAGGAGTTCGATTGCCTGAATATTGATGGCGTCGGTAATCAGATTCGCCTGGCGCGAGAGGTACGACTCGAACGCGTGGACGAACGCGTCGATGCCGGAATGCGCCGCCACGTGAGCGGGGACCGTCCGCAATGCCAGGGGATCGAGGATGGCGAAGGCAGCAGGGTTCAGCGCCGCATGCCGGATCGACATCTTCAGGTTCTTCTCCGTATCCGTGATGACGCAGGATCCGGAGACCTCCGAGCCCGTACCGGCGGTCGTCGGAATCGCAATCAAGGGCGGCGGCGCGATCGAAAATTTCTCGATGCCTTCATAGTCATGAATGCGGCCACCGTTGGCCAGCACGACGCCGACCGCCTTGGCCACGTCGATGGTGCTGCCACCGCCGATCGCGAGAATGACGGTGGCCTCGTGCGCGCGACACACATCGAGTGCGCGCTGCACGGTGATGGCACTCGGGTCGGGCTCGATGTCGGAATAGCTGGCGATGGCCACGCCCTGGCCTTCGAGAAGCGCCACCACGCGCGCGTAGAAATCGCTGGCGAGCAGCGCCGCATCCACGGCAATGAATACCCGCTTGCCGCCGCGCTCGCGAATGATGTCGCCGATGCGCTCATGAGAGCCGGCGCCGATATGGATGCGGGTCGGACAGAAGAATGTGGAGATGTCGGTAATGGGCATGAAAACGTAATGCAGAAGTGTTGAATCAATCCGTTGCGGAGAAGCCCGATGCGATCGTGGTCCAGCGTCGCGTTTCCGTTTGCACGAACGTCGTGAGGGCGGTGGGGCTCATGCCTCCGGGTTCCGCGGCCATGTTCTGCAGCGTGGTCTGCATGGACGGATCCTTCATGCTTGCGACCACGGCGTTGTAGATGCGATCGCGGATGGCCGGCGGAAGGTTGCGCGGCGCGGCGAGGCTATACCAGGTGCTCATCTGATACCCGGGCACGCCTGCCTCGCTGAGAGTCGGCACGTCGGGCAGGAAGCGCGTACGCTGCGATGTCGTGACGGCCAGCGCCTTGATATTGCCACCCGCAAGCTGGGCATTGGCAGAGGCGGCGGAATCGAGTGCGAAGACCACGCGACCGCCGATGATGTCGGTCATCATGGGCGATGCCCCCTTGTACGGCACGTGCACGGCATCGAACGAGGCTTGCTTCTTGAGCAACTCGGCCGACAGATGCTGGGTCGTCCCGATACCGGCGGAGCCGAACGTCGCTTCGCCGGGATGGCTTTTCAGGTAGGCGATCAACTCCTTGACGTTGTTGACCGGCAGCGATTTGCGCACGATCAGGACATTCGGCACGACGGCGACTGTCGTGATATGCGTCATATCCTTCTCGAAGTCGTAGGGCAGATTCTTGTACAGCGCGGACGCCGCCGCATGCCCGACATTCGCGAGCAGCAAGGTGTAACCGTCGGGCTGCGCCCGCGCCACCATCGCGGCCCCGAGGGTGCCCCCGGCGCCGGGCCGGTTATCGACGACGACGGACTGGCCGAGCTCCTTCTGCAGTTGCGCGGCAACGGCGCGCGCGACGATATCGGTCGTGCCGCCCGGCGTGAAGGGGGCGACGATCGTGATCGGTTTGGTCGGCCAGTCCGCGGCAACCGCCACGTTGGCCGTCGCGGCGAAAGCCACCGCAATGCCGAGGGAACGCACGAGCTTTGTGAGGGGATGAAGCATGTCTGTCTCCGAGTCTTATTTGTTCTCGCCGGTTGCCGGCGTTCTGCATAAAGAGGGTGCTGGCTAGTCGAGCCGGATGTTCATTCCCGAAAGCAGCGTGCGCCAGTTCGCCACGGATCCCGCCAGAAGCTCGGCCGCCCCCTCCGGGGTTTGCTGGCGTTCGGCAGGAACTTCCACGCCCGAAGGGCCGAGCTTGGCCTGCGTCTGGGCATCGCCGATCGTCTTGCGCAACGCCTGGCCCAGTCGCGCCACGACGGCTGGCGGGGTTCCCTTTGGCGCGAGCACCATGTTCCAGATGTCGTAGTGCAGATCGGGAAATCCCGACTCGCCGGCGGCCGGGACGTCGGGAAGTGCCTTGATCCGTTTCGGACGCAGCACCGCAACGCCGCGCACCAGTCCCGACTTGATGAAGCTCGTGGAGGTGGTGGTGCTGTCGACGAGGTAGTCGATATGGCCCGCGGCAACGTCGTTGAGCGCCAGGCCCGCCCCGCGATAGTTGGCGATACTGACCTTGACCCCAAGCTTCGCATTCAGCAGGACACTGCCGAGAAACGATCCGGAGCCGGTGCCTGCCGCGCCCGCGTTCATGGTTGCGGCGTGCTGCCTGGCGTAGGTGGCGAACTGATCGAGACCCGTCACGGGAAGATCCTTGCGGGCCGTGACGACCTGCGGTGCATCGCCGACGGAGGCTAGCGGTATCAGGTCCTTCAGGACGTCGTAGGGCAACGATTTGTATAGCGTGGCGTTCGCGGCCAGTGTGCCGACATTGCCGATCAGCAAGGTGTAGCCATCGGCGGGCGCCCGGACCGCACGCGCAGTGCCCAGCGTGCCGCCCGCACCGGGGAAGTTCTCGACGACGACAGGCTGCCCGAGGTCGCGTGCCAGTCCTTCGGCGATCACGCGCGCGAGGATGTCGGTCGGGCCGCCTGCCGCGAAAGGTACGATGAGCGTGAGCGGGCGATTCGGATATGGCGTCTGGGCGAGGGCGGACGCGGCGGCGCCGAACGGTGCTGCCGCGATAGCGGCAAGCAGCATGCGACGCCGGCGCGAATGCGCGCCCTGCGACATGCCCTGAGATGGGGTTCGCGTTTCGCGCATCACGGATTGAACACGACGAGGCGTTCTTCGGTCATCTCCCGCATGGCGTAGTGCGGGCCTTCCTTGCCGAAGCCGCTGTCCTTGACGCCGCCGAACGGCATGACGTCGGAGCGGGCGCTGGACGTCTCGTTGATCTGCACGGTGCCAAAGCGCAGCGTTGCCGCGGCCTTCAGCGCGCGGTCGATGTCCTGCGTAAAGATGCCGGCGGCCAGCCCAAAGGGCGTGCTGTTGGCGCTGGCGAGCGCGGCGTCGAAGTCGTCGAACGGCCGGAGGGCGATCAACGGGGCAAACGCCTCCTGGCACCACACGCGACCTTCTTCGGGCACGTCTTTCATGATGACCGGATCGATCACGGAGCGCCTGCGGGTGCCGCCACAGAGGACCTGAGCCCCTGCCGATGCCGCTTCCCGAATCCACGTCTCGGCGCGTATCGCGGCCTGCTCGGTAATGAGCGGGCCGACGCGCGTGGCCGGATCGCGCGGATCCCCGGCCACCAATGTTCCGGCGAACTCGACCAGCCGCTCGGCAACCTCGGTGGCGACGCGGGCGTCAACGTACAGGCGCTGGACGGAGGTGCATACCTGTCCTGCCTTCCGGAGTCCGGCATTGGCGATCTTCGGAATGGCCCGGTCGAGGTCCGCGTCGGCGGCGACGAACGTGCTGGCGATGCTGCCCAGCTCCATCTGTGTGCGCCGCAGGCCCGCCGCCCGCTGAATGATCTTGCCCACGCGCGTGCTGCCTGTGAACGTGTAGAAGGCGACATCGTTTTCTTCGAGCAGCCATGTGCCGACCGTTTCGCCTTCCCCCTGAAGAATGGAAAGGAAGGGTGCGGGCATGCCGGCTTCCAGCAGGACTTCGCCCAACAAGGCACTGGTGAGCGGCGTGAAGGCGGAAGGCTTGAGCACGACGGCGTTACCGGCCGCGTAGGCGGGAGCCACCTTGTGGAGCACGGTGTTCAGCGGCGAGTTGAAGGGCGTGATGGCGCATACCACGCCCACCGGAAAGCGTTGCGTGAAACCCAGCCGCCGATGCGCGCCGGGGCTGGCGGCAAACGGCACCATCTCCCCGGTCAGTTGAGTGGCTTCATTCGCGCAGAGGGTGAGCGTCACCTTGGCGCGGTCGACCTCGGTATGGGCATCGACGAGCGTGAAGCCCGCTTCCGTGGTCATCGCATCGACGAAACGGGCGCGCTGGGTCTCGAGCAGTTCGGCGGCCCGCCGGAGCGTCACGCTACGGTCGAACGGCGCGGGGGCGCCCGCATCCACTGCGGTTTTGGCGATCCGCACGGCCCGCGCGACATGGTCTCGGGTCGCCGACGACACGACCGCGATGGCCTCGCCGGTGAACTTGTCATGGACTTCAAAGCTGTCTTGCGAGTCAGTCCAGCTGCCGTCGATGAGCGAGCCGGTCGGGGGGAGGGAGGTGCTGGGGAGTCGGGTGTTGCGCATTAGCGATCTCAAAGAAAACGTTTTCTCAATGATCGGGGCGTGGGCGGAATATGTCAATGTGGCGTGGGAATGGGTAAACCCCGATGATTTCGCGATATTTGGAACATCGTAAGCTCGGCACCGATCGGTCGGCACCTATCGAAAAGCGCCTCATAAGACATAATACCAGTCGGACGAGAAATCGTTTTCTACGCGGGCGTGCCCGCGCGGGCAAACATCGCCATCTGTTGAGATCCTCAACGATTTTGTATGACTCGTACGGCATCGGCCCGCATTGCCAGGCGCCTGCTCGCTTATCGTTCTGTCTCACTTCAGACGATTCACCCGCATGTACACCAAAGGCACATTTCTCGAATTGCAGTTCTCCGCTCGCCGGCTCAACGACGCGGCGGGGGAGCCCTTTTGGATCGATCTTTCGCGCGAGGAAGCGCGGGCGTTGTGCGAGGCGTTGCAGCGGCGCCTCGACGAGGCGCTTCCCGATACCGCGCCGCCGCTCGTCGTGCCATTGGACGTCGTGGCCGACGTGGCCGCCGACGTGGCGGCGCCCGGCAAGGCCGTGAGCAAGCCCGCGCCATCGGCCGATACGGAATTCCAGCAATGGGTCTGCCTGCTTTGCGGGTGGGTTTACGACGAAGCGGAAGGGGTGCCCGAAGAGGGGATTCCGCCCGGCACGAAATGGGCGGACGTGCCCGATGACTGGCGCTGCCCGCTGTGCGACGTCGGCAAGGAGGACTTTGCGATGGTGCCTCTTTGACGGCGCGGGCGGGATGAAGACTGCCGTGGCGTAAATCTTGCGTGACGAAGCGTCCTGCTCGATCAAGCGCCCGCAGAGCGCACCCTCGCATGCCTTCCCCTTCACAGCCGCCCACCCCGGCCCGCAGTCCCTCCGCGCCGCTCAACCTCCGCCAGATCGAGGTCTTCCACGCCATCATGGTGGCCGGCTCGCTGAGCGAGGCCGGCCGCATGCTGTGCGTGTCGCAGCCCGCGATCAGCCGCGTGCTCGCCACCATCGAGTCGCGCATGCGCTTTGCATTGTTCGATCGCGAGCGTGGGCGGTTGCATCCGACCCCCGAGGCGCATCGGCTGTTTGCCGAGGTGCGGCCCATTCTCGATGGGGTGCGCCGCTTCAACGAGGTGGCGGCGAGTCTCGCCGAGCATGGCGACGGCAAGCTCTCGATCGTGTCGAGCCCGAGCTATAGCGAATGGCTGATGCCGCGCGCGATCCAGCGCTTTCGCCACAGGCATCCGTCGGTACGCGTGCACTACCGGCCATTGCCGTCCGACGCGCTGATGACGTTCGTGGCGCAAGGGCATGCGGACCTCTGCATCGCGTCGATGGCACCGCCGGAAGGCTCGGAGCTGCGCGCGCGCGAGATCGGCGAAGGCAACATCATGTGCGCGGTGCCGCGTGGCCATGCGCTGGCCGAGTACGCCGAGCTGACCGTGGACGATCTGCGCGGCTCGACCTTTATCGGCTACGGCGGCGATACGCCGTTCGGCCGGCTCTCCGCGCGGTTCCTCACGTCCGAGCGCGGCACGCTTGCCCCCGATATCGAGATCCGCTCGACGCCCGAGGCGATGGCGCTCGTGCGCGAAGGTGTCGGGGTCGCGCTGATGGAGTCGTTCGGCTACACCCCCGAGGGGGCCGGCGATATCGTGCTCAAGCCGATCCGGCCGGCGCTCGCCCACAAGATCTACCTGATCCACTCGCGCCAGCAGGCGATGTCCACGCTGGCCAAGGGCTTCGTCGCGACGCTCACGCATCTGCTCGACCGGCAGGCGGGGTAAGCGTGCCCGCGTGTGTGGCGGCCTTGCGACGACGGCGGCCGAAGCGGCATCAATGTTTGTCGGAAACCCATAACGCACGGTTATGGGTCATGGATGGCGAGATCGCCCCCGGCTGGCCGGCAGCCCTTGCGCCGCAAGGCCGGAGCACCCGGAATCCCTTGCCGGGCAGGGCCTGCCGGCGCGCGGGCCGGGCGCTTTCGGCGCGATGGCGGCCTCCCTACACTGGCCCTGCCTTCAACGTCAGATGCCCCCGCACGCCAGATCCATGACCCGACTCATCACCGTAGCCGCCGCCCAGCTTGGCCCGATCCAGAAACACGAGGGCCGCGACGTTGCGGTTGGCCGCATGGTGCGGTTGCTCGAACGCGCACACCAACGTGGTGCGCAGGCGGTCGTCTTCCCGGAACTGGCCCTGACGACGTTTTTTCCGCGCTGGTATCACGAGGACCTCGACGAAGCCGAAGGCTGGTACGAAACCGAGTTGCCGTCGCCGGCCACCCAGCCGCTGTTCGATGCGATCCGCAAGTATGGGCTGACCGTCTACCTCGGCTACGCGGAAATCGCATTCGAGCCCGATGAAACGGGCATCGTGCGCAAGCGCCGGTTCAACACGTCGGTCGTCATCGCGCCGTCGGGCGAAATCATCCTCAAGTACCGCAAGGTCCATCTGCCGGGCCACGCCGAGTTCGCGACGCACCGCAAGGTGCAGCATCTGGAGAAGCGCTACTTCGAGATCGGCAACCTCGGCTTCCCCGTGAAGCGCGCGCCGATCGGCGACGTCGATGTGAACCTCGGCATGATGATCTGCAACGATCGCCGCTGGCCCGAGTCGTGGCGCGTGCTGGGCCTGCAGCAGGTGGAACTGGTCATGCTGGGCTACAACACCCCGAGCATGAATCAGGAGAACCGCGGGTTCGAGGCCCATCACCTGCGCGTGTTCCACTCGCAGCTTTCGATCCAGGCCGGCTGCTACCAGAACGCGACGTTCGCCGCGGCGGTGGCAAAGGCGGGGAACGAGGATGGGCACGAGCTGTTCGGCCACTCGATCATCGTCAATCCGCAGGGCGAGATCCTCGCGCAGGCCACTACGTGGGACGACGAACTGATCGTCGCCGACTGCAACCTCGACCTGTGCGAGCTGGGCCGCTCCACGGTGTTCAACTTCGAGAAGCATCGCCGCATCGAAGCCTATGGCCGCATTACCGAGCAGACGGGCAGCGAGGCGCCACCCGTGTGGACGCCGGCATCCGCATGATGGAGGCCTCGATGCAATCGACAGTCCGTCCGGCGTTGCCCGCCACGATTCATCACGAGATGCTCGGCGAGATGCGCGTGCCCGTATTCGCCGATGTGGAACGCGCCGCGGGGGCGCTGGCTCCGCATATCGTGCGGACGCCGCTGCTGCGCAGCGCGCGGCTCGATGCATTGGCCGGCGCGCCGGTATGGATCAAGCCCGAGTGCCTGCAGGTCACGGGCTCGTTCAAGGCGCGCGGCGCGTTGAACGCCTTGCTCGCGATGGACGATGCCACGCGGGCGCGCGGCGTCATCGCGTATTCGACGGGCAATCACGGCCAGGCCATCGCATGGGCCGCCAAACGTCTTGGTGTGGAAGCCACCATCGTGATGCCCGTGGATGCGCCGCGCAACAAGGTGGAACGCGCGCTGGCGCAAGGCGCGCGCGTCGTGCATTACGACCGCCGCCATGAAAGCCGCGAGACCATCGGCATGCGTCTGCTCGACGAAACCGGCGGCACGCTCGTGCCGCCCGGCGATCATCCCGATGTGCTCGCGGCACAGGGCACGCTGGCGCTGGAAGCGCTGCAGGACCTGCCATCGGGCGCGCGCCGCAACCTCGGCACGTTTGCCGCGCCATGCGGCGGCGGCGGCATGCTCGCGGGTTGCGGGCTCGCGATCGAAGCCATCAGTCCCGGCACGCGCCTCGTCGCCGCCGAGCCCGCCGCATTCGACGATACCGTGCGTTCGCTGCGCAGCGGCCAGCGCGAAACCAACGCGGCGGGCGCCGCATCGATCTGCGACGCGCTGCAGGCCGTCACACCGGCCGAGCTGCCCTTCGCGATCAACGGCCGTTACCTCGATGCCGCCCATGCGGTCAGCGACGAGGAAGTCGCTGCCGCGATTCGCTTCGCGCTTGAGGAACTGCGGCTCCTCGTCGAACCCGGCGGCGCCGTTGCGCTGGCGGCCCTGCTTGCCGGCCGCGTCGACCTGGCCGGCCGCGATGCCGTCGTGGTGCTGTCCGGCGGCAATATCGATCTTCCTCTTCTACAAACGATGCTGCAGTCCACTGCGGCCGCGATGCACGGGAACTGAGACAACCCGTGCCCATGCCGGCGCATGCGCCGGATTACCACCAACGTGCGGCCAACCCCGCCGAATCAGGAATCGCATCATATGTCTCCCAACCTCAACCCGTTCCGCAAGTTCGCGCGCATGGCGCTTGCCGCCGCCTCGCTGCTGCTGTCCGCCCAGGCGTTCGCCGCCTACCCCGAGCGTCCGATCCAGCTGATCGTGCCGTTCAACGCCGGCACCACACCCGATATCGTGTCGCGTCTGCTCGCCGAAGCCGTGGGCCGCGACATCGGGCAGCAGATCGTCGTCATGAACCGCGTGGGCGCGTCCGGCATCATCGGTACGCAGGCCATCATCAATGCGCCGGCCGACGGCTACACGATCGGGTTTGCCAACGTGGCGACGCTGGCCATCAACCAGTCGCTGTACAAGAAGCTGCCATACGACGCGGACAAGCAGCTTGCGCCCGTGGCACTCACCGGCTACGTGCAGAACGTGCTGGCCGTGCGCAAGGACCTGGGCGTCAAGAGCGTGGCCGAACTCGTGGCCAAGGCCAAGGCGGCGCCGGGCAAGCTGGCCGTGGCATCGGGCGGTAACGGCACCACGGGGCACCTGAGCGCGGAGATGTTCAAGTCGATGGCCGGCGTGTCGATCACGCATGTGCCGTACAAGGGCGGTCCGGAAGCCGACCTCGCGGTGCTGCGCGGCGAGGTGGACCTCGTGTTCGAGAACATCACGTCGATCTCTCCATACCTCAAGAACGGCAGCGTCGTGCCGCTGGCCGTGACGGGCAAGGAGCGCGACAGCCGCCTGCCGCAACTGCCGACGATGGCGGAGAGCGGTCTCAAGGACTATCAGGCTGTGGCATGGACCGGCTATGTCGCGCCGGCCGGTGTCGATCCGCAGATCCTCGACATGCTTAACCGCGCGTTCAACAAGGCAGCCAATTCGGAT
This sequence comes from Cupriavidus pauculus, assembly GCF_008693385.1. Classification (NCBI taxonomy): domain Bacteria; kingdom Pseudomonadati; phylum Pseudomonadota; class Betaproteobacteria; order Burkholderiales; family Burkholderiaceae; genus Cupriavidus; species Cupriavidus pauculus. The sequence continues at coordinate 2,288,682 of NZ_CP044067.1, forward strand.
GCCCTCAAGGCACGCCTCGCGGACATGGCGTACGAAGTCACCACCGGCCCGCGCAGCGCGCTGTTCGACCTCGCGCACAAGGAGCGTCCGATCTGGGCTGGCGTGATCCGCATGTCCGGCGCGACGCTGGACTGACGATCATGGCGGACTTCGACGTGGTGCTGCGCGGCGGCGCGGTGATCGATGGAACGGGCGCGCCGCGCTTCGATGCGGACGTGGGTATCGAGGGCCAGCGCATCGCGGCGATCGGCGATCTGTCCGGCGCGCGCGGTCGCGTCGACCTCGACGTGGGCGGGCATATCGTGGCGCCCGGCTTTATCGACGCGCATACGCACGATGACCGCTATCTGATGCAGAACCCGCTGATGCCGGCCAAGCTCAGCCAGGGCGTGACGACCGTGGTCACCGGCAACTGCGGCATCAGCCTGGCGCCGTGGTGTGCCACGCCGGGGCAGACCGTGCCACCGCCGCTCGATCTGCTCGGCGAAGACGCGTCCGCGTTTCGCTATACGGTGTTCGGCGACTACCTCGATGCACTCGAGCGCGCGATGCCGGCCGTCAATGCGGCATGCCTCGTGGGCCATACGACGCTGCGCGTGGCGGTGATGGACCGGCTCGATCGCGCGGCGACCGATGCCGAGATCGGTGCCATGCAGGCATTGCTGCGCGATGCGATGGTGGCGGGCGCACGTGGCATGTCCACGGGTGCCGCCTATCCCGCGGCCATGCCGGCGCCCACCGACGAGATGTCGCGCGTGGCTTCGGCGATGCGGGGCTTCGGCGGCGTGCATGCGAGCCATATCCGCGACGAGGGCGATCGAGTCTGCGATGCCATCGACGAGGCCGTGACCATCGGCGCGGCGGCCGAAGCGGGCACCGTGGTGTCCCATCACAAGCTGATTGGCCCGAAGAATCATGGCCGCTCGGTGGAAACGCTCGGGCATCTGTCGCAGGCGATGCGCCATCACTGCGTCGGCCTCGACTGCTATCCCTATCAGGCGGGTTCGACGATCCTGCGCAAGGATCGCCTTGCGGTGTCGAGCCGCGTGATCGTGACGCGTTCCCAGCCGCATCCCGAGTACGCGGGGCAGGACCTCGATGCGATCGCCGCGCAGATGGGGCTGTCGCCGGAAGACGCCGTCGACGCGCTGCAACCGGCCGGCGCCATCTACTTTCTGATGGATGAGGCCGACGTGCGCCGCATTCTGGCTTTCCCGCAAACGATGATCGGCTCCGATGGCCTGCCGCACGATCCCGTGCCGCATCCGCGCCTGTGGGGCACGTTTCCGCGCGTGCTCGGGCACTACAGCCGCGACGTCGGGCTGTTCCCGCTCGAAACCGCGGTGCACAAGATGAGCGGCCTGACGGCGCGCCATTTCGGTCTCGAGGGCCGTGGCGTGCTGGCCGAGGGCAACTACGCCGACATCACGGTGTTCGACGCCGCGCGTATCATCGACACCGCGACGTTCGAGCAGCCGGTGGCACAGGCCGCCGGCATCGTGTGCGTGCTCGTCAATGGCGAGCTCGCATGGCGCGACGGCGCCGCGACTGGCGCGCGCGCCGGCGCGGTCCTTCGGCGCCGCCCGGCGGCTTGACGCTTTCCATCCACTCCATCGGCATTCAACGCTTCATGACGCAACCCGCGCAATCGGGTTTCCACTTCGCCTTCAACATCACGAACCTCGACGAGGCGCGCCGCTTCTACGGCGACGTCCTGGGCTGCAAGGAAGGCCGCAGCACCGAGACCTGGGTCGATTTCGATTTCTTCGGCCACCAGATCTCGCTACACCTCGGCAAGCCCTTCGACACCGCCCGCACGGGGCGCGTCGGCAATGCGATGGTACCGATGCCGCATTTCGGGATCATCCTGCTGCTGCCGGACTGGCGCGCGCTGGCCGACCGCCTCACGGCGGCCGGTACCGAATTCGTCCTCGCGCCGCAGGTGCGCTTCGAAGGCGAGCCGGGCGAACAGTGGACCATGTTCTTCACCGACCCGTTCGGCAACCCGATCGAGGTCAAGGGGTTCAAGACCTGGGAAGCGGTCTACGCGCATTGAGCTTCAGGCTTTCGGCGCCCGCAGTGGTGCGGGCGGTACGACGGTCGCAATCTCGCCGGTCTTGACGTCGTAGACGAGGCCCGACACCACGACGTTGTCGGGCAGCTTGCTATTGGCCCGGAGCGCGGTCACGTCGAGCGCGACGGCCTTGTACGGATCGGTGACCGCCAGTTCGTCGAGGCCGGAGGCCTCCACGCCGAGATGGTCCGCGAGCAACGCGGGCGCGTGATGATGGCAGCCGATGATGCCGCAATCGGTGTGCTGCAGCAAAACGAGATTGCGCGCGCCATCGGGTCGGCCCGCGGCCTTCGCGACCACACCCAGAATGGCAAGCGTCTCCAGCAGCGGCTTGTTCACGCGACCGCCGACATTGCGGATGACGGCCGCCTCGCCCTGCTTCAGGCCCAGTACGTTGGCCGGATCCACACGCGGATCGACACAACCGACCACCACGGTGCCTGTGGACGGCATCATCTTGAGTTCGGGGGCGAACGCGGTCTTTGCAAACTCGGCGTTGCGTTCCAGCATGACATCGTTGAAGTCCATTTTCCAAGCTCCTCAGGCCAGTGTCTCGATACGTGTTCGGGCGTGAGCCAGGCGGTGGCGTTGACGACGAAGGCGCCCGCTTCCAGCGCATGCTGGCGGATGTTGACCGAGATCTGCTCGGAGAACAGATCGCCCGCGAACGAGCCCGGATACATCGCGGAATGAATCTCCTCGTCGTCCGCCATCAGCGCGTAGCGGGCGAGCGGGTTGTAGTGCTCCCAGCAGGCGAGCTGACCCACGCGGCCCACGGCGGTATCGACGGCGCGCAGGCCCGAGCCGTCGCCCATGCCCCAGACCATCCTCTCGTGGTAGGTCGGTGAGAGTTTCCGGCGCCGCTGCACGAGCGTGCCGTCGGCATCGAACAGCAACTGCGTGTTGTACAGCGTGCCGCCGTCGCGCTCGTTGACGCCGATCGACACGACCATGCCGGCCTGCCGTGCCGCATCGCCGATGGCGCGGGTAGTGTCCGACGGGACGACCACGGCCTGTTCGAGCAGCTTGTAATGCTCGGCACCCATGGCGAAGGGCGATTCGATAAAGGAGGAGTAGGGGTAATACGGGACGACCGTCTCGGGAAACGTCGCGAACTGCACGCCGCGCTTGCCCAGTTCCAGAATTTTTCTGACGACTTTATCGACGGTGCCTTCGCGGCTGTAGAGTACGGGTGCGATCTGTACCGCCGCGGCCCGGATGACTTTCGACATGTGGTGTTCCTTTCGTGACGTGGCGGTATGCGTCTGGAGACCGAGGCGTTCGGCGACGCCGCGTTCGATACGGTGATCGTGGGTTCGGTCACCGAAGTGAAGATGCCGGCAGCGGACTCGGCAGTGGTGCGGTACGTGAAAGCGGCCGCGAAGACATCGCGCCGCGTCGCCTCGATCTGCAGCGGCGCGTTCGTGCTAGCCGAAGCGGGTCTGCTCGCTGGCAGGCGCGCCACGATGCACTGGGCCCATGCGTCGGAATTCCGGGTGCGCTATCCCGACGTCCTCACCGAGGAAGACCGCATCTTCATCAACGATGGCGCGGTGTGGACATCGGCCGGCATGACCGCCGGCATCGACCTCGCGCTGGCATTGCTCGACAACGATCTGGGCGGCGACGTGGCGAAGCTGGTCGCGAGGCTGCTGGTGATGAACCAGCGTCGGCTGGGCGGACAGATGCAGCACTCCGCACTGCTCGACATGACCCCGAAGTCCGATCGCATCGAACTGGTCTTCGCGCATATCCGCCGCAATCTACGAAATCCGCTCACCGTCGAGGAACTCGCGGACGTGGCCAACCTGAGCCCGCGCCAGTTCAGCCGGACCTTTCAGGCCGAAACCGGCCAGTCTCCGGCCAAGGCAGTGGAACAACTCCGGCTGGAAGCGGCCCGATTCATGATCGAGCAGGGCCGGCACACGATCAACGTGGTCGCGCGGGAAACCGGCTTCGCCGACCGCGAACGCATGCGGCGCGCCTTCGTCAGAACATTCGGCGTGCCCGCCGACGTACTACGCCGCACGGCGCGGGCGGAACGGATCTAATTGCGGTCCTTTACATCGGGCGTCCCGCCTCGACCCATTCCTTCGTCGCACTCGAAGTGAGGCGAAACCGCGCGCAGTTGTACTCCCCTAGCGACTGGAGCGTTTCAGCGAGCAGGGCGGCGAAGCCCGGAGCCTTGTCTTCCGTATGTTCCACAGCCCTGATCGCAGCGTCGGCGGGCTGGCGATCGAGCACGACCATTCTGATGGCGTCTTCGAGCGCGGGCCGATAGCGAAGGCGCCTCGGGTCCGGTGCGGCGAAGGAGTTTTTCACCGCGGCGTACTTCCTGATGGATCTGCGGTAGGTCCATGCGAAGAGATCCACGGCCGCCGACGTGTCTCTGAGTTCGTAGATGCCGAGCATGGCCTGCGCATAATCCGACGGATCCACATCGAGGAACGATAGGGGTGCGCAGTTGTACAGCATCAAGGGAATATTCGCGGCAAGGCGGCTCGTGCGTTTGTTGCCATCCTCGAAAGGTTGCAGGTAAGCGACGTTGACCCAGAGGAAAAACGCGCCTTCGACCGGGTTCTTGATGAGACGAGCCTTGTCGACGATGGCCTGCAACATCTCGTGCAGTACCGCCGGCACCTGAGCGGGAACGTAAACGGTGTCGCTGATATTGACGACGGTGCTCCGAATGGCGCCCAGGGCGTTGTCGTTCGCAAGCAGGGCCTCCATCAGCGTTGCATGCAGATTCCGGAGTACGGCCATCGTCAGGCCTTCAGTGGGAACGCCCTCCACCAGATACTCGATCGCGCGCTTGTGATTGAGCAGCATGGTTGCGTCGGCATCGTCTCCATCCACGCCGCGCTCGAACAGTTCCTTCGTTGCCAGCAGCGTGTATCGATTGCCTTCGAGGTGGGATGAGGACCAGGACAGGTCTACCAGCAATTGCTCGAAGACCTTGCGCGCGTAGGTTCCCGCCGGTTGCTGGTCAGTCAGGCGGCCCAGTTGATAGAGCTCATCGGCCAGCCCTTGGGGAAGCAGGAAACTGTCGTTCGGACGATATCCATCGACGAAGCCGCGATGATATGTGACCGGGGCCCTGGCACCGAGCGGCGCGCTCAACTGCTCGCGCAACACGCGGGATGCCTGCGACCAGTTGGGATGGGCGTACGGATCGGACGCGGGTGCGTTGCTGGCGGCAGGTCGGGCGATAGGGCTGGCTACCCCGACCTGCGACGACCCCGTCAAGCGATATCGGGTGGCTCTGGCCTGTCCCGTGCGCGTCAGCTTGCCATTGGCCAGCAAAGCTTCCAGATGTCGGCGGACCGAGGCCGAACTTCCTTGAAGCTCGCGCGTGACTTCGCTGGAAGACACCTCGTTCCTGCCCGCGTTGGCGAGTCGTTCGATCGCGTCGAGTACCTGTTCAGGAGAAAGACGTTGCATGGTTAGGGCTCAATCTGCTCAGTTTGTGAGCAGATTAAGCTAATCTGAGCGGATTTGCAATGAATCCGCTCAGATATGAGCAGATTCTGGGCAGATTCATGAAATCTGCTCACCCCGCATCTCTACACGCCGCATCGCGACGCTGGCCGCGATGAACGGATCATGCGTGACGAGCATCAGCGCGCATCCGCGCTCGCGGGTCATGCCGATGAGGATGTCGATGACCTCTTTCTGGGTGATCGGGTCCAGTCGTGACGTGGGTTCGTCGGCGAACAGGAAGACGGGGTCGAGCAGCAGCGCGCGGAGCAGGGCGAAGCGCTGGAGTTCGCCGCCGGAGACTTCGCCGGGCAGGCGCACGAGCAGTGCGTCGGGCAGGCGTATCTGCCGCATCAGCGGGGCGATGCGCGCGCCGTCGAGGCGATGAAGTTTGCACAGGTCGGCCAGCGCCTGGCCGATGCTGCGGCGCGGGGCGAACGCGGAGGTGGGCTCCTGATAGAGCTTCTGGTAGCGCACGCGGTCGATGGCCGTGTGGCGGCGGACCGTGCCTTCGTCGGCCGCGTGCAGTCCAAGCAGGACGTTGCCCAGCGTCGATTTGCCGCTACCGCTCGGACCCGTGACGGCGACGCGGTCGCCCGCGTGGAGGGTGAGGTCGAGATGGCGGAACAGCGCTCGTTGCCCGAAGCGCTTGCCCAGACGCGTGGCACCGAGAATTTCCTCGCCGGGTTCCGCTACCGCGTGGGCCGTCCACGCTTCCGGGTCGGCGGCGATCAGTGCACGCGTGTACGCGTGCGCGGGCTGCGCCAGCACGGTCCGCGCCTCGCCACGTTCGACGATATCGCCGCCCAGCATCACCGCGACATCCCCGCCCAATGCGCGTGCGACCGCGATATCGTGGGTGATCGTAAGGACCGTGCAGCCTGCATCCAGCGCCTGCCGCAGTCGCGCGACGATCTCGTCGCGACAGGCATGATCGAGCCCCTTGGTCGGTTCGTCGACGATGAGCACCGGCGCCCCGCCAGCGCGCGTGATCGCGAATGCCGCGCGCTGGGCCATGCCGCCGGACAGCGTGATGGGCCATGCCATCGCCGCGTCCCCGATACCCAGTGTGCGCAGATCGTCGAGCGTGCGCGACCATGCCTCGGCACGCGATTTGCCGGCGACCAGCGCATGCGTTTCCGATAACTGAGACCCGACGCGCATGGTCGGATCGAGCGCGCCCCACGGCTCCTGCGGCAGCAGCGCAATCTCGTGGCCCCAGCACGCGCGGCGCGATGCGCCATCGGCGGCATCGAAGGCGCGGCCACCCAGCACGACGCGGCCATGCGCGCGCAAGCCACGCGGCAGCGTGCCCATGATCGCATGGGCAAGCACGCTCTTGCCCGAGCCGCTTTCGCCGAGCAGCGTGAGGGCGCGGCCGGCGTGCAGCGCGAACGATACGGGCGCCAGCAACCGGCCATTGGCACCTTCCACATGCAGTGCCTCGACTTCGAGCAATGGCTGCATTGGCGTCATGCGGCGTGCCTCCGGTTTGCGCCGCCGCCAAGCAGCACCATGGTCAGCGTGGCCAACGTCAGCACGACGATCGGGCTCGCGATGATCCACGGCGCCTCGGCGGCGTAGGGCAGCAGTTCGGTCATCATCAGGCCGAGTTCGGCCGAAGGCGGCTGCGCGCCGAGTCCGACAAAGCCCATCGCGGCCAGCGCAAGCACCGCGGCACTCGCGCCGAAGCTCATCAGCGTGCCGAGCAGCGGCAGCACCTCAGGCAGCACGTGATGGCGCAGCACATGCATCGGCCCAAAGCCAAGCAGTCTCGCGGCCTCCACATGCTCGCTGGCAAGCTGCACGGCCGCCGATGCGCGCGTGACGCGGAAGTACTCGACCCACAGCACGAGCGACAGGCCGACATACAGCGGCCAGAACGCACCCGGCGCAAACGCGCTGAGCAGCAGGACGAGCAGCAGGCCGGGCAGCGCGAGCACCGCATCGGCGATAGCGCCGATCGTGCGCGCGGTCCAGCCGCCTCGCCAGGCGGCCAGCAGACCCAGCAATGTCCCGGGGATCGCGGCAGTAAGCACACTGAGCACGGCGAGGCCAAGCGACAGACGGCTTGCACTCGCCAGCCGCGCCAGCATGCTGCGGCCGAGGTGATCGGTGCCAAGCGGTTCCTGCAGACTCGGTGCCTGCAGGATGCCGTACAGGTTTTGCTCGAACGGCGCGCGGCCGGCGACCCACGGACCCGCAAGTGCAAACGCGGCCAGCAGCACAAGCAGCGCAAGCCCTGAAAGATGGCGCGGAGAGCGAAGCATCGTCACGGCGCGCTCCCCGTGCCGGTGCCGCGCGACCATGGACGCAACCGCAACCGGGGATCGATCCACGCGCAGGCGATGTCCACCAGCGTATTGAGCGCGACGAACAGCAGCCCCATCACGATGGCGGTGCCCTGGATCATGGGCACATCGCGGCCGAAGATCGCATGCACGAGTGCGTGGCCGATACCGGGCCACGCGAAAAGCGTCTCGATCACGACCACGCCTTCGACGAGAAACACCAGCTGGACGCCGAGGTACGCGACCAGCGGAATCGCCGCATTGCGGACGCCGTGCCGCAGCAGCGCGTCGCGGTCGGCAAGTCCCTTGGTCTGGGCGAAGCGGAAATAGGCCGACGATGTCACCGCGGCCATGGCGTCGCGTGCCACGCGCATGGCGGTGGCGGACAGGCCGAGCCCCAGCGTGATGGCCGGCGCCAGCAGGCCGCCATGATCGTGCGGCCCCGCGGCCGGGATCAGCGCGAAATCGATCGACAGTACCGACACCAGCACGATGCCCAGTACGAACGGCGGCATGGCACGCAACAGCACGGAGGCCACGAGCGTTGCACGGTCGGCCGCGCCACCGGCGCGCAGGCCCGCGACAAAGCCCAGCGGCACCGCGATGGCGCAGGACACGGCAAGCGCGGCCATCGCCAGCATGAGCGTATGCCCAAGCTGGTGGCCGATCTCCGCGACGACTGGCGCGCCGGTGACCGCGGAAAGACCGAAGTCGCCCTGCAATAACCGGTGCCACCACTGCATCAGTGCCTGCGCCCATGGCAGGCCGAGGCCAAGTTCGGCGCGCACGGCCTCCGCGGCCTGGGCAGTCACCATGTCGTAGCCATAGCGGCCCGCCGCCACGCGAAACGCCATGTCGCCGGGCAGCAACCGCATCATCACGAAGCTCAGCGTGCCCACGAGTGCCGCCACGATCAGTGCCTGCACACCGCGCTGGAGCACGATGCGGCCGACGGCGCGGCCGAGGCCGCCAGCCGATGCGCGGCGGGTCGGGGACGCGTCCGGCAACGAAGCCTCGTCGGGAAGGGAAGCGGATTGCTCGTTCATGAAGACCACTGCAGTGGCGTCAGACGGTAGGTGCGCTCGTACGGATCGATCGACACATTGGCGAGGCGCGGGTTGGCCGCGAGCGTCTGCCGATACCAGACCACGGGAATCAGCGGTAGCTCCTGTTGCAGCACCGCGGCGATTTGCCCACGCAAGGTCTGGGCCTGCCGGGTGTCCACGGTGGCCGGCAGTTCGGCGATCGCGCTGGCGATGGCCGGTGCGTGCCAGCCCATGGGTCCCCAGTCACCGCCCTCTCCGCCGAAATCCTGCGCGACGGCCCCGAACGCGTCGGGTACCACGCCGTAGTTGCGCGCATATAGCGCCAGTGCCAGGGTACCGTCGCGGTGCGCGAATGGAATGTCGCTCGAGTTGCCGACCGCCACGCGGACGTCGATACCGGCGAGACGCAACTGCTCCTGAATGGCCGTGGCGATGACGGGCAGTTCCGGCCGGTCGGGGAATGTGCGCAGGGTCACCGCGAAGCGCGCATCGCCGCGCCGCAGGATACCGTCGCGGCCGGGCGTCCACCCGGCCGCGCGCAGCAGTGCCTGCGCGGCACCGGTATCGTGCGTCAGCGGTGGCAGCCGCGCATCGTGCCAGCCCGGCAGCGATGGCGGAAACAGCTGGGTGGCGGCAAGTTCCGGATCCCGCAGGATTGCGCTGGCGATCCCGCGCCGGTCGAGCGCGAGCGACATCGCGCGCCGCACGCGCGCATCGGCGAGAAACGGATGCCCGGCGTTGACCTTGAGCAATGTGGTACGCGGAATGGTGACCGCGTGCACCCGCACGTTGGGGTCGTGACGCAACCGCGCGAGCGTGCCGGGATCGAGACCGTAGGCGAGCTCGGCCTGTCCGCCCTCGATCATCAGCGCGCGCATCTCGGCACGGCCCACCGACAGATAGGAGGCCTCCCGGACGGCAAGCTGCACCCCCCGCCAGCCGTCGAACGCGGCAATCGAAAATCGCTGTGGAGGCTCGAGCTCGGCGATGCGATAGGGCCCGGAGCCGACGATGGCGCGCACATTGCCATCGCGGCCGAACGACGCCGGCGCGAGCACCTGCGTGCTGCTGTGCGACAGCAAGGCGAGCAATGGCGAGAATGGCCGCTCCAGCCGGATGAGCACCGCATCCGTTTCGGCGTCGATGGCCGCGATCGGCGCGCGCGCGAGTACGCCGGCGGCATGCCGCGCACGGGTCAGCGCCGCGACGATATCGACGGCACGCACCGACGTGCCGTCATGGAAGCGCGCATCGGGGCGCAGCGCAAACCGCCATGTCAGCCGATCGGCGGACACGGTCCAGCGCGCGGCCAGCCCGGGCACCGGCGTACCGTCGAGGTCGTAATCGACGAGCGTCTCGGTGACCTGCATGCGCGCGAACAGATAGCCATTGCGCAGCGGATCGAGACTGGAAAGCTCCCACGGCCCGATCACGCGCACGCCATGACGCGACATGGCGGGTGGCGGCGCGGTGGAATGCGCCCGTGCTGCCGAAGCGAGCCCGGCCAGCGGCGACAGCATGGCCGCGCGCAGCACGCGGCGCCGCCGCGCGGAGTCAGGCAGTGCGGAGCGGGACGTCGTCATCAGTAGCTGAGCCGCAGGCCCACACGCACGGTGCGGCCAAGCCCCGGCGCCACCCACACGCTGCTGTACGAGTTCACGTAGTAGGTGCGGTCGAACAGGTTATCGACGTTCATCGTCACGCGCACGGTCTTGCTGTATTGCCAGTAGGCGAGCACGTCCGCCAGCGTGTACGCGGGCAGCGAAAACGAATTCTGCGTATCGCCGGCCCGCGTGCCGACATAGCGCACGCCGCCGCCCACGCCATAACGCTGGCCGATCGGCGCCTGATCCTCGTAGATCGCCATGACGCTGCCGCTCGTGCGCGGAATATTGGCCAGCGGCGTGCCCGGCGCGAGGCGCGAGTCCTGCGTGACCTCCGCATCGGTGAACGCGAAGTTGCCCGTCACGCGCCAGTTCGTCGTGATCTGCCCTGCCACATCGAGTTCCACGCCGCGGCTGCGCGCTTCGCCGGCCGCGATCTGGAACGACGCGTCGAGCGGATCGGTGGTCAGCACGTTGCGCTTGCGGATGTCGAACACCGCGAGCGTCGCGCTCGTACGGCGATCGGTGCTGTCGAACTTCACGCCGGCCTCGAGCGCGCGGCCGTGTTCGGGCGAGAACGCGTTGCCGCTCGCGTCGCTCCCCGCATTCGGCCGGAACGAACGGCTCGCATTGGCGAACAGCGAGACGTTCTGGCTGGCGAGGTAGGTCACGCCGATGCGCGGCGACACCGCGGTCTGGTGCTGGCCGGTGCCGGTCGCGCGCAGGCGGTTGTCGAGCGACTGGTTGTAGATGTCGAAGCGCGCGCCCGCGAGCACGCGCCAGCGCTCGCCGAACTGCATCTGGTCCTGGGTGTAGAACCCGACGTTGGTCTGGCGCTCGTACGTGTTCGTGTTGGGCAGCAGCGCCGGCGGCGTTTGCCCATAGACCGGCGCGTAGATATCGATCGCGTAGGGCGCCGCGGTGCTCGGATTGCGCCGCAGCAGCACCTGGCTCGTGCTGAACCGATAAGTGTCAACACCCAGCAGCAACTCGTGCCGGACCGGACCGGTCGCGAACTTGCCCGTGACATCGGCTTGCAGCGATACGTCGTCGGACTGGAAGTCGCGATAGCGGCGCTGCCGCGTCAGCGTGTGGCCGTCGGCCTGTAACGCGGTAGCCTCGGTCGAGAAGCCTTCGAGGCTGCCGCCGCGATAGGCCATCGCCACGCGGCCCTTCCAGTCCTCCGAGAACTGATGTTCGACGGACAACTGATGGGACTGGCTGTCGAGGCGGATGTCGCCATCGTTCGGCTCGCCGAGGAAACGGGAGCGGGGCACGGCACCGAGGTGCCCGTTGACGGCCACGACGCCACGGTCGAGCGGTACCGTATAGCGCTGGATCTCGGCCGCATACTCGATGATCGTGTTCGGTCCCACGGCCCATGTGATGGATGGCGCGAGCAGATAGCGCTGCGTATTGACGAAGTCGCGCGAGCTGCCGTTATGGTCGGCCACCGCGATCAGCCGTCCCGCCACGTTCTCGCCGAGCGGTCCGGTGATATCGGCCACGCCGCGATAGTGATCGTAGTTGCCGGTTTCGATCTCGTACGTCTGCGCCGGCTTGAACTGTGGCTGACGGGTGACGATATTGAGAATGCCGCCCGGATCGCTGCTCCCGTACAGGGACGAGGCCGGGCCCTTCAGCACCTCGATGCGCTCGATCGTCGCGGTATCGCGCGGCGCGGTGTAACCGCGATTGGCGGCAAAGCCGTTCACGAGATAGCCGGCGCCGGTGTTCTCGTTGCCGCTGAAGCCGCGCACCGCGTAGTTGTCCCAGAGGCCGCCAAAGCCGTTCTGCCGCGATACGCCGCTGGCATAGTCGAATGTCTGGTCGAGCCGCGAGGCCCCGATATCCTCGACGAGCGTGCGTGGCAGCACGCGCACGGACTGCGGAATTTCACGCAATGGCGTTTCGGTGCGCGTGGCGCCGGTGGCATAGCGCGGGGCGTAGCTGTCCTCCGCCACACCGGTGACCACGACTTCCGGCAGCCGCGCTTCTTCCGCGCCGGCTTGCGCGGCGACCAGCGTCGCGGCGAGCGCGAGCGAGTGGGGAACGATGCGGGACGAAGACATTCGAGGCGCGGGCATATTGTCTATCTATTGCAACAAAGTTGCATATGGTAGCAGCGAAGGGCCCACGCCCGGATAGAAAATTTTCGTCTATGAATGTCGTATGAGCAGCGGCTGGGCAAGGGCGCCGAACAGCAGGCCGAGGGCGGCCCACAGCACGGCCTGCATGCCGAACGCCGCGACGCGGAAGTGCCAGAGCAGGGAGGCAGGAAATGCGTCGGGGACTTCGTTGACCGTGGGCAGCAAGGCGCAGGCCAGACCGATCAGCACGAGGTACATCGCGCCGCCAGCCAGCGTGGCATTCCACGCCCCGTGGCGATGGGCGAGCCGGCGCGCCAGCATGACGGCCACGACCAGCGCCGCCAGCGACAGCGCGATCATCGCGAAAAACAGCGCGGTGCGGCTGCCGATCGTCGAGGGGTCGCCGATCGAAGGCGGGTTGGGCGGGTATTTGAGAAACGGCACCAGCACGATGGCGATAAAGGCGAGCAATGCGATCGTTGCCGACAGCGCGCGCGGGCCGAGCCTGCCGAAGCGGCCGTATACGTAAGCGAACACGAGCGAGAACAGCCCGCCGACTGCCGTGCCGAACACGGCCAGCCCGACGAACAGCCCGAGCCCGGCCTGTACCTCGCGGCTCACGAGTTCCGGCATTTCGTGCGCGTGGCTGCCGCCCATCGCGTGTTCCATGCGCGCTTCATAAGCGATGGCGCCTTCCACCTGTGCTTCGCCGAACATTTTCGCGAACGCGAAGACCAGCAGGCACGACAGAAACCCCGCGGCCATGCCGCGTATCAACAGACTCCTGACCATATCGGCGCCTGTCAGTGGCAGGGGAAGCCGAGCAGGTGGCGACCGTCGTGGACGAATTCGTGCACGTACATCGTGTTGAAGATCGCCGCGGCACCTTCCTCCACGCCGACGAAGTAGATGGCGAGCAACAGCAGGATGCTGCCGAAGATGGCCCAGGGCAACAGTTCGCGGACGGGAATCGAGACGGGCTCGAGTGCGGGCAATGTCGGGACTGCGCGGGACGAACCGAGCGCGGCGCTGGCGTGCATGGAGGCTCCTTGTGGAATGACGCGTTCCGTGATGGATGGCAGGGGATCGATGGAAGGTCTGACTCCCCGTGCCGTGGCATGACCGCCGGCATGGGATACAGTGGCGCGACCGTGCCGGACTCTCACCGGCTTCCTCGCATCGAAATCGGGTGCCATTGTAGAGCATGACCGTCCAACTCACCTTGTTATGCCAGCCTGCCCCGGCCGCCCTGCGCGCGGGCGTCTTTCCATCCGGCGGCGATGCGCGGGTCGATGACCGCATCGAGCCCGCGCTTCGCGACGTGGACTACGGCCGCTGGGCCGGACGGTCGCTGAAGGAAGTGGCCGATGCCGAGCCCGACGCGTTCGCACGCTGGCTCGCCGATCCGGATTTCGATGGCCATGGCGGCGAGTCGCTCGCCGCCATGCGGGCGCGCGTCTCGCAGTGGTTTGCGGCGACGGTCTGGGACGATGGCCACAGGCAGGCCGTCCTGCCCGCGAACGTGGTCAGGGCCTGCGTGCTGGAGTTGCTGCAGGCGCCGATGTCCGCGTTCTGGCATCTGGATGTGGCACCGGGCGTGAAGATCGTGCTGTCGATGCGGCAGGGGCACTGGCGCGTACAGCTTTGATTACCGCGCCGATGCGTGCCGCTCCCACAGGCGGCTGGTCATGACCGAGCCCGACACCGCGAGGATCATCGGCACCAGGAAGTTGTGATTGACCTGCGTGAACTCGGCCACGAGTACCACCGCCGTCAGCGGCATGCGCTGCGACGTGGCCAGGAATGCCGCGGCGCCGACGAGCGCGAATGCGCCGAGCGGCACGCCCGGCCACGCGACACTCCAGAGTCCGCCGAGCACGATGGCCATCAGCGCGCCATTGGCGAGCCCCGGCGTCAGCAGGCCGCCGCTCGCGCCCGCGCGCAGGCTGCCCACGGTCACCAGCACCTTGAGCACCAGCAGCGTGGCGGCCAGGCCGATGGCGAACTGGCTGTCGAACGCAAGCTGCGCGGCACCCTTGCCGTTGCCGAGCAACTGCGGAAAGTACATCGCGAGCGCGCCCAGTATCGTGAAATTGACGACCGCGTAGACGGGCAACTGCCAGCCGCGCGCGGCGTGGTTACGCGCGGCGTTGGCCAACTGGATAAAGGCGTGGCCGGCGAGGCCGAACAATGGGCCGCAGACGAGCGCCCACACCACGAGGCTTGCGGTTGGGAGGAAGCTTGGGACCGCGTACTGGATCTCCGCGCCGAGGCCGAGCCACGCGACGCCCGCGGCGATCGCCGACGTGGCCATCGCCAGGCACGCGGCCTGCCAGTTGAACGTGACCAGCAACACTTCCATCGTGAAGACGGCGCCGCCGAGCGGAACGTTGTAGACGGCCGCGAGGCCGGCCCCCGCGCCGCACGCGACGATCATCCGGCGCTGCTCGGACGTGAGGCCGGTGCGCGCGGACAGCCAGCTTGCGAACAGCGCGCCGATCTCGCGCGGCGCTACTTCCCGGCCGAGCGGCGAGCCCATGGCAACGGTGACGATCTGCAGCAGCGCATGCGCGATCGTCGTGCCCGGGGGCATCGGGCGCGCATCGGAATCCACGGTCTGCTTGACGCTCACGAGCGGCCGGCCGAAGCGATAGATCGCCCACCAGCCGAAGCCCGCGACGAGGCCGCATAGCACCAGCACGATCAGCCGCCGCTGCGCGGAGGCATGCGTCACCCCGACCAGAAAGCTTTCCGTCCCGATCGTGAAATCGAGGCTGTAGCCGTACGCCATGTGCTGGACCTTGTGCAGCAGCAACGCCAGCAGCATGCCGCCCAGACCCGCGCCGATACCCGTGAGGATCGTCACGACACCGAGCTTCATCGAGAAGCGCGGCGCGATCGCGCCGACGGTGGGGCTGGGGTTGTCGGTGGCGGCGAGCGGAGCGGTGTCGGAAGGCTTCATGCTGACGTCAGGAGGAACGGATGGCGCACCGCATGGTGCCATATCGGGCGCATGTCGGTCATCGAAGCGCGTCCACGCCGGTGGTTTCGGAAAAATAGCGCGCCGGCGGCTTGCCCATCGCCTTGCGGAACATCGTGATGAACGCGCTCACGGATTCATAGCCGAGGTCCTCGGCCACGCGTTGGACGCGCGCCCCCGCGGAAAGTTTGCCGAGCGCCACGACGATATGCAGTTGCTGGCGCCATCGGCCGAACGTCATGCCCGTCTCCCGCTGGATCAGCCGCGTCAGCGTGCGCTCGCTCACCGCAACGTGCTCGGCCCATTCCCTTGCCGTGCGCCGATCGTCGGGACGCGCGGCGAGCGCGTCGGCGATGCGCCGGAGCCTCGCATCTTCCGAGATGGGAAAGTAGAGCCGCTCCACCTTCATTTGCGCGAGCTCCTCGAGCAATACGCCGACCATGCGGGCGGTGCGGCTGCCCTCGTCATAGTCCTGCGGGTCGGCCGCGATGCGCAGGATCAGTTCGCGCAGCAACGGGCTGATGGAGAGCGTGCAGCATTCTTCGGGCAGCGCCGCGGCCGTCGGCTCCACGCAAAGCAGGCACAGGTCGGTGTCCGCGGTGACGCGCATCAGGTGCGGCCGCCCGCCGGGGATCCACACGCCGCAATGCGGCGGCACCATCCAGAGCCCTGTGGGCACTTCGCAAATGACGCTGCCGCGCAGCGCCACCACGAGTTGCCCCTTGCGATGGCGATGCATCGATGGATCGCGGTCGCCGCGCAAGGCGTGGGCACGCAATGCGATGGCGGGCTGCGCGATGCGATCGAGATCGTTCTGCGCGCGCATCTCGGCAAGGACTGACGGGGACATGGATGACCGGATTTAGCGATATCTTGTCAGGATAGCTAAATTCATGCCGTACGGCCATCGATAAGCTGACTCCCATGTTGCCCACCCCATGAGAGTTCCGACCATGACAACCGAAACGAAGCGGACTGGCACACGGTCCCAGATCGCGCTGCTTGCCGGCATCTTGCTGATCGCGGCCAACCTGCGCGCGCCGTTCACGAGCATTGCCCCGCTGCTGGAAACGCTGAAGCAGACCTTCGACCTGAGCGCCACGCAGGCGGGCCTCCTGATCACGCTGCCGCTGCTGTCGTTCTCGGCGGTGTCGCCGTTCGCGGCCGGTATCGCGCGCCGGCTCGGCCTCGAGCGCGCGCTGTTTCTCGCGCTCGGCATCATCGCCGCGGGCATTGCGGTCCGGTCGAGCGGCCACGCCGCGCCGCTTTATGCGGGCACCGCGATCGTCGGCAGCGGGATTGCGATCGGCAACGTGCTGCTGCCGAGCCTGCTCAAGCGCGATTTCCCCGACAAGGTGGCCGCGCTCACGGCCGTGTATGTGCTGACGATGGGTATCGCGGCGGCGAGCGCTTCCGCGCTGGCGGTACCGCTGTCTCGTCTCGCGGGCTTCGACTGGCGCGTCGTGGCCGCGGCCGCGCTCGTATTGCAGGCGATTGCCGCCGTCGTGTGGCTGCCCCAGCTGTCGCGCGGCGCTCCGAAGGCAACCGCGGCACCAGCGGCAGCCGCTCTCGAAGCTTCCTCGCGCGCGCTCTGGCGCTCGCCGCTCGCGTGGCAGGTCACGCTGTTCCTCGGGCTCGACTGCTTCCTCTATTACGTGGGCGTGAGCTGGCTGCCCGCGATCCTGCGCGATGGCGGTTATTCCGCCGGGCAGGCCGGTTCTTTCCACGGCGTGCTGCTGCTGGCCACCGCGTTGCCGGGGCTGCTGCTGATTCCGCTGGTGCCGCGCATGCGCGATCAGCGCGCGCTCGCGGCGATGCTGTCGCTGAGTATGTCGGTCGGCCTTGGCGGTCTGCTGCTCGCCCCGCAGTGGGCCGTGCTGTGGATTCTCTGCTTCGGGTTCGGCGCCGGCGGCGGCCTGATTCTCGCGCTCGCCTTTATCAGCTTGCGCACGTCGGGCGCGGGCCAGGCCGCGGCGTTGTCGGGCATGGCGCAGTGCATCGGCTATCTGCTTGCGGCGGGTGGTCCGCCGCTGGTCGGTCTGCTGCACGACGGGTCGGGCCACTGGACGCTGCCGTTGCTGCTGTGCGTGGCGGTGGGTGTGGCGATGGCGGGGGTGGGGATGTTCGCGGGGCGTTCGATCCGGATCGATACGGCAAAGACCCCGCTCCCGGCGAGGGAGCGGGCAAGACCGATCAGCGCGCGGTCAGCCTGACGCCGGGGAAATCCACGGGCACGTCGAACGCGACGTTGATGTAGTTGGTGAAGAGGTTCAGCGCGACGTGCGCGACGATCTCGACCACTTCTTCATTGCTGAAACCGGCGGCGCGTACCGCGGCGACATCGGCTTCCGCCACCTGGCCGCGCTGCTCGACGACCTTGAGCGCGAACGTCAGCGCGGCGGCCGTCTTAGGGTCGTCCGAGCGGCCGCCTTGCGCGGCGGCCATGTCGGCGGTCGACGCACCGGCCTTGCGACCCAGCGCCGTATGCGCGGCCAGACAGTATTCGCAACGGTTACGGTCGGCGATCGCCACGGCGATCTTCTCGCCCAGCTGGGCCGGAATCACGCCGCCGCCGAGCGCGCCGAAGGCGCCCCACATCGACTTGAGCGCGGCCGGCGAATCGGCCACGGCGCGGAACATGTTGGGCGTGGTGCCGAAGGCGCCGTGAATCCGGGCCAGCGTCTCGACGCTGCCGGCGGGGGCGGTTTGCTGGTCGAGCAGGGGGATACGTGCGGTCATGATGGCTTCCTTTCATTCGGTGGTGGCGGACGGCGGTTGCTGTCCCTGGAAGCCAGTATGGTTGTCGGCGCTGTACGCTAAGATACAATTCGTCCGGAATATGTATCAATTCGTCCAGCCAGTCCAGTCACCGCCATGGCCGCTTCCTCGTCACCCGTCACCGCCCAGGACCGCCTCTCCGCCGTGCTCGAGCGGTTCCGCGTACGGGCACACCTGTTCTACAACGGACCGCTCTGCGGCCTGACCACATTCGACGAGAAGGGCCGGGGCTTTCTCCATGTCATGCGCGAAGGAGAGATGGAGGTCACGCACAGCACGCGCGGCCTGCCGCGCCGGCTGCATGTCAGGGAACCGACGCTGCTGTTCTACCCGCGCCATGCGGTGCATCGCTTCCACAATCCGCCGGCCGACGGTTCCCAGTTCACCTGCGCGACGCTCGAGTTCGCGGGGGGTGCCATGAACCCGATCGCGCGGGCGCTGCCGCCGCTGATTGCACTGCCGCTTGCCCGGGTGCAAGGCCTGTCGCCCGCGCTGGACCTGCTGTTCGCCGAGACCGAGCAGGTGCGTTGCGGCCAGCGGCTGCTGGCGGACCGGCTGTTCGAGGTCGTGCTGATTCAGCTGCTGCGCTGGCTGCTCGACCATCCGGATGAGGCCGGCGTCCAGCCGGGCCTGATCACGGGACTGTCCGATCCGCGGCTCGCGCGCGCGCTGATCGCGATGCACGAGGCGCCCGGCGACGCATGGAATCTCGAGCGGATGGCGCAATGCGCGGGCATGTCTCGCAGCGCGTTCGCCGCGGCATTCCGCGACGTGGTGGGCCAGACCCCCGCCGACTATCTGTCCGACTGGCGCGTCAGCCTGGCCCAGGCGCGGCTGCGCGACGGCACGCCGGTCAAGCGGCTGGCCGACGAACTCGGCTACGCCAACCCGTCGGCCCTGTCGCGCGCGTTCCAGGCCAAGGTCGGGCAATCGCCCCGCGAATGGCTGCGGGGCGAAGCCGAAGGTCAGGACTCACATTCGACTTAAACCGCGACACGCGTGGTGCCGTCGTAGCCCGAGATCAGGCGCACCGGCTGGCCGGGGTAGAACTGGCCGGCAGACGCCGGCTGCGTGATCGACTGCATGCGGCCGTCGGGCGTGCGCACCGTGATCTCCAGACCCTGCGTGCGTTCGACGTGCGACTGGATCGCGTTACCGGCAAGCGCGCCGCCGAGGCCGCCGGCCACGCCGGCGAGCAGCGAACCATGGCCGTGGCCGATGGCGCTGCCGGCCACGGCGCCGAGCAGGCCGCCGCCGATCGTGCCGAACAGGCTCGAGGCCTGCGAGCTATTGTCGATCAGCACCGGACGGACCGATTCGACGCGGGCGGTCTGCACATAGTCGGCACGCTGCACTTGAGAGGCCGAGTAGATCGGCTCCTGCGGGTTGAGGCTGGCGCAGCCGGTGACCGTGAATGTGGCGGCCATGACGGCGCCGACGAGCGTGGCGGCCCGCAGGGCGCGGCCGGCGGTGCTGGTGGTGGCGGTGGTGGTAGTGGCAGTGGCGGTGTTCATCTTGTTTCCCCTGACAAGCGTTGGTTGAGAACAAGATTACGAAGCGAGAATGAGCCGAAAATGAGATACGTGCAGACCACACGGGCACGGCGTGCGATCTGGCAAAAATGCTTCAAGTGACGCTAAAGCTGTCTGGACATGTCACCGTTAATCGCTTGTCAATCACCATTCCCATGCCCCCTATGGCTACGTCCTCCTCGCTCGGATCGCTTGCAGGCCTCAATCTCGACACGCTGATGGCCAACATCCAGCGCCAACAGAGCGGTCGGCTGGGCAATCTGGCGCAGCAAGAGCAGTCGTATACGGCAAAGCTTTCGGGCTACGGCAAGGTGATCAACGCGCTGAGCAGCCTCAAGACGGCGGCGGGGGGCCTCGGCAAAACGGGCCTGTTCGACCCCGTCGGCAACGATCCCGCGACGGCCAGGCCGGACGCTGGCAAGATCAAGTCGGCCGTGAAGGCGTTCGTGGCGTCGTACAACGCGGCCCAGAAAGTGGTCTCGGATCTCGGTGCCTACGACAAGGATGCCAAGGCCGGCGCGGCGCTGTTCGGCGACAAGGCGCTGAGCGACGTGCAGTCGCAGCTGCGCAAGGCTTTCGACAATATTCCCGGCGGCTCGCTCGCGGACATGGGTCTGTCGTTCGACAAGGACGGCGCGCTCCAGCTCGACGAGGCCAGGCTCGACGGCGCTATCCAGAGCAATCCGAAAGGCGTGAAGCAGTTCTTCGTGGGCGATGACGGCACGTCCGGTCTGAGCGGCCGCATGTCGGCGCTCACTACCACGTTGACCGGCAAGAATAGCCCGCTGACCCAGGCGTCCGACAAGGCGAGCGACATGCTTGCGCTGCTTGGCCGGAACCAGGATGAAGAGGCCGATCGCGTGACCGCGCTGATGGCTAGCTATCGCGCGCAGTTCCAGCGGCTGAGCCTGCTCTACAACGACATGGGCGTGGCCAGCGCGTTCATGTCGGACCAGCTGGCTGTGCTGAAGGGTTGAAGTTCAAGGGTTGACCGGCTTCACCATCGACGGCGTCAGCAACGCCGTCACCCAGTCCATGAAGGCGCGCACGCGCAGCGGCAGGTTGCGCCGCTGCGCATAGAGCAGCGTCACCGGCATCGCTGGCGGTTGCAGGCCGGGCAGGATCTCGACGAGGCCGCCTGCCTCGATCAGCGCGCGCATCGTGTGCGCGGGCGCCTGCACGATGCCGAGGCCCGCGAGCGCCGCGGCCTCGTACGATTGCCCGTTGTTGACGGTCACCGCGCCGTACATCGGCAGGGCCTTTGCCTCGCCATCCTCGATATATTCGAATCCCGAAGACCGCTGGCCGAACGTGCCCACGAAATGCACGAGCCGGTGGTTCGCGAGGTCCGCCAGCGTGTGCGGCGTCCCGTACGCACGCAGGTAGGCGGGGCTCGCGCAATTCAGCAATGGCAGCACGCCGAGCGGCCTTGCCACGAGGCTGCTGTCCTCCAGGGGGCCGACGCGGATCACGCAGTCGAACCCTTCGCGCACGACGTCCACGCGCCGGTCGGTGCCGCTGATCTCGATCTGCAGGTCCGGATGCGCGGCGAGGAATTCCGACAGGCGCGGCAGCACGGTCTGCTGCGCGAGACCCGCGGGCATATCGACGCGCAGTCTTCCCTTCAGCGCGTGTTCGCCCTGCCGGAACATCCCGTGCAGTTCATCCATGTCGTCGAGCAGATCGCGCGCGCGTTCGTAGAACGCCTGCCCGTCCTGGGTCAGCTGGACCTTGCGTGTGGTGCGGTGGAACAGTTGGGTGTCGAGCGACGATTCGAGCCGCTGCACGGCCATCGATACCGCGGCCTTCGAGAGTTCGAGGCTCGCCGACGCGCGCGCGAAGCCGCCGAGATCGGCAACGCGCAGGAAGATGCGGAGCGTGTCGAGGCTGTCCATGGTGCCCTGCTATGCCGTCGCGATCGTTCACGTCGTGTGAACAGTCATATCGTAGATGCGTAGTTTATTCCTTATCGATCGCGCAATAAAGTGGGATCAACGCATCGACGCATGAACGCGCGATGCATCGACCAAGGATCCGACCATGACCACGCCCACTTCCTCCATCGCTCCCATCGCCCTGATTACGGGCGGCAGCCGCGGCCTCGGCCGAAATGCCGTCGAGCATCTGGCGCGCCAGGGCACCGACATCATCCTGACGTATCGCGGCAACCGCGCGGAGGCCGAAGCGGCCGTGGCGGCGGTGCAGGCACAGGGCCGCCGCGCGGTCGCGCTGCAGCTCGACGTCGGCGACAGCAGCACCTTCGACGCGTTTGCGACAAATGTGAAGTCAGTCCTCGCTGACTGGCAACGCACGCACTTCGACTTTCTGGTCAACAACGCGGGCGTCGGTATCCATGCGCTGATCGCGGAAACGACCGAGGCCCAGTTCGATGAACTGATGCGCGTGCATCTGAAGGCGCCGTACTTCCTGACGCAGAAGCTGTTGCCGCTGATCGCCGACGGCGGGCGCATTCTCAACGTGTCGAGCGGCCTCGCACGCTTCTCGATGCCCGGTTACGCCGCCTATGGCGCGATGAAGGGTGGAGTGGAAGTGCTCACTCGCTACATGGCCAAGGAACTCGGCGCGCGCCAGATCAGCGTCAATAGCCTGGCGCCCGGGGCGATCGAGACCGACTTCGGCGGCGCCAGCGTTCGCGACAACCCGCAGGTCAATGCGATGGTGGCGTCGGTTACGGCGCTGGGGCGCCCGGGCCTGCCCGACGATATCGGGGGCGTGGTCGCGGCGCTGCTCTCGCCCGGCACGAAGTGGATCAATGCGCAGCGCATCGAAGCGTCGGGCGGCATGCTGGTCTGAGCCGGTCAGCCCTTGCGCGCGCGCCCGCCGGCCGCGCGCCTCGGGCGTTCCGTGGCCGGAAAGTGCCGCGCCACGCGGTCCTGCAGCCACGCGTGCAGGAGCCGGATGGCCGGCGAGAACTGTTTGCGATGCGGGCAGACGAGATTCAGCGGAATCGCATCGCCGACCACGCCGTCGAGCAGCGGGACAAGCCGGCCCGTGGCAATGTCTTCGGCGACGTCCAGCCGCGACTTGTAAGCGATGCCTTCGCCGGCCACCGCCCAGCGGCGCACGATATCGGCATCGTCGCTGACGAGCGGGCCGGACACCGCCACCACGCGGCGCTTGCCATCCTCCTGGAATGCCCACTTGTCGTACACGCGTCCATGCAGCATGAAGCGCAGGCAGGTGTGCGAGGTGAGCGCATCGAGCGATGCCGGTGCGCCATGCGCGGCGAGGTAGGCCGGCGATGCCACCACCACACGCCGATTGCCCGGATCGACGGGCATGGCCACATAGCTCGAGTCCTCCATATTGCCGTAGCGCAATGCCACATCGACGGGGTCGCGAAACACGTCGGCCACCTGATCGGAGAACGAGAGCCGCAGCGTCAGTTGCGGATGCGCGCGGCGGAATTCCGTCAGCATCGGCAGCAGCACGTTGCGGCCGAGATCGGAGGGCGCGGCAATCTGCAGCACGCCCTTGATCGCCGCGGTCTCCGCGTGCACACGTTCATGTCCCTCGCGCAGCGACTCCAGCGCGCCCTGTGCATAGGGCAGGTATTGCTCGCCATCCGCGGTCAGCCGCAGGCTGCGCGTGGAGCGCGCGAACAGGCGAATGCCGAGGTCGCGCTCGAGCCGCTGGATCGCGGCGCTGACCTGTCCGGGCAGCAGGTCGATTTCGCGCGCGGCAGCGGAGAAGCTGCCCAGCGCGGCGGAACGTACGAACAGGGCGAGGTCGTCGATGCGGATCATGGGAGAGACGCGGGGATTTTCACTGATTCAGGGAAAGTGCTCCCTGATTTTGCCTCTTTCTGAATCAGTTGGCGATGGCCATGATGGATCCATTGCAGTCTTTCCCATCGTCATCTATCCGCCGAGGTTCACCATGCAAGCTCAGTCTCTCGCCCATCGGGGCCTTCCCAGACTCTCGCGATTTGCCGCAGCCCTCACGCTCGCGTTGGCCGCGCCGTTCGCGCTCGCCGGCAAGCCCGCTTCCGCAAGCCTCCCGGCCGAGCGATATGCCGGCACGCTGGAGCAGGTCTTCGCATTTCGCGGTGCGATGCCGACGGGCGTGACGGTGACCGAAACCGGCCGCATCTTCGTCAACTTCCCGCGCTGGGGCGACGATGTGCCGTTCACCGTGGGCGAGATTCGCGGCAGCAAGGTGGTGCCGTATCCCGACGCGGCGATCAACCGCGAGGACAACCCGCAGGGCTTCCTGAGCGTGCAGAGCGTGGTGGCCGACGGCCAGGGCAGGGTGTGGATCCTCGATACGGCCGCGCCGAAATTCTCGGCGCCCGCACCGGGCCGCGCGCGACTGGTCGCCGTGGATCTGGCCACGAACAAGGTGGTGAAGTCGCTCGTCTTCCCGCCCGAGGTCGTCTTGCCCAGCACGTACGTGAACGATATGCGCTTCGACTTCCGCGTCGGCCAGGCAGGCACCATCTACGTCACCGATTCGTCGGTATCGGGCCCCGGCGCGATCATCGTGGTCGATATCGAAAGCGGCCGCGCGGTGCGCCGCCTGAGCGGCGATGCATCGACGTCGGTGGACAAGTCGTTCGTGCCCGTGGTCGAAGGCAAGACGATGATGAACCGCGCGGCCGATGGCAAGACCAGCCCGTTCGGCGTCGCGTCCGACGGCATCGCGCTGTCCGCCGATGGCAAGACCTTGTACTTCTCGCCGCTGTCGAGCCGCCATCTGTACGCGGTCCCCACGCAACTGCTGCGCGACCCGGCGGCCAGCGACGCGCAGATCTCGGCCGCGGTGAAGGATCTGGGCGAGAAGGGCGCCTCCGACGGTATGGAGGCCGATGCCGACGGCGCGGTGTACGCAACCGACTACGAACACAACGGCATTCGCAAGCGTCTGCCCGATGGCAGCTGGGAAACGATCGTGCACGACCCGCGCGCGCTGTGGCCCGATACGCTGTCGATCGGGCCGGACGGCTATCTGTACTTCACGGCAAACCAGCTGCACCGGATGCCGGGCTTCAACGGCGGCAAGGACCTGCGATCCAAGCCTTACTCGCTGTTCCGCGTGAAGATCGACGCGAAGCCCGCGCCGACGCGATAAACGCCGGGCTGGGCTGTCAGCCGGCGCTGCGGTCCAGTACGACGAAGTACTTGCGCACGGGCTCGACCACCTCGAACGTGCCTTCGAAGCCCGACGGAATCACGCAGGCATCGCCCGGACCGAATTCGCGCGCGTTGCCCGCGGTGTCGGCGATGCGCACGCGGCCGCTGATCACGTGGAAGAACTCTTCTTTGGTCGGCGGAAACACGATGCGCCAGGCGCCGGGCTCGCAGGCCCAGATGCCGCAGTCGAAGTCACCGCGCTCGGCGCTGTAGTGCGTCCACGTGGTGCGGTGCGGATTGCCGATGACCAGGCGGTCGGGGCTCGGCCGGTCGTGCGTGGGGGCCGGTTCGGCGCGGAAGTCGATCAGGGCGGGCGTCGTGGTCATGGTGATGCCGGGGCGGAGAGTGTGGATAACGAAAGCCCGTCAGTTTACCGGCGGCAGCACCTCGAAGGCCAGCAATTGCGTGATCTGCGGCGGATGGAAGTTGTCGTCCGAGACCAGCACGATCGTGTCGTGGCCATTCGGCAGCTTCGGCCCCCACGCGATGCCCTCGATATTGTCCAGCCGCTGCAATGCCAGTGCTTTCAGATTCAGGACGAGCCGCTTCGTCGCGGGTTTGAACGTGCCTTCGCGCAGCGCCGGTACCTCGCGCACGTCGGTCGCGTCGCGGATATTCATCTCGTAGATGCGGATGTCGTTGGACCAGCGGCCGTTCTCGTCCTGCGCGGCACCGCGCTCGATCATCAGAAAGCGGTTCTCGTCCACCGCGAGCATGTCGGAGACACCGTTTTCGCCGTGCTTCCCCTTTGCCGGCACGGGTACCACGGCGTCGATCGGATAGGCGACCTGGCGCAGCACGGCGCCGTCGCGCGCGAATTCGGTCACGCGGCCGAACGCGCCCTGCTCGGGTGTGGGCAGTGGCCCGTCCTCGTGCGTGGGTCCCTCCATCGACACCCATAGCGTGCGGCCGTCTGCCGAGAACGTCAGGCCCTCGAATGTCGCGTTGAAGCGCGAGCCGCTACCGATCGGATGGCAGAGCCGCAACATCGGCGGCGGCTCGATGCGCGCGATAAAGGCGCCCGTGGCGGAGCCATGCGTGATCGACGGATCGCGAAACGTCGTCAGGCAATCGCCCTCGCTCGTGTACCAGAGCGACCGGTCGGTCGGATCGATGCGTATCGACTCGAAGTCCGCAATCTCGCCGCGCGCCAGCACCTGGCGCAGGCGCGACGGATAGGGCTTGCCGTCCTGCTGCGTGAACACCGAGACCCCGGTCAGCGTAATGCCCCGAAACGCCTCCGCATCGAGGTCTAGCCTGGCCGTGTAGAAACGCGCGGGCGCCTTCTCCGAGCGGTCGTCACTCAGCAGATACCAGGTGTCGGAGGCCGCGTCGTAGTCGAGTCCGGACAGGCCGCCGACCGCCGTGTCGCGAAACATCTCGCCGGACGGAATACGTTGCTCGCCAATCAAACGCAGGCTGCCCACGGCGCGGTCCGCGGCATGGGCGAGGGGCAGGGCCAGCATGGCCAGTGCGCCCAGGGCGCTGACCAGAATCGGCTTCAGGGGAAAGAGGCGGGCGCGGGCGCGCATTTGCGGATGTCCTGTGCGGGGTCAACGCGCGATTGTGCCAGCCGCGCGTGACGAGGCTTTGCGGCGATCCCCGGTTTTTATCGCCGAGCCCACAGGTGCGTATTTCGCTACCTGTTGTTTTCACGCTCCACATTGTGAACATGGCCGTCGTCGATAGTGAAACATCTGCAAGTGCAGATAGCGCGCAATTTTCCGCTACGAACGCCGAACTTGGCCGCTGTAGACGTCCATTGGATGCGTGAAATGGCGTTTGTATCGACTTTATATGCGAATCATTCGCATTTGTGTTTTCATTCGTAAATCCATACAATCCGCCTCCGGATCCATGTATGGCTTGTAGAACAGGTTCGGCTGTCTGCTTCTCCGTGCATGTGAGCCACTACTAACAAAGACAGTCTCTCGGGGAAAATCAGCATCATGAGCAGATATTCGGAGGTGTTCCGACCCAACGCGCTCGTCACCGCGATCGCGGGTCCGATGGCCGCGATGGCCATGCAGGGCGCGGCGGCCCAGGAAGCGCAACCGCAGCCGGCCGCACCGGCGCAGACCACGGCGCAGGCAAGTCCGCCCGCCCGGCTGAAGAGCGTGACCGTGCAGGCCCAGCGCGACGAGTACAAGGTCGATGAGGCACAGTCCGCCAAGTTCACCGCGCCGCTGCTGGACACGCCGAAGTCGGTGACCGTGATTCCCGCCGAGGTCATCCAGCAGAGCGGATCGATCACGCTGCAGGACGCGCTGCGTACCACGCCGGGCATCACATTCGGCGCGGGAGAGGGCGGCAACCCCATCTCCGATCGTCCGTTCATCCGCGGCTTCGACTCGATGGCGAGCATCTTCGTGGACGGCGCGCGCGATGCCGCATCGCAGACGCGCGACACGTTCAATATCGAGAGCATCGAGGTCATCAAGGGACCGAGCTCGGCCTTCGGCGGCAAGGGCTCCGTCGGCGGCATGATCAATATCGTGTCGAAGCTGCCGCAGAAGGAGAACTTCGTGCAGGGCTCGGTGGGCATCGGCACCGATGCCTACAAGCGCGCGACGCTCGACGGCAACTATCTGCTCAACGACAACACCGCGCTGCGCCTGAACGCGATGGCCTACGACGCGAATACGCCGGGCCGCGAGGCCGTCGGCGGCCATTCGTGGGGCTTTGCGCCGTCGGTGACGTTCGGCATGACGGGGCCGACCAAGGTCACGCTGCAGTACTACCACCTGCAGGGCCGCGATATGCCGGATTACAGCATTCCATACGCGCGTCCGGCGGCGCAGGCGAGCAAGGCCAATCCGGTCGGACCCGCTAACGTGGACCGCAACAACTTCTACGGCCTCGTCGATCGCGACTTCCGCAAGACGCAGACCGATATCGGCACCGCGATCATCGAGCACGCGTTCAGCGATCGCCTGAAGGTGCGTAACCTGACGCGCTGGGGCCGTTCCACCAACGACTACATCGTTACGAACCCCGACGACAGCCGTGGCAACGTGGCCAACGGCTACGTCTACCGCAGCACGAAGAACCGCGACTCGGCCACCGAGACGCTGACCAACCAGACCGACTTCACCGCGAAGTTCGAGACCGGCTTCCTCAAGCACACCGCGCTGTTCGGCTTCGAGTTCAGCCGCGACGACACCAACAACACACCGTACAACATCGTGCCGAGCGTGGCGGGTACCACCTGCAATGCCGCGCTGCTGGCCAGCTACGACTGCACGAGCCTGTACAACCCGAACCCGGGTGATCCGTGGCGCGGCCGCATCGGCAAGCTGCCGGCGACGACGAATACCACCACCAACGAGCGCGCGGTCTACCTGTTCGACACGGTCGAGATCACCAAGCAGTGGCTCGTGAACGGTGGCGTGCGCTACGACAGCTATCGCACGAACCAGTTCACGCCCGCGTACACCAATCCGAACACCAACGCGGCGGTGGCGGCGGTGGGCCTCTCCAACAGCTCGCACTTCTTCAACTACCAGGCCGGTATCGTCTACAAGCCGGTGGAGTACGGCAGCATCTATGTGTCGTACGGTACGGCCTCGTCGCCGCCGGGCACGACCAACGGCGATGGCGCGGACAACCTGACCGCGCAGATCCAGAACCTGGACCCCGAGCGCAGCCGCTCGTGGGAACTCGGTACCAAGTGGGATCTGCTCGGCCGCCGGCTGTCGCTGACCGGCGCGGTGTTCATGATCGACAAGGACAACGCGCGCGTGGCCGTGGATGCGAACACCACGCAGAACGTGGGCAAGCAGAAGGTCAAGGGCTTCGAGCTCGGCTTTGCCGGCAACCTCACCGACAAGTGGGGCGTCTTTGGCGGCTATACGTACCTGCATAGCGAGCTCGAGGACAATGGCGCCGTCAACCGCGCCAACAACGGCAACCAGTTCCCGAACACGCCGAAGAACAGCTTCAGCCTCTGGTCGACGTACCAGCTGCTGCCCGACTTCACGGTCGGTGGCGGCGCGTACTACGTGGCGCAGGTATTCGGCAACCCGGCCAACTCGCTGTATGTGCCGTCGTACTGGCGCTTCGACGCGATGGCCGCGTACCGTGTGAACAAGAACCTGACGCTGCAGCTCAACGTCCAGAACCTGTTCAACCGCGAGTACTTCACCAAGGCCTTTACCGCGCACTATGCATCGCTGGCGCCGGGGCGTTTTGGTATGCTGACCGCCAACTTCCGCTTCTAAGCACTGTCCCCGGGGCTGGCGCCCCGGGGGCGCACCGACCATGATGCTTCAGATTCCCGACCTGCTGACGCGCGAGCAGGTCGCACGATGCCGCGCACTGATGGATGCCGCCGAGTGGGTGGACGGCAACCAGACTTCGGGCTACCAGTCCGCGCTGGCCAAGCGCAATATGCAGTTGCCGGAAGGCTCGCCCGTCGCGCATGAGGTGGGCGGACTGATCCAGGACGCGCTGGCCAACAGCGCGCTGTTTTTCTCGGCGGCGCTGCCGCTCAAGGTGTTTCCGCCGCTGTTCAATCGCTACGAGGGTGGCCAGACGTTCGGCAATCACGTGGACAACGCCATCCGATATCTGCGGGGCACCGACTTCCGTATTCGTAGTGACTTGTCGGCGACCGTCTTCCTGACCGATCCGGCCGATTACGACGGTGGCGAACTGGTCATCGAGGACACGTATGGCCAGCAGCGCGTCAAGCTGCCGGCGGGCCATATGGTCCTGTACCCGGCCACGAGCGTGCACCATGTGACGCCGGTCACGCGTGGCGCGCGGGTGTCGTCGTTCTTCTGGATCCAGAGCATGGTGCGCGACGACGGACAACGCGCGCTGTTGTTCGACCTCGACAACAACCTGCGTCAGGCCAGCGGGGCACTGGGCGCGGACCACGCGTCGGTGATCGGCCTGACGGGCGTGTATCACAACCTGCTGCGGCGATGGGCAGACGCCTGATTCCGCGGGTATCATCGGCAGCATGCCGCGCACGCCCCACCTCTCTCCCAAACTGCACCTGACCGCCAGCCACGGCTTTGCCTTGCATGAGAGCCGGCAGCCCGGTTTCCAGCGCGCATGGCATATGCACGATTGCGGCATGCTGCTGTGGCCGCGCGCGGGCCGATTGCGGACTGTCTGGGACGTTGCCGCGCCGCCGTCGGACGACGCTACCGCGGACGATGCCGCGCCGGACGCGACGCACGATGCCATGCTGGTGCGGGGCACGGCCGTGCTGCTACCCGCTTCCACCACGCATGTGACGACGTCCGATCCCGGACGCCAGCATCACGGCGAACTCTATCTGCCGCCGGACCGCCTGCGCGAATGCCGGCAGTTTGGCGCGCTGCACCTCGATGCGGCCACGGTGGCCATGCTCGATGCGCTGCTGGCCCCCACCATTACCGCGCAGAGTGCGGCCTTTCTGGTGCGGGCGATCGTCGAGCAGATCGTCACGGGCCGGCTGCCTGCGTTACCTGCCGCGGTGCCGGCCGAGCCCGCATCGATCGTGCTGCGCATGGTCCGGCGGTTCACGTCGGCGCTCGAACGCGACCAGGCGATGCCGTCGATCGACGCCGTGGCCGCGGATCTCGGCGTCTCGATTCGCCGTTTGCAGCGTGCCTGTCAGATCGAGCTTGGCGCGAGTCCGGTGGAGGTCCGGCGCCGCATGCTCGCGTCGCATGCCCGCGCATTGCTGGCATCGGGCCAGACCGCGGCGCGGGTCAGCGTTCAGCTCGGATTCGCGAGCAGCGGCCATCTGCACCGCCTGCTGCGGGATATCGACTGAGCGGTGTCCCGCGATCGCGCGGCAACTTATACCGTGGCGACGATCGCGTCGACTTCGATTTCCGTATAGGCGGCGTCGGGCAGGCTCGACACGCCCAGCGCCGTGCGCGCGGGCAGATCGTGCTCGGGGAACGCGATGCGCAAGACTGCCGAGGCCGCGTCCAGTACCGCAGGGTGGCGCGTGAATTCCGGCGTCGCGCGGATAAAGCCGCGCACGCGCACCACCTGATGCACGCGCGACAGCTCGCCACCGCACGCCATGCGCAGCGCGGCGAGCGCATTGAGCATCGAGACCTCGGCCGCGCGCTGCGCGGGCTCGATATCGGCCTCGGTGCTGCACTGTCCGCTCATCGCGACGCCGTTGCGCCGGCATACCTGTCCCGCGATCGACACCCACTGTCCGCTACCCAGCGGAATCGCGCTGAACGGGGCATAGTTGCCGCGCGGTGTCGGTACCTCGGGCAGGACGAAGCCGGCTTCCGCAAGCCGCGCTTCGGGCGATTGAATCGTCATGGATGACTCCAGGCAACATTGCCGCTGAGCCAGCATCCCGCCGGCTCGCCCAGTTCGGAATGGCGCGGCGCTACAAGAATTTCCGAGGGACTGCCCATGGTATCGCCTTGCCATACGGCAATGGAAGCGGTCGTGCTCGACCGGCGGGCGAGGTAGCCCCATAGCGCGGCGGCGGCGATGCCGGTGGCCGCATCTTCCGGATAGCCCGACGACTTCGGGAACTGGCGCGCGTGCACGATCTGCTTGCCGTCCCGCGTGATGCCGCCGAACGCATAGGGATAGAGCCCGGTCGAGGCGATCGACTCGCACAGCGCTTCCATTGTGGCGAAGTCGGGCTTCAGGCCATCGAGTGCCTCGACCGATGGCAACTCGAGCAGGGTCTTGGCGCGGCTCGTGGTGGCATTGACCGCACGGTACCCGCCTTGTGACGGGCCTGGCGGCAGGTTCAGCTGCGCGGCCACGCGGGCGCTGTCGGCGTCGGAGAGGGTTTCGAGGCGGACTTCCGGCTGCGAGATCCACACACGCCGCTCGCCCTCGTCCCACCGGGCGAGCACCACGCCGCTCAGCGTCTCGATGGTGGCGGTCGGCTTCGTCCATTGGCCCCACTGCCGCAATGCCCACAGCGTGCCCACCGTGGCGTGGCCACACATCTCCATCTCGTGCTGGGGCACGAAGAAGCGCAGGCGCCAGTCGCAGCCGCGCTCGCTCGGCAGCACGAAGGCCGATTCGTGGCCATACTCCGCGGCCACTGCCTGCATCGCCGCGGCGCTCATGCCACGCGCGTCGGCGACGAGCGGTACCGGATTGCCTCCCGCGGGGGCGTCCGCCAGTTCGGACCGCAGCGTGCCATTGGCGTGAAAGACTTCCTCCCGTTCGCGGGCGGCGCGAACGAAGACGCGAATCAGCGTGACTTCACTCACCAGTGGCTCCCACGGCTTTGGCAATCGCGCCCCAGTACGGGGTGTCCTTCTGTACCGCGGCCTGCAAAGCGGCCGGTGTGCCGGGGCGCGCGGTCACGCCCTTGCTGGCGAGGTCGTCGGCCACGGTCTTGTCGGACAGTACCTTGTTCAACGCCGCGTTGAAGCGCTCGACGACTGCGGGGGGCGTGCCTTTCGGGAACGCGATGCCGTACCACAGCTGCTGCTCGAAGCCCGGCACGCCCTGGCTGGCGATCGTGGGCACGTCGGCGAGCAGCGGCGTGGGGGCCGTCGTCGCGATGGCCGCGATCTTGCCGGACTTGATATAGGGGGCGAGGCCGACCGGGTTGTCGAACATCATCTGGACCTGCCCGCCGATCAGGTCCGTGTAGGCGGGCGCGGCGCCACGGTAGGGAACGTGCGTGATCGGCACGCCGGCCAGCTTCTGGAACTGCTCGCCGATCAGGTGCGAGACGGTGCCGACGCCGACCGATCCAAAGCTGTGCTGCGTCTTGTCGGCCTTGAGCTTCGCAATGAAGGCCTTGGTATCCTTCGCGCGCAGGTCGTTGTTGACGGCCAGCACGTACGGCGACGTGCCGATAAAGCCCGCGTAGGCGAAATCCTTGCTCGGGTTGTAGGCGAGCTTCGGATAGATCGCCACGCTGACGGCATGCGTACTTGTCGTGACCACGCCGGCGGTATAGCCATCGGCGGCGGCACGCGCGACAAATCCGGAACCGATCGTGCCACCGGCGCCGCTGCGGTTGTCGATGACCACAGGCTGGCCCAGTTCCCGCTGCAGCAACGGCTGAATCGACCGCACGACCAGATCGGTTCCGCCGCCGGCAGGGAACGGCACGACCATCGTGATCGGCTTGGCCGGCCAGGCTTCAGCGCGCGCCCCGGCGGCACACGCGACGGCGGCCACCGCGATCAGCGCGCGGCAGGTGAGAAGAGTCTTGGGTAGGAATGACACGGCAGGCTCCCGATAGTGGATGTGCCGAGTCTAGAAAGGGTGCCGAGCGACGGCGAACCGAAATGCGACGGGGTGGATCCGAAATGCGACGGTGGGTTTCGGTCAGGCCTTTGGCCCGGCCTCCCCGTCCGCACACGTTCCGAGTGCCGCGCTCGGATAGGCATCACGATGGCCGTGGCGGCCTCCTTTCAAGCAGAGGTAGGCGTCGCAATAGTGCGCCGAAAAAACACCCAAAAACGTGTCAGCCTGTTTCCGCGATTTGATCTGGCGCAAAGGGTGTGCGCGACCGGATTCGCTATCTCACGATCCACCCGTTCGGCGACTCGGCCACGTCCTGTCGTAGCTCGTCCTTGCCACTGCCATTGACGACCCGCGCCACCACCGGAAACGCACGCTGTACGGCATCGTCGTGCGTCCACGGCGCGGCGTCGATCGTGTAGGTGTACGTGACCGTGGTGATGTCGCGCGCGGCATCCGGGTCGCGCTGGATCGGGGTCCAGCCGCGGACCTGTTGTAGCCGGATCTTGCCGTAGCAGAGGTCCGGCATGCCGGTGGCATGCGCATTGGCGGTTTCCGGATGCGCCTTGAAGAACGTGCGGCCCGTGTCCGTCAGCGTATAGCGCCACGCGGGCACGGTGTCGAACGTGCCGTCGTGGCGGTCGCGCTTCATCGTGAGGCCGCTTTCATGCGTGACGAGGCCCGCATGCTCGAGCGCGTTCAGTTGCTGGTAGTCGCGCAGCGTGGCGCGCTCGGGCACGTCCGGAACATCGATCGGCCACGCGTGGCGGCCGACGCAGAGCTCGGCGTGGCTGTCGATATGCTGGCGCAGCACGCGCGCGAACGTGTCCTGCGTCGGCTCGGACGGCTTGCACCCGGCCAGCAGGGTCACGGCCGCGGCAGCAACGGCGGCAGCGCCCTGCGCGCTGACGGTGACGGTCACGGTGGCGGAAGCGGAATGGCGGCGGATCATCGTGCGGCGGTCTTCTGAATGGAGGCGGGCTGTGCGGGCGGGGGAGGCGCGGGAGGCGCAGGAGGCGTCGAGGGCGTGGCCGGACCGAATACGCCGGCCTTCGGTGCAGGCCTGGCATCGGCCGGCACCACGTACCCATCGGTCAGGGTGTTGAGGAACGTGACGAGGTCCTTGAGCTCGTCCTCGGTCATCGGCGCCTTGCTGCCGGCACGGCGCCCATCGAGCGGCATCTGGTCGTCGATGTTCGCCTGGTAGCGGGCGGGCAGGTCGTCGAACTTGCGCACCTTGCCGTGCGCATCGCGCGAATACCAGCGCCCGGGTTCCGTGTCGCGCGTGTTGTAGAAGTGCACGACCTCGTCGAGCGTATGGAACACGCCGTTGTGCATGAACGCATGGCGCGTGGCCACATTGCGCAGGATCGGCGTCT
Source organism: Cupriavidus pauculus (assembly GCF_008693385.1). Classification (NCBI taxonomy): domain Bacteria; kingdom Pseudomonadati; phylum Pseudomonadota; class Betaproteobacteria; order Burkholderiales; family Burkholderiaceae; genus Cupriavidus; species Cupriavidus pauculus. The sequence continues at coordinate 2,323,279 of NZ_CP044067.1, forward strand.
TGAACATGCCGCAGCCAACGCCCTTGTTCGCCGTGGTCGGCAGATGGTCGGTCCGCAGCGGCCCGCACAGGCCCATGTCGAAGTAGTTCGGATCGTCGTTGGCCGGAATACTCTTGTTACGCGGCACGCCGATGGCGGCAAACGAGTAGTCGCTCGTGATGTCCTGGCTGCCGCCGTTGCCGCCACCGATCAGATGGCAGGCCACGCAGTTGCCCTTGTTCGGATCCACGAACAGACGCAACCCATGCAGTTCCGCCTCGTTGAGCGCGCCGCCGATCTTGTTGTTGCGGAACAGGTCGAACTTGCTCGAGTACGGGTGGAAGCTGCGGTCCTCGGTCTGAAACGATTGCAGCGCAACGCCGGCCAGCTCGAACGCGCGCTTGCGGTCGGCGAAGACGTCCGCGCCGTACGCCTGACGGAACAGTTCGGCATAGGGGCCGTGCTCGATCGCGGCCACCACGGCATCCGGGCTCGGGTTCGCCATCTCGTTGGCGGCCAGCAGCGGAATCGCGGCCTGCTCGGCGATGGTGTTGGCGCGGCCATCCCATGTCATGCCGCCGCCCGGCGCGGGCGGGCTGACCATGTCGGGGTTCTGGAATTCGTCCGAGTACGGATCGGTGTAGTCCTTGTACATCAGCGTCGGCACCGCGCGCGTGCCCGCCTGCTTCATGTCCGCGCCGCCGAGCTGCACCGACAGGTCGTTGGCCGGCGCATACGCGTGCGCGGGATCGTGACACGTCGCACACGAGATGCGGCCGGAGCCCGAGAGCGTCGGGTCGAAGAACATGCGCTGGCCCACTTGCGCGGGGGGCGAGAGCTTCGAGGGCGCGGGGGCGGCAACGGCGACGGCGACGGCGACGGCTTGGACGGACGCATCCGCGGCAGGGGCCGCGGCGGGCGCGCCGGCCTGCCGCCGATCCTTGCACGCGGCCAGAGAGAACGCGGCGGCGGCAAGGCAGAAAACGATCGGGAATTTACGCATGACTGCAGCGCGTGGCAGCGCGCCGGATAGAAAGGAAAACGACTGTGCGGTGCGGATGTCCGTGGCCCGGCGGGCCACGGACATCGTTACGCTCAACGCAGCGCGAAGATGTTGGTCTGCGTGCTGTCCGGACCCGAAGCCAGATTGCCGTTGTTGAAGCTGCCGCTACCGCCGGCACCGGCCGTGGCGCCACCGGAGACGCGGTCGCCCGCCTTCGTCACGTACTTGTGGTTCATCGGACGTACCGCATCGAAGTGCGTATCGCCGCTGCCCGAGTACTCGGCCAGGTTCGCGAGGTTGTCGGCGATGAACTTCTCGGTGTACTTCGAGCGGTTCATATACGACGTGTTCACGCCCGGATCGGCCAGTGCGAACATGTCCTGCATGGTGCGCACGAACGAGAAGTGGCTGTACGAGTCCGAATCCACGACCTGTTTCGGTGCGCCAGCCTGGTTCGTCAGCACGCCGAAGATGGTCGGGCCGTCGCCGCGGTTGGACTTCGAATAGGTCGGAACGGGCGTGGTGTTGCTCTCGCCGAGCGGCACGCCCGACGATTGCAGGCCACCCACATTCCAGCCGCAGCACGACGAGCTGCCGAAGAAGCTCGAGCCTTCGTCGAAGATCATCACGATGGCCGAGCGCTTGTTCGGGTTCTTCCACACCGGCGATGCCTGGATCTTCTCGACCAGGTACTTGGCGTACAGGTCGCCGCGGCTGATGATGGCCGTGCCGCCCGTGCAGTTCGCCACGGCCGAGCCGGTGGCATGCATGTCGTCGCACTGATCGGGCACGATGTAGTTCAGCGCGCCCACATCGCCGCTCTTCAGGTCATCCTCGAACTGATGCGTGTTCCACGTGATGTTGTTGGCCTTCGCGTACGTGTCGATGGCCGAGTCCCACTGACCGCCGCCCACCGAGCGCGTCAGGTTCTTGAAGAAGTCGGGACGGTTGCGCACGTCGTCGAAGTTCACGGCCGGGTGGTGCTTGGTCTTGTACAGGCTGCTGATCATCGGCTCCAGCGTATTGGTGCCGTTGCTCGTGTTCGCGCCCATGATGGCCGCGTTGCCGGCGCCGTCCTTGCGCGGATCCTGGCCCGGGTCCATCGACTCGCTGTAGACGCGCGTCGAGAGGCCGGCCTTGTACGTCGCGGTGAACAGGTTGCGACGGTTCTTCAGGTTATGGATCGCGGTGTTCGTGCAGGCGTTCAGCGGCACGAAGGCGTCGGTCGGCGCGTCGGCGGTGTTGCCCGTGGGCAGGCAGTTCCACGGGCTGTCATCGGACACGCCCCAGTCGTCGGCGCTGGCCAGCGAGATGTAGTTCGGCTCGCTCGGGTTGCCCGTGGAGAAGTAGTTGGCCGCCTTGTTGCCTTCCTGGTTCAGGTAGCGATACAGGTTCGGGTACGACGGGCTGTCGATCGACTGGTTGCTGTGGTTCTCGAAAATCACCACGAACAGGTGGTCATAGCGCGGAATGCCTTCCGGGTTGAACGCGGCGTCCTGCGCGGCGGCCAGTGTGGTGACCGGATCGGTCTTGGCGTCCGACGCATAGCCGCGGTCCAGCATCGTGCTGGCGAGCGCGAAGCGGTTGGCCAGCGCGTTGGCTTCGGTCAGCAGTGCCTTCCTGGCGTTGGCGTCGGCAACGGTGCCGGCGCTGGCGACCACGTCCGCGGCCTTGACCGTGACGTCCGTGGCTTGCGCCGTGTCGTTGTTGAAGCTCAGGCGGCCAGCCAGGCGCGCGGTGGCGTCGGCATAGGTCAGCTCTTCGGCCTGCATCAGGCGCGCAACTTCGGTCGTCAGCGGACTGATGGTGACGTTCGCGCCGTTCAGCGACTGGTCCGGCGCGCTGCGCAGAATCATTTTTCTCGCGACGGCCGTGTTCCTGCCATTCTGGTTCGGATCGGCGAACGTGGTGGTCGTGCCGACCGTGGCGAGGAGGCTCGTGCCCGTCACGCTTTGCGGCACGGTCAGGCGGAACGTGCCGTCGAGCGCGGTGGTCGTGCTGGGTTCGCCCTGATCGCAGGCGCCGTTGCCGTTGATATCGGCGCAGACGGTGGCATTGCCGTACGCGATGGCCGTCGGCTTCAGATCGACGTCGTCACCGGTCGTGGACTTCGCGTAGTCGACGCCCGCGGCGCTCGATGCGGCCATGCCGGTCGGGGTCTTCATGGCCGCGCCGACGACGCTGCCCTGTACCGTGACCGAGGCCGGCGTGGTACCGCCGCCGGGCGTGCCGTTGCTGGCGCTCGTGGAATCGTCGCCACCGCAGGCGGCGAGCAGCGATGCCGCTGCCAGTGCGGTGAGAGCGGTGCGGACCTTGGGGGATTGAGCCAGGTGACGATATGGCGTGTTCTTGTGCATGACTGACCTCTGCTTGTAACGGCGAAGCGTGGGATTTCTCTAGGGGATAGCTGACGGTGGCATGCCGTCGCGCCGTGTAGCGGCAGGCGCGATAGTAGGGTGCATAAATGACAATTTAATTTCATATGAAACTATATGACGAGGCTGTGGCTGAATGTCTGGACGTTGCATCAGGTGAAACACGCAGCAATAATGCGCGGCTGTTGCTATCCGGCAGGCGCCACGCGCCCCTCGTCATGACCACCCAGCAGACCACCATTCACTTCTCGGACGCGCTCGGCGACTGGATCGCGCGCAGCCTCGGCGCGGGCCACACCCCTGGCGATATCGTGGATGCGCTGGCCGCGCAGCAGTTCGACGCGGGCATTGCGGGACAGCTCGTCGCCGCCATCGCCCGCGCGCAGCGGGATGGCTTGCCGATGCCGCGTGGCGCTTTGAATGTGGCCATGCCCGTGGCCGCGGGCCCGGTAGCTGCCGGCGACGGCCCGCGCATCGGCAAGGGGCCCGTCATCGCGACGACGGACCGCGACGTGCGCGTGGTGTCGCGCATGGAAAAGCCTCTGATCGCCGTGCTCGAGGGCGTGCTGAGCGGCGACGAATGCGAGGCGTTGGTGGCGATGGCGAGGCCGCGCCTCACGCCGTCCACCACCGTCGATCCTTCCACGGGTTTCGATATGGTCAGCGGCAACCGCACGAGCGAGGGCATGTTTTTTCGGCTCGAGGAGAACCCGCTGGTCGCGCGGATCGATCGCCGGATCTCGGCGCTGATGGGGATGCCCGTGGAGAACGGCGAAGGGCTGCAGGTGCTGCGCTATGCGGAAGGCGCCCGCAGCGCGCCGCACTTCGACTTCCTGATGCCGAGCAACGCCGCCAACCAGGCGTCGATCGCGCGCAGCGGCCAGCGCGTGAGCACGCTGGTGATCTATCTCAACGACGTCGCGGGTGGCGGAGATACGGTATTCCCCGAGGTCGGCTTCGGCGTGGTGCCCCGGCGAGGCAATGCGGTCTATTTCGAGTACTGCGACGCCCGCAACCAGCTCGATGCGCGGACGCTGCACGCGGGGTCGCAGGTCACGGCTGGCGAGAAATGGGTGGTGACGAAATGGATGCGGCAGCGGCGTTTCGTGCCGGCGGGAATGGCGGGCGGGATGTGAGAACCGGCCGCACAAAGAAATACCCCGACGCGCGGGGGCCGTCGGGGTACCAAGAGTTGCCAAGTGCGTTAGAGCCGTGTCGATACGACCCTGCCCACAGTGTGACGCGTCGGGCGCGGCGCGCCAATAACTCAGCTGAGTTATTGCATGATGTTGCGGAATCTTTGGGGGAAATACGCGCTAAATCCCATCGCATTGCAGCATTCTGAACAAAGGAACGCAATTCCGTGCAATGTTCCCCGCACCTCGGTCCGGTTACTCCCGGAACGTGCACTGCATCAAGGTTTCCAGCCGATTCCGGGGACGCGTCAGCCGTTGCTGTCGGGATGCCCGGCGCGGCTGTCCACGGCCGGATGGTCGGGATAATGCTGCAGTAGCGCGCTCACAACACCGTTGGTCCAGCCGAAGCCATCCTGCAACGGATACTCGCCCCCGCTGCCCCCCTCGGCACCATCGCTGTGCCGCTGGAGCCGGTATTTCTCCACCAGCTTGAATTCCCGCGTGTACAGGCTGGCGACCGTCGCGAGCCAGCGGCTGGCGATGTCGTCGGCCAGCGCGTCGTGGCCATAGTGACGCAGCCCGACCACACCGATCCACTGGAGCGGCGCCCAGCCATTGGGCCGATCCCACTGCTGGCCGGACTGGGAGGCGGTCGTCGCCAGCCCGCCGTCCTCGAGCAGCCGCACGGCCACCGCCTCGGCCACGCGCGCGGCCTGTTCCGGGTTGGCCAGCTGCACGAACAGCGGCATCAGCGTGGCCGCCGAAAGCTGTGGCCGGCGTTCGCCGCGGAGCCAGTCCACGTCGAGGAACGTCCCGGTCGCGTCGTCCCACATCGTCATGTTCATCGCCTCGGCGCGACGGGCAGCGGCATCCTTGTAGCGCGTGGCGGCAATGGCATCGCCGGCGGCGGCCGAGAGTTCGGCGAGGTTGCGCTCGGCGTGCCATAGCAGCGCGTTGAGATCGACGGGCAGGATCGATGTCGTGCGGATCGTCGTGAGATCGGCGCAGGTCGCTCCGTCGGCATCCAGCGCGTCGCACCAGCGCGAACTGAAGTCCCAGCCCGATTCCGCCGCGGCGCGCAGGTCGCGGAACACGAGGTGCGCCGGCCGTCCGCTGCGCCGCGCGGTCTCGATGTCCTCCAGATAGGCTTCCTCGCGCGGATGCGCGCGATCGTCCCAGTAGCGATTGAGGATGCGTCCATCGGGCAGCATCACCACGCGGCGATGCGCGGAGCCGGGCCGCAGGATCGACACGCCATCCATCCAGAACGCATATTCGCGCTGCAGCTGCGGCAGATAGGCGAGTGCGTCCTCGATGCCGTGGACCTCGAACAGATCGACCATCAGCGTGAACACCGGCGGCTGCGATCGGCTCAGGTAATAGGTGCGCGTGCCGTTGGGAATCAGGCCGTACGTGTCGAGCAGATATGCGAAGTTGTCCGCCATCGCGCGCATGAGGTCGTAACGGCCGCTCGCGGACAGGCCCAGCATCGTGAAGTACGAGTCCCAGTAATAGAGCTCGCGGAAGCGTCCGCCGGGAACGACGTAGGGCTTCGGCAGCGGCAGCAGCGAGCACAGGGGCGGATGCTCGCTCGGCTCGCGCGTCAGGATCGGCCAGAGATCATCGATATGCTCGCGCAGCGAGCTGTTCGGGTCCGATTCGTAATGGTCGTCGGGCAGTTGCTCGCGCGCGAAATGTGCTTCGACAAAGCGCTGCAGCGAGAAGTCCGCCCCATCGCGTTGCTCGCGGTAGCGCGCGAGGATGACATCGGGCGGTTCGAGCGGGGCGCAGTCCGGAAACGTCTTGCTGTCGGCAAACAGCCCGCTCGACTGGACATCGACGAACAGCTCGGCATAACGTTCCGCGGGCGATACCGCGTCCGCCGAGGCGCAGCCGTGGAGTGTGCGGGGTTCGGGGCACGGCAGGTGCGTGATCGATGGTGCAAGCGAATGGCAATGCGCGTGGCGCGGCGCGGTGCCGGATGGATGCCCTACGGGATTATTGTTCTGCATAGTTCCAGAGCAGGCCGCCATCGACGAACAACGTGGTGCCAGTCATATAGGCCGCGTCGTCGCTGGCGAGGAAGGCGGCCAGGCCCGCGACATCGTTGGGCTGGCCAAGTCGGCCGAGCGGGATGTTGCGCAGCAGCGCATCGAGTTCTTTCGGATCCGACATCAGGTTGCGGTTGATCGGCGTTTCGATGGCGCCGGGCGCGATATTGTTGACCGTGATGCCTAGCGGAGCGAGCTCGATCGCGAGGTTGCGCATCATCATGCGAAGGCCGCCCTTGCTGGCGCAGTAGCTCGTAAAGTGCGGGAACGGCAGTTCCTCGTGCACCGAACTGATATTGATGATGCGGCCGCCGGACTGGCCTGCCTGCTGCAGATGCCTGACGAATGCCTGCGTCAGGAAAAACGGTCCCTTGAGGTTCGTGTCGAGCACGCGATCGTAATCGGCCTCGGACACGTCGGAGAACGGCGCGCGGACTTCGACGCCGGCGTTGTTCACGAGGATGTCGAGCCGGCCGGCCGCCTGCACGCCTGCCTCGACCATGGCACGGGCGTCGGCCACCTTGCCCACATCGCCACTGACCAGAAACGCGCGGCGCCCGGTTTGCGCGAGTTGCTCGATGACCTGCCGCGATTGCGCGTTGTCATGATGCGCGGCGACCACGATGTCCGCGCCTTCCTGCGCGAGCCGCAGTGCGATCGCCTGGCCGATTCCTGCCGCGGCGCCCGTGATAAGTGCAGTCCTGCCCTGCAGTCGCATGAAAGCCCTTTCGCATGGAACCCGATCACAGTGAGAGCGACGGATGCCGGGCAAAGTTCACGGCGGCGAGTCTGACTCTTCTGTCAGCCAAAGCCGCACGGCGTGGGGCCGGGCGGCTCCAGCCCCAGCAGCCGCAGCACCATGGTCGCGGCCTGTTCGACGCTGCCCTGGTGGGCGGGCATCACGAGGTGCGCCAGTTCACGATAGATGGGTTCGCGCGCGCGGTACAGCGCCTCGATGCGCGCGCGGGGATTCTCGCCCTGCAGCAATGGACGATTGCGGTTGCGCCGCGTGCGGCGCCAGACCTCGGCCAGCGAGGCATCGAGGTAGACCACGCGCCCGCGCGTGCGCAGCATTTCGCGATTCTCTTCCCGTAACACCGCGCCGCCGCCGGTCGCGAGCACGATGCCGCGCTGCCGCGTCAGTTCGTCGAGCATCCGGGTTTCGCGGCGCCGAAACCCTTCTTCGCCCTCGACCTCGAAGATCGTGGGAATGCGCACGCCGCAACGCGACTCGATCTCGTGATCGGTATCGAAAAACGGCCGTTCGAGCCGGCGCGCCACCGCACGGCCGATGGTGGTCTTGCCGGCGCCCATGAATCCGATGAGGAAAAGATTGTCGTCGTCCAAGATCGTTGTCGCCGCCTGCTGGAGCGACGTGTCGTGCGCTTTCGCAACGGTATCACGATGGCGTCATGAATCAAGGGGGGAAAACGCAGGCTGTCACCGCCCGGGGCTGGCAATCCGTTTGGCGTAGCTATACGTTGTAAGTATCGATACTGCTGGATGCATATATTTTACGTGGCACCCTCCCGGTGATACCGTCACGGTCCAAAGCGAAATACCAGTGAAAGCCGGCCACTCGACCGGATACACATGGAGGAGACCAGATCATGACCACCGGAACATCCGGCCAGCGGCGCTATGCGTTGCTGGCAGCCGCTTTCGCGGCGACCCTGTTGCTCGGTGCCTGCGGCGGCGGCGACGACGCGCCCGCCACGGGCTCGACCACGCCGCCGCCCGCGGGCGGTAATCCGTCCGACCCGGGCAACCCCGGTACCGGCACCGGCAATCCGCCGCCGGCGCTCAGCGCGCAGGAAGCCTGTGCCGCGCTGGCCAGCGTCGCGGTCGGTCCCTCCCAGATCGCGCTCGCCACGGGCGGCGCCAAGGTAACGGCCGCCACGCTCATCGCGGCCGATGCCACCGGCAACAAGCTCGGCGAATACTGCCAGGTGCGTGGCGCGATCGCGCCCGTGGACGCCGCCTCGCAGAGCATCAACTTCGCGGTCAACCTGCCGACGCAGTGGAACGGCAAGGGCATCCAGTTCGGCGGCGGCGGTTTCGACGGCACGCTGATCGACGGTACCGAGACCGTGCGCTTCGCGCTGCCGGACGATCCCGCGCCGCTTTCGCGCGGCTACGCGACATGGGGCGACGACTCGGGCCACCAGAGCACGAGCATCACCGATGGCCGCTTCGCGACCAACGACGAGCAACTGCGCAACTACGGCGGCGACACGCTGAAGAAGACCCACGACGTGGCGCTCGCGCTGATCCAGCAGCGTTACGGCAAGGCCCCCACGCGCGCGTACTTCCTCGGTACTTCGACCGGCGGCCGCGACGCGCTCAGCTATATCCAGCGCTGGCCGACCGACTACACGGGCGTGATCGCCAACGAGCCCGCGCTCAACTACACGGGCACGCGCCTCTCCAACGTTGCACTGGGCCGCGCGCTGTACCTCAACGGCGGTGCCGGCTGGCTCAACCTGAACAAGACGCTGCTCGTGCAGAACGCGGTGATGTCCGCGTGCGACACGCTCGACGGTGTGGCCGACAAGGTCATCAGCAACGTCGAGGGCTGCCGCCTGAGCTCGATGCAGGTGCTGCAGAGCCTGCAATGTCCGGGCGGTACCGATACCGGCGACACCTGCCTCTCGCTCGCGCAGATCGCGACGGTCAAGGTCATCGAGCAGCCGCTGCAGCTTACCTATCCGCTCGCCAACGGTGTCACGGTGGCCGGCGGCTACAACATCCTCGAAGGCGCGCTGGTAGCGGGCCCGTTCACGACGCGCGACCTCGGCACGCGCGCGGTGCCCGGCAATCCGGCCACGACGGCGGACGCCAACATGTACGTGACGGGCGACCAGTGGACCAAGTACTTCGTCACGCGTAACGCGACGTTCGACACCCTGACGTTCGATCCGGCAAGCCCCGGCAGCTGGACCTCGCGCGTGCAGGATGTGTCCGCGCAGACCGACGCGACGAATCCCAATATCGCGCCGTTCCTGTCCAATGGCGGCCGGCTGATCCTGCTGCACGGCCTGGCCGACGAGGTCATCAGCCCCAACTCGACGATTGCATGGTTCAAGGCCGTGACGACCACGGTGGGGCAGGCAGCCGTCGATCAGGGCATTCGTTTCTACACGGTCCCGGGCATGGGCCACGGCACCGGCAGCTTCGTGCCGGCATGGAATTCTCTGACCGCGCTCGAGAACTGGGTCGAGATGGGCGTGGCGCCGGGCACGATGCAGGTCATGGACACCAATGCGGGCACCTATGGCCGTACGCGTCCGCTGTGCCAGTACCCGGCATGGCCGAAGTTCAAGGGCGCGGGCAGTGCGGACGCCGCGATCAACTACACGTGCGAAGGCGCTTCCGGCGCGGTGCAGGCCTGTCTGAACATGCCGACGGTGGCTACCACGTGGAAGGGCGGCAACACGAACGGCGAAGAACTGTCCGTGCGCATCGACCCGGCCACGCTGCGTTACACGGTGACGATCGACGCCAGCCTGCAGCGTCCGGCCGCGACGGTGCGCACCGGCCAGCTTACGCTGCAGAGCGGCTGCACGTACAACAGCGACGAGAACGGCGCGCGCTTCACGCTGACCGGCGGCGGTGTGCTTGCCGGCGGTGTGGCACCCGCATCGGGTGGCGGCTTCCTGCCGCTGGTGGCATTCCAGAACACGACCTCCGACTACAAGGCCGTGGCGGACATCTACAACGTCAACGGCATCCTGAACACGGGCGGCACGGTATCGGTGGTCAACGGCTCGGCACGCATGCGCTCGTCGGCCGCAACGTGGCAGACGTGCAAGGATCCGGTCAACGGGTACATCGTCTATGACGCGGCCTGCGCGACGACGACCAAGGGCTATATCGCGTGGAACGCCTCGCGCAATGCGTTCGATGCATTCGATACGGGCGCGACCACGGGTACGACCGGCGGAACGGCCATCGGCTCGGTGGTGGGCGGCCTGGTCAACGGGACGCCGGTGCCGCTGATCCTGACGCGCAGCGCCACGTCGTTCGGCATGAGCGTCTATGCGAAGCAGACCGCCACGGCCGTGGGCTCGGCGGACGGCAACTTCCGCATGATGTCGACGGACGGCTCGCAGTTCGCTTCGCAGCTGGCCGGGACGTCGATCACGCGCGACGGCACCGCGGGCACGCTGACGTACAACCAGCCCGTGCTCGGCGTGATGACGGCCGGTGGCGGTGTCGCGGCGACCTACCTGAACAACGGCGGCCTGCTGTTCGGCTCGTTCGGCAACAAGTTCGAGATCGGGCTGCTGAACTGAACCCCGTCATCACGATACGTCGCGGAATCGATCTTCAAGGGCCCTGCGGGGCCCTTTTTTTATGACTAGAATGGCACGGCGATCCCCACGCTCCGGAGGCCGGCATGAAACGATGCGTTGTGCTGCTGTTCGCAATGGTGTTGGCGTGGCCGGCAACGGCCCTGTCCTGTACGCGGTTCGTCTATATCGGCAACGACGGCGACGTGATCACGGCGCGGTCGATGGACTGGAAGTCCGATGTGGCGACCAACCTGTGGATTTTCCCGCGCGGGATGCAGCGCGACGGCGCGGCGGGGCCGCGCTCGATACGGTGGACTTCGCGTTACGGCAGCGTGATCGCGTCCGGCTACGACATCTCGACGACGGACGGGCTCAACGAAGCGGGACTGTCGGTCAACGTGCTGTGGCTCGTCGAATCGAAATACCCGGCCGACGATGGCCGCCGGCCGCTGTTGTCGCTGGCTGCCTGGGGCCAGTACGTGCTGGACAACTTCGGCACCGTGCGAGAGGCGGTGGCCGCGCTACGCACGGAGCCGTTCACCGTGGTCACCGACAACGTTCCCGGCGAATCGCGCCTGGCGACGCTGCATCTGTCGATGTCCGATAGCACGGGCGACAGCGCGATCGTCGAGTACATCGACGGCCGGCAGGTCATCCATCACGACCGCGCGTACCAGGTGATGACGAACTCGCCGATCTTCGAAGAGCAGCTTGCGCTCAACACCTACTGGAAGAATATCGGTGGCACGACGTTCCTGCCGGGGACCAATCGCTCGTCGGACCGCTTTGCGCGCGCGAGCTTCTACGTCAATGCGATTCCGAAGAGCGAGGACCCCGTCGTCGCGCTCGCGAGCGTGTTCAGCGTGATCCGCAACGTGTCGGTCCCGTTTGGATTGACCACGCCGGACGAGCCCAATATCTCGTCCACGCGCTGGCGTACGGTGGCCGACCACAAGCGGCAGTTGTACTTCTTCGAATCGGCGTTGACGCCCAATACGTTCTGGGTCGATCTCAAGCGGGTCGATTTCTCGCGCGAGACGGGCAAGGTCATGCGGCTGGATCTGGGGCCGGAGCAGCGCATCGTCCATGCGGGCGACGCGCTGCGCGACTTCCGGCCGGCGCCGGCGTTCGGGTTCCTTTCGCCGGCGGTCGCGCGTCGCTAGAGGCCGAATGGCCAGGTATCCGGCACGCCCGCGCGTGGCGTGGCGGGGAGCGCCTGCAAGGCGGTGGTCTCGGCGAGCCACAGCCAGGCATCGAACTGATGCGGCAGGACCGTTTCCATGTAATGGCTCTGGAATTCGGCCTCGGGGCGATAGATCACGCCGATAAAGCGCTGCTGGCGCGGGGCGAGGAGCGCCGCGCGCAGCGCATCGCCTGCCGCGCCCGGTCCGGTGGCGCCGGCACGCAGGTCGAGCATCGCGCGCGCGAGTCCCGCATCGTGCGCCAGATGCGCGTAGCTGTTCGCGCGCGCGGGGCGCACGGTCTTGGTCTCCGTGGGACCGTCCCAGTCCGAGGCGGCGGTGACCGTGCCCATGTAGGTATCGAGCCCGATCAGTGCGGCTTGCGTACCGAGTTCTTCGCGGCACAACTGGCCGAGGCTGATCTCGTTGCGCTCGGTGCCCATCGAGGTCGCGGCCGCGTTGCCGATATGCGAGTTGTGCGCCCAGACGACACCCTTCGATTTGCTGCCGTGCAGCGTCAGCAGTTGCATCAGCGTCTCGAACATATGGGTGTCGCGCAGGTTCCAGCCTTCGGCCGAGCCTTGATACATGATGCGGTAGTACCGTTCGGCCGAGGCGACGAGGCGCGCGTTCTGCGCGGCCTCGAAAAACGCATCGCGATTGGCTTCGGCGTAGTGCAGGCGCTTGTCGAGCAGGTCTCGCAGCTGCGCCAGTACCGCTCGCTCGCAGGTGTCGAGCGCGCCCGTCATGACCGCGCGGCCATAGGCCGATGGCGCCCTGCGCCACGGATCGAGGCATCCATAGCGTTCGCGCGCAAGCGCGGCCGCCGCGGGATCGATCTGGTTGAGGTACGACAGCACGGCGGCCATCGAGGCGCGCATGCTGTAGATATCGAGCCCGTAGAACGCCACCCGATCGGCGGGGGAACGCTCGGCGTTGATCGCATGCAGCGTGTCGGTCAGTTGCGCGATTTCCGTGTTGCGCCACATCCAGGTGGGAAAGCGCGAGAACGGACGCGCCTCGTCGCCGCCGGGCACTGCGGGCCGCTGGCGGATATGGCGATCGATGGCGGCGGCATCGGGCCAGTCCGCCTCCACCGCGACAAAGTCGAAGCCGTGCCGTGTGACGAGCGCCTCGGTGATGCGGGCGCGCGCGCGATAGAACTCGGCCGTGCCGTGCGTGCTCTCGCCGAGCAGGATCACGCGGCAGTCGGCGAATGCATCGATCCATTCGGCAAAGGCGGGGCGGTCGAGATCGGGCAACGGTAGCGCGGCGGCCGCGATCATTTCCGATATGTTACGTCCAGCGACGCTGCTGAGCCCCTGCGTCATGGCAGCGTCTCCCGATCGGCGTCGGCCTGCCAGCCTTGCGCGCCGACCAGCGGAACGAAGACCACGGGGCCGAGATCCTCGCGACGCAGCGTCCCATCGTCATCGCGCGTGATGCGCACGAGTTCCTGGCGGCCGAGCGTATCGCCGAGCGGCATGACCATCGTGCCGTGCGGCGCGAGCTGGTCGATCCATGCCTCGGGAATGCGCGGACCGCCGGCGGCCGCCACGATCGCGTCGAATGGCGCGGCGTCGGGCCAGCCGAGCGTGCCGTCGGCCGCGTGGACATCGACGTTGTCCACCGCGAGCGTGTGCAGGCATTCTCGTGCGGCGTCGGCGAGCCGGGGGTGGCGTTCGAGCGTGGTGACGTGGGCGGCGATGCGCGCCATCACCGCGGCGGCGTAGCCGGAGCCCGCGCCGATTTCGAGCACGCGGCTGACGTGCGTCAGCTGCAGGGCCTCGACCATGCGGGCGACGATGTAGGGCTGGGAGATGGTCTGGCCGGCACCGATGCCGAGCGGCGCATCGTCGTACGCGCTATCGACGAGGTCGGCCGCGACGAAACGCTCGCGCGGCACCTCGTTCATGGCACGCAGCACGGCCGCATCGCGAATGCCGCGGCGTGCCAGTTGCATTTCCACCATGCGGCCACGGCGCTCGCAGAGCGTACTCATGGCATGAGTCTCCTGACGGGGAATGTCCCTTCAGGGGCGCGCAAGATTCCTGCCACCGCGCGGGGCGCAGCGGATGGCCGCCGACGCGGCGCGTTTTGTAGTTTGGAGGTGCAGGGGTGCAGTTTCTCCCGTCTTCAGGTTGCGCCCTCTTCCCCCCGTTTTCGATGCCGCGCCGCAATACGATGCGTGAGTGCCACGAGCGCCGCCAGCGCGGGGTCCTGGTCGGCGGATCGATAGCCGAGCGTCAGCGGCGCGCGCAGGCGGTCCGCCTCCACCATGCGGCAGTAGGCGACACCGTGGCGGTTCAGGCCCGCCATCGACGCGGGCACGACGCTCACGCCCGCGCCGGCCGCAACGAGGTTCAGGTTGGTCAGCATGCGTTCGACTTCCGCGCCGATGCGTGGGGTAAAGCCCAGCGCTTCGCATTCGCGCAGCAGATCGCCGTACATGCCCGGCGCGCCGGGGCGGCGCACGAGGATGAACGGATCGTTGGCCAGTTCGCGGAGGGATACCGGTGTGTGCGTCGCGACCCCGGCGGCACTGCGCTTGCGCAGCAGCGGGTGGTCGAGCGGGAGGGCCATCACGAGTTCTTCCTCGAGCAGCAGGTCGAACTGGACGCCTTCGGGGTATTGGACCGGCGCCCGCACGAACGCGGCGCTGAGCTTGCCGTCGGCCAGTTGCTCGATCGCCTCGGCCGCGTTGCGCTCGGACAGCGACAGCGTGACGCGGGGAAATTGCCGGCGGCAGGCGCGCAGGACTTCGGGCGTGAGCTTGTGCGCGGCGGCCGAACTCGTAAAACCGATGGCCAGCGCGCCTTCGTCGCCGCGGGCCATGCGCTGCATGCGGGTACGCATGCGTTCGATGCGCGCGAACAGATCCTGCGCGTCGTCGAGGAGGGCAGTGCCGGCCGGCGTGAGGGCGACGCCGCGCGGCTGACGTTCGAACAGCGTGACCCCGAGTTCGGTTTCGAGCGCCTTGAGCTGCTGGGACAGCGGCGGCTGCTGGATGCCGAGCTGCTCGGCGGCGCGCGTGACGGACCCGGTTTCGGCCACGGCAAGGAAATAACGGAGGTGTCTCAACTCCATGGTGGTCTATGTATATGGAAAAAATATAAGAAAGCCTGGAGGTATACATCCTACGTCGGTCATCGGAGCGAGGGCCATGGGCGTTTTCCCTTCTGTACGTCCCCTACCGTACGTCCCCCCCCATCTGCAAGGAGATGCCGTGCGCCTGCGTGCTTTGCTTTCCACCGCTGTCATCCTGCTGGGCAGCCATGTGCTGGCCTCCGCGGCCGAACCTCAATGGCAGCGTGTCCATCTGGGGCAGGGCGCCGGCTACGACTTTCCGGTTTATGCGAACCATCGGCTCGATGGCGATCTGCGCGGAATCCGGGAGGTGGTGTTCATCCAGCATGGGCTCAGGCGAAATGGGGACAGCTATTACGCGGCGGGCGAGGCGCTGTTGAAGGCCAGCGGGCGTCCGCCGGCGGAAGTCCTGCTGGTGGCGCCGAACTTTCCGGGCCGGGCCGATGGCCAGCGGTTTCCCGATATGCCGCACTGGACCACCGATGGGTGGATCGCGGGCGAGGACGCGGTGTCGGGGATTTCGGTGCCGCTGAGTTCGCTCCAGGTGCTGGACGACCTCGTCGCGTTCGTGACCGATCGGGCGCGGCTGCCGCGGGTGAGGGAGGTGGTGGTGGCTGGGCACTCGGCGGGCGCGCAGATCGTGCATCGCTATGCGGTGCTCAACAATGTGGACGAGCGCATCCGGGCTAGCGGGGTGACCTTGCGCTATGTCGTGGCGAACCCGTCCTCGTATCTGTATTTCACGCCGGTGCGGCCGGTGGCGCCCGATTACGAGCGGTTTGCGCCGTACGACACGGCCGTGTGTGCGAACTACGACCGGTACCGGTATGGCGTGCAGGATATGGTGCCATATGCGCGGGGGGCGGATGGGATGGCGCTCTATACGCGGTATATGGGCCGGCAGGTGACTTATATGGTCGGCTCGGCGGACAACGATCCGAACCATCGCTTGCTCGATAAATCGTGCGGCGCCGAGGCCGAGGGGCCGACGCGGCTGATGCGGGCGCGCGCTTACATGCGCTACGAGCGGCTGCTGGCGGCGCCGGGGGAGGTGATCGGGCACGAGGCGTTCGAGGTCGAGGGCGTGGGCCACGACCAGTCACGGATGTTTGGGTCCCAGTGCGGGGCGAGGGCGCTGTTCGGCACGGACCCGGGGGCAGACTCGAGGGGGGCGGCCTGCGTGCCGGCGGGGGGCGGCTGAGGCTGGCCGCCAGCGGTCCGTGCAGCCACGCTGGTTGCAACCGGGTTTGCCCGGAGGCGGCACCTGGAGTGCGGTGCTACCATGCGGCGAGCATTCGCCTTTGGTCCAGCCTCATGCCTCTCCCCGGGTGGCCCGGTTCCGATAGCCGCGCCAAGACGCGTCCAGACCCGCCGCCGTATCGCACTCCCGCAAGCATCCCGCCAGATGTCGCCCGCCGACGGCTGCTGGCCGCGCTCGCCTGCCTGCCGCTTGCCCGCGGCGGGTCCGAGGCGTGGGCGGCCGACGCGGCGATTCATATGCTGGTCGGCTATGGCGCGGGCGGCGGAGCGGACCATATCGCGCGCCTGCTCGCGGACAGCCTGACTGGCGACGGCGTGCTGACGCTGGTCGAGAACCGCCCCGGCGCGGCGGGGCAGGTCGCGCTGAACGAGGTGGTGCGTGCGGGTCCGCAGCGGCAGACCTTGCTGCTCGGGACGGTCGGCTCGGTGAGTATCAGTCCGTTGCTGCCGAATCCGAACGCGCAGGCGGGATCGGCCCCCGGCATGGCCAGCCGCGCCGCCGGTGGCGCCCCTCGTGTCGATGGCGGCGCGGTGGCCCTCCCGGGCGCCCCGGGCGGGCCACGCGTGCCGCCCGCGCTTCAGCCGATCGCCGTGGTCGCCAGCACCCCTCACGTGCTGCTCATCGGCGGCGACGGCGCGCGGTTCGGCAGTGGCGACGCCATCGCGGCATTGCGCGCGCGCCTTGCGCAGGCCCGCCAACAGCCGGGCGAACTCGCCTACGCCTCGCTTGGCATCCATTCCAGCGCGCACCTCGTGGGCGAGCTCATGTGCCACGAGGCGGGCGTCACGATGACCCATATCCCCTATCCGGGCAGCGCCCGGGCGCTCATCGACCTGCAGGGCGGCCATGTGACGATGCTGGTCAGCACGCTGCAGGCCTCGCTGCCGCTGATGCGCCAGGGGCGCGTCCGCGCGCTGGCGGTGACGGGCCGGACCCGCAGCCCGCTGGCACCCGCCACGCCGACGTTCGCGGAGGCGGGTATCGACGGCATGTGGCAGGACGCCTGGTACGGCGTACTGGCCGCGCCCAGCGTCACGCGTGCCCAGTGCGCCGCGTTATCGCGCCGCTTCCAGCGGCTGCTGCTGGACGCCGCCCTACAGCGCCGGCTGGGGCAGGATGGCGCCGAGCCGCTGGGGTTGACCGGCGCCCGGGCCATCGACTACCTCGACCGGCAACGGGAAATCTGGCGTCAGGCGGTGGCGCTGGTGTCGCACCGGATCGCCTGAACGGCCGCGGCGTGCGCACACGCACAACGCCCCGCGCACAAGTGGCCGAATCCTCTCTACAATCGTCGCTGTGATGCCGCGGCGCGTGCCGTGGTCGCGCACGACGGGGTCAATCATGAGGGGCATCGTTCGCCGTACGGTTTCCAGGCTGTCCAGCCTGGCGCTAGCCTGCGCGTGCATGGCCGCCGTCGCGCCGGCCTTTGCCGAGACCCAGCAACTGGCCCCGCAGCCCGATCCCCCCACCGAATCCCAACCGCCGGCGGCCGCCTCCCCGCAGCCAGATGCCGCACGGAGCGCACCCGCCGACGGCGTGACCGTCATCGACATGAACACCGCGCTCACGCGCCTGATCCGCGCGATGAACGTGAGCCGGCTCATGATCGTCGGCATGGACCGCGCATTCGCGCGCATGCCGGACAAGGTCGGTCCGATTCCCAAGGACAAGCTCGCCGCGTGCGCGCATGCCAAGCTCACGCCCGAGATGCTCGAGCAGGTGGTGCGTCCCGCGTTCGCGCTGACGTTCACCGAGCCGATGCTACCGACCGAACTGTCCGTGGTGTTCGAATCGCGATTCGGTACCAAGATGATCGACCTCGTCATCCAGAACAAGTCCGTCGACCGCAGCAGCTTCACCGCCGACGAGGTCGAGGAAATGAACCGCTTTGCGCAATCGCCCGAAATTTCGGCATTCCTGCGCGACAACGGCTTTGCGCGGCTCATGCGGTCGATCACGCCGTACATCCTGGCTGCCGGCAGCCAGGCGCGCGACGCCTGCGTGCGCGAACTCGTGCCGCGCGAAGTCCCCGTGACCAACCCTCGTCCTGCCTGACGTGTCCCTGCCTGCCGATCCACGCCGCACCAGCGCGGCTTTCTACCTGTATTACGTGTCGCTCTACGCGCCCGTTGCCATCACCATCAGCTTCTTCCCGCTGTGGATCCGCGCGCAGGGCCTGAGCGAGCAGCAGACCGGCCTCGTGCTCGCGCTCGGCGCGGGCCTCGCCGTGCTGGTCAATCCGATGATCGGCGCGATGGCCGATCAGGCCCGCAGCCGCAAGACGATTCTGCTCGCGATGGTGGCGGCCTCCGCGATGAGCGCCGCCATGCTGACCCTCGCCGACGGCTTCGTCGGCGTGCTGCTGGTGTTCCTGGCCACGCGCGCCTGCTCCGCCAGCCTGCTGCCCCTCAGCGAGTCCATCGCCATCGCCGGTGTCGCGCGCCACGGCCTCAACTTCGGCCGCCTGCGCAGCGCGGGCTCGATGGCCGTGGTGGCCATGTCCATCGTGCTCGGCTGGCTCGTCGATCGCGCGGGCACCGACATCATCGCGATCGTGTTCCTCGTGGCCTATATCGCGCAGGGCCTCGTCGGCCTCGCGTTGCCCGGCGATGCCGTGCGCGTGGGCCAGCGCGTGCAGGGGCCGATCATGCAGGTGCTGCGGCGCCCAGGGTTCATGCTGTTCCTGTGCAGCGCCGCGGTATCGCAGGCCTGCCACGGGTTCTTCTACAGCTATGGCGTGCTGTTCTGGAAGCGCGAGGGATTCTCCGGCGCGGCCATCGGCTATCTTTGGGCGCTCGGCGTGGTCGCGGAGATCGTCGTGTTCACCGTGGGCGCACGCATCGTCGCGCGTGCCAGCGCGCCAAGGCTCATCGCCCTGGCGTGCGCGGCGAGCGCGTTGCGCTGGACGCTGATCGGCATGGCGCCGCGCATGGAGGTCGCCGTGATCGCACAGTTGCTGCAGGGCGCGACGCTTGGCTTCACGCAGCTTGGCGCGGCCGAGTACATGCGCTCACGCATGCCGGCCAATGTCCTGTCGAGCAGCACCGGTGTCTATGCGGCATTCACGGGTTTGCTCACCGCAGCGAGCGTCTACGCGGGCAGCTTCCTGTTCGCAAGCGTCGGCGGCCGGGCGTTCCTGTTGCCCGCAGCCTTGTGCGTGGTGGGGATGGCGTCCGCGATGATGCTCGCGCGCTCGCGTGCCGAACGCGCGGCGGACGCGCCCACGCGCGTCACCGCATAAAAAGAAGCCGGGACATCCATGACGGATGTCCCGGCCGTGGGCCTCGTCTTACCTCATTGCGTTGCGACAACCGTGGAGATGTCGCATCGAGGCCCGGGGGGAGCTTCGCAGTTACTGCTGCTTGTTACCTTGCTGCTGGTCGCGCTGATCTTGCTGGCCCTGTTGGCCCTGCTGGCCGCCCTGCTGTTGCGACTGGCCCGGGCGCTGATCCTGGTTGCCCATCTGACCGCCACCCTGACGCTGCTTGTCGTCTTGCATGCCGCCTTGCTGGTTACCGCGCTGACCGGGCTGCTGCGATTGTTCCTGCTGCTTCTGGCCCGATTGGTTCTGGCCCGATTGGGATTGATTTCCCGATTGCTGTCCCTGTTGTCCCATCGCTAGTCTCCATGACGCGGCGAGCATGCCGCGGTCCTTTCGTTGCAAGCGTCGTGCCACGCGGAAGATGTGTGTCCTCTTTCATCTGACAGGCCCGCAGGTAACGCATGCGAGGCATCGCAAGCACCGCGATTTACAACGCGTGCGGTGTTTTTACATGCCAGGCGCCGCGCTCGCTTTCCGATATCCGAACAAGTCCCGTCTGTGCCTGATTTCACGGGGTGTCTTCGGGCTGGCCCGCGATTTGCAGTAATGGTCGTAACGGTCTCGTACCGTCGTTGCAAACAATCCCAAGCACTCAGGAGAGAGCCATGAAGAAGACTGCACAGACCCTTCGTATCGTTGCCGTCGCCGCAGCACTCGCCTTCGCTGGCGGTGCTCACGCCCTGGACATGGGCGGTGGTGGTTTCATCAAGGTGGCCACCACCTCGGATAACAGCAAGGCACCGCCTGCCAACAATGCGCCGGGCATGCCGGGCCATACGGAAGGCGACAAGGAAAAGCTGCCTGCCGCCACCACCGATGCCAAGCTCGGCGACAAGGTCGAGAACACGGCCGACAACGCCAAGCAGGGCGTGACGGACGGCGCGCTGACGACCAAGGTCAAGACCAAGCTGCTCGCCACCAAGGACCTCAAGTCCACGGGCATCCACGTCAAGACGAAGGACCGCGTCGTGAACCTGACGGGCACCGTGCCCTCCAAGGAACAGCATGAGCTCGCGCTGAGCACCGTGCGTTCGGTGGAAGGCGTGACCTCGGTCAACGACTCGCTCAAGGTTTCGTCGCGTTAATTTCGTCGCGGTAGTTCAACCGGATCCTTGATGCGCGGCGCAACATGCCGCGAAGCCGCGACACACGATTGGTGCCGCGGCTTTTTTTCGACCTGATTTTTCCAGTTCGGCAGGACATGGTGTTTCCCGGAAAACACCATTCGTGTGGCACGCCATGACGCAATATGTTCTCAAGCGTTACGGAGAATTGCCATGAGCCACAACCTCGACCACCTGCCCACTGCGGAAGAGGGCGCCGTCTACTCGCCGCTGATGCTGCGGCGTCACCAGATGTACCCCTGCCTGACCGCGGCCGAGATCGAACGCGTGAGCGCGTTCGGCATCCGGCGCGAGTGGGTCGCGGACGACTACGTCGTGCGCACCGGCGGCCCCGGCATGGGCATGATCCTCGTGCTGGCAGGCCATGTGCGCGTGCTGCAGCGTGACGGCCTCGAGCGCGCGGCATTGGTCACCGAGCATGGACCGGGCAATTTCCTTGCAGAGATCGGCCAGTTGTCCGGCAGCCCCGAGCTTGTCGATGGCATTGCGCTCGATGCGGTCACCGCCGTGGTGATACCTCCCGAACGTCTGCGTGCGTTGCTCGTGGCGGAAGCCGAGCTCGGCGAGCGCATCATGCGCGCGCTGATCCTGCGCCGCGCGGCGCTGATCGAGCGCGGACGCGGTCCGATTCTCGTCGGCCGCAGCGACGACTCGCGCATGTCGCTGCTGCAGGCCTTCCTGCGCAGGAACAATCATCCGCATACGGTCATCGACATCGACGCGGACGCCGATGCGGCGCGGGTGTTCGCGGCCGATACGGGCGCGCCGCACGATCTGCCGCTGGTCGTGTGCCCGGGCGGCAACCTGCTGCGCCGGCCCGATGCGGGGCAACTGGCCTCGTGCCTCGGCCTGTTGCCGGAGTTCCAGCCCGAGCAGGTCTACGACGTCACGATCGTCGGGGCGGGTCCCGCGGGACTGGCCTCCGCCGTGTACGCCGCGTCGGAGGGGCTATGCGTGACCGTGCTCGATTCACTATCGCCGGGCGGCCAGGCGGGCGCGAGTGCGCGCATCGAGAACTATCTCGGTTTTCCGACGGGCGTGTCCGGGCAGACGCTTGCGAGCCGCGCGTTCGCGCAGGCCCAGAAATTTGGCGCGCATATCGCGATACCGCTCGAGGTGGACCGGCTGCAATGCAGCGGCAGAGGTGACGAGACCCATCAGGTGGTGCTCACGGATGGGCGGTGCATTCGCACGCGCGCCGTGGTGATCGCCTGCGGCGCCGCCTATCGCCGGCCGCCGCTGTCGCGGCTTGCCGAGTTCGAGGGGCGGGGCGTCTATTACTGGGCGTCGCCGGTGGAGGCGCGCCTCTGCGCGAAGCAGGAGGTCGTGCTCGTGGGCGGTGGCAATTCGGCGGGGCAGGCCGCGGTGTATCTGGCCACGCATGCCGCGCATGTCCACGTGGTGATTCGCGGTCCGGGGCTCGAGCAGAGCATGTCGCGCTATCTGATCGACCGGATCGCCGCGCAGCCCAATATCACCGTCCATTGTCATACGGAAGTGGAGGCGCTGGGCGGCGCGCATCAGCTGGACGACGTGACGCTGCGCCATCGCGACACCGACGTGCGTACGCATATGGCCGTGCGCCACGTCTTCCTGTTCACGGGTGCCGAGCCGAATTCGCGGTGGCTGCGCGATTGCGATATCCGGCTCGATGCAAAGGGCTTCGTGGTGACCGGGTTCGATGCCGAGCGGGGACAGGCGGGCAGCGGCTCGCTGCAGACGAGCGTGCCCGGCATCTTTGCCGTGGGCGACGTGCGGTCGGGGTCGACCAAGCGCGTGGCTACGGCAGTAGGCGAGGGCGCGGCCGTGGTGTCGCAGGTCCACGCCTACCTCGCCGCGCACGCCATGGTCTGAAGCGAAGGGCTTTCCTCAGGGCATGCCGAGCAGCGGCAGACGGATGACGATGCGGGCGCCGCCTTCGCGCGGCCGCTCCGCACGGATATTGCCGCCATGCGCATGCGCGATGGTGCGGCAGATGGCGAGTCCCATGCCCATGCCGTCCGGCCGCGTCGTATAGAACGCATCGAACATGCGTGCCATGACGGCGTCGTCGAGGCCCGGGCCATTGTCCTGGACGGCGATCTCGGCCTCGCGGCCCACGCGGGCGAGCGTCACGCGCAGCCACCTGCTGTCGTCGGCCGGACGCGCCATCGCCATGGCCTGTATGGCATTCATCAGCACGTTGACGAGCACCTGCTGCAGCGGCACGCGTTCGCCGAGCAACCGCAGGTCGTCGCGCGGCAGCGTGGTCTCCACGGCGATGCGATGGCGGTCGAACTCATGGTCGAGCCATGCCAGGCACTCGCGCGTGAGGGCATTCAGCACGAGGGTCTCGGGCGCCCCCGGCTTGTCGCTCGCCATGGCGCGAAAGCGCGTCACCACCTCCATCGCGCGGTCGGCGTCGACGATCAGGCGCTCGATGGCAGCGATGGCCTCGGGCACGTCCGGCTGCGAGAGCCGCAACCAGCGCAGGGCGGCATGGCCACGCATCACGCTCGCGGAGATCGGCTGCAGCACGTCATGGACCACGGTCGCGCAGAGTTCGCCAAGCATCGACACGCGTGCCCCGCGCAGCGCGGCGCGCTCTTCGGGCGTGAGCAGAGGTCGGGTCGGTGTGGTCATGGGGGATGTCATGCCGGCCTCGTGGCCTCGTGTGGGTTGGGTGCGGCGATGTTACGAGGACGCCGGACGCACGGTAAATGACAGATATCCCTGTATTACTGCCGACTGCGTCCCGACGGCGATTATCCGCAAGGTGTAGGACCTCCGTCCATTGGACGGCAGCCACGCGGGCGTCGCGCTGCTAGATTTCGCGCCATGCCTCGCTCCCCGCGAGGGATACGATGATTGTTGCGCGTACGGAAACTTGAACGTCCCGGTTTCCGTCTTGACGCGTATTTTCACGATACCTAGACTCCATCGACGTAACAATTGCAGTCTGGAGTCTCGCCGTGAATCCCTCGTTTCTCCTCCCGTCACGCGAGCGCGTCCTGCCCGATGCGCTCGTCTATATCGTTGACGACGACCCCCATATGAATGGCGCGCTCGCGGACCTGCTGAGGTCGGTCGGCATTGCCTCGCGCGGCTTTCTTGCCGCGCAGGAGTTTCTGCAGAGCGAGCTCGAGGACCTGCCGGGCTGCCTTGTCCTCGACGTCAGGCTGCGGGGCACCAACGGCCTGGATCTGCAGGAACATTTAAGGCTGCACGGTATCGACCTGCCGATCATCTTTATCACGGCGCATGGCGATATCGAGATGTCCGTTCGCGCGATGAAGGCCGGCGCGCATGACTTTCTGACCAAACCGTTCCGCGATCAGGTGTTCCTCGATGCGGTGTCCGGCGCCATCGAGGCGGACCGCTGCAAGCGCGCCACGTTCCGGTGCGGACTCGACCTGCGCGCGCGATTCTCGTCGCTGAGCGACCGGGAGCGCGAGGTGATGCTGCTGGCGGCGTCGGGACTCATGAACAAGCAGATCGCGGGCCGTATCGGCATCAGCGAGGTCACGATCAAGATCCATCGCAGCAAGGCCATGCGCAAGATGGCCGCGCGCACGTTCGCCGATCTGGTGAAGATGGTCCACGAACTGGGCGATGCGGCGGCGCGGCAGGAACCCGCATTTGCGGTGCCGCGTGCCACCGCGATGCCGGCCGCGCGCGCGGCCGGCTGACATCGCGGCGCCGGCTATTGCCGGTGCGTGCGGTGCAGGTCGTGCGTGACGAACGGCGCGTCGTGCGTCGGCATGGCGAGCCACTCGGGATGGCGCAGCGTTTCGCGGATATCCTCCAGGCCGCTCTGCCAATGCTCGCGCATCGTCAGCGGGCCGAACTGGAAGTCTTTGGCGTTGCCCTCGAACGGCTTGTCGCGATAGATCATCTGGATGACGTTGCGCCGCGCCGTGCAGGCATAGGCCGCCGCATCGCGGTAGCCCGCGCTATCGCGCTTGCTGGCCGGCACCAGCGCCATCACGTCATTGAGCATCTGCCGGAAGCGCTGCTGCTCCGCCATGTAGTCGGTGATCGCGCGCGTGCGGCTCGAGTACTGCACGTCCTTCTGTCGCGTCGCCACGTCCATCAGGTTGTCGGGCAGCGCGCCGCGCGCGCTCCACAGGTCCACCTGAAAGATCAGCGCATCGCGGCGCGGCTTGGCCCGCAGTACTTCCGACAGCGGTGTGTTGGAAACCAGTCCACCGTCCCAATAG
This sequence comes from Cupriavidus pauculus, assembly GCF_008693385.1. Classification (NCBI taxonomy): domain Bacteria; kingdom Pseudomonadati; phylum Pseudomonadota; class Betaproteobacteria; order Burkholderiales; family Burkholderiaceae; genus Cupriavidus; species Cupriavidus pauculus. The sequence continues at coordinate 2,348,292 of NZ_CP044067.1, forward strand.
TGCTCGCCGTCGATCTCCACGGCGGGAAAGCCAGGGGGCAGCGCACCCGATGCCATGAAGTGCTCGGCGCGCAGACGGGTCTCGGTATTGTCGAAGTAGGTCAGATTGCCCGTGCGCACGTTCACCGCGCCGACCGAGACTCGCATCTCCTGATGGCGATTGATGCGGTCGAAGTCAACAAAGCGCTCGAGCGTGGCCTTGAGCGGCGCGGTATCGTAGTAGCTCGCCCCGGCCGCGCCGTTGCCCGGCGCGAACGGCAGCGGCCAGGCGCGCGGATGAAAGAAGCCGCGCTGGCCCTCGAGGAGCGCGCGGCTTGCCTCCAGGCCGTCGAACCACACCCGCAGCGTATCGGGCCAGTGCGCGGCGCCGTCGGCGATCAGGTCGTAAGGGAACAGGCTCGGCAGCCACGGCTGACGGCAGATATGGGTCCAGAACGCTCGCAGCTGGGCCACGCGGTCCTCGGGAGCATTGCCCGCGATGACCGCGGCATTGAGGGCGCCGATCGAAATGCCGGCCACCCAGTTGGGCGCGATGCCGCCCGCGGCCAGTCCCTCGTAGACGCCCGCCTGATAGGATCCGAGCGCGCCGCCGCCCTGCAGCACGAGCGCCCTGACGGGGTAGGCATCGTGCGCGGCAGCGATCTTGCGCGCAAGGGTGTCCGCGGCCGCGCGGGGCGGCCGTTGCTGAACCATCGACATGGATTGCTCCTTGGTCTTGTAGGGCCGCCGCGCGCGTCCCTGCGGAACCGATGGCGCGCGGCGCGCGCGCTTACTGCATGTACCAGCCGTGGCTGACCACGAAGGACTGGCCGGTCAGTGCCTGCGACGGGAACGCGCAGAGGAACAGCGCCGTCTGTGCGACATCCTCGACGGTCGTGAACACGCCATCGACGGTGCCGCCCAGCATCACGCGGCGCACGACTTCCTCTTCGCTGATATTGAGTTCCTTCGCCTGTTCGGGAATCTGCTTGTCGACGAGCGGCGTGCGCACGAAGCCCGGGCAGATCACGTGCGAACGCACGTTGCGCTCGCCGCCTTCCTTGGCGAGCACGCGCGCCAGGCCGAGCAGCCCGTGCTTGGCCGTGACATAAGCGCTCTTGAGCGGCGATGCTTCATGGGAGTGGACCGAGCCCATGTAGATGACCGTGCCGCCGCGCTTGGGATCCTTGTACATATGACGCAGCGCGGCGCGCGTGGTCAGGAACGCGCCATCGACGTGAATCGCCTGCATCTTCTTCCAGTCCGCGAAGCTGTACTTCTCGATGGGGTTCACGATCTGGATGCCCGCATTGGAGATGAGGATGTCGAGTCCGCCGAACGCTTCCGCCACCTTGTCGGTGGCTTCGTCCACCGCCTGCTCGTTGGTCACGTCCATGGCGATGGGCAAGGCGCGGCCGCCCGCGCGCTCGATTTCCTCGGCGGTGGCGCGCGCGGCGTCGAGGTTGAGGTCGGCGATGGCGACGGCCGCGCCTTCGCGCGCGAGCAATTCGGCGATAGCCTTGCCGATGCCGCTTGCGGCGCCGGTCACGATGGCGGACTTGTTCTGGAGTTTCATGATGTGGCCTTCAGGTGAACTTCAGGTGAGAAGAGACGCGCGAACGCGGTCATGCCAGGTAATCGAATGCAACCTCGCCGAGACCAAGCGTGAGGTCCGCGACATAATGCTTCGCACCGATGACTTCCAGTACCGGCAGCGATGCGACGGGAGCCAGCGCATGCGGCGCCAGCGAGAGGGCTGCGGGGCCCGTCCATGCCCCCTTCATCTGCACGTCCTTGAGAAAGTAGCAGACGAGTTCGAGAATCCGCGGCGATCCATCGACATGCGGAATGATCTTGAGCAAATAATTGGGCGTTTCCGAAAGCGAGCGGCCAAGCGCCTCCTTGTCGATTTCGCGGTGCTTGTAGCCCATGGTGCCCGTTGCCACGCGCACGGGGCCGTAGTCGAGCGTACCCACCAGCGTGTCGGTATGCACGGCGAGCTTGGGGCTGGCGAGCTTCTTGGGAAAGCCCCACAATTCCCGGCCGCCCGCGAGCGGGGGATGGTCGTCGAGAAACATCGCATGCGTGTAGCTGCCCGCGCGGCCCTCGTAGCTCACCGGAATGACCTGTCCGGATTCGGTGTAGTCGCCAAAACCCGTGGAATCGGGCATGCGGATGAACTCGTAGTGCACGATCGGATCGGTGATCTCCAGCGGCTCCGGCACCGCCGCGCGCAACAGCGCGGGATCGGTACGGTACGTAATGACGAAGAACTCGCGATCGATGAAGCGGTACGGGCCCATCGGATAGGCAGGGCTACATAGCGGCGTCGCGAAGGCGCGCTCGCGGATCGTCTTGATTTCCATGGGTAACGGTCCTCAGGGTGATGTCGCAGATGGGTGACTCACGAATCGCGGGCAACGCCGTGGCGCATGCCGGCACGATGCGATCCATTGTGGGAGCCCGAACGATGGATCGCCATCACACCTATGGGTGACTCGCTCCGCCCTACTGTGTGCGGCATGATGCGCCTGAGCTTGCAGAATCTTTCAATTGGCCTACGATCCAGACAACCCTGCCCGTCCCGTCATGTCCATCGCCACCCTTCCGACGCTTGCGGCGCCGCGTCGCATCCTGTTTGTCACATTTCCGAAGTTCGGGCTGCTCGACCTCAGCGGTCCCCAGACCGTGTTCTGGTGCGCGACAAATCTGGCGCAGGCACGGGGGTTGCCCGGTTATGACTGCCATACGGTCAGCATCGGCGGCGGCATCGTTCGGTCGATCGAGGGTGTGGTCCTGCATACCGAGGATGTCGGGCAATACCAGCCGCGCGACGTGGACACCGTGATCGTGCCCGGGACGCCCGAGATCCTCGAGGTGGTCGATGCTTCGGCGCACCTCGTGCACTGGCTGCGGCAGACCGCCGGCATCGTGCGGCGTACCGCCTCGGTGTGCACCGGTGCGTTCTTCCTTGGCGAAGCGGGGTTGCTGCAGGGCCGCCGCGCCACCACGCACTGGATCAATATCGACGACCTCGCGACGCGCTTCCCCGGCATCACGGTCGACCGGAACGCGATCTTCGTGCAGCAGGATCCGGTCTGGACCTCGGCCGGCGTCACGGCGGGTATCGACCTCGCGCTGGCGCTGGTCGAGGCGGACCTCGGGCATGACATCGCGCTGGCCGTGGCCAAGCAGCTCGTCGTGTACCTGAAGCGGCCGGCGGAGCAGCCACAGCTCAGCGAAATGCTCAAGGCACAGGTCCGGGACACGCCCGCGTTCGATGGCTTGCACCTCTGGATCCTCGACAATCTCGGCGACGAGGCGCTGACCGTGGACCGCATGGCCGCGCGCGTGAACATGAGCCCGCGCAATTTCGCGCGCGCCTACAAGGAGAAGGTCGGCCGCACGCCAGCCAAGGCGGTCGAGCATTTCCGCGTGGAAGCGGCCTGCCGCCTGCTGCGCGCTTCGGAGCGTTCGATCGACCAGATCGCGCACGCCTGCGGCTTCGGCGACGAGGAACGCATGCGTGTCACATTCCGCCGTCATATGGGATTGTCGCCGTCCGAGTATCGTCAAGACGGTATCGAGGACGTTCCAGTGTCGTTCGGCATGCAACGCTGACCAATACCCCTGAAATTCTGCCAATCTGCGCGGGTGACATTGCCTTTGTGTGAATGCATTAGCAGAATGATTCGCATGTCGTGCAAAACCGTTACCCGTATGGACGTCCAGCGCTTGCAGCGCGTGCTGGATCACGTCGATGCCAACCTGGAAAGACATGTCAGCCTCGATGAGCTGGCCGCCATCGCCTGCCTGAGCCGCTTCCGCTGGTCGATATCCGCGATGGCCCTCAATTTGTTTCCCGTCATGTGACACAAGAGAGCAATCTGGGCATACGTGTTTTGAGGGAAACAATGGAGAATGAGTCAAGTATCGAAACTCGCGCCCGGCCTGCCACGGAATCGGTCGCTATCCGGGGTGTCCCATCCATGAATGCAACAATCCGTCCGGCAATCACAGCGCCCGCGGTCGCCATGGCCGCCGTCGCGGACGTGGAAGAGATCGTTGCATTCGGCGCGTTCCGATTGTTTCCCACGCAGCGACGTCTCGAGCGCGACGGCCTGTGCGTGCCGCTGAGCAGCCGCGCGATGGATATCCTGATCGCGTTGCTGGAGCGCGCGGGCGATGTCGTCGACAAGCGCGAGCTGATGGCACGTGCGTGGCGCAACATGGTGGTCGATGACAGCAACCTGCGTGTGCATATCGCGGGCCTGCGCAGGATGCTCGACGATGGCGACGGTGGGGCGCGCTACGTGACCAACGTGCCGGGACGCGGCTACTGCTTCGTGGGACAGATCACGCGTGTCCGCGCGTCGCATCGCGATGCGCCCGACACGGAGTGCGCCGCCGCACCGCGCGATGCCGGCACGGATCGCGGCGCCATGGGTGGCATCGCCACCCGGCCCGCGCCTGCGGTGGAGCAGCCGTTGCCGCCACGTCTGGCGCGCATGCTGGGGCGCGGCGAAGCCGTGGGGCATATCGCGGCGGCTTTGCGCGTGCATCGCTTCATGTCGATCGTCGGCCCTGGCGGTATCGGCAAGACGACCGTGGCGGTGGCCATCGCGCATGACGTTGCATCGGGTTGCGGCGCGGCCACGTCCTTTATCGACCTCGGCGCGCACACCGATGGCGACGCGCTGCGGCACGCATTGCAGGCGTTCGCCGACGCGTTGCCGGATGCGCCCGTGCTGATCGTGCTCGACAACTGCGAGCACGTGCTGTGCACGGTGGCGTCGTTCGCGGAACGGCTGGTCGCGCGATCGCGGAACCATCATGTGCTGGCCACGAGCCGCGAGGCATTGCGTGCCGAAGGCGAGCACGTCTACCGCCTGCCGCCGCTGGCGAGCCCGCCGCCGGACGCGCCGTTCACGGCCGCGCAGGCGCAGGCCTATCCCGCGGTGCAACTGTTTCTCGAACGTGCCGAGGCCAACGGTCATCCCATCGCGATGACCGACAGCGAGGCGCATCAGGTGGCCGCGATCTGCCGGCGCCTCGATGGCGTGCCGCTCGCGATCGAGCTTGCGGCCTGCCGCGTTGGGGCATTCGGCATCGACGGCACCGCGGCGCTGCTCGATACCCGCTTTCTGCTGCAATGGCAGGGGCGCCGCACGGCGCCGCCGCGCCATCGGACGCTGGGCGCGCTGCTCGACTGGAGTCACGCTCTGCTCTCCGGTGTCGAGCGCAAGGTATTCCTGCGGCTGGCGCTGTTCGGGGATGCCTTCGCACTGGAGACCGCGCTCGACGCGCTCTGCGTGGTCGATGGCGAGCGCGCCGACGTGGTCGATGCGATCGACAGCCTCGTCGCGAAATCGCTGCTGTCCGCCACGCAGATGGAAGACGAATCGGTGCGCTACCGGCTGCCCGCACACACGCGGATCTATGCCGCCGAGAAAGCGGGCTCGCAAGGGGGGCACCCGCGGCACGCGGACACGCACGCCGCCGAGCGCGTTCCGGCGCGCGACCTGCCGCTTGCCGAGGCCGGCTGAGCGGCGGGGTGCCCGATCATGGCATTACCGCATCATGACGCCTGCTCGCGGCGGCGCGGTTCCAGTGTGCCGACGAGCACGCCGAGCACGATCAATGCGCTGGCCGTGAAGATCAGCGGCCAGTTGGTGTGCGTGTCGCGCAGCGTGAGGGCCAGCCCGAGCATCGACAGCACGGGCGTGGCATAGGCCACGGTGCCGATTTTCGCGGCATCGCCGGCGCGCATCGCGCGATCCCATAGCACGAAGGCGTACCCGAGCGGGCCGAGGCCGATTGCGGCCATGGCGATCCAGTTGGCGCCGGTTGGCACGTAGCGCGCCTCGAAGGCGAAATGCCCCGCCAGCGCCAGCAGCCCCGCGCCGAGGCAGAACCCGCCGACCGCCCACGACGAATAAGGCGGCAGCCACCGCGAGCCGAGCGAATAGATGGCCCACGTCAGCGCGGCAACGGCCGCGCAGGCGTAGCCGGCCAGCTGCGTCATCGTGAATGCGGCGCTGCCGCCCGACGGCTGGATGGCGAGTGCACAGCCGGCGAACGCGATGCCGCAGCCGAGCCATGCACGCAGCCGCGGTGTCGCGATTGCGGCTGCGGCCGACGTCGCACGACGGCCGACAAAGCCAGACAGCATCACCATCAGCAGCGGCCACAGGTAGTTGATCAGGTTCGCCTCGGCCACGGGCGCGAGCCGGAACGCGCCGATCAGGCACACGTGATAGACGAACAGGCATCCGGCGCCGAATGCCCAGGTGCGCACGGGCACGCGCCATGCGCGCATGCGCGGCAGCGAGACGAGGCTGCCGATGCAGAGCGAAATGCCCGTGAGCAGCCAGGGCGGCACGTCGCGCGCCTGACCGACCATCGAGGCGAATGCAGCCCAGAGAACGATGGCGCCGAGGGCGCACAGCCATGCGGCGAGACTCAAATTTTTCTCCAGGTAGGCGGATACTGCGGATCGTAGTCGCTGAGGCATGCAAGGTTCAGCGCGCGGATGCGATCGGTCACGAAGTCGATGAACACGCGGATGCGCGTGGGCAGGTGCTGCCGGCTCAGGTAGCAGACGTAGTGGCCACGATCGTCGGGCGCGTGGCGGGCCAGCGCGATGACGAGCGATCCGGCGGTCAGGTGGTCGCAGATCTGATAGCCCGCCATCTGCGCGATGCCATGGCCGTCCAGCACGGCTTGCAGGACGAGATCCGCGTCATTGAACGTGAGCGAGCCGCGCGGCTGGTATTTGCGCGTCTCGCCCGACACCCTGAACTCCCATTCGAAGATGCGGCCGTTCGCAAAACGGAAGTTGACGCAGTTGTGATCGGCAAGGTCGTCGAGGGTCTCGGGCAGGCCGTGCTCGCTGGCGTACTGCTTCGACGCGCACAAGGCCATCTGCATGGGGATGATCTGGCGCGCGATGATGCTCGAATCCTCGATGCGGCCGTTGCGAAACGCCACGTCGATGCGATCCGCGGCGAAATCGGTGTGGCGGTCGTCGAGCAGCAGGTCGATCGCGATCTCCGGGTAGCGGCCGCGGAATTCCGCGAGCAGCGGTGCCACGACCTTACGGCCGAAGCCCACCGTCGCGCTGATGCGCAGCAGTCCCGACGGCGGCCCCTCGCGGAGTTCGCGCATGTCGTTCATCGCCTCGACGATGCGCTCCACGCCCTGGTGGCAGTTCTCGAAGAACAGCTCGCCTTCGCGCGTGAGCCGCGTGGAGCGCGTGGTGCGCAGGAAGAGCCGGGTGTGAAGCTGGTCTTCCAGCCGCTGCACGCTGCGGCTGACCGCGGAGCGGCCAATGCCGAGGCGCTCGCCAGCCTTGGCGAAGCTGCCTTCGCGCACGACGGCGATAAAGGCCATGACGCCCGCGTAGCTCGTCGCGAAGCTGGCGGACAGGGCGTCCGTGCCCGCGTCCGGCGAGGTGGTGTGCGAGGTGGCGTGCGAGGTGGCGCGCGAAGATTCAGTGAGTCTCATGGGTACCGGCACATCGACAGGAGTATCGAGCCGATTGTTGCCGCGGCCTTGCCCCGTGCGCGGTGGCGCTAACGAGGATTTACAACGCTTAACGGGTCCCGAATGCGTGGCTCATGCCGTGCCGATGCCCGCCCCGCGGCTGTACCGCCAGTGTGATGCTCGGAATGCCCTGCCGTGTCATTTTGGAGTAAGGACACACGCGCTCCGCATTGCGCACGAGTTCTTCAGCCACCGCGAACTCGACATCCGGCAGGTGAATCTCCACGTCCGCGGTAAGCATGAAGAGCCCGTCCACGGGATCGCGTCCAAAGGTCACGGTGACATCGACGGTCATATTGGGCACGGCGATGGAAGCGCGCGCCGCGAGCAGATGCAGCACGCCATGGAAGCATGCCGCATAGCCGGCCGCGAACAACTGCTCGGGATTCGTCCCCCCGCCTGGCCCGCCCAGCGCCTTCGGCATGCGCAGCGCCAGCTGGAGCGTGCCGTCGTCGGACTGCGCGATGCCGGAGGCCCGCCCATGTTCGGTGGTGCCGCCGGCCACCGTGACCCGGGTAGCGTAGAGCGGCTTGAATGCCTCCCCCCGGTATCGCTCGAGCAGCGAAGTGGGTGGGGGTGTCAGGGTTGTCATGTTGTAAGCCGTAATGAGGCCGAGCCGAGTTTCAATGCTAGGCGGGGGGCGAGGCGATGACTAGCGCATGCGAGGGACGCAGTATGTTGCATCGCCGGCACCAATGTATTGCGGCCGGGGCGGTGTCAGGCGGCTTTTCTGACGGTCGGCTTTCGGGCAGTGGTCTTGTTGGCGGCAACCTTCCTGGGGGCGGCCTTTTTGGGGGCGGCCTCCCTTGCGGCCTTTTTTGGGGCTGGATTTGCCGCTTTATTTGCCGCGACTTCCTTTGCCGCGACTTTCTTTGTCGCGACTTTCTTTGCAGAGGCCTTTTTTGCAGCGACCTTCGTTGCAGCCGCCTTCGTTGCAGCCACCTTCGTTGCAGCCACCTTCTTTGCGGCGGCCTTCTTCGCGGCGGCCCCCTTTGCAGCGGCCTTCTTTGCCGGGGTCTCCTCCGCAGCCGGGGCCTTCTCTTCGGCTCGCTTCCCTCGCTTGCCGAGGCTATCCCGCAGCAACGCCATCATGTCGATGACCTTGGCACCCTTGCCGGCAGGTGCGGTGTCCTTGCTCGCCGGCGTGAGCAACTGCGTGTTGCCGGACTTGATCTTGGCGTCGATCACGGCCATCAGGTCGTCGCGATAGGTATCGCGGTATTGCTCGGGCGACCAGTCCTCGCTCATGTCCTCCACGAGCTTTTCGGCCATCTCGACCTCGCGCGCGGAGGCGCCCTGCTTGCCCCCCTTGGGCAGCGCAAGGTCCTCGATCGGCAGCACCTCGTCGGCGAACCGCATCGTATTGAGCACCAACGCCTTGCCGGAGACGAGTACGGCCGCCAGATGCTGGCGGTTGCGCAGCACGACCATCGCCAGCGCGGCGCGGCCCGTGCGGCGCATCGTTTCATGCAGCAGCGCGTACCCGCGCTCGCCGCGCTTGTCGGGTTCGAGGTAGTAGGGCGTCTCGAAGTAGTAGGGGGGAATGCTCGCCGCGTCGACAAAGCTGACGATATCGACGGTCTGCGTGGCTTCGACGTTGGCCTGCCGGAAGTCCTCGTCGCTCAGGACGACGTACTCGTCCTTCTCGTACGCATACCCCTTGACGATGTCGTCGCTCTCCACGGGCTTGCCCGTGTGCTTGTTGATGCGCTGATACCCGATGGGCGCCATGTCGCGCTTGTCGAGCATGTCCAGGTCCAGCGTGTGCGTGCGCGATGCCGGCTTGAGGGACACCGGAATATTGACGAGGCCGAAACTGATGGCGCCCTTCCAGATGATGCGCGACATGGCGGCCCTCCTACGCGCGTTGCGGCGGCGGCGGGGGCACGTCTCCCGGAGGCGGATCGCTGACAGGATCGGCCGGCATATCGGGCGGTGCCTCGGGCGGCGGCACTTCCGGCGGGGGTGGGGTGATATCGGGTTCAGGCGTAATGTGCAACGTCAACTCCTTGGTATCGGTGAGCGGCGGATGGCGCTGGCTCAGGCATCGAGTTCGTCCAGCAAACGGGTGATGGCATCGAGGTCGGCCGGCTTGACCAGATGGAGGTCGAAGCCGGCGGCCCGCGTACGGCGGCGGTCGTCGGGCTGGCCGAAGCCGGTCAGCGCCACAAGCCGCGCGTTGCGCAGTTCGGGAATCTCACGCAGGCGCCGCGCGGTTTCAAAGCCGTCCATGGCGGGCATGCCGAGGTCCAGCAGCACGACGTCGGGACGCACGCTCGCGGCCTGGTCCACGGCGGTCTGGCCATCCGAGGCCGTGACCACCGTATGGCCGAGCGTCTGCAGCGTCATCGTCATGGCTTCCAGCGCATCCACGTTGTCATCGACGAGCATGATCGTGTGGGCGGTGCTGGCCTGCATGCGCGGCTTGCCCGCCGACGGCTGCCAGTTCTGCCACGGCTCCACGGGCAGCTCGACGATAAACGTGCTGCCACGGCCCGGTCCCGGGCTTTCCGCCGAGACGCGCCCGCCGTGCAGCACCACGAGTTTCTGCACGAGCGTCAGGCCGATGCCGGGACCTTCGCGCGCCGCGAGGTTGTCGGGATGGCCGTCGTCTTGCTGCAATGCGCTCGCGGCGACCTGATCGTCATGCTCGGCGAGTGCCTGCGATTCCTCTGCATCGTTTAGCTGGCCGTTGCCGTTGTCATGCACGGCGGGGGCGAGCGGGTCGAACAGCTGCCGCTGCAGCATGGTGGAAAGGCCCGCGCCATTGTCGGACACGCGCACGGCGACCCGGTCACCGTTCGGCGAGCTGACCACGGAGGCCGTGACGGACAGTGCGCCGCCTTCGGGCGTGTACTTGGCCGCGTTGTGCAGCAGGTTCGCGAAGATCTGCGTCAGCCGGACCATGTCGCCGCAGACCGGCAGCGGCTGCTCGGGCAGCGACAGGCGCAGCGTATGGCGGCGCGTCTCGAGCAGCGGCCGCACCGTTTCCACGGCCGTGTTCAGCGCGCTGCGCAACTCGACGAGGTCGCGCCGCAGCGTGATCTTGCCCTGGTTGAAGCGCGACACGTCCAGCAAGTCATCGACGAGGCGCGTGAGGTGGCGCAGCTGCCGGCCGATGATGTCGCGCGCGCGGAACATGTCTTCGCGCGAAGGCGCGCCGCGTTGGAGCAGGTCCACCGCGCTGCGCATCGGCGCGAGCGGGTTGCGCAGTTCGTGCGCGAGCATCGCGAGGAATTCGTCCTTGCGGCGCTCTTCGTTATGGAGCGCGCGTTCGGCGCGGTTGTGCCGCGTGACGTCCTGGCAGATGCCCGCCACGCGCAGGCAGCGCCCATCGGCGCCGCGCACGGGAAACGCCCGCATATGGACTTCGCGGATTTCGCCGGTGGGCCGCTCGAGCTGGAATTCGGTATCGAGCCGGCCATCGCGCAGCATGGCATCCCACTCGCTGCTCATGCGGTCGCGCTCTTCGGGGACGACCCAATCGACCCAGCGCTTCGGTTCCTGCTGGATGGCGCCGACGGGGCGGCCCCAGAGCGCTTCGAACGACGGGCTCACGAACAGGAATCGCCGCGCGGCGGGATCGAAGATCCAGACCACGTCGGCCAGCGACTCGGCCAGCTGGCGGAACAGGTCCTCGTTCTCGTGCAGCGCCTGCGACGTACGGCTATACGCATCCTCCGCGCCCCGCATGCGCAGCAGCGCGTTGATGCTGGAGACCAGTTCCTCGGGCTCCACGGGTTCCACGAGGAAACTGTCGGCGCCGCCATTGAGCGCCTGCGCGCGGCGGTGCGAGTCGGTGACCCCCGGCGAGGTCAGCAGCACGAGGCTGCGCGCGGTCTGCGCATCGGCCTTGATGAGCCGGCAGACCTCGAGGCCGTCGATATCGGGCAACCGCGTGCCGAGGAGCACGAGGTCCGGCGAATGCTGGCGTACGAGCGACAGCGCCGCCTGTCCGGACGATGCCTCGAGCACCGTGAAATCGGCGCGATGGAGGATTCGGCTTTTCACATAGCGCGGCCCCTCGCGATCCTCGACGTTGAGGATCAACGGACGACGGGTGGCAGCGGTCGTGGCGGCGGAGGGTGTCGGCGCGTGTGTGGACGTAGTCATGGCAAGCGGGCGGCGCAGGACGTCGCGGTAGCGGAAGCGGCGATCAAGAAAGTACGAGGAGTGCGATGTATTGTTGTCGTCACGTCAAAAACAGTAGAAAGTGCCTGGGACCGCTCGGGACGGTCGATTTTGTAAAAATTACCCGTTTGGCGCACCGTTGCCTTGTAATTTTTGTATCGCGCGTCAACGCGTCGCCGGCCGGCGCATGGGCCCCTTCAGCCACGTGGCATGGCGGGCTGGCGCGGGTTTGGACGGGCCTGACGGGTGGTATCTCATGGTTTCGCCTCGTTGCTCGGGCCGGAAATGGCATACGTTTTCCGACCGGAGTGGCAAGAAGCGTGCCGCGCGCCTCAGACCCGCTGACAGACGGACGCCTACAGCGGAAGTCGGGGGGCGGTCAGGCGTCGGCGAGCAGCTTTCGGGCGCGCGTCAGCGTCTGGCGGACCTTGTCGTGGCCGGCCCACGGATCGTGGCGCGCCAGCGCGTCGAGCCGGTCGGCGACATTGGCGATGGTCCATTGCGCCGACGAGGTCAGTTCGTCGAGCTCATCCCAGGCCACGGGAATAGAGACGCCGAGGCCGGGCCGCGCGCGTGCGGAAAACGCGGCGGCGGTGGTAGCCCCGACACCATTGCGCAGGTAATCGATGAAAATCTTGCCAACACGGTTACGCGGGCCGCTCTTGACGACAAAGCGGTCCGGAATGGTGGTCGCCATATGCCGGACCACGTCCTGCGCGAAGTCGCGGACCTCGTCCCACCCGGCCCGCGCGGCAATCGGCACCACCACGTGCAGGCCCTTGCCGCCGCTCGTCTTCAGGAAGCTTTGCAGGCCCAGCGTGTCCAGCAGCGTTTTCACCAGATGCGCGGCTTCCTGGATGCGGGGCCATTCGACGCCTTCGCCGGGATCGATGTCGAACACGACGCGATCGGGCTTGTCGATCGTCTTCGCGCGCGCGTTCCAGGTGTGGAATTCCACGACATTGAGTTGCGCCACGGCGACGATGGCCGTCTCGGAGGCGATTTCCAGCAGCGGCGGATGGCCGGGCCACAGTTTGGGATCGAGCGCGTTGACGCCATCGATATCGAGCGTATCGCCGTGGCGCTGGAAGAATTGCTGGCCATCGATGCCGGCGGGCGCGCGCACCAGGGCGATGGGGCGGCCCTTGAGGTACGGCAGCATCAGTCCCGCGGCGCTGGCGTAATAGCGGACGAGGTCGCCTTTCGTGAGGCCCGTCGAAGCATCGATGACCCGGTCCGCATGGCTGATGACGATCTTGCCGAGCTTCGCATCGGGTTTGCGGCCGGCTGCCTTCGTTGCCGCAACGGGTTTCTCCACGGAGACCGCGCCCGCGGGCTTGTCGGTGCGCAGCCCATGAAACACCGAATGCCGCACGCGGCCATCCTTGGTCCACGCGCCGAACGCCACTTCGGCGACGAGCTTCGGCTTGACCCAATGGCCCTTGACGCCGCGGGGCAGATCCGCGAACGGCGCGGTGTCCGCGGCCAGCGCGTCGAGTTGCTTGCGCAGGCTGTCGAGCAGCGCCGTATCGAAGCCCGTGCCCACGTTGCCCGCATAACGGAGCTTGCCATCGGCATCGTGCACGCCGAGCAGCAGCGAGCCGAGTCCGTTGCGGCTGCCCTTGGGATCGGTAAAGCCGCCGATCACGAACTCCTGCCGCAGCGTGCATTTGAGCTTGATCCACGTGTTCGCGCGCGTGTTGACGTAGGGCGCATCCACGCGCTTGCCGATCACGCCTTCGAGCTTCATGCGGCAGGCGGCTTCCAGCATCTCGTGCGGATCGACGTCGTGGCTTTCGCTGAAGCGCAGGCGCGGCGCGGTATTGTTCTCCATCAGCCGCCCCAGCAACGCCCGGCGCTCGCTCAGCGGCACCGCGCGCAGATCGTGGCCCGCATAGTAGGGCAGGTCGAACAGGTAGTACTGGATGGCGTCGACGCGCGAGGTCTCGAACGCATTCTGCAGCGCCTGGAAGTCGGTGGCGCCATTGGCATCCACGACCACGATCTCGCCGTCGAGCCACCCGTCGGGCAGGCCGAGCGTGCGGACTTCCGCCGCGAGCGAGCGAAGCTTGCTGGTCCAGTCGTTGCCATTGCGCGTGAACAGCCGCACGTCGTCGCCATCGACGCGCGCGAGCAGGCGATAGCCGTCGAACTTGATCTCGTACTGCCAATCGCCCTGCGCGGGCGGGGCATCGACCAGCGTCGCGAGCTGCGGCGCGAACGCCAGCGGCAGCGTGGCCTGCTTCGCATGCCTTGCCACGGCGTCGGGCAGGGCGACGGCCTTCGCCTTCTTCGCGCGTGCCGGCTTGCCCGACTTGCCGTCGGTCGCCGCCTTCGCCGTTCCGGCGAGCACGCTGTCCGGCAATGCCTCCACGACGTCGAAGTCCGATGCCGCGCGCGCGAGTTCGTCGCGCTCCTTGATCAGCAGCCATGCATCCTGGTCGCGCTGCCGCTTGCCACCCATGCGCACGAGCGTCCAGTGGCCCTGCATCTTTTCGCCGCGCAGTTCGAACTTGAGCTTGCCATCGCGATAGCCCTGTTCGGGATCGGTATCGGGAATCCACACGCCGCGGTCCCATACGATGACGGTTCCCGCGCCATAGTGCCCGGCGGGAATCACGCCCTCGAAGTCCGCATAATCGAGCGGATGGTCTTCGACGTGGACGGCCATGCGCTTGTCGGCCGGATCGTAGCTCGGACCCTTGGGAATCGCCCAGCTTTTCAGCGTGCCGTCGAGTTCCAGCCGGAAGTCGTAATGCAGCCGTCGTGCCGCGTGCTTCTGGATGACGAACGACAGCGCCTTGCCCGCGCGGCCGCGCGGCGACTTTTTCCCTGACGGCTCCGGCGTCGCGCCGAAGTCGCGCATCGTCTGGTATTTTCCCAGCGGCGAAGGCGTGTCCGTCGCAGGCGTGCTATGTGAGGTTCTGGCCATGGTCGATGCCTCTCGATGCGTCGGTGGCGGTTGCCTTCCAGCTTATGCAGCAAACGACGCCCCGGAAATAAGCCCCTGTCCTACATGCGCGCGTTGTAAATCTTCAATACGTATTGCACACGCCGCTGCGAGAAATACAAGGCGGTGTATGGCGTGCGGCCCCGGGAACGGGAATTGCGACGTTCGACTGATTCTGATTCGCTACCGTTCAGGAGGACGCGACACAATGGAATCCGGAAAAAAGGTCGAACTCAAGAAGATTGGGTCGCAGGTCATCGTCATCACGGGTGCCAGCAGCGGCGTCGGGCTCGTGACGGCCCGGGCGGCCGCCGCGCGCGGGGCCAAGCTCGTGCTGGTCGCGCGCAGCGAAGAAGCGCTCCAGCAACTGGCGGAAGAGTTGCGCGAGCACGGCACTGAAGTCATCACGGCGCGGGCCGATGTGGGAAATCAGGAGGACGTCGCGCGCGTCGCGCAAATGGCCATCGAGCGCTTCGGCAGCTTCGATACCTGGGTCAATAACGCGGGTGTGACGATCTTCGGGCGTCATGGCGACGTACCGCTGGAGGACCAGCGACGGCTGTTCGACACCAATTACTGGGGCGTGGTGCATGGCTCGCTCGTCGCGGCCGCGCATATGCGGCATAGCGGCGGCGCGATCATCAACATCAGCAGCGAAGCGGCCGACGGGCCGATGCCGCTGCAGAGCGCTTACGCGGCGTCGCAGCACGCGATCAAGGGCTTTACCGATACGCTGCGGCTGGAACTCGAGCAGGAGAAGGCGCCGATCTCCGTCACGCTGATCAAGCCGGCGGGGCTGGAGACACCGATGGTGTCGCATGCGAAGAACTTCCTGCATTGCGAGCCCCAGCAGCCGCCGCCGCTCTACGATCCGGCACTGGCCGCCGATGCGATCCTGTTCGCGGCGCAGCATCCTCGGCGCGATCTGTTCGTGGGTGGCGCCGCCAAGGCGTTCTCCGCGGCGGCCTATCACGCGCCGTACGCGTTCGACCGCTTTATGCGCCGCTTCATGGGCCGCGCGCAGCAGACCAGCGCGCCGGCGGGGCCGCGCGAGGACAATGCGCTCTATGACGGGGCCAACAGCCTGATCGAGCGGACTGGACATCGGCGCGCGTTGCGGTCCTGCCCCTATACGTCGTCCGCAAAGCATCCGCTGCTGACGACGATGGTCGTGATGGGCGCATCGGCGGCGGTGGCCGCCATGCTGCGCAGCCGCCGCTGAAGCCGCACCCCGGCGCTGCTAGCCGGGGCCTACCCGCGCACGAGCAACGCGACGGGCAGTTGATGCAGGACGTCCTTGATGCGCAAATGTCCCGCGTGCACGGCAATGGCCCGTCCGGTCAGCACATCGACCCAAGCGCCGCCGTCGCGCGCGCGCAGCGCCGTGTCGCCCCAGCATTGCGTGGGCACGCGCGGCAGATCCGGTTCCACATGCCGCGCGGCATGCCGGGTGACCACGGTGATCGCTTCCAGCGCCCCGCATTGCCGCGTGAACGCCAGTACGCTGGAGGACATCGCGCCCGTGGCGACCAGTGGCTGGCATGTGCCGGCGGTGAACAGCGTTTCCTGCTCGCGGCGAAACTGCAAGACCGCGCGAATCAGCTGCTGCTTGATGCGGCCGTCGCGCCAATGCCGTAACCAGTGCGCCCACCCTGCCGTGCATTCGCACTGAGCGCGCAGCCGTTCGTAGTCGGGCGCGCGGCGATTGTCGGGGTCGACCAGACTGAAGTCCCACGCCTCGTTGCCCTGATAGCGGTCCGGTACACCGGGGGCGGTCAGTTGCAGCAGGGTCTGCGAGAGGCTGTTGAGTGCCGCCGCGGGACCGATGCGATGCGCGAACTGCCCGATGCGTTCGAGCACGCTATCGGCGCCGCCTGCCGCCAGCGCGGCGACGAATGCCTCGCAAGCCGCCTCGTACTGCGGATCCGGATCGGTCCAGCTGCCGTGGCGCTTGGCCTCGCGGATGGATTTCGTCTGCCAGGCGAGCACGCGCGCAATGAGGTCGCGCTGGGCGTCCTCTCGCTCCAGCACGCGCGGGTCGGCAGGCCAGGCGCCAAGCAGGGTCTGGTAAAGCATCATGCGATCGACGCCGTCCGGTCCCTTCGGCGAGGCGGTCACCACGGGTGCGAGCCTCGCCTCCCAGTCGCGCACCGCGTCGCTCCACGCTTCGGCAAGCTCGCTGAGCACGGCGAGCCGCATGCGCGCGTCTTCTCCGCGCTTGTGATCGTGCGTGGCCGTGGCGAGCATCGCATGGCGGGGGCGCGCGAGCAGCCGCGCATGGAAATGCTCGGGTGCGATCGCCAGCACGCCGGGGTCGCTGCCCACCTCGTTGCGCGACAGCAGGCGGCCGTAGCGATAGAACGCCGTGTCTTCGCCACCCTTGGCCGCGAGCGCGGGCATGATCTGCTGGAGCCGCGTCCGCAGGTCGCCGGCTGGCGTGCCGATGGGCGCATCGTCCCGCAGCGATGTCACGATGAGGTCGAGTGCGACGCGCTCGTCGCCGGCCAGCGTGGCGCGGGCGCGCTCGGCCGCCGCATCGAGCAGGGCATCGTCGGTGCCGCGCGATGTCCTGCCTTCGTCCGCCACGTAATAGGTCCGATACACCGGAATCTGCAGCAGCAGCGCGTGCAGCGCGTGGCGCAGGGCCGCGAGCGTGATATCGCGCAATGCGGGCGTGGCGCGCACGCGCGAGTACAACCGCGCGCATGCGCCGCCGAACTCGGTCATCAGGTGCCGGTCGAGAATGCGATCGCGCCCGGCTTTCACATGCGCCGGATAGTCGCGCATGTCTCCACCGACTTCGTGCCACAGCGCGTCGAGCGCCGTTTCGCCCCGCGCGTCATGCAATACGGCCGCGACATCGTTCATGAAGTCGTAGCCCGTGGTGCCGTCGGTCTGCCAGTCCGCGGGCAAGGGCTCGTCTTCGCCGAGAATCTTTTCGATCACGACCCAGGGATGCATGCGTGCCTGCTCGCCCGGGCGGCCCGGACGCAAGGCATCGAGCCGCGCGCGCAACTGGCGGCAGTACCCGGCCGGATCGGCGAGGCCATCGACATGATCGACTCGCACGCCGTCGATCCAGCCTTCGCGATAGAGCCGGAACACGAGTGCGTGGGTGTCCTCGAATACGTCCTCGCGCTCCTGTCGCAGCCCGACGAGTTCGCTGATCTCGAAGAAGCGGCGCCAGTTCAGCTCCGCCGCGGCCGTGCGCCACCATGCGAGGCGATAGTGCTGGCGTTCCAGCAGCGCGTGCCAGGCCTCCGCGCTGTCAGGGGAGGTCGCCGGCGTCTCGGCCAGCGGCAGCGTCTGGTCGCCGTATCGCAGGACGGCGCGGTCGTCGGCATCGCGTTCGATAGAGAGCGCGCCCGATGTCAGCGTCTCCCAGTAACGCTCGCCGAGGATCGGCACCAGCACCTTGCCGGCCAGCACCGGATCCCGCGACTCCCAGTCGATATCGAAGTGATGCGCGTAACGGCTGTCCTGTCCCTTTGCCAGCACGTCGCGCCACCAGCCGTTGTGCGTCACGCTCGCGGCCATATGATTCGGCACGATATCGAGCACGATGCCGAGGCCTGCTCCGCGGGCCGTGCGGCACAGGGTATAGAACCCTTCTTCGCCGCCGAGCTCCGGATTGATGCGCGTGCAGTCCGTCACGTCATAGCCGTGCGTCGAGCCGGGCCGTGCGCACGTGATCGGCGACAGATACAGATGGCTGATGCCGAGCGCCGCGTGGTAGGGCACCAGGGCCGCGGCCTGGGCAAACGTAAAGCCCGCATGCATCTGCAGGCGAGCGGTGGCGCGCGGCACCCCGGCAAGTTCAATGTCGCTCATGAGTCCTTGGGTGAATGCTTGCCGGCGGGCTCAGGCATGGCCATGCGCGTCGGCGCGGTGCAGGCAGGTGACGCAGCACTTCGGCGGCAGCGTGCCGCCCGTCAGCGTGGCGATGCCGCCCGGCAAGAGGCTAGAGTGCAGCGCCGTGGAAGGTTCGCATTGCGCCGGCACCGGCGTATCGCCGAGATTGAGCCAGATCGACAGCACGCTGCCATCGCCGAGCGTCCAGCGCGCCACGAGCGCGCGATCGCCGAGAATCTCGACGCCCGCGCTGCGCGCACCGGCCAGGCGCGGCACGATCTCGTGCCGGCGGATCGACAGCAGTTCGCTGTAATAGTGATGCCACGCGCGGCAGTAGCCGTCGGTGTCGTCGCAATGCGGCCGGGAGGCCTCGAAGGTCTCGGGCGCATTCGGGTCGGGAATCTGTCCGGCGCGTGCCTCGTCGCGAAAAGCCGCGGCGGCGGCGAACTCCCGGCGACGTCCGTCGCGCACGGCCTGCGCGAGTTCGGGCGAATGATCGGTGAAGTACAGGAACGGTTCGCGCGCGCCGTCTTCCTCGCCCATGTAGATCAGCGGGATCTGCGGACTCAGCAGCTGCAGCGCCACGGCGGCGCGCAGTGCGTCCGGATCGGCGAGCGTCGTCAGCCGTTCGCCAAAGGCGCGGTTGCCGGTCTGGTCGTGGTTCTGCAGGAACATGACGAACGCGGTGGCCTCGAGCATCGCGCTCGGCTGGCCACGGCGCACCGCTCTGCCCTGCAGCGGTCCATCGGCGTCGCCCGAGCGATGCGGGGACAGCTCGCCCTGCCATGCGAAGCCCTCGCCCAGCACGCGCGCGAGATGGCGCAGCGCGGGAGTACCGGGGCCGGAGGGCGTCGTTTCGGGCAGGTCCGCATTGAACTCGCCGTAGTAGCCGTCATGCTCGCCGGTCAGCAGTACATGGAGCGCGTGATGCGCGTCGTCGTTCCACTGGGCGTCGTAGCCGCTGCGCAGAAGGCCGGCGTCATTGTGATCGTTTTCGAGAACGAGGTGCAGATGCCGGCCAGGGATGCAATGGCGGAGATGGTTCGCGAGTTGCGGCAGCCAGCCTTCATCTTCGATCGCGTGCACGGCATCGAGCCGAAGGCCGTCGAAGCGGAACTGTTCGAGCCAGTAGCGCGCGTTCTCGGTAAAGAAACGCCGCACTTCCGGTTGACGGAAGTCGATCGCGGGGCCCCACGGCGTCTGCCGGTCCTCGCGAAAGAAGCTGCTGGCGTAGCGATGGAGGTAATTGCCATCGGGGCCGAAATGGTTGTAGACCACGTCGAGCAGCACCATCATGCCGAGGCCGTGCGCGGTATCGACGAGTTCGCGCAGCTGATCGGGCGTGCCGTAGGCATGTTCGGGCGCGAACGGCAGCACGCCGTCGTAGCCCCAGTTGCGTGCGCCGGGGAATTCCGCGATCGGCATCAGTTCGACGGCGGTGATGCCGAGCGCGGCCAGGCGCGGCAGCACGCGCAGCGCGCCGGCGAAGCCGCCGTGCAGGCCCACGTGCATTTCATAGATCACGGCTTCGTGCCATGGGCGGCCGGTCCATTCGACATGCCGCCATGCATATCCGGTCTCGTCCGCCGGATGCCAGAATACGCTCGCGCCATGCACGTCTTCGGCTTGCGCGCGAGAGGCGGGGTCGGGGACCGTCGTGCCGTCGTCGAGCCGGAACCAGTAACGCGCGCCATGGCAGCAGGCGGTCACGGCCTCGAACCAGCCGCGCTCGCCCTGCGACATCAGGATGGGCGGCACGCCCGCGATTTCCAGCCGCACCGTTTGCCCCTGCGCGGCCGCATCGGGCGCCCACAATCGAAAGCGCACGCGTCCGTCGGCGAGTGCCGCGGGGCCGAAGCGATAGACCGCTTCGCCGTCTTCGTTGCACGGCAGCGTCCGCACATCGCCACCCAGCGTCTCCCAGTTGGCACCGGGCGGGGCGGGCGTCGCTGAAGGCTCCATCGGCATCGTCTGCATCATGACGCGTTCCGGTCAGGCAAGTGTGGCGGCAGCCACGGACTCCACAGTCGCGCCCTGCGGCTCGGCAACGGATGCCGGGCGTGCGGGCTTGCGGCTCCTCGGCGCCCTGGCCGGCTTCGTGGCAGCGGCCGCCTGGGCTTCGTCGCGCTCGATGGCAACCGCCAGTGTCTCCGCGATCGGTTGCGGAGCGATGGCGAGTGCCGGTGCAAGCGCGCCGTACAGTGCCATGTACTGGCGTGCCGGGCTGTCCCAGCTGAAATCGGTCTGCATGCCCACGCGCTGCATCGCGCGCCAGTGCCGCGACTTGCCCAGCCAGCCCAGCGCGCGCGTGATGGCTTCCGCCATGTCCTCCGCGCTTTCGCCGTCGAAGATGATCCCATTCGCGCGCGGGGCTGGCAATGCCTCGTGTCCCACATCGCGCACGGTATCTGCCAAACCGCCCACGCGCGAGACGATCGGCACGGTGCCGTAGCGCATCGCGTACACGGGCGTCAGGCCGAAGGGTTCGAAGCGGCTGCCATGCAGCAGCGCATCGGCGCCGGCATGCAGCAGGTGCGCGTCTTCCTCGCGATAGCCGATGGCGACCGCGACACGATCGGGATAGCGCGCGGCGAGTTCGACGTACGCAGCCTCGAGCGTGCGATCGCCGCAGCCGAGAATCGCAAACTGCACATCCGCATGCGCCGACACGATGATTTCGATCGCATCGAGCGCGACGTCCGCCATCTTCTGATGCGTGAGGCGGCTGCCCATGGCGACGATCGGGCGGTCCGCATCCTGCGGCAGGCCGAAGCGCGCCTGGAGCGCAGCCTTGCATGCCTTCTTGCCCGCCACGCTGCGCGCGTCGTAGCGCTGGGGCAGCAGGCGGTCTGTCGCGGGATCCCATGCCGACGTGTCCACGCCGTTCGGAATCGCGCCGAGTACATCGGCGCGATAGTCCAGCAGCCCTTCCAGGCCGTGGCCGAAGTGGCTCGTGCGGATTTCGCGCGCATAGGTGTGGCTGACGGTCGTCACGCGATCGGCGTAACGGATGCCGGCCTTGAGGAAGTTGAGCTTGCCCCAGAACTCGATGCCATCCGGCGCGAGATATTCGTCGGGAATGCCCAGCGTGCCGGCCAGCTCCATCGGGAACACGCCCTGGAACGCGAGGTTGTGGATCGTGCAGACCGTAGGAATGTGCAATCCGCGCATGCGCATGAACAGCGGCGTCAGGCCGGCATGCCAGTCGTGCGCGTGAACCATCGCCGGCGCCGGGAGCGGTGTCTCGCCCGCGGCGATCGCTGCGGCCGCATGTGCGAGCGCAGCAAAACGCTGCGCGTTATCGCAGAAATCGCGGCCCGTCGGATCGACGTAGAGCGAACCGGGGCGATCGTAGAGCGAGGGGCAATCGAGGAAAATCACGCGCGCGCCGCTGTCCGGCATCTGGCCCTCGAGCAGCCGGGCGGGACTATGCCCGGGAGGCAGCGCCATTGGCAGCCGGATCGCGCCCAGGCTGCGTACGCCGCGTGCCGCCGCGACCGCGCGCGGATAGCCGGGCATAAGGACAGACACGTTCGCGCCGCGTTGCTGCAGCGCGCCCGACAAACCGCCAATGACGTCGGCAAGGCCGCCCGTCTTGGCAAGAGGTTGCGCTTCCGCCGCGACGAAAAGGATGTTCGCGTTCAAGGTGGACTCCGGATGAAAACGAACCGCAGGTGCGGCGAGCGCCGCAATACAGGGTTCGTTCTTGTTATTGGCTCGTGGCGCGGAAAACGCGCGCCGACGACCAATGCGAAGTCCGTGCCAGCGTGCTGCACTGCGTGAAAACCGCGCCGGCACGTGTGCGGCGGTGGCTGCACGCCGGCGCATTGTCATAGGTGGATGTACAAGCTTCCTCGGTCGTTGTAGAAACTACCGCGCTGCCCCGTTCACGGTGCGCAGCGCTCGCTGAAGCCGGGTTCGCCCGCCTGTCGCGCGCCCTGAACCTGTCCGCTCGAACGGTGCAGCAGGCAGACCGGGACCGGCTCCACGCGCCAGATGCGGTCGGCATACTCGCGAATCGCACGATCGGACGAAAAATGCCCGGAGCGTGCGCTCGACAGGATCGACATGCGCTGCCAGCGCGCGCGGTCGCCATAGGCGTTGGAGACGTTCTGCTGGCAATGCACGTACGACGCGAAGTCCGCGAGCAGCATGTATGGGTCATGCTGGAGCAGGCCTTCGAAGAGCGGACGGAACACCGCGGCATCCCCTTTCGAGAAGAAACCGTGCTGAATCAGGTCGATGACCGCGCGCAGTTCGGGGTCGCTCTCGTAGAACGTGGCCGGCCGGTATCCCGCGGCCTTGAGCGCGTAGACCTCGGCCGCATTGAGCCCGAACGGAAAAAAGAAATCGGGGCCGATCGCGTCGCGCAGCTCGATATTGGCGCCGTCCATGGTGCCGATCGTGATGGCGCCGTTCATTGCGAATTTCATATTGCCGGTGCCCGAGGCCTCCTTGCCCGCGAGCGAGATCTGCTCCGACAGGTCCGCGGCGGGATAGATGCGCTGGCCATAGGTCACGTTGAAGTTGGGCAGGAACACCACCTTGAGCCGGTCACGCACCTGCGGATCGTTGTTCACCACGTCGGCAACCGACGTGACGAAGCGGATCATGAGCTTGGCATAGTGGTAACCGGGCGCGGCCTTGCCGCCGAACAGGAACGTGCGCGGCGTGATCTCCGCATGCGGATCCGACTTGATGCGGTGATAAAGCGCGATGATATGGAGCACCGCCAGATGCTGGCGCTTGTATTCGTGGATGCGCTTGACCATGACGTCGAACATCGACTCGGGGTCGATGACCACGCCGGTGGCGTCGCGCACGAGGCGCGCGAGGTCGCGCTTGTTCTCGCGCCGCACGTCGTACCAGCGCTCGCGGAACGCCGCGTCGTCGGCGTAGGGCTCGAGTGCGCGGATCTCGCCGAGGTCGCGGATCCAGCCGTCGCCGATGGCCTCGGTGACCAACTGCGTCATGCGCGGGTTGGACAGCGCAATCCACCGGCGCGGCGTGACGCCGTTGGTCACGTTCGTGAACTTGTCGGGCCACATCTCGTAGACGTCCTTGAGCACGTCCTCGCGCATGAGTTGCGAGTGCAATGCCGCGACGCCATTGATCGCATGGCTGCCCAGGCAGGCCAGATTGGCCATGCGCACATGGCGGCCGCCCTGTTCGTTGATGAGAGATAGCCGGGTGAGCCGGGTCTCGTCGCCATAGAATCGGATGCGCACGTCGTCGAGGAAGCGCGCGTTGAGCTCGTAGATGATTTCGAGGTGGCGCGGCAGGATGCGGCCGAACAGTTCGAGCGGCCATTGTTCGAGCGCCTCGGGCAGCAACGTATGGTTGGTGTAGGCAAAGGCGTGCCGTGTGATATGCCACGCCTCCTGCCATGGCACGTCGTGGTCATCGACGAGCAGCCGCATCAGCTCCGCAATACCGATGGCCGGATGGGTGTCGTTGAGCTGTACGGCGAACTTCTCGTGGAACCGCGTGACCGGCATGCCCTGGGTCGCCAGCAGTCGCATCATGTCCTGCAGCGAGCACGCGACGAAGAAATATTGCTGCTCCAGCCGCAGCTCCTTGCCCTGCAGGGTCTCGTCGTTGGGGTAGAGCACCTTGGTCAGGTTCTCCGACGTCACCTTCTTGTTGACCGCGCCCAGGTAGTCGCCACGGTTGAACGTGTGGAAGTCGAACGCTTCGGTCGCTTCCGCACGCCATAGCCGCAGTGTATTGACGGTGTTGACGCGATATCCCAGGATCGGCGAATCGAACGGCACGCCGTGCACGGTCTTGACCGGCACCCAGCGCACGCGGTAATGGCCCCGATCGTCGGTGTAATGTTCGGTATGGCCGCCCAGGCGCACCTGTACCGCCCATTCCGAGCGCTGGATCTCCCATGGGTTGCCGTTGCGCAGCCAGGTGTCGGTACTCTCCACCTGCATGCCGTCGATGATGTTCTGGTGGAAGATGCCGTACTCGTAGCGGATGCCGTAGCCGAGCGCGGGAATCTCGAGCGACGCGAGCGAGTCCATGAAGCACGCCGCCAGCCGGCCCAGGCCGCCGTTGCCGAGGCCGGGTTCCACTTCCTGCGCGAGGATTTCGTCGAGATCGAGGTCCAGCGAGGCCATGGCCGCGCGTACGTCGTCGAAGATCCCGAGATTCACGAGGTTGTTGCCGAGGTGCGGCCCCATGAGGAATTCCGCGGACAGATAGGCCACCGTGCGGGACGGCTGGCTCTGATAGGTCTCGGCGGTACTGATCCAGCGCTGCACGAGGCGGTCTCGCACCGTATGGGCGAGTGCCTGATAGAGATCGTTGCCGCTGGCATGGCCGGGCAGTTTGCCCTGCGTGTAGAAGACGTGGTCGAGAAATGCCCGGCGGATCGTCGCGCCCGACATCGCGGTGCGCGTGTCGTCGCCCTGATCCGTGTTTGCCGCGGGCGCGCCCCGCAGCCGTGTGGGTTCATTCATCGTAGGAGCTCCTTGGGGAGGGACGGGAGAGACCTCAGCCTCCATGCTAGAAAAAAAGCGCCGCGGCGCGTCAAGCGGGCGCGGCATTCGGTGCAATCCGTATGAAACGCGCGATAGGTACGAAACCTGCATCGCCCGTGCGTCAGGCACGTCGTTATGACGTAGCATCCAGCCCACGCCCCGGAGACAAGCCATGGCCACCCATATTCCGCACGAACCTGCCCGACGCCCGGACCATCGGCCCGACCAGTGTCCGGACCACGGCAAGGAGCGCGGCGACAAGCCCGCGCGCGACCTCCCGGACAAGCATCCTGTGCCGCCTTCCACGTGAGTGGCGTTGTAGTTTTTGCCCGCGCGAGCAGTTTCGGGTTACCGGCTTGCGTAAATAATGCGGTCATTGCCGACCGTCTATGATGAATGGACGTGTCGGTATTCACGCGCGTCCCCTGGCTTCCAAGAAAAGCAGCGCTCTCGCGATAAGAGAAGGACAACCTATGTGGCAGCGGCAGCCGTCGGTCTTTCAGCCGGCGCGGGAGGAATCCGCGGGCACGCGCGTGAGCGGCGTGTCGCGCGGCATATCGGATGTATCGAACGTATCGGCATCGCATCCCGCATGGCTCGACGCCCTGCAGGATGTTGCCGTATTCGATCTGGCCCCCGACGGGCATATCCGTCAATGGACCCACGCGGCCTGGCGCACGTTCCGCTATGCGGAGGACGAGGTGGTGGGACGGCATGTGTCGTGCCTGCTGTCGGGGGGCAGCAGGCACGGCGCCGATACGCACGACGACACCGTTTCGGCAGGCTGCGACCGGTGGCTCGACTCGGCACGCGACGAGGGCCGTGGCGAATGGCGCGGCTGGTGTGCGCGACGCGACGGCAGCGTCTTCTATGCGCACCTCGGTCTGGTGGTCCACGCCGACGGCATGGCCGTGGCATGTCACGACGTGACCGTGCGCCATGCGGCCGAGGAGCGCGCGGAGCAGGCCGAGGCCCGGCGCGCGCAACTGGCCAACGCGCTGCACGATCGTGCGGTCTGTGAACTGAGCCTCGATGGCACGATTCTGGAATGGAACGATGGCGCGACCGCGCTGACGGGGTATAGCGCGAGCGAGGCGATCGGCCAGCCCATCTCCCTGCTGTACTCGCGGCAGGACATCGCGGCCGGCAACGACCTCGCGGCACTCGAGGCGGTGCGCGCGCAGGGCGCGTGGAGCGGCGAAGACCGGCTGCAGCGCAAGGATGGTTCGCTCGTGCGCTGTGCCATCGGCCAGGTGCTGTCGCGCGACGCGGCAGCTTGTCCCACGGGCATTCTCTGGACCGCCCACGACATGACCGATGCCGCGCGGTTGCGGGAGTTGGAGGGCGCGGGCCGTCGCGTGCAGGCTTTCCTGGCCATTCTCGCGCATGAACTGCGCAATCCGCTCGCGCCTATCCGCAATGCGGTGGACGTCATCCGCCTGACCTCGCCGGCGGACGGCCGTATTCGCCATTGCGCGGATATCATCGGCCGGCAGGTCCATCTGCTGACGCGGCTCGTCACGGACCTGATGGATGTCGGGCGCGTGACCACGGGCAAACTCAAGGTGCAGCTTGCCCCGACCATGTACAACGAGATCGTCGGCACGAGCATCGAGGCGATTCGCCCGGTCATCGAGGCAGCCGGACAGCGCATCTCGGTGACGTTGCCCACCGATCCGCTGTTCGTCAATGCCGATGCGGGCCGGCTGGGACAGGTCCTGTCGAACCTGCTCAGCAACGCGACCAAATACACCGCGCGCGGCGGCGCCATCTCGGTCGATGTCGTCGCCGAGGGCGGAAGCGTCATCACCACCGTGGCCGACACGGGCGAAGGCATCGCACCCGAAGCGCTCGATCGCATCTTCAACCTGTTCACGCAGGAGGGCGATGCGGCGGGACAACGCAGCGGTCTCGGCATCGGCCTTGCGCTGGCGCGCGCCGTGGTGGAAGCGCATGGTGGTGCGATTCAGGCCAGCAGTCCCGGCGAGGGCCGGGGCAGTACGTTCACCGTGATCCTCCCGGAGGTGGAAATGGACGGCGAAGCGGTGGTACGCGCGGTGCCCGAAGCAAGCGTCTCGCGCCGCGTGCTGATCGTCGACGACAACGCGGACTCGGCGGACAGCATGGTGGAACTCCTCGCGGTGCTCGGCCACGAGGCCCGCGCCGCTTACGGCGGCGCGCAGGCGCTCGAGGTGGTGCGCGACTTCATGCCCGACGTGGTGCTGCTGGACCTCGAGATGCCCGAGATGAACGGCTACGAGGTGCTTGCCGCCATGCAGGCCCACGGGCTGCGGGCGAGCGTGTTCGCGCTGACGGGCCGCGGTACCGCGGACGACCGGCGCCGCGCACTCGATGCGGGCTTCGCCGAGCATCTGGTCAAGCCGGTCACCGTGGAGTCGCTGAACGGCGCGCTGCGGGGCTAGCGCCCCGCATTGCCCGCATTGTCGGCATTCCCTGCGTTCACGCATCCCCGCTCCGCAGCGCGCGCACGCGCGCGGCAACGTCGCTGCGTGCGAACAGCGCCCGGACATCCACATCGATCCGCCGCTGCCAGTTCGGATGGCCGCTGATCGTGCCCGGGAGATTGGGCTGCTCGACCGCACCGGTCAGGTCCTCGATCGGCACGAGCCGCAGCGGCGTGCGCGTGCGTCCCAGCCACGCGAGGATGGCCTCGATCGGCGGCTCCTGTGGCGGAAGGTCGCGCGCTGCGCCGTCGATCATCCCGCCCTCGACGAGCGCATGCCATAACGCCGCCCGATCGGCCGCGCGCACGGCCATCGCGCTGGCCTCGGTTTCGCCGGGGCCCAGCTGCCCGAGGCTCGCGCGCCAGGCGATATCGCGGCCGGCCCACCAGCCCGCGATGCTCGGCAGATCGTGCGTGGTCGTCGTGGCCACCGCCTGCACCGGCCATTCCGCTGCGGGCACGAAGCGGGCGGTCGTCCCCGCCGGTGGCTCGGCATCCCGCTCGAACCACAGCACGTCGATGCCGAGCACGCCGCGCGCCGCGAGGGCGGCATTGAGCGATGCGGGCACGGTACCGAGGTTCTCGCCGATGACGATCGCGCGATGCCGCCACGATTCCAGCGCCACGAGCCGCAGCAGATCGTCCAGCGGATAGGTCAGATAGGCGCCTTCGCGCGCGGAAGCGCCCTCGGGCACCAGCCACATGCGCGCGAGGCCCAGCACATGATCGATGCGCAGGCCACCCGCATGCGCGAGATTCGCGCGCAGCATCTCGATGAACGCCGCGTAGCCGTGCTGGCGCAGCCCGCGCGGCGAGAACACCGCGACGCCCCAGTCCTGCCCGAGCGGGTTGTACACGTCGGGCGGCGCGCCCGCATGAAAGCCGTTGAGGATCTCGGCCTGCCGCGTCCACGCGTGGCTGCCACCGGGATCGGTGCCCACGGCGAGGTCCGCGATCACGCCGATGGCCATGCCGGCAGCGCGCGCGCGACGCTGCGCGGCGGCGAGGCCGTCCGCGGCCAGCCACTGCAGGAAGGTGTGGAAGGCCACGTCGTCGGCATGATCGCGCGCAAAGGCGGCCACGGCGTCGTCGTGAGGGTCCCGCCATTCGGCGGGCCAGTTGCGCCAGTCGGCACCCGCCTCGCCATCGCGCTGCAGGCGATGCTGCTGCATCGCCTCGAAGCAGGCGTGCGCGTGCAGGGCGCTGCCACCCAGCGCGCGAAACGCCGAAAAGCGTTGCAGCACGTCCGCCGGCAGAAGCTGCGCCTGACGTTCCCATAACCATCGCAGCACGGCATAGCGCGCGGGAGACAGCGCGAGCCAGTCGATTTCGTCGCGCGCCTCTGCCGCGCGGAACGCCTCGGCCAGCGACAGGGCGTCGATCGCCGTCGCGACCGCCTCCGCGCCGAATACCGCGGCGGGGTCCACATAGAGCGGATTGAAGAACAGCCGGCTCGACGGCGAATAGGGGCTATAGCGTGACGGCAGCGCGGCAAAGCCCGCATGCAGCGGATTGATCGCGACCGCCTGCGCGCTCGCCTTGGCCGCGGCTTCGCAGGCATCGGCCAGCGCGGTCAGGTCGCCGAGGCCGGTCGGGGCACCCCGCCGCAGCGAATAAAGCTGCACAGCCAGTCCCCATGGATGAGCGTCGGGCTTTCCGCCGCCATGCTCGTTCAGGGCATCCTCCACGCCGTAGCAGCGCGGCGGGGCGACGGCGATGGTGGTGTGCAGGTCGCCGAGTACCAGGCGGTGATAGCCGGCCGTGGCGATGGGCGCCAGCGCGAGGACGCTGCCGCTTCTGCCCAAACCGGTGTCCGCGGCGGAAGTCCATTCCACGCGCCGCGCCACGTCTTCCACGACGCTGCCGTCTTCCATCTCGATGCGATACGGCCGCTGCGCGATCGCCTCGCGCCAGGGCACATGCACGGGGCGATCGATGTCGGCGGTGATCAGGGGCGGCAAGCCATGCGCGGCGTCTTCGGCCTCGAGCCGCGCGCGCGAGGCTTCGCACTGGTCATCGGTCTCGCACGGCAGGCCCATGGCCGTCAGCACGGTGCGGATTGCCGCGGGCGACAGCGTCTGCGGCTGGCCCCACGCGTCGTCCCATTGGGTTTGCAGGCCTGCCTGCGTGGCCAGCGCCGCGAGCGGATCGGTGTGATGTGTCGTCATGTTCAGCCGTTCTCTTCCTTCGATACGTCTGCCGCGAGAAGTACCGCCCCGTGTGCGGGCACAAGCTGCATCGCGCGTCCGTCGTCGCCATAGCGGACAGGGGTTTCCTCGTCGCCGGGCGCGGTGCTGTCGAACAGCACGCGCCACTGCGTGCCGGGCGCGGGCGGACGGAACACGGCGTCCTCGCAGCCCGCGTTCAGGCAGAGGAGGATCACCTGCACGACGTCCTGCTGGGCATGGTCGTGCGCGGCGCGGCGCAGCGCCAGCGTGCGTTCCTCGGGGTTGGCCCACTGCTCGGGGCTCAGTTCGTTGCCATCGGGGTCGAACCACGCGATATCGGCGAGGCCGGGCGCGGGGCGCGTGCGGCCGTGCACAAAGCGGTTTTCCGTGAGCACGGGCAATTGCCGGCGCAGCGCGAGCAGACGTTTCACGCATGTGAGCATCGGCGCGTTCGCCGGATCGGCCGCGGCGTTCCAGTCGAGCCAGGAGAGGGGGCTGTCCTGGCAGTAGGCATTGTTGTTCCCTCCCTGGCTGCGGCCCCATTCGTCGCCGGCGGTGATCATCGGCGTGCCCTGCGACAGCAGCAGCGTGGTCATCAACGCGCGCGCGACGCGGGCGCGCGTCTCGCGGATGGCGGGATCGTCGGTCGGTCCCTCGACGCTGCCATCGGGACTCCAGTTCGCGCTCGCGTTGTCGTCGTTGCCGTCGCGGTTGTCCTCGCGGTTCGCCTCGTTGTGCTTGTGGCTGTAGCTCACGAGGTCCGCGAGCGTGAAGCCGTCGTGCGCGGTGATGAAGTTGACGCTCGCCCATGGCTTGCGGTGGCGGCGGTCGAACAGGTCCGCGGAGCCTGTCAGCCGCGCCGCGAGCTCACCGCGCTGGCCCGCATCGCCGCGCCAGTAGCGCCGCACGTTGTCGCGGAACTTGTCGTTCCATTCGGCGAAGCCCGGCGGGTGATTGCCGACCTGGTAGCCGCCGGGGCCCAGATCCCATGGCTCGGAGATGAGCTTCACGCGCGACAGGACGGGATCCTGCAGTAGCGCGTCGAAGAAGCCCGAGCCCGGATCGAACCCCTGCGCCTCGCGGCCCAGCGTGGTGCCGAGATCGAAGCGGAAGCCATCCACGCGATAGCACTGCACCCAATAGCGCAGCGAGTCCATCACCATCTGGAGTACGCGCGGATGCGACATGTTGAGCGTATTGCCGCAACCGGTGTCGTTGATGTAATGGCGTTCGTCGCCCGGCATCAGCCGGTAGTAGCTGGCATTGTCGAGGCCGCGCCACGATACCGTCGGCCCGAGTTCGTTGCCTTCGCACGTGTGGTTGTAGACCACGTCGAGAATGACCTCGATACCGGCCGCATGGAGCCGCCGGATGGCGACCTTGACCTCGTGCAGCTGGTTCGCGGACAGGAACTGCGGCTCGGGCGCGAAGAACGCGAGCGAGTTGTAGCCCCAGTAGTTGCGCAGGCCGCGCTCGATCAGGAAGCGGTCCTGCAGGAATGCATGCACGGGCAGCAGTTCGATGGACGTCACGCCGAGCGCATGCAGATGATCGACGAAGCGCGGATCGGCCAGCGCCTCGAACGTGCCGCGGACATGCGGCAGCAGGTCCTCGCGCTGCATGGAAACGCCGCGCACGTGGGCCTCGTAGATCGTCGTCTGCGGCCAGGGCACGGCGGGTGGGCGGTCGTCGCCCCAGTGGAAGCTTTCGTCGACGACCACGCCCTTGGCCATCATCGGCGCGCTGTCGCGGCGGTCGGGCGTGAGGTCCGCGCGCGGGCTGTTGAGCCGGTAGCCGAACAAGGCGTCGGACCAGCGCACGGGACCCGAGAGCTGGCGCGCATAGGGATCGAGCAGCAGCTTGTGCGGATTGAAACGGTGGCCGCGCGCGGGCTCGTAAGGCCCGAACGCGCGAAGGCCGTACACGGTGCCGAGCGGAGCGTGGGGCAGGTATCCGTGCCAGACCTCGTCGGTGCACTCCGGCAACTGCAGCCGTTGCATCTCGCGGCGGCCATTGGCCGAGAACAGGCACAGGTCGATGCGGCTCGCATTGGCGGAGAACACCGCGAAGTTGACGCCTAGCCCGTCCCAGTGCGCGCCGAGCGGATAGGGCTTGCCGGGCAGCAGGCGGTCGATGGGTGCGCTCGCCATGAAGTCAGCTCCTTCCTGAGATGTCGTTACGGTTGTAATGATTGTTCTTGGACCGGGGGCTCACCTCGTGCAGCAGTCTCAATAGACTTACCCCGCGAATCGCAATACCAGCGTCGCCAGCGGCGGCAGCGTCAGTTCGACCGACGCGGGCTGGCCGTGCGACGCCGTGTCCCCGGCCTCCACGCGCCCGCCATTGCCGATATTGCTGCCGCCATAGACACCGGCATCGCTGTTCAGGCATTCGTCCCATGCACCCGCGAACGGCACGCCGAGACGGTAGCCGGGCCGCGGCACCGGGGTCATGTTCACCACGACCAGCACGACGTCGCGGCTGCCCTTGCCGGCACTGCGCAGATAGGCGAACACGCTGTTCTGGTGATCGTCGCCGACCACCCACTGGAAGCCCTCCGGGTGGTGGTCCATCGCATGCAGCGCGGGCAGTTCCCGATAGAGCCGGTTCAGGTCGCGCACGAGCGAGTGCACGCCGCGGTGCTGAGGCTGGTCGAGCAGCGACCAGTCGAGTTCGTCGTCGTGATTCCATTCGCGCCACTGCGCGAACTCCCCACCCATGAACAGCAGCTTCTTGCCCGGATGCGTCCACATGAAGGCGTAGTACGCGCGCAGGTTCGCCAGCCGCTGCCAGTCGTCGCCGGGCATGCGGCCGATCATCGAGCCCTTGCCATGTACCACCTCGTCGTGCGACAGCGGCAGCACGAATGCTTCCGACCACGCGTAGACCATGCCGAACGTCATGTCCGAGTGGTGCCACGGACGATGGATCGGCGCGTGCGCCATATAGCGCAGCGTGTCGTGCATCCAGCCCATGTTCCACTTGAAGTCGAAGCCGAGCCCGCCGGATTCCACGCTGGCGGTCACGCCGGGCCATGCGGTGGATTCCTCGGCGATGGTCAGCGCGCCGGGGCAACGTTCGTGCACGACGGTGTTGAGATCGCGCAGGAAGGCCACGGCCTCGAGGTTCTCGCGGCCGCCATAGCGGTTCGGAATCCATTGGCCCGCCTCGCGGCTGTAGTCGCGATACAGCATCGACGCGACCGCATCGACGCGCAGCGCATCGATATGGAAACGTTCGAGCCAGTGCAGCGCGCCGGCGAGCAGAAAGCCGCGCACCTCGTTCCGGCCGAGGTTGTAGATCAGCGTGTTCCAGTCCTGATGGAAACCTTCGCGTGGATCCTCGTGCTCGTACAGCGCGGTACCGTCGAAGCGCGCGAGGCCGTGCGGATCGGTCGGAAAATGCGCGGGCACCCAGTCGAGAATCACGCCGATGCCGGCCTGATGGCAGCGATCGACGAACGCCGCGAACTGCTCGGGGCGCCCGAGGCGCGCCGTCGGCGCGAACAGCGACAGCGGCTGATAGCCCCACGATCCGCCGAACGGATGCTCGGTCACGGGCAGCAGTTCGATATGCGTAAAGCCGAGGTCGCGGATATACGGCACCAGCCTGTCCGCGAGAATCTCCCATCCGCGTTCCGGATCGTTCGCGGCACGCTGCCACGACATCGCGTGCAGCTCGTACACGGACATCGGCGCGGTATAGGGATTCGCGGAGGCGCGCTGCCGCATCCACTCGCCGTCGTTCCAGCCGAACGGCGGCGCGCTCTGGCCCGCGCAGGCGACCACCGATGCGGTGGCGGGCGGCGCCTCGGTGGCCAGCGCCAGCGGGTCCGCCTTGTCCGGCAGCGCGGTGCCATCGGCACCGATCAGGTCGAACTTGTAGCGGGCGCCCGGGCCCGCGCCGAGCGCGGACGGGAGGAACAGTTCCCATACCCCGGAGCCGTGGCGCACGCGCATCGGATGGCGGGACGCGTTCCAGCCGTTGAAATCCGCAATCACGGATACGCGCTGCGCATTGGGGGCCCATACGGCGAACCGCACGCCGACCTCGCCATCGATGGTCATGCACTGCGCGCCCAGACAACTCCCGAGCTCGAGATGCCGGCCCTCGTTGATCAGATGCAGGTCCAGCTCGCCCAGCAGCAGGCCGAACGCATAGGGGTCGGCCGTGACCTGCTCGCTGCCGTCGGGCCAGCGGATGCGCAACCGGTAGTCGCGGGAAACGGGCTCGCCCTTGCCCCAGTTGGGTAGCCGGCCCGCAAAGACGCCGCCGCCATGGAGGCGCTTCATCTCCGCGACAGGCTTGCCGTCGGCGTCGGTGAGCCAGGCGCCCTCGGCACCGGGCAACAAGGCGCGCACGACCACGCCGTGGTCGTCGCGATGCGGGCCGAGCACGCCGAACGGGTCGGCCAGACGGCCGGCGAGCAGCGCCTCGATGACGGGATCGGGCAGGGTGGGCGTATCGGGCTGCAGGTCCATTTCTGCGGTGTCATGACTGGCCATCGGCGGCTCCGGTTCCCAGCAGTTTGCGCACGAGGCGGGCCAGCCCGCTGGCCGGCAGGTCGATCCAGGCGACCCGGTTGGCGGCTTCGTAGCCGACCTCATACGCCGCGCGTTCGAGCAGGAAGAGGTCGAGCAGCGGTTGCAGCTGCGCGGGTTCCGCCCACGGGCGCGACGCCTGGCGCATCGTCTGCTGGTAGCAATTGAGAAAGGCGCCGGTCGCCGCTTCGCGGAAGCGTTCGAGCAGCGCCGCGCGCCGCTCGGCCAGGGCCGGCGGCAGCGTGACGTGGGTGCGTTCGCGGCGATCGGTGCCGACCGTCGCGGCCGCGTAGTCGATCGAGCGCAGCAGGCCGGCCGCATCGCGCAACGGTGAGGTCTTGCGCCGGCGCACGTCGAGCGAATGGCGCGGCGAGCCTTCGAAGTCGACGATATAGGTGTCGTTCTGCGCGATCAGCACCTGGCCCAGATGGAAGTCGCCGTGAATGCGCGTCTGCAGCGTACCGGGCGCGGCCGCGGCAAGCTGCTGGACCAGTCGCGGCAGCGCGTCGCGGGCGTTCATCAACGTGTCGATGTCTTCGGCGAAGCTGCCGCGTGCCTCGCCGCGCCGCGCTTCCAGCAGCGACACGGCCTCGTCGATCGATGCCATGGCCTCGCGTGCCCACTCTTCCGCCTGCGCCTCGCCGGCCACCTCGGGCGCGAACGGCGCCTCGTCTGTCGGCTGGGCGAGCACCGCGTGCAGTTCCGCGACGCGCCGGCCCAGTGTGCCGATCATGGCCGCGTAGCCCTTCAGTGCTTCGTCGAAATCGTCTTCGCCGCGGTCGGCGGGCAAGGCATCGTCGATAGACCGGCCGAGGTAGTCGAGGGTCCAGTCCCAGCCATCCCCCTGGTTGAGGATGTACCCCTGCAGCAGCATCAGCGTGTGCGGCGTGCCCGCCGCGTTGGTGCGCACCACCTCGCCGAGCAACGGTGCCGAGTGGGTATAGCCGTGGCTCGTGAGGTAACGCGTCATTTCGGCTTCCGGATGGATACCGCCCGCGATACGGCGGACCATCTTCAGCACCCCGTAGTTGCCATAGGCCAGCGAGCTGTTCGTTTGCTCCGCGGACATCCATTGCACCGGCTCCTGCTCGAGCGGCACATCGGCCAGCCCCGGCTCCGCGAGGAATCGAATGACGCCATGCGAGGTCTCTGCCTGAGTGCCTTCGCGCAACGCGGTGACCACCTGCCGCGCGAACGGCTCGATCACGAAGCCGTCCGTGGCCATGCCCACTCGCGCGCCGCGGCGCACGCGGGCCATGGACAACCCATAGGCGAGCTGCGAGACCCCGTCCTGGCTTTCGCGGTCCCAGAGCAGCGCCACGGGCAACTGGTAGCACTCGGAGCGGTTCGACAGCACCACCTCCACTTCGCAATGAAACACTTCCTCGCCCGAGGCGGACTTGGCGAAGGGCCAGGCGTAAGCCACGTTCACCCGTTCGATCTTGTCCCCCTTGGACGCGAACCAGCGACGGCGCGCGAGGTAATGCGGCAGGACTTCGGTGGTGAGCGCGCGGCGCGCCGACTCGGTCAACTCCGAGCGGCCAGCCACGTTCTGCACGACAAGCGTAATCTGGTCGGTCATCTGTTCTGGCGCGTCAACATGCCAGGAAGGCGGTTGCGCGTCTTCGCTGAGCACAAACCAATAGAATCCATAGGGCGGCAGCGTGAGCAGGTACGTGAGCTGACCGATGGCCGGGAACGGCGTGGCGCCGAGCATCTCCACGGGCACGCGGCCCGCGAACGCGGAGAGGTCGAGCTCCACGGCCTGTGGCGCGCGCGACAGGTTCGCCACGCACAGGATGTGCTCGCCGTTGTACTCGCGCAGGTAGGCGAGGATCTTGCGATTGCCGGGGAACAGGAAGCGCAGCGTGCCGCGGCCGAATGCGCGATGCTGGCGGCGCAGCGCGAGCATGCGGCGCATCCAGTTGAGCAGCGAATGCGGATCGCGGTTCTGCGCTTCCACATTGACGGCTTCGTACCCATACAACGGTCCTTGCAACGGCGGCAGCACGAGCCGTTCCGGGTCCGCGTGCGAGAAGCCGCCATTGCGGTCCGGCGACCATTGCATCGGCGTGCGCACGCCGTCGCGGTCCCCGAGGTGGATGTTGTCGCCCATGCCGATCTCGTCGCCGTAGTAGATGACGGGCGTGCCCGGCATCGAGAACAGCAGGCTGTTCATCAGCTCGATGCGTCGGCGGTCGCGTTCCATCAGCGGCGCCAGCCGGCGGCGAATGCCGAGGTTGATGCGCGCGCGGCGGTCGGAGGCATAGACCTCCCACAGGTAGTCGCGCTCGCTGCTGGTCACCATCTCGAGCGTGAGCTCGTCATGGTTGCGGAGGAAGATTGCCCACTGGCAGTTCGGCGGCACCTCCGGCGTCTGCCGCATGATGTCCGTGATCGGGAAACGATCCTCGCGCGCGATGGCCATGTACATGCGCGGCATCAGCGGGAAGTGGAACGCCATATGGCATTCGTCGCCGGCGATGCCGTCCGGGCTCGCGGCGCCCGTGGTATCGGCGGTGGCGCCGCCGCTCATGCCGCCGAAGTACTGCTGCGCATCCTCGGGCCACATATTGGCTTCGGCGAGCAGCAGGCGGCCCGTGTAGTGCTCGTCCAGATGGCGGCGGATCTGCTTGATGACCGCGTGCGTCTCGGCGAGGTTCTCGTTGCTCGTGCCCTCGCGCTCCACGAGGTATGGCACGGCATCGAGCCGCAGCCCGTCGACGCCGATATCGAGCCAGTAACGCATGACCGACAGGACTTCGTTGATGACCTGCGGGTTGTCGAAGTTGAGATCGGGCTGGTGCGAATAGAACCGGTGCCAGAAATACGCGCCGGCCTCGGCGTCCCAGCTCCAGTTGGACTTCTCGGTGTCGCAGAAGATGATGCGCGTGCCGGCGTAGGCCTGGTCGTTGTCCGACCACACGTAGTAGTTGCGCGCCGCCGAACCGGGCTTGGCCTTGCGCGCGCGCTGGAACCACGGATGCTGGTCCGACGTGTGGTTGATCACGAGTTCCGTGATCACGCGCAGGCCGCGCGCGTGGGCCGCCGTGACGAATCGCTTCGCTTCGGCCAGCGTACCGTAGTCGGGATGCACACCGCGGTAGTCCGCGATGTCGTAGCCGTCGTCGCGGCGCGGGGACGGATAGAACGGCAGCAGCCAGACCGTATCGACACCGAGGTTGACGAGGTAGTCGAGCTTGGCGTGCAGTCCCGCGAAGTCGCCGACGCCGTCACCGTTGGCGTCATAGAACGACTTGATATGCAGTTGATAGATGACCGCATCCTTGTACCAGAGCGGGTCGGCGTTGAGCAGGGCGGCGTTGGCGCGATCGGTTAGACGCTTCATGCCGTGTCTCCGGATGTTGTTGTCGGTTGTGGCCTGACGTGCCAGAGCGAGAACGGCAACTCGTGCGGATTCAGGCGAATATGCTGATGCTTGCCCTGCCACGTGAACCGGTGGCCGAACATCTGGTCTTCCACGAGCAGCGACGCGTCGTCGGGCAGACCCCACTCCCACAGCGGCAGTTCGATATCGGCTTCGCGCGGCGCGCGCGGGTCGAGGCTGATGGCCCCGAGCAGAACGTCGTCGCCGAATGCGCCCGTCTGCTCCGCACCGCTCGGCACGAAGCGCGCGAAGTACAGCACCGCGTCGTCGCTGGCGTGATAGAAGCGCAGACCCAGATGGTTCTGCAGCGCGGGGTGGTTGGCGCGGATCTGGTTGAGGCGCGAGATCTCGGCAACGATGTTGCCGGGCTGCCGCCAGTTGCGCGTGCGCAGTTCGTATTTCTCGGAGTCGAGGTACTCCTCCTTGGTCACGCCGTTGACGACGAGCGGCGCGCTCTCGCAGACCTCGAAGCCGTTGTACATGCCCCAGAGCCCCGACAGCAGCGCGGCCAGTGCCGCGCGGATCAGAAAGGCCGGCCGTCCGCCTTCATGCAGGAAGTACGGGTTGATATCGGGCGTGTTGACGAAGAAGTGCGGACGGTAGAACTCGCGCATCGGGCCGCGCGTGAGCTCGGTCATGTATTCGATGAGCTCGGCCTTCGTATTGCGCCACGTGAAGTAGGTATAGGACTGCGCAAAACCGAGCTTGGCCAGTCGCGCCATCATCTTCGGGCGCGTGAACGCTTCCGCGAGGAACAGCGTATCCGGGTAGCGCGCGCGCACGTCCGCGATCATCCATTCCCAGAACGGC
The DNA here is from genome assembly GCF_008693385.1 of Cupriavidus pauculus. Lineage (NCBI taxonomy): Bacteria > Pseudomonadati > Pseudomonadota > Betaproteobacteria > Burkholderiales > Burkholderiaceae > Cupriavidus > Cupriavidus pauculus. The sequence goes on from NZ_CP044067.1 coordinate 2,386,607, forward strand.
AGCGGCTTGGTGTGCGGATTATCGACGCGGAAGATGCGCACGCCCTGTTCGGCCCAGAACATCACCACGTCGCGCAACGCTTCCCACAGCTTGTCGCCGCCGGGCGTCGCATAGAAGTCGACGTTGACGATGTCCTCGTACTTCTTCGGCGGGTTCTCGGCATAGCGCAGCGAGCCGTCGGGCCGATGCTGGAACCACTCGGGATGCTCGCGCAGCCACGGATGGTCGAGCGAGCATTGGATGGCGAAGTCCAGCGCGAGTTCGATGCCGAGGTCGGCGGCCGCGCGGCGCAGACGCTGGAAGTCCTCGAGCGTGCCGAGTTCCGGGTGGATCGCGTCATGGCCGCCCTCGGCCGCGCCGATGGCATACGGGCTGCCCACATCGCCGGGTTCGGCCTTGAGGCTGTTGTTCTTGCCCTTGCGGTGCTGAATGCCGATCGGATGGATCGGCGGGAAGTACAGCACGTCGAAGCCCATGGCGCGGATATCGGGCAGCCGGCGGATGACGTCGGCAAAGGTGCCGTGGCGCTCGGTATCTCCGCTTTCCGACCGCGGGAACAGTTCGTACCAGCTGGCAAAGCGCGCCGCGAGCCGATCGGCTTCGACGGGCATCGTCGTCGGGAAACGGCTCAGGAACGGACGCCCCGACGGATGCGCCATCGAGGCGCGCATCGCGGCGTCGGTGAGCGGCGAGAGCAGGATCTCCAGCCGCAGCGCATCGTCGCCGCTTGCCGCGCCCAGATCGGCCACGATCGCACCGGCACCCTCGATCTGCGCCGACTCCGGTCCGGCCAGCGTGGCCAGCACGAGGCGCGCGCCTTCCTCGATCTCGAGCGTGATATCGACGCCGGCCTTGCGCTTCTTGCCGACTTCGTCGAGCCAGCTGCCGAAGCTGTCCTTCCAGGCTTCGACCGTATATTCGTGGCGGCCCATCGCCACCATCGGGAAACTGCCGCGCCAGCGATCGTTGACGATCGGCACCATGGGCGACGACTGCCACGTCGATTCACCCGGTGCGCGCCAGACGACCGCGGCGGCGAGCTTGTCGTGCCCATCCATCCAGATATCGGCGCTGACCTCGACGCATTCGCCGACGACGCGGCGCACCGCAAAGCGGCCGGCATCGCACGATGGCGTCAGGTTCTCGATGGCGACGCGCGGCGCGGCCATGGCATCGGCGGTGGCAAGCGCCGGCTTGGCCGTGCCGTTGGCCTTGGCTTTGGCTCCACGCTTGCGTGCCGGCTCGGCCGGCGCGCGCGCGGCAACCGGTGCGGGAATGGCGCGATAGATACGAATATCGGCGGGCGCCAGCGTAATGATGCCGCAGGGGTCCAGCGTGTCCTGCCGCGCGAGCGCGCTGCCGGGGCCGCCTTCGCTGGGCAGCAGCGTGGCCGCCGGCTGCGGCAGGCCTTGCAGGATGCGGTCGGCGCCGAACGACGCCGGATCATCGGTGCACGGGTTGAGCACGACCGTCAGCGCCGGCGGTTCCGCCTCCGCGGCATCGGGTGCGTGGCCATTCGCGAGGTGCCGGGGCAGGCGGGCCAGCACGGTCAGCGGCGCGTCGGGCCCGCTGAGCTGGCGTACGGCCACGGCCGGGCCCCCGCGCTGCGCGCCGATCCACGCATTGACTTCCATGACCTCGTGCGACAGATCGAACGGTGTGTCGTGGGCTTCCAGTTCGGCAATGAGTCCGCCACCGCCGGTCTCGAACCCGGCCGGTACCAGCAGACCGTCGCCGATGGCCGCCGCCGTCCACAGCGCGCGGCGCGCCGCGAGCACGTCGAGGCCATTCGGCGTGAGCGACGGCGCGGCCAGCACGCGTCCGAACCGATGCAGGCGCGCGATTTCCTCGGTCAGCCACGCGCTGCGATAGTCCCACCACGGCAGCGAACAGAACGCGCCGTCGAACGGTGCCTGCGCGAGGTCGTCGAGCTGCTGGGGCGTGGTGCCGGGCGTCCAGGCGAGAAAGAGTCCGTGTGGTCCCTGTGGTCCCTGTGTCCCCTGTGCCGTGCCGCCACGGCGAACCTCGTCGATGAGCTCGGCCCAGTGGAGCCCGGGCACGCGCGTCGGCGCACGGCAGCAGAACCCGGCCACGCCGCTCTCGAGCGCATCGCGGACCTGTGTGGCCCACCATTGCACGGCAGCGGCCGCCACGGCGGGATCGTGCCAGCGCAGGCGTACGCCGGGCAGATGGTGGTCGGTGGCATCGGGGCCGCCACCGGGGCGCGCATGATCGAGCCAGCCGTCGTGATGCGCGGCGGCATCCTGGGGAAAGCGGTCGAGCGAGAGATCGAGCAGCACGCCGAGGCCGTGCCGGCGGCACGAGGCCGCAACGGCGGACAGCGATTCGGGCCGGTTGTGCGGCACCGACCATCCGGCTAGCAGCACATGGTCGAATCCGAGCGATGCGGCACGCGTCAGTGCGGCATCGTCGATGGGTCGTGAGTCGGACGGAGTAAGTTGGCAAATTCGCACGTGACGTTCCTTGGCAGCAAGCCTTGGGCCGGGAATTGGATCTGGCGAGGCATGCGAAGGCTGTGCCAGAACGTCAGCGTTGCGGGAAAAAACCGAAAAGCCTTGTGAGGCAAGGCGTTGGAGCGAGTGACGCGCGCGCTGCAACCCTTGGTGCGCGCCGTCCCATGTAATTCCTACATGCGGCAGGCGCGTCTTTGCGCGTTGCAGCACTCGGGCGCGGCAGGGCGCCCGACTCAGCTGGCGCGATACACGTCCAGACGGTTGTAGAGCGTCTTCAGGCTGATGCCGAGCGCGCGCGCGGCCTGGCGCTTGTCGCCGTCGTAACGGGACAGCGTGGCGAGGATGATCTCGCGCTGCGTGTCGGCGAGCGTGGTGCCCACGCGCACGCTGACCACACCATCGACCGTGGTCGGGCGGGGCGGCTGGTTGGCGAGATTCGGGTTGCCGATCTCCACGAGCTTGTCGGCGAGGATATACGCGCGATAGACCGCGTTCTTGAGTTCGCGCACGTTGCCGGGCCAGTCGTACCGCACAAGGCGCTCGAGCGTGCCGGGGGAAAACGTCTTGTCGGTCTGCTCCATCGCGTTGAACTCGGCGAGGAAATGCCGCGCGAGCGGGACAATGTCCTCCGTGCGCTCGCGCAACGGCGGAATCTGCAGCGGAAACACGGCAAGCCGGTACAGCAGGTCCTCCCGCAGATGGCCACTGCGTACGGCGTCCATCGGGTCGCGGTTGGTCGCGGCCAGAATGCGAACGTCGCTGACGAGCAGCGTATCGCCGCCCACGCGCTGGAACGTCCGGCTTTCCAGTACGCGCAGCAGCTTGATCTGCATCTCAAGTGGCATTTCAGTCACTTCATCGAGAAACAGCGTTCCGGACTGGGCCTGCTCGAAGTAGCCGGCTTTCTGTTCGAGCGCACCCGTGAATCCGCCCTTTTCATGGCCAAACAGTTCGGACTCGATGAGGGTGGGAGCGATTGCGCCGCAGTTGACCGCGATAAACGGTCCCTGGCGGCGATTGCTGCGTTCATGCACCGCGCGCGCCACGACTTCCTTGCCTGCGCCGGATTCGCCCACGGCAAGCATCGTGACATCGGTGGCAGCCACGCGATCGAGCTGGTTCAGCAGCCGCTGCATCGCGGGAGATGTGGATTCCCATAGCAGAGAGACCTGGCCGGGCACGGCACGGCGAGCCGGCGCGCGGGGCGGCGGGGCAGTGCGGCTCGGAGGGCTGGTGACGGTAGTGGACACGGGTGTCGCCTGGGCCGGGACGCCTTGCTACTACCATCGCTGCAGCAGGGGCGGCAGGAGGAGGTCGCAATTGCGTCGGCATTGGTGGTTGATGGCTCTTATGCTATCTGTTGAGGCAAGCAGTGGCTACCGCCCGCGCACGGGTCGCGGCAAGGTCCGACAGCCGTGTCAGACGAACACTGGCATAACGCACCTGACGGCACCATTACACTTCGAGTTATCTTTCCGCCCTGCGCCCGCCGCCAACCCATCCGACCATGCCACATATTTTGATCGTTGACGACGACGAGAACGCTTGCGCCGCGCTGGCCGAGATTGTCGCGATCGAGGGCTTTTCGTCGGCAACGGCAGGCAACCTGCGCGAAGCGCGCCTTCAGATCGGCTGGCGCATGCCCGATGCGGTCCTCGCGGACCTGCGGCTGCCCGACGGCAGCGGCATGGAATTGTTCGGCGAAGTCAGCTCTGCCGGGGTCGAGGTCATCCTGACCACCGGCTATGCGAGCGTCGAGTCCGCGGTGGAAGCGCTCCGCATGGGCGCCACCGATTATCTGGTCAAGCCAATCAACGTCACGCGCCTGCAGGCCGTGCTCAAGCGCATCGCCACCACGGGCGAGCTGAAGGCGGAAATCCATTCGCTGCGCGGCGAACTGCGCCGCTATGGACGCTTTGGCCGCCTGCTCGGCAGTTCGGAGGCGATGCAGGCCGTCTACGATCAGCTCAGCAAGGTCGGCCCGACGGAGGCCACGGTGCTGCTGATCGGCGAGTCGGGCACGGGCAAGGAGCTAGCAGCCCAGACCGTGCATGAACTCTCGTCGCGCCGCCGCCAGCCCTTCCTCGCCGTGAATTGCGGCGCGATCTCGCCCACGCTGATCGAATCCGAAATGTTCGGTCACGAGCGCGGCAGCTTTACCGGTGCCGACCGTCAGCACAAAGGCTACTTCGAGCGCGCCGACGGCGGCACGCTGTTCCTCGACGAAATCACCGAGATGCCGCTCGAGCTGCAGGTCAAGCTGCTGCGCGTGCTCGAGACCGGTACCTTCATGCGCGTCGGCACCAATCGCGAATGCCATGCGGACGTTCGCGTGCTGGCCGCGACCAACCGCAATCCCGAAGAGGCCGTGGCGGACGGCAAGCTGCGCGCCGACCTCTACCACCGGCTGAACGTGTTCCCGATCGAGCTGCCGCCGCTGCGCGTGCGCGGCGACGACGTGGTGCAGATTGCCAACACGATGCTGGAACAGCTCAATGCGGAGCAGGGCACGCAACGGCGATTCGCGAGCAATGTGCTGGAGAGCCTGCGCATGCATTCGTGGCCGGGCAACGTGCGTGAGTTGCGCAACTTCGTCCAGCGCGCGTACATCCTGGCCGACCAGGACGTGATTACCGAGGTCCAGATTCCGCTGCAGGTGGCCGCGACGCCGTCGCCAGGCACGGCCGTGGTATCGGTGCCCGTGGGCATGTCGCTCGCGGACGCGGATCGCCAGTTGATCTTTGCGACGCTCGAGCAATGCGCGGGCGTCAAGAAGCACGCCGCCGAGATTCTCGGCATCAGTCTCAAAACGCTGTACAACCGGCTCGAAGACTATGCGGCCAAGGGTGAGCTGCCGGAATGGCTGCGCGCCTCGCGTAACGGCGACAACAGCCCGCCGGCCGCATGACGACACCATAATGGCCGACGCAATGAACTCTCCCATTCCCAACGCTTCCAGCGGAAGCGCTGTGGGCACCGTTACGGCCGAAGATCCGTCACGTATTGCGCCGCACATCGAAAGCGCGGCGGAAATCTCCACCCTGATCGAGCAGGCCGCGCATGACCTGCGCTCTTCGCTCAACGCCATCCAGAGCTGGAGTTATGTGCTGGACCGCTCCGTCGAGACGCTGCCGCCGCCCGCGCAGCGCGCGCTCGAAGGCATGCGCTCGGGCATGCAGCAGCAGCTCGCGCTGATCGAGGAAATGGAAGAGGCGGTACGCCTGCTCTTCGACGAGGCGAAGCCCACCTGGGAGACGACCGATCTGCAGGTCGCCACCGAACAGGCGATTTCGGACAAGCGTGCCGCCGCGGAAGCGCGTGGCGTGCAGCTCATGCCGCTCTCCAGCGAACTGGGCGGCGGCGACGACTTCGTCGTCCAGGGCGATGCATTGCGTCTGGCGCCCCTTCTCCGTCATCTGCTGATTCACTGCGTGTGGCGGGCGCCCACCGGCGGCACGGTGACCGTGTTCCTGACGGCGGAGGCGAACTATGTGAAGTTCCGCATCTCCGAAAGCCAGCCTGTCGACCGCACGCGCGGGGCGAGCCGCCTGGCCACGCTGACCGATTTCTTCGGCCGCAGGCTGCCCGTCGATGGCACCCCCACGCCACGCCAGAGCACCGCGCTGCTGCTGACGCGCCGCATCGTCGAGATGCAGGGCGCGGAACTGACCGCCGAGAATATCAACTGCGATGCCGACAATGTCACCGTCTGCATCGCCGTCCGCTTTCCACGCGTGCAGTCCTGAGTGCGCCGCGCGTCCGCGCGGCCATCGCTCGTCCATTTTCCCCACGCATCGCCATTTTCAAACGCGCACCCGCCCACGCGGGTGGCGCGCGCACCTCGCGCGCATTTCTTACCTGTCTCGCGCACAATGTGCATACCCATGGACGTGGGTTTCCGCACGAATGCGGGCAATGCTCCCGATGCCGATCTGGCGCGCAGTTTGCATGATGGAGGGGGAGCCAACCAAAGGCTCCAACCGAAGGAGAGACCGCCATGCAAAAAGCCAATGCTTCCGCACAGGCCAGCAAGGGACCGCAGAAGTCCTCGGCAACCGCTGGCAAGGGCAAGCAGCAAAAGCCCGATACGTATCAATCGGCTGTCGATGAATCGCTGGACATGACGTTTCCCGCGAGCGATCCGATTTCGCCGGGCGCCGCCGCACATGCCGAGAAAGAGACACAGACCCGCCGCGACGACGTCGACTGGACGCTCAAGCGCGGGAGCGACCATCAGCCGGCGGGCGAGAAGCCCGCAGCCCATCGCAAGGGCTCCACGGACAAGTCGCCCGGTAAAACGGGCAGCAAAACTTGAACACGGAGGGAAACGATGTCTACGATCATTGCAGGACGCTTCGAAACCTTCGCCCGTGCCGAGAACACTGCCAACCGCATGCTCGAGCAGGGCTTCCGCAAGGATGACCTGAGCATGTTTTACGTCAATCCACCCGGCCAGCACGGCACTTACCCGATCGGTGGCGATCGCGCGGTCGATCCGGCCGCGCGCAACACCGGGAAAGGTGCGGGCCGCGGCATCATGCTCGGCGCCGCGGTCGGCGTCGGCGTGGGCGTATGCGCGTGCGCCGCGATGCGGGCGTGGACGGAGGCGCCGCTGCAAAGCTGGCTGCTCGTGCTCGTCCTCGCGTTGACCACCGGTATCGGTGCCTATGTCGGCTCCCTGGTCGGCGCCCTGAGCCAGACGAGTACCGCGCGCCGCGATCCGCGCACCGGCGAGGCCCGCGTGCGGAATGCCGGCGTCCTGTTGGCCGCCCATGTATCGCCCGATAACACAGCCCTTGCCACCCAGCTGCTGCATACCGGCGGCGCCGAAGAAGTCGAACGCGCCGAAGGGCAGTGGCGCGACGGCCGCTGGGAAGATTTCGATCCGCTCGAGCCCCCGAAACCCGCCGAGATAACCCCTGTGGAGACGCGTTGACATGCTCGTTCCATTCTGCCCCCGCCGCCTGAGGCTTACGTCCCCGGGTCTCACGTCCGATTCGCTGACCGATGCGTCCGCCGATACGAAGGCCGCCATGCTGGCCGACACGCTGCAACCCAAGGAGAGATCCATGAATGTCGATGAACCGCAAGCGCCCTCGACCCTGCCGCCGCGCGGCGCCGCTATTATCGGCGGCGCGGACCAGCATCCCACGGGCGGATGCGGGCCGTTCGTGATGGCGTCGGACACGCTGGAGGGCAACAAGGTCGTGGATCCATCGGGCCAGGAGATCGGAACGATCGACCACATCATGCTCGACGTGATCGGTGGCCGGATTGCCTATGCGGTGCTGGCGATGGGTGGCTTCCTCGGCATCGGCGAGAAGCTGCACGCACTGCCGTGGTCAGCGCTCACGCTGGACACGCGCCGGAAATGCTTCGTGCTCGGGGTGGAAAAAGAACGCATCAAGGCATCGCCGGGCTTCGACAAGGAGCACTGGCCGACGATGGCCAATTCGGAATGGGCGACCAGCATCCACGAGTACTACGGTATCTCGCCGTACTGGGAGTCGGATCGCTACGATCCGTGGGCGTAAGACGCTTTCGGTCTGGCACGCGCCAGACCGAACCTCTTCAACGCCGCGTCATACCTTGTGATTGATCTGGCCCGCGGGCCGTTCCGCGGGATCCGCGCGCATGCCGCTCGCCGGCGGTTGTCCCGGCGGCTCCTCGGGCGGCGGAATGCGCGTCGTCAACTGGTTCGAGACGCCGAGGATGCCCGGCGGCGTCGCGGCGGCCTTCTCGAGCCGCTGGGAAAGATCGATATCCTCCACGCGGCCGGACAGCGTCACGCGCCGGTCCGCCACATGCACGGTGACCGTATCGGGCATGTCGCCACCGCATACTTCCGCGATACACGTCCCGACGCGCTCCCTCAGCATTTCGTCGTCATCGTCATGGTCTGCCATGGGCACTCCTTTTTCTCGTCTCGACGGATTGCGATGTTTCCAACGTAGCACGTACCGTGCCGTGCGGGGAGCCGCATCCGCGTACCGCCCCGTGTAGGACGGCACCGGGTTACCGCCGCCGCGCGCGCTCCCTAGAATTTATCCAGAACCGATCCCCGGAGCGCAGCCATGGATATTCCCCGCCATGCCGAGCCAAACCAGGCCGATGACTCGCAGGATGTACACGACAAGCCACCCGCCCATCGGCGCCTGATGCATCTGTTCGATCGATTCGCGGGCGCCGCCACCCGGCAGGCCGGCTCACCCGCGGCGTTCGCACTCGCGGTCGCCGTGGTACTCGTCTGGGCCGTCACCGGTCCGTTGTTCGGCTTTTCCGAGACGTGGCAGCTCGTGATCAATACGGGCACCACCATCATCACGTTCCTCATGGTGTTCCTGATCCAGCAGAGTCAGAACAAGGATTCGATGGCCGTGCACCTGAAGCTCAACGAGTTGCTGGCCTCGCACAAGCAGGCCAGCAATCATCTGATTTCGATCGAGGACCTCGACGAGGACGAGTTGCGCCAGCTCGTCATGTTCTATCGGCATCTCGCGAAGCTGGCCGACGAGGAAGGCGGCGTCAAATGCAGCCATTCGCTCGACGAGGCCGACGAGATTCACGAGGACAAATCGCGCGCGCTGCACGAACGGATGGAGCGGGCGAAGCGGCACACCGGGCGCGAGCCGGCTTAGGCGCGGGCGCGAACGATTGGCACGGTTCTGGCAGTACAGGAAGCGCAGTACGCGATAGCAATACCGGCGGCCTATCCCTGACAGGAGATCACCTTGGCGACCACCGCAACCACCGCAGCCCCGCAAGCAGCGCGCGTTCCCGTTCAGCAACCCGACTCGCGCGCCGTTCAGCGCGACATATGCGTCGTCGCCTATGGGCGCGCCGACGTCGATGACCCAAATAGCCATCAAGGCGCCACGCTCGCTCGCGTGGCGCGGGAAGTGGCGCAGATTGCCGGCTACCGTTTCGGCGGCAGCTACGACGCCGTGCGAAACGCCAATGCGGCGGTCGACCGCATGTATTTCGTACCCGCCGACACGCTCGTCGGCGTGGACAGCGCGCGGCAGCTCGGCATTGCGAGCATCGACGATCTGTTCGGCGGCGTCGTTCCCCATGCTTTCATCGCAACGAAGGCCATCTCGCACGGACTGATCCGGCCCGATGCGCGCGCGCCGGTGGGGTGGAGCGAGGACTTTGCCGCGCGCGTGCGCGATTGCGTGCTGCCCGGCTATACGGCGTTCGATCGCGACGACGCCCTGGCGGCGGGACGAGAGATGCTGAAGGCGGGCGCGGTGCGCGTGAAGGAGCCCTGCGGTATCGGCGGTCTGGGACAACAGGTTGCCGCGACCGATGCCGAACTCGTCGCCGCGCTCGATTCGATCGACGCCTCGCGTATCGAAAGCGAAGGGGTCGTGCTCGAACGCAATCTCGAAGACGTGACCACGTTCAGTGTGGGACAGGTCGAGCTCGGCGGCCTGCGCGCCAGCTATTGCGGCACGCAGACGCTCACCCGCAATCACGCTGGCGACATGGTCTACGGCGGCTCCACGCTGCGCGCGGTGCGCGGCACGCTCGAGGACCTGCTCTCGCATCCGATCGAAGCGCATCTGCGCGATGCCGTGCGTGCGGCCGTCGCCTATCACGCGGCGGCCGTCGACTGTTTCCCCGGCATGCTCGTCTCGCGTTGCAACTATGACGTGGTAATGGGCACCGACAACGGCCAGCCACGGCTCGGCGTGCTCGAGCAGTCCTGGCGCGCGGGTGGCGCCACAGGCGCGGAGCTCGCGATCCTCAAGGCGTTCCGCGACGATCCGCGCTGTGTGCGCGCCACCGCGTCCACACACGAGCAGTACGCGGCGGACGTCAACGTTCCGCCGGGCGCCGACGTGTACTTTTCGGGCGAGGACCGAAACGTTGGCGCGCTCGTCAAATTCGCAATCCTGGAGTCCGCATCCGATGGCAACACATGAAGAATCGATCCAGATCCCTACAGAGGGAGGTACCATCGCCGGCACCGTGATCATGCCGGCGACCAAGCTGCCCGGCGTGCTGTTCGTGCACGGGTGGGGCGGCAGCCAGCAGCAATACCATGCGCGCGCGCGCGAAGTCGCCGGCCTGGGCTGCGTCTGCATGACCTTCGACCTGACCGGCCATGCGGGAACGTCCGCGCAGTACGAGACCGTCAGCCGCATGCGCAATCTCGCCGACGTGCTCGCGGCCTACGATATGCTCGTGCGGCATCCGGAGGTCGACCGCAATGCGATTGCGGTGGTCGGCAGCAGCTACGGCGGCTATCTGGCGGCCGTGCTCAGCGAACTGCGGCCCGTGCGATGGATGGCGTTCCGTGCACCGGCGTTGTACATGGACAGCGGCTGGGACTCGCCCAAGCGGCAGTTGCATGTCGATCAGGATCTCGTGGCGTATCGCCGCAAGGTGGTGGCCCCCGATACCAATCGGGCGCTGCGCGCCTGCACGAATTTCAAGGGCGATATCCTCGTGGTGTCTTCCGAGCACGATGCGATCGTCCCGAAGACCGCGGTGCTGAGCTACGTCGATGCCTGCGTGCAGGCGTCGTCGATTACCTATCGCGAGCTCAAGGGCGCGGACCACGGGCTGTCCACCGAGGACAGTCAGCGTGCCTACGGCAAGTTGCTGGTCGGCTGGCTGCGCGAGATGGTCACGGAAGCGCGTGCCGGTGCCGCGATTGCGGCGCGGCCATCGAAGCCCGCCACGGGATCGGCGAAACCGATCGCGTCGGCCGACGGGGGGCTCGAACCCGAGTCGCCCGAGACCGCTGCCCCGGTATCGGTCGTGATCGCCCCCGCGGACGCGCGCGCGGCAGAGTAGGCCCGCGCGGATCAGGTCTTCGCGTCGCTGGCGCTGGCCGTGACGCGGCTCTCCATCGCGCGCCCGTTTTTCAGATGCTCGCGCAGCGTCGGCAACAGCTTCTCGGCATAGCCACGCAGTGCGGCATCCTTGCCGCGCGTGGCCTGATTCTGGAATAGCAGAACGGCCTGTTCGTGGGCATCGACAGCAACGGTACGGATGTATGCTTCCTCGAACTGCGGCGACTTGAGGCCCCGTAGCCGCGCGATCTCGGGCGACTCGGGCACGCGCTTCTGCGGCGTCACGCCCTTCTCCCGCGCGATCTGACGCAGCGCCTCTGCCGCCGCGCCGTGATCCCTGATCATCTGGCGCGCAAACGCCTGCACCTTGGCATCGGCGGATACCTTCAGCGCAAGCTCGCTGGCCGCCACTTCCATTTCGCTTGCCATCAGTGCCTCATCGACAAACCGCAGGTCGTCCGTCCAGAGCGACGAGGAGGGCGGTTTGGCAGGCGTCGGGTTTGGGGGGACGGAAGAGGCGGCGTCGCCCGGCGACACCACCTCGACCGGCACGAAGGCGGACGGCTGCGCCAGTGCGTGCCCAGCGGAGAGCACCGCCGTCAGCATCGCGCAAACCGCGACGTGTAAGGCCGGATGCCGTGACATGTCATTTTGAATCGGCTTCATGGCGGATACTCCTTGAACGGTGGGTCGCCAACCGCATTGCGCAAGAAGCATTCCCGAGCGATGCGATCGCAGGCCGGGATAGCGGGGTTGTAGCAAAGGGGGCGGCCCCGCGGCCTGCGGACGTTTCTGCATTCGAGATGCGCAAATATTGCAAATGCTCCCGCGTTACGTCATCGTCGTCCCCCTTTTTGTCCCGCGATGACGATGGCACGAGACATGCGTGGCGCTGCGGCATGACTACCTCCGTCCCCACGCGCCTGCGTCACGTCGATGACACCGAACCCGGCATTCTGCGGAAGCGCGCGGGTACAGGCTTCTACTATGTCGATGCGGCGGGCAAGCGCGTCGAGGACGAAGCGACCCTTGCGCGCATCCATGCCCTGGCAATTCCGCCGGCCTACGAATCGGTATGGATCTGCGCGGATGCGGCGGGACATCTGCAGGCCACGGGCCGCGATGCGCGCGGCCGCAAGCAGTACCGCTACCACGAGGACTGGACCGCGCTGCGCGATACCGACAAGTACGCGCGGCTGCTGGCATTCGGCTTCGCGTTGCCGCGGTTACGCAGCCGCATCGCGCGCGACCTCGCCCGCAACGGCATGCCGCGCGAAAAGATCCTGGCAGCCGTTGTCACGCTACTGGACGCGACGCTCGTGCGGGTGGGCACGCCGCGCTATGCCGAACAGAATCGCACCTATGGGCTGACCACGCTCAAGCGCCGGCATGTGGCCGTCCGCGGCAGCCGGTTGCGCTTCCAGTTCACGGGCAAGAGCGGCGTGACGCACGACGTATCGGTCAACGATGCGCGGCTGGCTCGCATCGTCCGCAACTGTGCCGATCTGCCGGGCCAGCAGTTGTTCAAGTACAAGGACGCCGACGGCGAGATCCGCGACATCGGCTCGTCCGACGTGAACGCTTATCTGCAGGAGATCACGAATGGCGATTTCACGGCCAAGGACTTTCGCACGTGGGCGGGCAGCGTGCATGCGCTCGCATTGCTGCGAAAGACCCCCGCGGACAGCGAAAGCGCGCGCAAGAAGGCCGTGGTCGCGGTGATCAAGGCCGTGGCGCAGCGGCTGCGCAATACGGTCGCCGTCTGCCGCAAGTGCTACGTGCATCCCGACGTGCTGGCGGCATTCATGTCCGATTCGCTCGATGCGTTACCGGGACCGCGCGCGGGGTTGCGCCTGCGCGCGGACGAGGCGCGTCTGCTCGCGCTGCTCGAGTCCAGCGTTGCGTCGCCTGCCGCGCGCGCCATCGCGCGCAAGGCGGCATGACGGGCACGGCAATTGCATGGACAGGGATGATGTTGGAGGAAGCCGCCAACGCGGCAACCATTCGAATAACGACAAGATTGACGTAGTACGAGGCCCCAAGTGGAACAAGCCGTTTTCCCTTGCGCGCAGGCATCAGGCAGCTGCGCCGCAACGGACTCCGCGGAAGCGATTCAGGCTTCCGCCTCTGCTGAACCTTCCCGGCTGCACCGGTTGGCAACGTTGCCGCAGCTATCCAAGCGCGGGCGCCAGGGTGCCCGCGCCTTGCGCGGACCCGATCTGCGCCAGACGCGCGTGCTGCTGCACGCGCTTTGCTCGATGCGGCTCGAACTGTACGCGGGTCATCCCGCATGGTGCGACGGCACGCTCGCGAGCCGACGCGCGGATCTGATGGCGCTGTGGGAAGACCGGCCCCGCGAGATCTTTACGCAGCCCGATGTCGAGAGTGGCATCGAGGCCCGTCTGGACGCCGCCTTCGTGCATGCCCAGGCAGGCAGCGCCCGCGAGGCCGCCGGCGAATTCAAGCGTGCCTATCTGCTGTTGTGCTGCGTGCTCACGCATGCGCGCGATCAGGCGCGACGCACGCGCACCGCACCCGCCGCGCCGACGGGCACGCCCGCTCTCGCTTAGCCCTGGCAGGGCCCCAGATAGCCCGGCAGCTTGCGTGCCTTCGGACTATGGGCAAGTCTGACCCCGCGCGCGAGCGCGACCGCGAAGGCGTGATGGCTGTCGAGCGGGCCATCGATCTCGCGCCTGAAAAAGTCGGCCCAGCGGAAATCGGGGTAGGCGGTCTTGACCTTGCGATAGCCGCCAGCCAGCTGCACGAATGCCTCCAGGCTTCGATACGGATCATCCCGCATGCCATGGATATCGTCAGGCAGCGCCTTGATGGGTTGCCGCTTGCCGTGCTCGTCGTAGGGGTGCACGAGGTGGTGCTCGACCATATGCAGCCAGAACGCTCGCCATGACAGATGATTGAGGTCCTCCCGCACGATCGCGGGTACGGTGGCGATACCCATCTCATGCCATGCGCGGACCCAGTGATGATGATCCACCACGAACATCGTGTGTTCGGGGCCGATGACGATATGGATGCGATGGCGATCCAGAAACGCCCCGAGCCGCTCCCGCGGCAGGCGCCGGGTCACGTGAATCTTCTGTGAGACGTGATAGGCGCCGACAGTGATCTGTGTCGGGCGAAGATGATCGACGGGGACCCGGAGACACGCTCCCTTGCGCAGGCGAACTGCCATGATGCGGACTCTCTGGTTGTCTGGTCTCCCGCATGGCAGCAAAAAACATGCCTTTGCGCCACATGCACCCCGTGGGCCGAAAGGACCGGCGCGTGCAGCAATCATTGCCCTGCGTTGTAAGGGTTACCGTCCATCGCGCGCACGCGGCACCACGCGGCGGGGAATGCGCCGCGGCACGATACTTGCGCCAGCCCTGGAACAACGACATCCACCCCGGAAACGACCATGGCGACGTCCGACAAGTCCCGCACCGCAAGCCCCGACAGGCCCCCGGAGCAGGTGCCGCCGCAGCACCAGAACCGGCAGCCCGGCATCGAAGCGGCCATGACGCCTGCACCCGATAGCGGGGCCGACGACTATGTCGGCTGCGGCCGCCTCGCGGGCAAGCGGGCGCTGGTCACGGGCGGCGACAGCGGTATCGGCCGCGCGATCGCGGTGGCGTTTGCACGCGAAGGCGCGGATGTTGCCATCGCCTACCTCGACGAGCATGAGGATGCGAAGGAAACCGTCAGGCTGATCGAGGCGGCCGGCCAGCGCGCGCTGGCCATCGCGGGCGATCTCGGTGAGATTGCGCACGTCGATGCCATGGCGCGGCAGGTGCTGGAAGCCTTCGGCGACCTCGATATCCTCGTGAACAACGCGGCCGAGCAGCACCCGCAGGAATCCATCGAGGACATCGATGCCGACCAGCTCGAGTCCACGTTCCGTACCAATATCTTCTCGATGTTCCACGTCACGCGTGCATTGCTGCCGCATCTGCGCGAGCGCGGCGCCATCGTCAATACGACCTCGGTCACCGCGTACCGCGGCAGTGCGCATCTGCTCGACTATTCTTCGACCAAGGGCGCCATCGTGGCCTTTACGCGCTCGCTTGCGTTGCAGATCGTCAAGCGCGGTATCCGCGTCAACGGCATCGCGCCGGGGCCGATCTGGACGCCCCTCATTCCGTCGACGTTCACCGCCGAGGAAGTGGCGGAGTTCGGAAAGAAGACGCCGATGGGCCGGCCCGGCCAGCCTTATGAAGTCGCGGCGGGATATGTGTTCCTGGCCTCCGATGCGGCGAGCTATATCACGGGCCAGGTCCTGCATATCAACGGCGGCGAGATCGTCAATGCCTGACGATTCCGCCATCACAGGCATCACGCCAAAGGGAGCCATCATGTCTTCGATCGTAGCCGGACGCTTCGCGTCCACCGCGGATGCCGAGGAGGCGTCCCGCAAGTTGTACGCGCGCGGGTTCTCGGTATGGGACGTCTCCATCATGTCGCTCGGCGAGGAGGGCGGCGTCATGCTGGCGGCGCGCGCGAAGGGCGAGCGCCGCAAGGAGGCCACCGACGTGATGCGCGACGCCGGCGGCAAGGACGTGGAGCATGCCGAGGGCAAGTGGGAGGGCGGACAGTGGGTCGATTTCGCCAGCCCGGCCGAGGGCGAGCCGTGGCCTGCGCCGAAGTCCGATGGGCACGAGGCCAACGACAAGGCCGTACCGCACCCCCACGCAAAACCCGTCGCTGAAGAGGCCGTGGCCCTGGACAGCACGGGCAACGAAGATCCCGGCAGCGAACTCGAGCACTTCGTCGACCAGCAGGTCGCTCGCCACAACTGAGGCACGATGGGGAAACCAAAACACGAAATGGCGGACCTTGCCACGCTGCGGCCTACACAGCTCACGCTCGGTCTCTATCAGGTTCGCCACAAGATGGACGTGTCCGCGCGGCCGCGCGGCGCCGGCGGCCTCCGCCGCTTTCTGCGCAGCCACCGCATCCGCGTGGTTCGCGGTCCTGGCGGCGGTCTTTATATCGCCGATCATCATCACTGGGCGCGCGCGTGGCTGGAACTGGGCTGGCGCCGCGGGCCGGTTTCCGTCGATCTCGATCTGAGTGGCCTCGACGTCGATGCGTTCTGGAAGAAAATGGACGCGCTCGGCCATTTGCATCCGTACGACGAACACGGCGACCGGCTCGGCGTGGAGGCGCTGCCGCCCAATGTGCTCGGCATGCGCGACGACGCCTACCGCAGCCTTGCCGCGTTTGCGCGCGACGCGGGCGCATACCGCAAGCCCGGCAACGCGTACGGCGACTTTACGTGGGCGGCATTTTTGCGCAAGTACGTGCAAGAGGATATGCACAGCATCGCGGGCTTTGCGCGCGCATTGTCGCTGGCGATCGAACTCGCGCGTAGCCGCAAGGCGCGCAGGCTGCCCGGTTTTATCGGGCGTTGCGGTACACGTGAAGGATGAGAACGTAAAAAGCCCCGCGTGAGCGGGGCGTGGCGGCGCATGATGAGGTGGCGGCGTGCGCCTCAGCCCTTCGACTTATGGCCGGGCTTGCCTTTCTGCTTCGTATGCGCCATCTCCTTGAGCTCCTTCTCGCTCATCGAGCCATACATCGAGCGCGACGCGCCCTTGAGCGCACCGGCCTTCGTATCGCCCCGCTTGGCCGAGAGCGCGGCGCCCGCGGCCATCTGCTGTGCCTTCGATTTTGCTGGCATTTGCGGTCTCCTTTGCGGTCGTGGATCCTGCCCTCTAGATTCTGCCTAATACCACGAGCAGAACCACGATCACCACGATGAGACCAAGGCCGCTGCTCGGCCAGTAGCCCCAACCGCTGCTATACGGCCACGCGGGAAGCGCGCCGATCAGCAAGAGGATCAGGATGATCAGAAGAATGGTGCCGATTCCCATGGAAGCTCTCCTTTTCTTGTCATGTCTCAAGATTAGGACAGCCCCTTCGGGCAAAGAGGCGGGAAGGGGCTGATAACGCTGTAGGAATCGGACGACGCGTCGCGAAAAGCCCTCAGAAGGCGGCGCTGTAGATCTCGAACGCGTCGCGCTCGGTCACCTCGCGCGGGTTGTTCACGAGCAGTCGGGTCTGCAGCATCGCATCGCTTGCCAGACGCGACACGTCGCCTTCCCTCACGCCGACCTCGCGCAGCGTGCGCGGAATACCGGTCGCTTCGATCATGCCCTCGATGTGTCGGATCAACGCCGCGGTCTTCGTCTCGCAGCTGCCCGTGGTACCGGGCACGATCACGTCGGCCAGTTCCGAGTAAAGCCGGCTGGCGTCGCGCGCGTTGAACTTCATCACATGCGGCAGCACGAGCGCGTTGGACAGGCCGTGCGGCACGTGGAAGATGCCGCCGATGGGATAGGCCAGCGCATGCACGGCCGCGACCGGTGCGTTGGCGAAGGCTTGTCCCGCGAACATCGCGCCGACGAGCATCGCTTCGCGCGCGGCACGGTCGTTGCCGTTGTCGCAGGCAAGCATTACGTTGCGCGAGAGCAGG
Source organism: Cupriavidus pauculus (assembly GCF_008693385.1). Taxonomy (NCBI): domain Bacteria; kingdom Pseudomonadati; phylum Pseudomonadota; class Betaproteobacteria; order Burkholderiales; family Burkholderiaceae; genus Cupriavidus; species Cupriavidus pauculus. Next base: position 2,404,360 of record NZ_CP044067.1, read on the forward strand.
TCCAGCGCGCGCACGGCCAGCATGTCCGAGATCGGATTCTTCAGATGCGCGCTCGTATAGGCCTCGATGGCATGCACCATCGCGTCGATGCCGGTGGCCGCCGTCGCGGCGCGTGGCAGGCCGAGCGTGAGTTCCGCATCGAGGATGGCGAGGTCCGCATAGAGCTGCGGTGCCACGACGCCCATCTTCGTCGTTTCGCCCGTCGTGACGATCGACACGGCTGTGACCTCGGAGCCCGTGCCCGCGGTGGTGGGAATCTGCGCGAGCGGCAGGCGCGTGCCGGTGACCTTGCGCACGCCATACATGTCCTTGAGGGACTGCGTGGCGGGCAGCAGCACCGCAATCAGTTTCGCCACGTCCATCGACGAGCCGCCGCCGAGGCCGACGATCGCTTCCGCCCGCGCGGCACGCGCGCGTTCGGTCGCTTCCAGGACCACGTGCTCGGGCGGATCGGCGACCACGTCGTCGATGACCGTCACTTCCCAGCCGTGGCGCGCGAGGTCCTCGAGCGCGGGCACGAGCAGGCCACTCTTCGAGAGGAAGCCGTCGGTCACGACGACGAGGCGGCGCGCCGCGGGCCACGACTCACGCAGCAGCGCGCCAAGGCGGCGCGCGGCGCCGTATTCGACGACGATGCTCGGCACCGTCTGGAAGCGGAATGGGTTCATGCTGTCTCCAAAATCTGTCTTGTCTCGACAATGCCCTGTCGGGCGGCCGGAACAGTATGCACCGGCCGGCCCGACAGGGTTGCCGATTACATCTGCAGGCAGAGGTACTTGATCTCGAGGTATTCCTCGATGCCGTGGCGCGAACCCTCGCGGCCCACGCCCGACTGCTTGATGCCGCCGAACGGCGCCACTTCGTTCGAGATCAGGCCCGTGTTGAGGCCGACCATGCCGTACTCGAGCGCTTCGGACGTCTTCCAGGCGCGCGCGATATCGCGCGTGTACAGGTAAGCAGCCAGGCCGAATTCGGTCGCGTTGGCGGCTGCCACGGCTTCCGCATCGTCCTTGAAGCGGAACAGCGGGGCCACGGGTCCGAAGATTTCCTCGCGTGCCATGCGCATCTCGGCGGTGGCGTCGGCAATGACGGTCGGCGCGTAGAACGTGCCGCCCAGCGCGTGGCTGCCGCCCCCGGTGATCACGCGCGCGCCCTTGGCCTTTGCGTCATCGACGAGCGACTTGACCTTGTCCACGGCCTTCGGCTCGATCAGCGGTCCGATCAGCACGCCGTTCTCGAGGCCGTTGCCGACCTGCAGCTGCGCGGCGCGCGCGGCAAACTTCTCGGCGAACTTGTCGTAGATGCCGTCCTGGATATAGAAACGGTTGGCGCAGACGCAGGTCTGGCCGCCGTTGCGGTACTTCGCGGCGATGGCGCCTTCCACCGCGGCATCGACATCGGCGTCGTCGAACACGATGAACGGCGCATTGCCGCCAAGTTCCAGCGACAGGCGCTTGATCGTCGGCGCGCACTGCGCCATCAGCAGGCGGCCCACTTCGGTGGAGCCCGTGAACGACAGCTTGCGGACGATCGGGCTCGATGTCAGCGCGCCGCCGATCGGCTTCGAATGGCCGGTGAGCACCTGCACCACGCCGGCGGGGATGCCCGCGCGCGCGCCGAGCTCGGCCAGCGCGAAGGCCGACAGCGGCGTCAGTTCGGAAGGCTTGATCACGATCGCGCAGCCGGCGGCCAGCGCCGGGGCGACCTTGCGCGTGATCATCGCGGCGGGGAAGTTCCACGGCGTGATGGCCGCGCAGACGCCCACGGGCTGACGCAGCGTGACCAGACGCTTGTCGGCGGCGGGGGAGGCCAGCACTTCGCCGTCGACGCGCTTGGCTTCTTCGGCGAACCACTCGATAAAGCTTGCCGCGTATGCGATCTCGCCGCGTGCCTCGGCCAGCGGCTTGCCTTGCTCGCGCGTCATCAGGTACGCGAGGTCGTCGGTGTTTGCGATCATCAGGTCGAACCAGCGGCGCAGAATGACCGCGCGCTCCTTGCCGGTCTTGGCGGCCCAACTCTTCTGCGCGATCTCCGCGGACGCGATCGCCCGCTCGGTTTCCGCGGCGCCCAGGTTCGGCACCTGCGCGATGACCTCGCCCGTGGCAGGGTCGTTGACGGGCAGCGTCTCGCCGTTGTCGGCACCGACCCATTGGCCGTCGATATAGGCGAGTTGCTTGAGAAGCGAGGGGTCCTTGATGTTAATTCCGGTCACGTTAATCCTTCCTTGCTTATTTTTTCAAAGTATCGTTCAATAGATGGAACGATATTCGGCTGGTAGAACGCTGCCACCGCAGTCTATAACTATTCGCCGAGAAATCAAAGATCGAAGGAAAGACGTCCCTGAGCTCCTGAGCTACGTCCATGACCTACGTCCATGAGCTACGTCCCTGAGCGACGTTCCCGAGCTACGTCCCCGAGCCCAGCATGCCCAAGACTGCGTACGACACCCCTCCCGCCGCGCCCGGCCAGCCGCCGCTGAAAACGACGGCACCCGCGGTCGTCCGCGCCGTCCAGGTGCTCGACGCCCTCTCCGCCGCGCCGGCCCCGGTTTCCCTTGCCGACCTCGCCCGCGCCACGGGCGCCCCGAAGAGCTCCCTCCACGGCCTCTGCGAAACGCTCGTGCATCTGCGCCTCGTCAAGCGGCTCCCCGATGGCACGATGGCGCTCGGCCCCCACGTCATGGGCTGGGCCAACGCGTTCCTGTCGCAAACGCAGATCACCGAGGAGTTCCGCACGCTGTGGGAGGCCACCGAGGCCTTCGGAGAGGCCACGGTCACGCTCTCGATGCTCGACGACACCGAGGTCGTCTATCTGGCCTGCCGCAATGGCAATCGTCCGCTCGGCGTGACGTTCCGCATCGGCATGCGGCTGCCCGCGCCCTATACGGCGACCGGCAAGGCCATCCTGAGCACGCTGTCGCCGGAAGTGGTGCGCTCGCTGCTCGTGGACCGCTGGCCGGACCCGCTGACGCGCGCGAGCGTGGCGAGCCCCGATGCACTGGCCATCGAGCTCGATACCGTGCGCGCGCTCGGTTACTCAACGGACAACGGCCAGATGCGGGAAGGCATGACCTGCTTCGGCGCGCCGGTCTTCGACGCGAGCGGCCACCACGCGGTGGGCGCGATCGCGGTCAGTTACCTGACCAACGAGATCGACGCGGCGACGGCCGCGCGGGTCGGCCCGCGAGTCCGCGACCTCGCCGACAAGCTGTCGGCGCGGCTCGGACATCGCAAACTGCTTAAATTTTAGGCATCCCAGTGCGGTAGCGCACATATGGGCGTCCGGCGGCAGGAAAGCTCAGGATATCCACAGAACCTGTGGATATCTGTGGCGGGCCGTGGCCGTGAAAGTTCCGGCCCGTTTCGATGTGGGAAAGTGTACGTTTCGGACTGTCGGCAGGCGGGACTGGCGGGTATGCTCGGGCATCCCGGACCCTCAGTCACTGGCCGGTCGGTCGGGCCGATGTGACTTACGCCATGCTACCTACGCGACGCCGCACCTTCCCACGCGCTTCGGGCGGGCTCGCCCGCAGGCTGCCGGCAGCCCTGCCTGTGTCGCTGCCGGCGTCGCTCCTTGTAGCCCTGCCGGTATCGCTCCTGCTCGGTGGGTGCCTGCCGCAGTACCGCGTCCCCACCGGTGCGCCCAGCGCCACCGTGCGGCTGCTGACCACGACCGACGACAACACCGTGTTCACGGTCGCGGATCCGGCCGGCTGCCCGACGCCCACCCGCCCGCGCGTCCTCGCCGGCACGGGCAAGCAACTGGCCGCCATGGGCCGGGAGCCGAGCCTCGGGATGGCCGGTGCCTCGCCGGAACCCCCGTCGCGCACGCGCGAGCGCAAGGTCGAGGCCGGGCATCGTGTCTATATCGCGGTATCGTCGGCGGCGGCGGCGCCGGCACCGGAGATGCGCTGCGCCGCCGGCGTATCGTTCGTGCCGCAGCCGGGCGGGCAATATGAAATCCGATTCGCGCGGGACGATGCCGCAAGTGTGTGCTCGGCACGCGTGCTGCGTGTCGAAGCCAGGCCGGAGGGCGGGGCCGCGCTATTTCAGGAAACGAGCCAGCAGGGATTTCGGGCGCTACGCCGCGACTATATTTGCGAGCGTCCCGCGGACTGACATTTCAGGGGGAATTTCAGCGCGCCGGGAAGCGAGTATGCGTAACCGTCATGCACAGGCCTCGGCACACGTCTTACGCACACTCGTTTGATACGAAGGTTCCGATTGCAGAAAGGCGCTTGCCTCAGGCTGTCTGCTCGATCAGAAAACGCTCGGGACGCTTGCCAAGCCATGCCGGTGCGCGGCCACGGCCGGACCAGGTCTTGCCGGTTTTCGGATCCTGATATTTCGGCGGCAGGGAAGAGGTCTTTCGCGCGGCCCCCGTGCCGCTGCCCGCCGGGCGTCCACGACGACGCTTGGGCGCAATATCCTCGACCGTCAGGTCGTAATCCGCCATCAATTGACGAATCTGGTCGATCACGCCCGCGACTTCATTCGCGCGAACTTCGCTGAGCTTGGCTTCCAGTGCTTCTTTTTCGGCCAGCAGTTGCTTGTAGGTCGGCATTTTGGATCCCCGTTCAGTGTTGGACTGCATGGTACAAGAAATCATCGCATGCCAGCAGAATTAATCTTACAAAATAATACTGGGATTGCACGATTTAAACGCATTGTGGTGCGTCTTCGTTGACCTCATTGTCGATGCATTGGTTGGGCAATCGCAATTTCCGTAGTTCGTCGATGGATTTTATCGATTACGTCTCGAGAAGGTGACAAAGCCGATGCCCAACATTGGCGCAGGGTTTCCATGCAGGCTCGTATTTCCGCGAATCTGTTGGTGAGGACGATGCCGTAAGTCGCATGATTGTCAGCGATGATATTTTTGTCACGTTGCTGACAGAGATCTCCATATACGCGGGGGCGCGGCCATAAAAAAAGAGCCGGCATTGCGCCGGCTCTTTTCCTCTTTTCTCTCCCCTCTCCCTTCAACCCGCCATCAAATCGCCCATCCTCCGGCATAGAACGCCGCGAGTGCAATCGCGATGGCGACGGTGCCGACATTGAGCTTTTTCCATTCCCCGGAGACGATGCGGCCGATTACGAGCGTGCAAAAGCCGAGCATGATGCCGGTGACGATATTGCAAGTCAGAACGATGAATACGGCGCAGACCAGTCCCGACATCGCGTCGACGAGGTCGTCCATATGCAGGCGGCTGACGCTGGACAGCATCAGCAGGCCCACGTACATCAGGGCGGGCGCCGTGGCATAGGACGGCACCAGCGCCGCCAGCGGCGAGAAGAACATCACCGCGAGGAACAGCGCGCCGACCGTGACGGCGGCCAGGCCCGTGCGCGCGCCGGCGGCCACGCCGACCGTCGATTCGATATAGGCAGCCGCGGGTGCGCCGCCGAACATGGCCGAGAAGATCGAGCTCACGGAGTCCGCGGTCAGTGCCCGGCCGCCGTTGTGGATGCGGCCGTTCGCGTCGAGCTGGCCCGCCTGGCCCGCCACGGCGCGGATCGTGCCCGTGGCATCGAACACCGCGGTCATCACGAGCGCGAGCACGCTGGGCAGTACCGCCGCCGACAGCGCGCCGCGCACGTCCATCGCCCCGATCAGCGAAGCGTGGCCCGGTGACGACAGCGACGGCAGCGCGAATACGCCCGTGAATTTCACGGCCGGATCGAAGATCAGCCCCAGCACCGAGATCGCAACGATCACGAGCAGGATGCCGCCCGGCACGCGCCGGCGTTCGAGGCCGAAGATCGCCGCGAGGCCGAGCACCGACATCAGCACCGGAAACGCGGTGATATGGCCAAGCGCGACGGGCAGTCCCGCGCCGGGATTCTTCACCACGAGCCCGACCTCGTTCGAGGCGATCAGCAACAGGAACAGGCCGATGCCGATGCCCGCCCCGTGCGCCACGCCGGCAGGGAGGTTCCGCAGGATCCATGCGCGTACGCCCGTGACGGAGATGGCGGTGAACACGACACCCATCAGGAACACCGCGCCCAGCGCGACCGAAGGCGACAGATGCTGGCCGAGCACGAGGCCGAAGGCCATGAACGCGGTCAGCGAGATGGCGCAGCCGATGGCGATCGGCAGCCGCGCCCAAAGACCCATCAGCAACGATCCAAAGGCGGTGGTCAGGCATACCGCCACGAACACGGCGCTGGTATCGAACCCGGCCTTGCCGAGCATGCCCGGCACCACGAAGACCGCGTAGACCATGGCCATGAACGTGGTGATGCCGGCCACGACCTCGCGCCGCGCGGTGCTGCCGCGCGCGGAAATCTGGAAATACCGGTCGATACGTTGGGGAGGGGGCGCATGCGCGCCGTCGATGTCCGCCGCCGCCGGCGACATGAGCGGTCGGTCGTAGGGCTGGTCAATCATGGTGATGTCTGCCTCCTTGCAGGGTCCGCGCGTGGCCGCGTACAGCCGGCGTCGGTGCTGTCTCGTTCGTTTCTCGGTGCAAGGACGATGCGCCCGGCGCATCGGGCAAAGGTGTGGGCGTCTCTGTCCTCGGCGGTGGCCGGCGCTGGCGCCGGCTTGCCGGCCCCTGCCTCTGACGGGCGGGATCCGGCGAGGCTCAAGGCTAGTCAAGGCGGGGAGGGCCGGCATCATCATCCCGGCATGCGCGGTATCGGGCGGCGGAAATACCCACGTATCCGCCTGTCTCGCGCGGCATCAGGGATTTCCCTCGGTGCGGCCGCCGGGTGGCGGCCACTTACCTTGGCTAAATATTCGGCCGCGCGCGCCGTTAGACGCATCGCAGTCCTTGTACATATATCAACCAACAGCCAGGCGAGCGGAGCACAGCATGACCAGCGCGATGAGGGAAATCGACGAGCGCACCAACCTAACCAACAACAACCAGTTCGAGTTGTTGCTGTTCCGACTCGGCGACGCGGAGACCAGCGGGCAATCGGAACTGTTCGGCATCAATGTCTTCAAGGTCCGCGAGATCCTGGTCATGCCGAGCGTGACCACCGTGGTCGGCGCGGAACCCGCGATTCTCGGCATGGCCGACATTCGCGGGCAGGTCATTCCGGTCATCGACCTGCCGCGGCTGTTGTCGTGCAAGCCGGTCACCGGTCTCAATATCATGCTCGTGACCGAGTACGCACGCTCCACGCAGGGGTTCGCCGTGGAAGCGGTGGAAGAGATCGTGCGGCTCGACTGGAGCCAGGTGGTCTCGGCCGAGACCAGCGTGAAGGGCGGCCTCGTCACGAGCATTGCCAAGCTCGACGTGGGCGGCGACAATCCGCGCCTCGTGCAGGTCCTCGACGTCGAGCAGATCCTGCGCGACGTGCTGCCGACCCGCCAGCCCGATGTGGACCCGGCGACGGTGGGTCCGCAACTGACACTGCGCCCCGGCACCAAGGTGCTGGCCGCGGATGACTCGGCGCTCGCGCGCGGTCTCATCGAGAACGGCCTCAAGGCCATGGGCGTGGAAGTGGTGATGACGAAGACGGGCCAGGAAGCGTGGGACCTGCTCGGCAGCATCGCCGAAGGTGCCGCGGGCCGTGGCAAGACCGTGCGCGACGAGATCGCGCTCGTGCTCACGGACCTCGAGATGCCCGAGATGGATGGCTTCACGCTGACGCGCAAGATCAAGGCGGACGCGCGGCTCAAGTCGCTGCCGGTGGTCATTCACTCGTCGCTGTCGGGCGAGGCCAGCGAGGAGCACGTGCGCAAGGTCGGTGCCGATGCGTACGTGTCGAAGTTCCTCGCGAAAGATCTTGCCGACACCATCCGTGGTGTGCTTGCACGGCATCCCTGAGTCAATTGCCCAGAAATTAGGCACGCCAGCTCTTTCCAGAGCTGGCGCGGCTTGCAGGGAAGTCAATAGGCAGGATATCCACCAAGTCTGTGGATAGAATCGCGCGGTGCCGAGACGATTGCGGCGCCGTTCAGCGCGGCTGGGCCACGGTGCGCAGGTACGGCTTGAGCGTCTTGAAGCCCTGTGGATACTTCTTCTTCGCGTCGTCGTCGGAGACGGAAGTCGGGATGATCACGTCGTCGCCCGGCTTCCAGTTGACGGGTGTCGCGACCGTGTGCTTCGCGTTCAGCTGCAGCGAGTCGAGCAGCCGCAATACCTCATCGAAGTTACGCCCCGCGCTCATCGGATAGACGAGCATCGCCTTGACCTTCTTGTCGGGGCCGATCATGAACACCGAGCGGATGGTCGCGTTGTCCACCGCCGTACGCGGACCGCCACCGGCCTCCGGATGGATCATGTCGTAGAGCTTGGCGATATGCAGGTCCGCATCGCCGATCATCGGATAGTTGACCTTGCTGCCCTGCGTCTCCTCGATGTCCTTGACCCAGCGATTGTGATCATCGACGGGATCGATCGAGAGACCGATGATCTTCGTGTTGCGCTTGTCGAACTCTGGCTTGAGCCGGGCCATGTAGCCGAGCTCGGTCGTGCAGACCGGTGTGAAATCCTTCGGATGCGAGAACAGGATCGCCCAGCCGTCACCGATCCACTCGTGGAACTGGATCTTGCCTTCGGTCGTATCCGCGGTGAAGTCCGGTGCCGTCTCGCCTAATCGAATTGCCATGGTGGGTCTCCTTGTCCGTTCGGGATGGCGCTCGCAGGGGCGAGGCGCCATCCAGTATAGGAACTGGCAAGGAAAAAGTTACTGTCAGGCCGGCTTCCACACCGGCGACTGCGCCACGGCGACCTTGCGCGGCAGGATCGACTGCGCGGCGAAGGCATCGGCAATGCGCTGTTGCTCGGTGAGCGACGCGGCATCCACGGTCTGTACCTGATAAGTCCGGCGCGCGTTCGCGGCCTCGACCGTCGCGGCGTCCAGGCCGAGCAGCGGCGCGTTCCATGCCGCGGCCGGTCCGGGATTCTGCTTGATCCAGGTACCGGCACTGCGCAGTTCCTCGTAGACCTTCGCCAGCACGTCCGGCCGGCGTTTCGCATACGGCGTGGCCGCCAGATAGAAGCGCCGGTAGCTCGCGAGTCCGGTGCCGTCGCGCAGCACGCGCGCGTTGGCCTGTCGCTGCACCGCGGCAAGGAACGGATCCCAGATGACCCACGCGGCCACGGCGCCGCGCTCGAATGCCGCGCGTGCGTCCGCCGGTGTGAGGTACGCGGGCTCGATATCGCGCAGCGAGAGCTTTGCCTCGGCCAGCGCCTCGAGCAGCAGATAATGCGCGCCCGCGCCCTTGGCGAACGCCACGCGTTGCCCCTTGAGTTGCGCGATGGATCGAATCTCGGAGTCCTGCTTCACGACCACGGCCTGCGCGGTCGGCGACGGCGTCTCGATCGCGTAATACGTGAGGCTGGCCCCGGCCGCTAGCGCGAACGGCGGCACGGCATCGGCCACATCGGCGGTGAGGTCGAGGTTGCCGACGTTGAGCGACTCGAGCAGCGGCAGGCCCGATGTGAACTCGTGCCATTGCACGCGGACGTTCAGCGGCGCGAGCGCTTTCTCGAGCGTCTCGCGCGACTTCAGCCAGATCATCAGCGTCGAGGATTTCTGGTAGCCGATCCGCAGCGTTTCTTGTTCGCCCGCGGCGAACGATCGGTTGGCGACCGACAGTGTCGGCAGGGCAAGGCCGGCCGCGAGCAGCGCGCGCCGATGGGCGTTGATGGTCATGATGGGGAGTCAGGGGTAGGCAAGCGCACAGGCTATTGCCTGGCCTCGGCGCGCGGAACGAACGAAACCGCATTTGCATATGCATATATGCATATGCCAGTTCGACGATCCATATGCGATTGGCGCATATGCCCCGGCGATTTGATTCGTTGTCCGCGCGCACTGCGGTGTCTACAGTGGGTCCCTCTGCTTTCCCCCGAGCAAAAGACACCATGACCTCTGCCGTTGCCCCCCGTTCTCCAGGATTTCGAAATCCGCCCGCTCGATGCCGCGCTTGGCGCCGAAGTGATCGGACTCGATCTGTCGCAACCGATCGCGGAAGAAGACTTCCGGCGCATCCATCGCGCGCATCTCGATCATCACGTCGTGGTGTTCCGCGACCAGCGCATCACGCCGGCGGAGCAGATCGCGTTCAGCCGCCGTTTTGGCGCGCTCGAGATCCACGTGCTGCACCAGTTCCAGCTCGCGGGGCATCCCGAGATCCTGATCGTGTCGAACGTGCGCGAGAACGGCAAGCCGATCGGTCTTGGCGACGCGGGTCACTTCTGGCACTCCGATCTTTCGTACAAGGAGAAGCCGAGCCTCGGCTCGCTGCTGCACGCGCGGGAATTGCCGCGCGAGGGCGGCGATACGCTGTTCGCCAACATGCACGCCGCATGGGACGCGCTGCCCGCCGACCTGCAGCGCAAGGTGGAGGGCCTGAAAGCCGAGCACACCTACCTGGCCAAATACAAGGAACTGCAACGCCGCAGCCCATGGCGCCCGGACCTGTCGCCCGAGCAGATCGCGCAGGTCAAGCCCGCGCTGCAGCCCGTGGTGCGCACGCATCCGGAGACGGGCCGCAAGGCGCTGTTCGTGAGCGAGCATTTCACGACGAAGATCGTCGGCCTGCCGGAGGACGAGAGCCGCGCGCTGCTCGACGAACTGTTCGCGCACAGCGTGAAGCCCGATTTCGTCTACCGCCATCAATGGCGCGAGCATGACCTCGTGTTCTGGGACAACCGCTCGCTCATGCATCTGGCCGCGGGCACGCCCGATACCGAGCGTCGCGTGATGTACCGCACCACGATCGAGGGCGATCTGCCTTTCTGAATTCCTTTCCCTACCGGAGCCATCTGAATGTCCCTGTTCACCTCCCGCTGGCCGCGCCGCGCGGCCGTGTCGATGCTCGTCGCGGGTCTCGCGCTGACCGCCAATGCGCACGCTGAAGGCCGCATCCGTATCGCCGAGCAGTTCGGCGTGGTCTATCTGCTGCTGAACGTTGCGCGCGACCAGCAGTTGATCGAGAAGCACGGCAAGCAGCAGGGCGTGGACGTCAAGGTCGAATGGACGCAGCTCTCCGGTGGCTCCGCGGTCAACGACGCGCTGCTGTCGGGTTCGATCGATATCGCCGGCGCCGGCGTGGGCCCGCTGCTCACGCTGTGGGACCGCACGCATGGCCGGCAGAACGTCAAGGGCGTGGCCTCGCTCGGCAACTTTCCCTACTACCTCGTCAGCAACAACCCGAAGGTGAAGTCGATTGCCGACTTCACGGAGAAGGACCGTATCGCGCTGCCGGCCGTGGGCGTGTCGGTGCAGTCGCGCGTGCTGCAGTACGCGGCGGCCAGGCAATGGGGCGACAAGGAATTCAACCGCCTGGACAAGTGGACCGTCGCGGTGCCCCATCCGGACGCCGCGGCCGCGATCATCGCGGGCGGGACCGAGATCACGGGCCACTTCGGCAACCCGCCGTTCCAGGAGCAGGAACTGGCCGGCAATCCGAACGCGCGCATCGTGCTCAACTCGTATGACGTGCTCGGCGGCCCGAGTTCGGCCACCGTGCTCTATGCCACCGAGAAATTCCGCAACGACAATCCGAAGACCTACCGTGCGTTCGTCGATGCGCTGGCGGAAGCCGCGGACTTCGCCACGAAGCAGCCGGAAGCGGCCGCCGATCTCTATATTCGCGTGAACAAGGCGAAGATCGATCGCGCGCTGCTGGTCAAGATTCTCAAGAACCCGCAGGTCCAGTTCAAGGTCACGCCGCAGAACACGTTCCCGCTGGCCGAGTTCATGCACCGCGTGGGCGCCATCAAGAATGCGCCGAAGTCGTGGCAGGACTATTTCTTCCCGGACCCGGCCACCGCACAGGGGAGCTGAACATGGCAACGCACGAACATCAGCGCGCCGACCTGCGTGTCGTCGGGGGCGGGCTGCCCCTGCTGCAGGTCGATAACGTCTCGCTCGAATACCGTACGCCCGATCGCGTGGTACGCGCCACGCACCGTGTGAGTTTCGACGTGCACGCCGCCGATCGCTTCGTGCTGCTGGGGCCGTCGGGCTGCGGCAAGTCGACGCTGCTCAAGGCCGTGGCCGGCTTCGTGCCGCCGGCCGAGGGCGAGATCCGCCTCGATGGCCAGCGCGTGCGCGCGCCCGGCCCCGATCGCATCGTCGTGTTCCAGGAGTTCGACCAGTTGCCGCCGTGGAAGACCGTGCGGCAGAACGTCATGTTCCCGCTGCAGCGCGCACGGGGCCTGTCGCGCGCGGAGGCCGACGAGTGCGCGATGCACTTCCTCGACAAGGTCGGCCTGGCGGGGTTTGCCGATGCCTATCCGCATACGCTGTCGGGCGGCATGAAACAGCGCGTGGCAATCGCCCGCGCGCTGGCCATGCGACCCAAGGTGTTGCTGATGGACGAGCCGTTCGCCGCGCTCGACGCGCTGACGCGCCGCCGCATGCAGGAGGAACTGCTCGCGCTCTGGGAAGACGCGGCATTCACGCTGCTGTTCGTCACGCACTCGATCGAAGAAGCGCTCGTCGTGGGTAGCCGCATCCTGCTGCTGTCTCCGCATCCGGGCCGTGTGCGCGCGGAACTCAACAGCCACCAGTTTTCGCTGGCGAGCCAGGGCAGCGCCGATTTCCAGTCCGCGGCGCAGCGCATCCACCGGATGCTGTTCGAGGAACCCGAACACGCCACGCATGCCGGGGGCTCGCATCCCCAGCGCGCTCAACACACGTACTGACCATGTCCGACACGCTGACCATCCGTCCCGAATACGAGCGCCGGCTCGAACCCTTCACGGCCGCACCCGTGGAACGGCCGTTGCCGTGGCATAGCCGCGTGCTGCGGCAAGGCTGGCTGCGCAAGCTGCTGATCCTGATCGTGCTGGCGATCGTGTGGGAGGTCATCGCGCGCGTGCAGGACAACGACCTGCTGCTGCCGACGTTCGGTGCCACCGCGCGCGCGTTCGTCGATGGCATCGCCAACGGCGAGCTGCCGGGCAAGGCCGCGGTATCGCTGTCTGTCCTGCTGCAGGGTTACCTTGCCGGCATCGTGCTCGCGTTCGTGCTGACCACGCTCGCGGTCTCGACGCGTATCGGCCGCGATCTGCTGGACACGCTCACGGCGATGTTCAACCCGCTGCCGGCCATTGCGCTGCTGCCGCTCGCGCTGCTGTGGTTCGGCCTCGGCAAGGGCAGCCTGATCTTCGTGCTGATCCATTCGGTGCTGTGGCCGCTCGCGCTCAATACTTATGCGGGCTTCCGCGGCGTGCCCGAGACGCTGCGCATGGCGGGCCGCAACTACGGTCTGCGCGGGCTGCGTTACGTGGTGCTGATCCTCGTGCCGGCCGCACTGCCGGCCATCCTGTCCGGGCTCAAGATCGGCTGGGCGTTCGCATGGCGCACGCTGATCGCGGCGGAGCTCGTGTTCGGCGCGTCGTCGGGCAAGGGCGGCCTGGGCTGGTACATCTTCCAGAACCGCAACGAACTCTATACCGACCGCGTATTCGCGGGCCTCGCCACCGTCATCCTGATCGGGCTCGCGGTCGAAGGCATCGTGTTTGCCTCGCTGGAGCGCCTGACCGTGCGGCGCTGGGGCATGCAGAACGGCTGAGACGCGCCCCGCGTCTTGTCCCTGCAACGGGAGCGGAGTATGGTACGTGGCGGTTTGCCCAATAACGATTCACGACAATTCCCATGACCGCCATCCACCACGCCGCCGCGCAGGGTTTTTCGAGTCAAGCCGACACCTATGCCCGCGGGCGCCCCGACTATCCCAAGGAAATCGCCGAATGGCTGCGTGACACCGTAGGCCTCGCCGCCGGCCGCACCGTGGTCGACCTCGGTGCCGGCACCGGCAAGTTCACACGGCTGCTCCAGCCGACCGGTGCGATCATCATTGCCGTGGAGCCCGTGGCGCAGATGCGCGACCAGCTCTCCGGCGCATTGCCCGGCGTGCAGGCCGTGGCGGGCACCGCGGAGTCCATGCCGCTGCCCGATGCGAGCGTCGATGCGGTGGTCTGCGCGCAGGCGTTCCACTGGTTTGCCAACACGGCCGCGATGCGCGAGATCCGCCGCGTGCTGCGTCCCGGCGGCCGGCTCGGCCTCGTCTGGAACGTGCGCGACGAATCGGTGGATTGGGTGGCCCGGCTCACGGACATCATGAAGCCGTTCGAGGGCGATGCGCCGCGCTTTCATCGCGGCGACTGGCGCAAGGTGTTCCCGGCGGATGGCTTCGGCCCGCTCGCGCTGACGAGCCTGCCGTATTCGCATACGGGCGCGCCGGAGCAGGTGATCGTGGACCGCGTGATGTCGGTGAGCTTTATCGCGTCGCTGCAGCCCGCGCAACAGGATGCCGTGCGCGCGCAGCTGCACGACGTGATCGCGCACCACCCGGCCCTCGCGGGCCAGGACATCGTGTCGTTCCCTTACCGCACCGAGGCGTACTGCTGCGAGCGCTCGTCCTGACCGTAGCGCACCGCGATCACGCGGCTCATCACGAGCGCGGCGATCGCGCATAGCGACGCGCACAGGTACACCGGCGCATAGCCGGCATGCTTCACCACGAGGCCGGCCAGCGGGCCCGTCAGGCCCAGCGCGAAATCGAGAAACAGCGAATAGGCGCCGAGCGCGGAGCCGCGGTTGGTCTGCGGCACGCGCTTGACCGCTTCCATGCCGAGCGACGGGAACACGAGCGAGAAGCCGAAGCCCGTGACCGCGGCGCCCGCGAGCGCCTGCCAGGGCGACTGGGCGAGCCACAGCATGGCCAGGCCGGCCGCTTCCACCGCGAACGACGCGATGGCCACGGTATAGCCGCCGAAGCGGTTGATACTGTCGGCGAGCAGCAGGCGCGAGAGGATAAAGCAGGTGCCGAGCGACGTCAGCGCGAAGGCCGCGTGATCCCAGCCGCGGCTGCCGTAATACAGCGTGATGAAGGCGGTGATCGATCCGAAGCCGACCGAGCCCAGCGCGAGGCAGAACCCGAACGGCGTCATCGCGCGGAACACGCGGCGGAACGGCAGGCGTTCGCCCTTGACGATCGCGGACGGCGACTTGCGGCGCGCAAGCAGCAGCGCGATCGCGGTAATCAGCACGGTCACGGCACCGATCGACGCGAGGCCGCCGAAGTCCGCGAGGACCACGCCGAGCGGGGCGCCCGCGGCAAGGGCGCCGTAGGTCGTCATGCCATTCCAGGAAATGACCTTGCCCGTGTGGCGCGAGCCCGCGCTGCCGATGCCCCAGGCGATCGTGCCCGTGGTGACGAGGCTCTCGCCGGCGCCGAGCACGAGGCGCGCGGCAAACAGCACCGTGAGGCCCAGCCATGCGGTGCCGCCGCACAGTGCCGCCGCCAGCGTCAGCGCGCCGCTGGCGACGCACAGGGCCAGGCCCGTCAGCACCGAGCGCTTCGGCCCCTGCACGTCGCAGAGCGTGCCGGCCCAGGGGCGCGACAGCAGCGTGGCCAGATACTGGATGCTGATCGACAGGCCGGCGACGACGGCGCTGTAGCCGAGGTGGTCGTGCACGAAGCCGGGAATCACGGCCAGCGGCAGGCCGACCGCGAGGTACGCTACGAAATTGAATGCTACGACGCTGAGGATGCGGCGCAACACACGGTCATCGCCGGGATAGTCGTGCGCGGCGTCCAGTGAAGGAGAGGGGGCGGTCATCGGGGAAAGAGGGGCGCTACGGCGGGAGGGCGCTGCGGCAGGGCCTGCTGACAGTTGAACTAGGGAAAACCCGTAAAGCAGTAATCATACCGGGAATGGTCGATGGCTGCCCTTGCGACGCATGATGCACATGTCGTGCCAGCGGCCGCTTGCGATTGACAAGGCACACACCGTTCTATACGGTGGTCAAACGTTCCAACATGCCGCGCAAGCCGCTTCCGGCGTGCGCCTCCGGTGAAGCCGGTACTGACATCCAACGCCAATGCCACGTAAAGCCGCCCAACTCTCCGAAGCCGACAAGCATGCCGCGGAAGGGGGCGCTGTCGCCGTGGACCGGGCGCTGTTCGTCCTGTCGGTGTTTCGCGAGGGCGACAGTGCGCTTGGCCTGGCCGAGCTGGCGGTGCGCAGCGGGCTGTACAAGAGCACGCTGTTGCGGCTGCTGGCGTCGCTGGAACACGCGCGGCTGGTGCAGCGGCTGCCCGACGGCCGCTATGGGCTCGGGCCCGAAGTGGCGCGGCTCAATGCCGTGTATGCGGCGTCGTTCTCGCTCGAGGCCGTGGTCGTGCCGGCGCTGCGGCAGCTCGTGCAGGTGACGCGGGAGTCCGCGGCGTTCCATATCGAGCAGGGGGAGCATCGGCTCTGCCTGTACCGCGTGGATTCCCCGCAGCCCGTGCGCGACCATATCCGTGCGGGCGATGTGCTGCCGCGTAACCGTGGCGCGGGCGGGCGCGTGTTGCGCGCGTTTGCGGGCGCGCGCGGAGAGATCTACCAGCGGATTCGCGACGAAGGCGTGATCGCGCTGGTCGGCGACCGCAGTCCCGATATCGCCGGGGTATCGTCACCGGTCTTCGGCCCGGCGGGCGACCTGCGCGGGGCCTTGACGCTGACGTGCCCCACGCCACGCTTCTCCGTGACCTTCCGCGACCAGGTCCTCGATGCCGCGCGGCAGCTGACGAAGGCGCTGGGCGGCACCTTTCCGGACTTTGCGCCGGCGACCGAGACGCCGCTGACCGAAGGTTCGTCCAAGGACTGACGGTTTTCTCTTCCCGTCGAGAGGGTCTCCCCGCGTCCGATCGGGGGCGATGGCCAATCCATCCGTTGCTTGCATGCGAATGCACCCCTTGTCGGGGGTGCCTGCCCTAAGACTGCGCCGTTATGATTCGCGTTTTCGCGCGCCGTCTGATCGAGGAAACCCGTGCAACTGGCCCAGCAGACGATCGTCGTCGTCATGATGGTGGTGTTCTCCAGCACGCTGCTGATGTCGGCAGGGCTGGTCGTCGCCCTGCGCGCCAGCGAAGCGGGACGCCAATGGGCGCTCGGCCATGTGGTCGCGTCCGCCGCCGGGCTGCTCGTGGTGGCATGCACGGCGGGCTACGACCTGCTGCACCCCGGTTATCCGCAACACGGGATCCCGCCCCCCGGCGCCCTCCAGCTGAGCGCCCTGGGCGCCGGCTGCTACATCCTCGGCCGCCTGACGATCTACCGCGGCGTGCGCACGTTCTACGGCTTGCCGCCGCATACCGTCCCCCTGCGCCTGTTCGGCCTCGTCGTGGTGACGCTGCTGGTCATCGCCACCGGCCTGTCCGACGCCCGGCTGCTCGTCCACGCGCTGGCCTATGGTGTCCTCGCCATGGTGTCGTTCAGCACCATCGTGATCATGCTCCGCAGCGATCGCGGCCGCACGGGCATTGGCGGCCCCGTCGTCATGGTCTCGCACCTGGTGCTGCTGGCCGGTCAGGTCGTGGCGCTGACCTCGTTCGCCTCCCCCATTTCGGGCGGTGGCGCCGCCGTGACGCCGTTCTTCATGCAGCCATCGGGCATGGCCTGGCCGCTGCTGTCGATGATCGCCGCCATGATGGCCGTCCTGCTCGGCCTGTTCGGCTTCTGCATGATGGCCACCGAGCAGATCATCGCCCTCAACGAGAACGGCGCCCGCGTCGATGCGCTGACGGGCCTGCTCAACCGCGGCGCCCTCGACCAGTCGGCTGCCAGCCTGATTGCACGCTGGCAGCGGGATGGCGAGGCGTTGTCCTGCCTCGTGATCGACGTCGATCACTTCAAGCAGGTCAACGATACGTTCGGCCACGATGCGGGTGACGGCATCCTGCGCGAAATCGCCGCCGCGCTCGACCATTCGCGCCGCGCCTCCGATATCGCCGCGCGCTACGGCGGCGAGGAGTTCTGCATCCTGTGCCCGCACACGGACGAACTGCAGGCCACGGCGCTGGCCAACCGCATTCTGCGCAAGGTGCGCGCGATCCCGCTGCCGGGCCGCGAGCGCTACGCAAGCGTCAGTATCGGCGTGGCCCAGCTCCGTGCCGCGACCGGCGCGCGCGACGTGATCTGGCGCGGACTCTTCGCGGAAGCGGACCGCGCGCTCTATAGCGCCAAGGAGCGTGGCCGCGACCAGTTCGTGATCGCCTCCCGTGTGATGGACGAAGTGCCGGTAACGTCATCCGATACCGACACCATGCTGCCGCTCCGCGAGCCCGACCCCCTCCCCATCTCGGTGTAGTCCGCACCACGGCACGTCACGCGGGCGCCGCTGACGCGCCATTCCGGTGCCATTTCGGCCTTATGCGAAAAACGCTTTTCGATTTGCGAAAACCTGTCTATACAGTGTTAGACAAGCTGCTTAACATTCGGGCCACAACGCTTACACGGGGAGCTTTAGCGTGAATCGATTTGCATACAAGTTGGCGGCATGGCTGATGCTGCCTGGGACCATGCTGGCCGGAATGTCCGGCGCCAGCGCGCAGGGGGACAACGCCGCCTATCCGTCGAAACCGGTCCGCATCGTCGTGCCGTTCGCGGCGGGTGGCGTGGCGGATGCCCTGCCGCGCCTCGTGGGGCAGAAGCTGTCGGAGCAGTGGGGCAAGTCGATCGTCGTCGATAACAAGCCCGGCGCGGCCGGCAACATCGGCATGGAGATGGTCGCGCGCGCCGCGCCGGACGGCTACACGCTGGGCCTTGCGCCCGCCGGCAACCTGACCGTCAATCCGATCCTGTTCCCGAAACTGGGCTTCGAGGTGCGCGACCTCGTGCCCGTGACGATGCTCGCTTCCTCGCCGAACGTGCTCGTGGTCAATCCGGCCGTGCATGCGCGCACGCTCAAGGACCTCGTGGGCTATGCGAAGGCGCACCCGGGCGAGCTCAATTTCGCATCGCCCGGCAACGGCAGCGGCGCGCATCTGGCCGGCGAACTGCTGAACCTCGAAGCGGGCATCAAGACCGTGCACGTGCCGTACAACGGCATGGCCACCGCGCTCAACGACGTGCTCGGCGGACAGGTGCAGATGATGTTCGGCGGCATTTCGACCGTGCTGCAGCATATCCGCACGGGCAAGCTCGTGCCGATCGCCATCGCCGGTCCGCGCCGCCTGCCGCAGCTGCCCAACGTGCCGACGGTGGCGGAGTCCGGCTACCCGGGCTTCGATGTCACCTCGTGGTACGGGCTCGTCGCGCCGAAGGGCACGCCCGACGCGATCGTGCGCAAATGGCAGACCGACGTGGCCGCCGTGCTGCGCCAGCCCGACGTGCGCGAGAAACTCGACGGCCTGGGCCTCGAGCCCGTGGGCAGCACGCCGCAGGCCTTCGGCACGCAGATCTCGAGCGAGACGCTCAAATGGCGCGCGATCGTGCATCGCGCCAATATTCCGCCCCTGCAGTAAGGAGACCCCCAAGTGGAAGAGAAGCAGATTCACCTGACCTACCTCAACGGTCCGGACGTGGCAAAGCTGGCCCTGACCGATGCCGAGATCCTCGCCGCCGTGGAATCCGCGCTGGCCGCGCAGGGCCGCCGCGAGACCGTCATCGAGCCTCGCGTGCACCTTGTGCCCGAGTCGTCCGACAAGGGCCACTTCAACGTGCTGCGCGGCTATATCCGCCCGCTGCACGTGGCCGGCGTGAAGGTGGTGTCGGACTATGTGGACAACTACAAGCAGGGGCTGCCGTCGGAGATGGCCATCCTCAACCTGTTCGATCCCGACAACGGCGTGCCGCTCGCGATGATCGACGCCACGGCGATTACCGATATGCGCACCGGCGCGGTGACCGCGCTCGGCGCCCGCCATCTGGCGCGCAAGAACAGCAAGGTGCTTGCGCATATCGGCGCGCGCGGTACGTCCTACTGGAACGTCCGGCTGCTCGACTCGATCTTCGATTTCGACGAGATTCGCGTGCACTCGCGCCGCCCGGAGAGCCGGGACGCGTTCGCGGCGCGGCTCACGCGCGACCTCGGCAAGCCGGTGATCGTGACCACGGACTGGGAATCGTGCGTGCGCGGCGCCGATATCGTCGTGGAGGCCTCGCGCCTGCCCGCGCCGACGCCGATGCTGCTGACCGAATGGATCAAGCCCGGTGCGCTCGTCATTCCGTACGGCACCATGAGCGCGGTGGAACTGTCGCTGACGGACATCATGAGCAAGATGGTCGTCGATGACTGGGGTCAGTGCCGCAAGGGCCTGCCGTTCGGCGCGCTGCGCCAGCATGTGGACAGCGGACGCCTCAACGAGGAGAACCTGCATGCGGAACTCGGTCAGATCGTCGCCGGCATGAAGCCCGGCCGCGAGCGCGACGACGAGACGATCCTGTTCTGGCATCGCGGCCTGTCGACGACCGATATCGCGCTGGGCCATGCGATGCTGACCAAGGCGCGCGCGCTCGGCATCGGCCAGTCGCTGCGCTTCGCCTGACGACGACAGCGAGGACCCGGCATGGCCAGCGGCATTGCATCGTTCCGTATGTACAACGCCACGCCCGCGGTCGCGGCCGCGTGGCAGGCGCTGTTCGTGCAGGTATTCGAGGACCTGCGCTGGCCCGTGGAGGTCATTCCGCATGCATGGCCCGCGCCGCTGACCGATCTCTGGCAGCGGCGGGACCTCGTGTGCGGATTCATGTGCGGGTTGCCGTTCGTGCGGGGGGCGGCGCCCGTGGTGCCGCTCGTCGCACCCGTGCTGCGCGGGCACGCGCGTTATCGCTCGGAATTTCTCGTGCGCGCGGAATCGGGCTGGCACACGCTTGACGATACGTTCGGCCATCGGTTCGGCTGGATGGCCGAGCACTCGCAGTCGGGCTACCAGGCAGCCCGGCGCGCGCTGGCCCCCTTCGCGCGCGAGCGGGGACCGCTGTTCGGTGCCTCGATCGGCCCGCTCGACACGCCGGCACGCACGCTCGATGCGCTGCGCCAGCGGCAGATCGACGTGACCGCGCTGGACGGCTTCTACCTCGACCTGCTGCGCCGCCATGACCCGGCGGCGCTGGCGGGCATCCAGACCGTCGGCGCCACGCCATGGACGCCGAACCCGCTGCTGGTGGCCGCGGAAAGCCTGCCGGCGGAAGACCGGCGGTTGCTCGTCGACAAGCTGGTTTCGCTCGGCGCGCCCGGCGAGAATCCCCGGTATCGCGCCTTGCTCGACGATGTCTGCATCGATCGCTTCGTGGAACCCGATCTGCCAGCCTACGACGTGCTGCTGACGCCGATCGACGGCTATCCGGAGATCCGGTAGCTCAGACTTCCACGTCGCGCTGCGGCTTGCCGTCGTACGTCCACAGAAACTGGCGCGGAATCGGTCCCTTGTTGCGGCCGCCCTGCTGGGTTTGCTCCCACGCATGGGACAGGATGCCGACCGAACGCGACAGGCAGAACAGTCCGCGCGCGAGCGGCGCCGGAAAGCCGAGCTCGGCATAGATCACCGCGGTGGCGCCATCGATATTCATCGGAATGGGCTTGCTGCGTCCGGCACCGAGCGCGGCTTCCACCGCGCGCGCGATCTTCGCGTAACGCCCGGACACCACGCCATCGGCCGCGGCCGCATCCACGAGTTCGAGCAGGCGCGGCGCGCGCGGGTCGAGCGGGTGGAAACGATGGCCGAAGCCCGACACGAACTTGCCGTGCAGATCGCGATAGTGCTGCAGCGCTGCCGCAACCGCGTCCTCCTGCGGTGCGCCATCGTCGATGCGCCGCGCGATGTCCTGGTACAGCTCCACCGCCTGCTCGCCCGCACCGCCGTGCACGTCGCCGAGCACGTTCACCGCCGAAGCCATCGCATTGTTGAGGCCCACGCCGCAGGTCGCCGCCATGCGCGCGATGGCGATGCTCGGGGCCTGCGGGCCATGATCGACGGCCGCCATCAGCGCGGCGTCCAGCAGTTCGCCCTCGCGGCGCGCGGGCAGTTCGCCGCGCAGCATCAGCCAGATCATCTGCGCGAACGACACGCGTCCGATCAGTTGCTCGATGGGATAGCCGCGATAGCGGATCTCGCCGGGACGCATGTCGATGATCTCGGTGCGCCACCAGTCCTGCGATGCCTGCTGGCCGGCGTCCATGGCCGGCTTGTCGTGTTCTGTCGTCATACCGCGCGTGCCTCCTTGAGCGATGCGATGTCCGTGGCGTCGTAGCCGAG
This sequence comes from Cupriavidus pauculus, assembly GCF_008693385.1. Classification (NCBI taxonomy): domain Bacteria; kingdom Pseudomonadati; phylum Pseudomonadota; class Betaproteobacteria; order Burkholderiales; family Burkholderiaceae; genus Cupriavidus; species Cupriavidus pauculus. The sequence goes on from NZ_CP044067.1 coordinate 2,426,308, forward strand.
CTGCGCGAGAATCTCGTCCGTATGCTCGCCCAGCTGCGGCGGGGGCGTGTCGACCGACGGCGCCTCGTGGTTGACCTTGAATCCCGTGCGCACGAGCCGGATGTCGCGGCCCACGCCGGGCACGTCGGCAAAGTGCCCGATCATGCCGCGATCGCGCACCTGCGGATGGGCGAGCGTGTCGGGCACGTCCATCACGGGTCCCGCGGGCACGCCCGCGTCGTTGAGCAACTGCCACCATTCGGTGGCGGACCTGGCCGCCAGTTCGGCCTCGAGCGCCTGCTTGAGCGCGCCACGATTGGTCAGGCGCGCCTGACGCTCGGCGAAACGCGGATCGGCGGCGAGGTCCGGGCGTCCGATCACGCGGCACACGGCCTCGAACTGCTCCTGCTTGTTGGCCGCGATATTGAGCAGGCCATTGCCCGTATGGAACGTGCCCGACGGGCTCGCGGTCATGTTCTCGTTGCCCATCGGCGACGGGTTCTTGCCCGCGATCAGATGGTTCGACACGACCCAGCCCATCGTTGCGAGCGTGGCCTCGAGCATCGATACGTCGAGGAAGTAGCCCTCGGTGCGTTCATGATCGGCCAGCGACGCGGCGATCGAGAACGCGGCCGTGATGCCGCCGATGGTGTCCGACACCGGATATCCCACGCGATAGGGCGCGGTGTCCGCATCGCCGGTGATGCTCATTACGCCGGACATGCCCTGGATGATCTGGTCGTACGCGGGCAGATCGGACAGCGGACCGTCCTGGCCGAAGCCCGAGATCGCGCAATAGATCAGGCGCGGATTCTCCTTGCGCAGTGCCTCGTAGCCGAGCCCGAGGCGCGTCATCACGCCCGGCCGGAAATTCTCGACCACGACGTCCGCGCTGCGTACGAGCTTGCGGAAGACTTCCTTGCCCTGGGCGTGCTTGAAGTTGACCGTGATCGAACGCTTGCCCGGGTTCTGCGCGAGGAACGACACGCCCATCAGGCGCTTGTTCAGTTCGGCATCGGCGCCGAGCTGGCGCGCGAGGTCGCCCGTGCCCGGCGTTTCCACCTTGATGACCTCCGCACCCATGTGCGCGAGCTGGTGGCAGCAGAACGGCCCGGCCAGCACGTTGGTCAGGTCCAGCACGCGGATATTGCGTAGCGGCTTCTGCATCGAAAACCCTCCTTACTCCACGCGAGCGCCGGATTCGCGCACGATGGCGCCCCAGCGGGTGTTCTCGCTCTTGATGAATGCGGCCAGCTCCTGCGCGGTGCCGCCGCGCGGCTCGCTGCCTTCCTCGCGCATGCGCGCGATGGTGTCCGGCTGCTTGAGCGCCTTGTTGACTTCGTCGTTGAGGCGCGCCACCACGTCGGCGGGCGTACCGGCCGGCGCGACCAGCGCCTTCCAGTCTTCCGCGGCAAAGCCGGCATAGCCCTGCTCGGCCACGGTCGGCACGTTCGGCAGCAGCGCCAGGCGCTTGGGCGAGGTCACCGCCAGCGCGCGCAGGCGGCCGGCCTTGAGCATCGGCAGCGCGATGGGCGGCGTGGCGAAGTAGAAATCGGTCTGGCCGCCCATGAGGTCGGTCAGCGCGGGGGAGGCGCCCTTGTACGGGACGTGGAGCGCCTTGAAGCCCGCGCGGCGCTGGAACATCTCGCCAGTCAGATGGCCGACCGTGCCGGTGCCGGCCGATGCCATCGACGTCTGCTTCGCCTTGGCCGCGGTCACGAATTCGGCCAGCGTCTTGTACGGGGCGTCCTGTTTCACGATCAGCACGACGGGCTGCGCGGACACGAGCACCACGGGCGTGAAGTCCTTGATCGGGTCGAACGGCAGCTTGGGATACAGCGTGGGGTTGATCGCGAGGTTCGCGGTCTGGCCCATGCCGATCGTGTAGCCATCCGGCTTGGCCTTGGCCACGGCATCCAGACCGATATTGCCGCCCGCGCCCGCGCGGTTCTCCACCACCACGGTCCAGTGCGCGGCCGGGCCGACCTTGTCGAACACCAGGCGCGACAGCACGTCGGTGCCGCCCGCGGGCGGGAACGGCACGACCAGCCGGATCGGCTGCGTCGGATAGCCCGCGGCGATGGCCGAGGCGATCGGGGTCAGCAGGCTCGGAACGGCAAGGGTGGCGGCGATGGCGGTGAGCCGGCGCATGGCGGCGCGGCGCGGGGCGGAATGCATGGAATAGTCTCCGGAACTTTGTTTTCGTTATTCTGTAAGATAGAACAACGATCTTAAAGAAAGAACAAGCGCAGAATAGAAGCGACGGTAGTCCGTGTCAAGCGGCGCGCGCTACCCACGTACCGCCATCCGCGTCCACTACAATGGCGCCCCAAACCATCCCATTCGGCATTCCGTCATGTCTCACGCCTGCGGCCTCGACTTCGGCACCTCCAACTCCACGATGGGCTGGTTGCGCCCCGGTCATCCGGTATTGCTGCCGCTCGAGGACGGCAAGTCCACGCTGCCTTCGGTGATCTTCTTTCACGCCGAGGATCCTCTCGTCGCCTACGGCCGCGCGGCACTGTCGGACTATCTCGCCGGGTACGAAGGGCGGCTCATGCGCTCGCTCAAGAGCCTGCTCGGCACATCGATGATGGACGACAGCACCGAGGTCATGGGCCGCGCGATGCCGTTCCGCGACCTGCTCGCGCACTTCATCGGCGAACTCAAGCGCCGTGGCGAGGCCGCCGCGGGCACGACGTTCACCCAGGCCGTGCTGGGCCGGCCCGTGTACTTCATCGACGAGGATCCCGTCGCGGACAAGCTGGCCGAGGACACGCTCGCGGACATCGCGCGCAAGGCGGGTTTCAAGGACATCGCGTTCCAGTACGAGCCGATTGCCGCCGCATTCGACTACGAGGCGGGCATCTCGCATGAAGAACTCGTGCTGGTCGCCGATATCGGGGGCGGTACGTCCGACTTCTCGCTCGTGCGGCTGTCGCCGGAGCGCGCGAAACGGCTCGACCGCCATGAGGACATCCTCGCCAACGGCGGCGTGCATATCGGCGGAACCGACTTCGACCGCGCGCTGAGCCTGGCCAGTGCCATGCCGCTGCTCGGGCTCGGCAGCACGCTGCGCAATGGCAAGGAAATGCCGTCGAGCCAGTACTTCGACCTCGCGAGCTGGCACACGATCAATCTGGTCTACACGCGCAAGGCGTGGTCGGTGGTGATGGACAACTATCGCGACGCGGCCGATACCGAGAAGCTCGACCGCCTGATCCGGCTGATCAAGGAGCGCGCGGGCCACTGGCTGGCGATCCAGGTGGAGGCGGCAAAGATCGCGCTGTCGGACACCGAGGAGGCGAGTGTGGATCTGGGCCGCATCGCGCCGGACCTCGTGCTGTCGATCACGCGCGACGACTTCGACCAGTCGATCCACAAGCTCGTGACGAAGACGGAGACCTCCGTGCGCAATATGCTGGCCGACGCCGGCGTGGGCGGCGACAAGGTGGACACCATCCTGTTCACGGGCGGCTCCAGCAGCGTGCCGATGCTGCGCGAGCGGCTGTCGCATCTGCTGCCGCATGCGCGGCGCGTGGAGGGAGATCTGTTCGGTGGCATCGGCTCGGGTCTGGCCCGCGATGCCACGCGGAAGTTCGGCGGTTGATACCGGCGACCGATCGTCGCCGAGGCTGGACGACTAGCGCTGGCCCGGTTGCGGGGCCGCGCCCAGTGCCGTGCCCGCCATGGCGCGGGCACGCGCCAGCGCTGCTTTCGCGGCCGCCGCGTCGCGGCCCAGCCGCATCAGCCCGCCAAGCTCCCACGGCGCCCTGAGCAGGCCCAGCAGGATGGCCCCGATATCGGTGCTGCCATCGGCTGCCATACCGGCCACGGCCAGCGGCGGCACCGGACGTTCGGCTGGATCGATCACGATGCGCAGCGCCGCGAACGGCAGCCCGCAATCGCGTGCCGCGCGCGCGGCGATATGCGATTCCATATCCACGGCCAGTGCGCCGCGCGTGCGATGCAGCGCGGCCTTGTCGGCCACCGTGGTCACCGCGGCATCCATGCCCGCGATCGGCCCCGACACCGAGTGTGGCAGCGCGGCGCGCAGCGCGTCATGCCATGCGGCGTCGCAGGGGAGCAATGTGTCCCCATCCTGTACCGATGCGGCGACGATCACGGCGCCGGGCTGCAACCGTGGTGCGAGCCCGCCCGCCACGCCGATGCTGATCACGCCGCGATGGGTGCCCGGTCGCCGTGCCAGCAATTCGGCCAGCTTTTCCTCGAGCCGACGGTCGCGAAATCCATGCAGCGTCGTGACACCGGGCCCCTCGGCGATGCGGGACTCGAACGTCATCCCGCTCACCGCGAGCACCGTGGCGTCCGTCATCTGTCACATGCCCCAGGTGAGGGCACCGTTGCCTTCGCGCTGCAGGTTGCGGAAACGCGCGATCGCCCACAGCGGGAAGAAACGTGCGTAGCCGTGATAGCGCAGATAGAACACGCGGGGGAAGCCGACCGCCGTGAAGCGTGCCTCGTCCCACAGGCCGTGCGAGGCCTGCGTACGCAGCAGATAATCGACGCCGCGCGCCACGGCTGGATGATGGCCCTTGCCCGCGGCCATCAGGCCGAGCAGTGCCCAGGCCGTTTGCGACGCGACGCTCTGCGCGTGCTCGTGGCCCTTGTATTCGAGCTTGTAGCTGTCGCCGTCCTCGCCCCAGCCGCCGTCATCGTTCTGGATGCCGATGAGCCAGCTGGCCGCGCGCTGGACCTCGGGCGCATCCGCGCCCATGCCTGCCGCGTTCAGCGCGCACAGCGCGCTCCACGTGCCATAGATATAGTTGGTGCCCCAGCGGCCGTACCAGCTGCCGTTGGCTTCCTGCTCGTCGAGCAGATAGCGCAGCGCGCGCGCCGAAGGTTCGCTCGTGGCGGGCATCTCGCCGATCTGGCACAGCAGCGCCAGACAGCGTGCCGAGACGTCGGCCGTGGGCGGGTCGAGCAACGCGCCATGGTCCGCGAACGGAATGTTGTTCAGATACAGATGGGTGTTCTCGGGCTCGAACGCGCCCCAGCCACCGTTGCTGCTCTGCATGCCGACCATCCATTCGCGCGCGCGCGCCACCGCCTCGTCGTAACGGTGCGTGCCTTCTTCCTTGTCGGCGCGATGCATCGCCAGGCCGACCACCGCGGTATCGTCCACGTCGGGGTAATGCGCGTTGCGGTACTGGAACGCCCAGCCACCCGGACGCACATTGGGCCGGCGCACGGCCCAGTCACCGATCAGGTCGAGCTCCTGCAGGGGGACGAGCCAGTCGAGGCCGCGCGCGGCGGCCGCGATCGCGCGCGGTTCGCGCGCTTCCAGCAGCGCGTGGGCCGCGAGCGAGGTATCCCATACCGGCGACAGGCACGGCTGGCAGTAGGCTTCGTCGGCGTCCTCGTCGATGACGAGCAGCTTGTCGATCGACTTGCGCGCGATCGCGCGGTTCGGATCGTCGGCCGGCACACCGAGCACGTCGAACATCATCACCGAGTTGGCCATGGCCGGGAAGATCGCGCCCAGGCCGTCCTCGCCATTCAGGCGTTCCACGGTGAATGCGCGCGCGCGTTCGATCGCGCGCTGGCGTGCGCTGCGAGGGAACAGCGGTTCGGCCGCGCGCACCACGACGTCCAGCGCGGTGAACACGCTGTGCCAGAAACGGCTCTGATGCGGCGCCTTGCCCGGCAGGCCCAGCGTGCGCGCGGGCTTGAGGAACAGTTCGTCGATGCCGATCTTGCGCGGGTTGCGCGCGCGGGGGCGCAGGCTGTTCAGCACCAGCAGCGGCACGATCACCGTGCGCGCCCAGTACGAAACCTTCGACAGATGGAACGGAAACCACTCCGGCAGCAGCATGATCTCCACCGGCATCATCGGCACCGCGCGCCACGGCATGACGCCGAACAGCGCGAGCATCGTGCGCGTGAAGACGTTGCTGGCCTCGGCGCCGCCCATCGCATGGATGGCCTTGCGCGCCCGCACCATATGCTCGGCCTGCGGGTCCTCGCCGATCATCTTGAGCGCGAAGTACGCCTTGACGGAGGCACTCACGTCCGCGGCGCCTTCATGGAACAGCGGCCAGCCGCCATCGGCATTCTGGATGCGGCGCAGGTATCGGCCGATGCGGCGCTCGAGTTCGAGGTTCGGCGTCTCGCCGAGGTAATGCACCATCAGCACATACTCGGCCGGGATCGTCGCGTCGGCTTCCAGCTGGTAGACCCAGTGACCGTCGGCCTGTTGCTGGTCCAGCAGCGCGTCTACGGCGCTGGCAATGCCGGCGTCGAGCGGATCCGGCAGCGCGGCGCGGACGGAGACGTCCGGGCGCGGCGGCGACTCGGTAATGGGGCGGGGTGACAATGCAGCCTGATTCATCAATTCGGGGCGGTACTTGCGATGGATGGGCAGCGACGCTTTTCAGCCGATCTCATCTGTATCGTTTTATCTGTGTGTCGGGTTGACAGCGGGGTTGACGGCGGATCTCGTGGCGGCGGGGCGGTCAGAAGAGCGTATGCCGCAGCAGGATCCAGACGAGCCGCGCCTTGGGCACGCGCACGCGCGCGCGCGGCGGGCGCCATCCGCGCGCCAGCAGGCGCGTCAGGATGCCGTGGTAGACGTCGAACATGATGCGCGGCGATTTCACGAGGCGCGACGGGCAGCGCGCCATGATCGCGGCCGAAGCGTCGTAATGCGTTTGCGCCTCGTGCGCCAGGGCGATGCATACGCGATCGATATTCGGATGGTCGATGACCTCGTTCGGCGTACCGCGCGGAATGCCGGCGGCCGCCAGGCCTTCCGCCGGCAGATAAAGCCGGTTGATGGCGGCGTCCTCGTCGATGTCGCGCAGGATATTCGTCAATTGCAGCGCGCGACCCAGATGGTACGACAGCTCGATGCCTGGCGCTTCCTCGAGGCCGAACACGCGCACGGCCAGACGGCCTACGGCGCTGGCCACGCGGTCGCAGTACAGATCCAGCGTCTCGGCGCGCGGTGCCTGGATATCGGCGACCACGTCCATGGTCATGCCGTCGATCACGTCGAGGAAGTCCTGCTGCTTGAGCCGGAATGCGCGAATCTGCACGTCGAGCGCGCGCAGCCGCGCGGGCGGGGTGCCCGCGTAGCAGGCGGCAAGGTCGGCGCGCCACTGCGCGAGCGCGTCGAGGCGCGCCTGCTCGGGGGCATCGCCGTCGTCGGCAATATCGTCCACCGCGCGGCAGAACGCGTAGATCTCGAACATGGCCTGCCGCTGCGAGGGCGGCAGGATGCGCAGCGCCGTATGGAACGAGCTGCCGGATGATGCGGCGGGCCCGGCAATGGGGCCGCCGGGCGAGGCGATGTCTGTACCTGCCACGGATTTCCTCGGCACGCGAATGGGATTGCCGCCAGGACGGCGCTGGATTTTGAGTCGGGCGATTATAGCAACTTCACCGTGGGGGCGCCTTTTGTGGCGAAAGTGCCATTTCCGGGGGCGATCGGCAAACAAAAAGGCCCCGCATTCGCGGGGCCCTTTCTTACGACCGAGGCCGAGATGGACAGACCGGTATCACACTGCCTGGATCTTCGTAGCCTGCTCGCCCTTCTGGCCCATGGCCTTCACGTAGCGAACCTTCTGGCCTTCCTTCAACGACTTGAAGCCTGCGCCCTCGATCGCGGAGAAGTGGGCAAACAGATCGTTGCCACCCGCGTCCGGGGTGATGAAGCCGAAGCCCTTGGCGTCGTTGAACCACTTGACAGTACCGGTTTCCATATTTCTATCCAACCTTGAATTTCAGATGAGCGTGATTGCCCGCCGCATGGTGCCGACTTGTTGCCGGCGAACACATCGACGAGCTGTTCGAAGCGGTCACGAAAGCCACAAAGAACGATGGCGAATAACGCCGGGAACGACTCGCTTGCGGGAATCATTCTGCCGGTTTTTTCCAAGGTGTCAATCAGCCAAAGCCCTCGCCCATGCAGAAAGTCGTTTACGTCTGTAAAGGACAGATATAAGGATTTTTGACTTCGAATCGGCTTTTGTCTGACATCCCGCCGATTAAATCGCTGGTAAGTATCGTTATCGTTGTCCGAACGGAGCGGGAAGTCATACAACGGTATGCCCCCAATCGCCGCGGACGCTTGCAAGATCTACCAAAAAGTTACGACAATAATTACCGATTGGGTCGCACGGCTCGGTTAGGGTTATCGGATATATGAAATTCCGACATAAGAATAGCCGGTCGATGTTGCCTAGGTTGCCAATGTTGGCAATCGGTGTTCGAAGGACTCATCCTCCTTTACTCCATCTTTCTTACTCCTTATGGACTATGGGCAGCGTTGCTGCGATGCCGCGACAATGACGCCCAACGACAAGGCCGCGAGACGATATACGCGCCACCGTGCCAATACCCGCGCCGCATGCACCTGCATGACGGGCGCTTTAGAGGAACCGGGGAACATCATGCATACCACGCAAAACCGGCGGATATCGTGCGTCCGCCGCGATCCTATTCGCCACAATTTTTGACAATCTGTTTGAAACGAATGGCCTAGCATCCTGCCTGCTTGCGCCACGACCGTTTTACGGTACCGTGTCGCCGAAGCCGGCATCAGGCTGGGTCAGCGCATCGTGAATGTCCGCAACGGGGTGGGCGTTCACAGCGAGATGCCGTAACAGAAAGAAGAAGCGGAACCGCCAGTGAAGCCAACAATCAGAACGGCCTGGGCGCGTCTGTGGTCGCGCCTTTCTTCCTGCTTTTCCCTTGCCATCGCGCTGTCCGCATTCGGGACCGGCGCAGCCGCGCAGGGTACGCTCGACATTGCATTCCACTATGGCGCCAAGCCGCCCGTGGATGCGCTACAGGCCTTCGATGCCGCGGTGGTCGAGCCGGATAGCGGGTTCGATCCGCGTACCGCCAACACGCCGCATACCGCGTGGTTCGCCTACGTGAGCGTCGGCGAGGTGCTGCCGAGCCGTGGCTATTTCAAGGACATTCCGGCTGGCTGGCTCAAGGGCAACAACGACGCCTGGCAGGCACGCGTGGTGGATCAGGCCGCCGACGGCTGGGCCGAGTTCTATGTGGAAAAGGTCATCGCGCCGTTGTGGGAGCGCGGCTACCGCGGCTTCTTCCTCGACACGCTCGATTCCTATCACCTGATCGCCAAGACCGACGCCGAGCGCGCGCGTCAGGAAGCGGGCATGGTCAAGGTGCTGCGCGCGGTCAAGGCACGCTATCCCGAAGCGAAGCTCGTGTTCAACCGCGGCTTCGAGATCCTGCCGCAGGTGCACGACCTCGCCTACGCGGTCGTGTTCGAATCGCTGTTCCGCGGCTGGGACCAGGCCGGTACGCGCTTTACCGAGGTCAGCGACAAGGACCGCGAGTGGCTGCTGAACCAGGCGCGTATCGTGCGCGAGCAGTATCGCCTGCCCGTGGTGTCCATCGACTATTGCCCGCCGTTCGACCGCAAGTGCGCGCGCGAGACGGCCCGCCGCATCTCCGCGCTCGGCATCACGCCCTATGTGACCGACCCCGGCCTGCAGACGATCGGTATCGGCCGCGTCGAGGTGATGCCGCGCCGCGTGCTCGTGGTGCAGGAGAGCGAGTCCGACGTGGTGATCGACGACACGGCCGGCGTGCGCTTCGTCTCGATGCCGCTGAACTACCTCGGCTACCGCGTGGAGTTTGCCGAGACGCGCGATCCGCTGCCGGAAATCGGACCCGACCGCTATGCGGGCGTGGTGGTCTGGCTCAACGGCAACGTGACCAAGGACCCCGGCCGCTTCTTCTCGTGGGTCGAGAAGCGCATCGCGCAAGGTGTGCCCGTGGTGTTCCTCAACGATTTCGGCGCGCAGGTGGGCGGTTCGCTCGCGCGCATGCTGAGCCTCAAGCCGGTGAAGGGCCGTGTGGCCGGCCCCGTGCAGATTGTGTCGCAGGACGCGATGATGGGCTTCGAGACGCCGGTGGCGCCGGACCGTACCGAGGCCATCTCGGTGCAGGTGCCCGACATGCCCGGTAACGCAGGCGGGCGCTCGCTGCTGCGCCTGAAGTCCGGCACGCTCACTTACGATGCCGCGGCCATCATGCCGTGGGGCGGGTATGTGATGGGCCCTTATGCGGTCCGCGAGAACACGGCCACGAACCAGGACCGCTGGGTCGTCGAGCCGCTGAAGTTCCTGACGGAAGCGCTGCGCCTGCCGCGCATGCCGGTGCCCGACACGACCACGGAGAGCGGCCGCCGCCTGCTGACCATCCATATCGACGGCGACGGCTTTGCGTCGAAGGCCGAGATTCCCGGCGGCGGCTATTCGGGCGAGGTGCTGTTCCGCGAGGTGTTCGACCGCTACAAGCTGCCGATGACCATGTCGGTGATCGAGGGCGAGGTGGGCAAGTCGGGCATGTATCCGAAGCTGTCGCCGGAACTCGAGCCGATCGCGCGCAAGATCTTCGCGCAGCCATACGTCGAGGTGGCGAGCCACACGTACTCCCATCCGTTCGAGTGGACGCGTACCGTGCAGCCGCAGCAGAGCAATGCTCGCTTTACCGAAGGCGACGACGACTATCACCTTGCGATCCCGGGCTACAGGCTGAGCCTCGACCGCGAGATCGGCGGATCGATCGACTATATCAACCGCGTGCTCGCGCCGCCGGGCAAGCCCGTGAAGATGCTGCTGTGGCCCGGCGACTGCCAGGCGCCGCCCGAGGCGCTGAAGCTGACCGAGCGTGCCGGCGTGCTGAACATGAACGGCGGCGACACGATGATCACGCGGAGCAATCCGTCGTGGACCGCGATCGCGCCGCTCGGCATCCACAAGGCCGAGAACACGTTCCAGGTGTTCGCGACGAACCAGAACGAGAATATCTACACGAACCTGTGGCATGGCCCGTTCTATGGCTTCGAGCGCGTGATCGAGACCTACGAGCTGACCGACAAGCCGTACCGGTTCAAGCCCGTGAACATCTACTACCACAGCTACTCGGGCACCAAGGCCGCGTCGCTGCGCGCGCTGCGCAAGGTCTACGACTACGTCCTCAGCCAGCCGCTGATGCCGATTCACTCGACCGACTACGTGCGCAAGGTGCTCGACTGGCAGACGATGGCGGTGGCGCGCGAACTCGGCGACGGCACGGGCGATGCGCCCGCGAACGGCGCGTGGGTCGTGCGCGGCGACGGCAACCTGCGCAATCTGCGCTGGACCGGCGAGGGCAAGCCCGACGTGGCCGGCGCGCGCGGCGTGACCGGCAGTTCGCCGGCGCCGGGTGGCGGCGTGTACGTCCAGCTGTCCGGCGGCGACGCGCGCTTCAACATGGCGGCGACGCCCACGACGGTCGTGCCGGAGATCGCCGAGGCGAACGGTCTCGTGCGCGACTGGAAGCGCGAGGGCGGTGTCACGCGCTTTACATTCGGCGGCTACTTCAAGCCCTTCTTCCGGCTCGCCAACGCCGGCCAATGCAGCGTGACGATCGATGGCAAGCCCGTGACGGGCGTGCGCGACCGCAATACGCTGCGTTTCGATCTTCCCGCGGTTACCGATCCAATCAATGTCAAGCAACCCGTCGAAGTCCGTTGCGCCGGTTGAGCGCGAGCGGCTCCTGCCGCCCGCGCTCGTGCTGACCTTCACCGCGATGGTGGGGATCGGCCTCGGCCTCATGTTTCCGCGCGAGACCCTGCGCGAGCGTCTGCTCGGCCAGGGCCGCACCGTCGATGGCCTGACCGTCGCCTACCTCGAGGCATGGTCGCGCGTCGCGCCCAATGACGTGAGCTTCATGGGTGTGCTGGCGGAACAGTATGCGCGCAGCGGCCGGCTCGACGACGCCGAGAAACTCCTCGACCGCATGCAGTCCGTGCAGGGCATCGACGCCTCGGGCCCGATCCTGCGCACGCGCATCGACATTACGCTGCAGCGCGCCTACGCGGCACAGCCGGACACGCCCGAGCGGGCCGAGCACATGGCGCACATGAAGTCGCTGCTCGAGACCGCGACCGGGGACCGCATGCTGGCGCGGTGGTCGCTGGCGGAGCTGCAGGGACTGGCCACGCAGGCCAGCCAGGCCGGCATGACCGATTCGGCCGGCAAGCTGTATCGGGCGCTGGCCACACGCGATCCCGCGCATGCGGACTTCTACAACAAGCAACTGGCGGGCATTGCGCTCGGCAGCGGCGATTATCGCGAGTCCGCGCGCGCGCTGTTCGACGCGCAGGCCCGCGCAGCCAATCCGGACGAGCAGCGCAAGCTGTTCCTGCAGGCGCTGCAGACGCTGCAGTCGGGCAATCTTCTGGAAGAAGCGCTGATCGAGGCGGACCGCCGTGGCGGCAAGCTGCTCGGTGATCCGGATGTGCTCCGCTACCTGACCAAGCTCGCGCTCGCGGCGAACCGTCCCGATGTGGCGGCACGCTATGTGGAGCGGCTGCTCAAGCTGTCTTCGCTCGGAACGGGCCAGCATCTGGCCGACGGCACCGTGCTCGGGCCCGTGGCCGCGCCGGTAGCCGACGCCCATGTCGTAGGTTCGCACGTCGTGCCGATGGCGGCGGCCGTGCGTCGCGTCTCCGACGCCGAGCCGTGGCTTGCGCGCAATTTCGTCTACCTCGACGGGCCGCGCGGCGTTGCGCGCCGCGAGGCGATGGGCGAGGACTTCGGTATCCGCAAGGTGGCCGACGAGCGTCCGGCGCAGGCCCCCGCCGCCGCGCAAGCTCCCTCGCAAGCGCAGGCCCAGGCGCAGGCCAAGGCCGATGTGGCGACAGCCACCGCCGAAGGCAAGCCGTTCAATCCCGACGACTATGAACTCGCGTACCGCGTGTTCCTCGCCGCAGGCAATCTCGACCAGGCCATGCGCGTCGCCCAGACCGCGGTGCAGAAGCTGCCGGGCCAGATGGTATGGCGCGAACGGCTGGCGCAGGTCGCGGAATGGAACCGCCAGCCGACGATCGCATTGCAGAACTGGCTCGAGTACGCACAGGCGACCAACGAGGAACGCGCGTGGAACAACGTGTTGCGCCTCGCGCCCGGTCTGTCCGACGATCGCGCCTACCTGGCGGCGCTGCGTCACCGCGCGACGCGCGGCGATCTCAAGACTGTCGACGAAGTGGTGGCCGCGTACGAGCGCCTGGGCGAGCCCGAGGCCGCGATGGCCTTCCTCGACAGCCTGAGCAACGGCCCCCATGCGCGCGAGGTGATGGAGCGCAATGCCGAACTGGCCGAACGCGCCGGGCAGGACGACCGTGCGTTCGCGCTCTACGGTCAGCTCGAACGCCGCTTCGGCGCCAGTCCGCAGTACGCGGTCAAGCGCGCGAACATGCTGTACGTCAAGGGCCGGCTCTCGCAGGCCATGGACGCGATGCTGCCGGCGCGCGCAAAGGCGGGCCCGAAGGACACGTTGTACTGGCGCACGTTCACGGAGCTCGCCAAGCTGACGCAGCGCGACGAACTGCTGCGCGATGCCTATCGACAGATGCTGATCTCGGTGGGACAGCCGCAGGACGCCGAGTGCATGAAGATGCCGGCCGGCGCCGCGCGCAACGACTGCCTGTCCGAGGTACGTGACACCGAGGAGGCCGACTTCTCGAACCTGATCGCGTATTACGACAAGACGCCGATCGATGCGGGGCGGATCGCGGAGGCGGGCTGGAACAAGCATCACAAGATGTCGCAGCTCGAGCTCGCGGTCTACTACTACACGCGCGCTCATGCATGGATTCGCCTGGAGCGCCTGCTCTCGGGCCTGACGCCCGAAGAGCGCCGCGAGGCCAATCAGTCCGCGCGCTTCGTGATGCGCCGCGCCGAGTACTACCGGGCCACGGGCCAGCGCGACAAGTCGCTCGCCGACCTGCGCCACGCGGTGAGCCTGCCCGACGCGGACAGCGAGACGTATGCGGGCCTGCTATGGGCGCTCGTCGATATGGGCACCGACGACGAAGTGCGCGCCGTGATGGCGCGCCTGCGTAACGAGGCCGAGGACGATCCGAGCCTGTGGGGCGCGTATGCGGCCGGCTCGATGCGTTTCCAGGATGGCCGCACCGCGCTGCATTACCTGCGCAAGATGGCCGTCGGCAAGTCGGCCGATCCGCTGTGGCTGGGCCTGGCCGCCGATGCCTACGAGGCCATCGGCCAGGACGACATGGCGTGGCGTATTCGCCGTCAGGCGTGGATCGACCTCCATCACAACTGGGCGCAGGGCGGTCTGAAGGGCGCGGAAGCGACCGACGACGAAGACGACGACAACGAAGAGAACGAGCAGGGCCTGCCGTCGCGCAACGAACTGCAGCGGCAGATGGTGTCGCTGGGCCAGACGTTCGCGTCCGGCGATGTGTCGCGGACGCTCGTCATCGAGATGCTGCGCCGCGACCGCGCGATCGTGGCCGCGCGCAATGCCTCGCCCAGCGACCCGAAGTCGCCCTCGCTGCTCGGCGACATTCCGGGGCTGCCGAAGCTCGAGGTCAAGCTGCCGACGGCGCTGACCGAGCGCGAACGCCGCCGCCAGAATGCGATTTCGGCCGAAAGCCGCGAGGTGGCCCTGGCGTGGGCGATGTCGTCGGAGTCGAACGAACTCGCGCGCGCGTGGCTCGCGCGGCAATACGTGCAGCGCTTCCAGCGTCCGGCGTATGCCGAGATCTCGATCGCGCTGGACAACAACGACCTGAATGCGCTGGACCGTATTCTGGAGCGCCAGGTCGGCCGTGTGCCGGTCGCGAGCCGGATCGAGGCCAACCGCGCGCTGGATCGCCTCGGTGCCGCGCAGACGCTCGCGTTCAACGCGCAGGATCTGGCGCGCACGGACGATGTGCTGCAGGACACGCTGCAGGATGCGCTGCTGTTCGACGCGCAGGCCATCGAGCCGCGCGTGACGTTCATGCACCAGAAGCCGCTGGAATACTTCGAGTACAGCCTGTCCGGCGGCGCGCGCCTGTGGGGCGGATACGCGCTGAACCTGCGCGGAACCTGGCGCGACCAGCGCTCGACGGATCCGACGCAGCTGGTCAACGTGCCCTCGCAGGACCGCCGCGCCGAACTCGCGCTGAACTATCGCGACTCGCAGAAGCGTTACCTGATCGGCGTGGGTCGCCGCGATGGTCTCGACAACATGACCACCGCGCGCTTCCTCGGCGACTGGAACCAGGATGGCCGCCTGACGTTCACGACGCTGGCCGGCTACAACCAGCAGGCCGACGAATCGCCTTACCTGCGTGTGGGCGGTGCCAAGGATACGTTCAGCCTCGGCGCCCAGTATCGCCTGAGCCTGCGGGAGTTCATCGGCGGGCGCGTCCAGTACGATCATTTCTACGGTCAGGACCGTACCGTGCTCGGCCACGGCATGGTGTACGACATCGAGGCCGGCTATCGCATCCGGACCTCGTATCCCGATTACACGGTGCGCCTCGTCGGCACGCATGCGAACTACAGCGCCAACGGCAATACGCTGTCGCCGCGGCTGCAGCGTCTGGTGCCGGCCGATGACGACGAGACCACGTCGTCGTTCTTCATGCCGCGCGGCTTCACGCAGGCAGGCGTGGTGTTCGACTTCGGCACCGAGCTGATCGACGACTACACCAAGAAATTCCGTCCGTTCGCGGAAGTGGGCCTGTTGCGCGACACGCGCGCGGGCCAGAACTTCCGCGCGCGCCTCGGCATTGCCGGCAGGGTGTTCGGTAACGACCACCTGTCGGTGTACTGGTCGCATGAAACCGCCGCCCGCAATGGCGGCACGCCGCTGACCGAAGTTGGCCTGCGCTACCGCTGGCTCTATTGAGCTGGCTATATTGATCACGATGAACGCTTTCAGCAGAAACAGGGAGATTGAGATGAACAAGCGGATGACGACTCGCATGGGACGCCTGGTGGCGTGGTGCGGCGCGCTCGGCGCGGCGCTGTGGCTGGGCGGCTGCGCGGTGACGGATGTGGGCCGCGCGCCCGCGATCGCGCGCGGCGATACGGTGGCGATGCTGCCGATCGTGAACTACACGGAAACGCCGCAGGCCGGCCTGCGCGCGGAAGCGATCACCGAGTCGCTGCTCAAGACCAACGGTATCGCCAGCGTCAAGCGCTACCCGGCCAGCCTGAACCCGGAAACGCTGTTCGAGCCGACGGAGCGCGAGTCGGTGGGCAAGGCCCTCGAGTGGGCACGCGGCGAGCGCGCGCGCTACGCGCTGACCGGCGCCGTGCAGGAATGGCGCTACAAGGTTGGCGTGGATGGCGAGCCGGCCGTCGGCATCTCGCTGCAGCTGATCGACGTGTCGAGCGGCGACGTGGTCTGGTCGGCCACCGGCAGCGACAGCGGCTGGAGCCGCGAATCGCTGTCCGGCACCGCGCAGAAGCTGCTGCGCCGCCTGCTGGCGCCGCTGACGCAAGGTTGATTCCGAATTGATTGCGAAGGGGACAAACGTGGCCAATTCCACGGCAAAGACCCGGCAGGGGCAGGGCATCGGGCTCGGCGGGCGCTATGCGCGCGTGCTGGCGCCCGCGGTGAGCGGCCGCGCCGCGGTGGTGGAACTCATCGTCATCATGGTGGTGGCGATGGCGATTACCTACGCGATGCTGCCGCAGAACCCGCTGCTGCTCGGCATGGGGTTCCCGTGGGCCTGGCTGCTGCCGCTGATTCTCGCGCTGCGCTACGGCACGCTGATCGGCGTGGGCGCCGTGCTGATGCTGCTCGGCGGCTGGTTCTTCTTCGACAACCTGCATGCGGGTACCGACCAGTTTCCGCGGCTGTTCTTCCTGGGCGGCCTGCTGATGGTGCTCGTGGCGGGACAGTTCGGCGATATCTGGGGCACGCGACTGGCCCGCGCACGCGCGGTCAATCGCTACCTCGATGAACGCCTCGCCGCGCTGACCAAGAACCACTATCTGCTGCGCATCTCGCATGCGCGGCTCGAGAACGATCTGCTGGCTCGCCCGACCACGCTGCGCGATACGCTGTCGCAGCTGCGCGCGGTGGCGCTGGAAGACATCGCGAAGTCGCACGGCTCGCGCGGCGCGCTCATGGGCGCGCAGCCGATGTTGCAGGTGGTGGCGCAGGCGTGCCAGGTCGAAGCGGCCGCGTTGTATGCGGTCGACGGCGAAACGGTGGCGACGCGCGCCTCGGCGAGCATCGGACCGACGTTCGATCTCGATATCGACGATCCGCTCGTGCGGCATTGCATCGACACGCGTTCGCTCGCGCATCTGCGTTCCACGGGTCTGCAGCAGGACGCGCAGACGCGTTACGTCGCCGTGGCGCCCGTGCTGGCCGGCTCGGACCATCTGATCGGCGTGCTCGTGGTCGAGCGCATGCCGTTCCTGTCGCTGACGTACGAAAACCTGCAGCTGCTGATGGTGCTGATGGGCTACTACGCCGACGGCGTCGAACACGCGCCGGCCACGCACAGCATCCAGACGCTGCTGCCCGCCTGTCCGTACCCGTTCGCGCTCGACTATGCGCGCCTCTCGCGCCTGCGTCGCGAGACCGGTATCGAGAGCTCGGTGGTCGCGCTCGTGTTCGACCTGGACGAAGCGCGCGATGCGCTGTTCGAGCAGGTCGTGCGGAGCCGCCGCGCGCTCGACGTGGCATGGCCCGTGCGCAGCCCGAGCCATCGCGCGATGCTGACGCTGATGCCGCTGTCGGACAGCGCGGCCGTGTCGGCCTACCTCGTGCGGATCGAGGACATGCTCCGCGCGCAGTTCGGCGTGGACTTCGCGACCTCGCATATCGCGGTGCATAGCCTTTCCGTGCCGGCCGCGGGTGCCGAGGATGCCCTCGTCCGCCTGCTCCAGCGCTGCCAGCTCGGCGACGGCGCGCTGACGCCCGCGAGCATCGAAACAGGCCAGGCCAATGTTTAAGTTCGCCATCGGCGGCACCGCCGCCCAGATCGCCGCGCTAGCGCTGCTGTTCCGGGGCGTGCTGGGCGGCACGCAGACCGACACCGGTCTGCTGCTGTCGTTCCTCGGCCTGCAGGCCATCGCGGCGCTGCTGCTCGGCTTCGCGCTGTACCTGCTGCTGCCGCGCCGGTTTCGCGTGCCGTTCGGCTGGACGTATGCGTACCTCACGCTGTTCAGCTTCTTCATTCCGCTGGGTGGCACGCTCATCTGCCTGGGCAGCCTGCTGTTCGCCAAGCTGTTTCCCGGCAAGTACGATGCCACGGGCATCGCATCGGTGACGCTGCCCGAGTTCGTGACGCATCTGATCCAGCGCGTCACGCACGGCGGCGGGGCGCGGTTGCGCGCGCAGCTCGGCAACACGCGCGCGCCGCTGCCTGAGCGCATGACCGCGCTCGTGGCGATGCAGTCGATGCCCGCGCGTACCTCGAGCCCGGTCTTGCGCGAACTGCTGGCCGACAGCACCGACGATATCCGCCTGCTGGCCTACGGCATGCTCGATGGCGCCGAGAAGCAGCTGACGCAGCAGATCCTTGCCGAGCTGCCGCGCCTCGAGAGCGCGGAGAGCCCGCAGGCCCGCGGCGAAATCAACAAGCGTCTGGCCGACCTGTACTGGGAACTGATCTACCAGAACCTCGTGCAGGGCGACGTGTACCGGTACACGGCGAGCCAGGTCGAGCGCTACGCCAGCGCGGCGCTCGAAACGCAGCCCGACAACGCTTCGCTGTGGTACATGCGCGGCCGCCTGGCGCTTACGCGCAATGCGCCGGCCGAGTCGCGCGAATGGCTGGAGCGTGCCGAGTCGCTCGGCTTTCCGCGCGACCGCGTGCTGCCGCTGCTGGCGGAAGCCGCCTATCTCGAACGCGATTACGCCGCCGTCCGCAAGCTGATGACGGCATTCGACAGTCCTTCGCCGCTCCCGCTGGTGCGGCCCCTGCTGCGGTACTGGCAATCATGAGCGAGATTCTGGTCAAGGGCGATTCCGCCGACGTCATGCTGCTGCTCGAGGGGACGTTCCCCTATGTGAGCGGTGGCGTGTCGAGCTGGGTCAATCAGATGATCCGGGCGTTTCCGGATATCCGCTTCGGCATCGTCTTCATCGGCAGCCGGCGCGAGGACTATGGCGACATGGCCTACACGTTGCCCGACAACGTGGTCCATCTGGAGACGCACTTCCTGTACGACTTTCCGCCGCCGCCGCTGGTCCATGGCAGCGCCGGCGATGCCAAGGCATTCGCACGTTCGGACGAGCTGCACGAGATGCTGCGCGAGCCCGGCAACGAGGCGCGCGCGGGCGAGCTGATCCGCGAACTGATGCCCGCGCTGCGCGAGGGCGGGGCGCTGTCCGAGGACGCGTTCCTCTACAGCAAGCGCGCGTGGCAGACGATCACCGATCAGTACCGCCGTTTCTGCACGGACCCGTCGTTCACCGACTATTTCTGGACCATCCGCATCATGCACAAGCCGCTGTGGCAGCTCGTGCGGATCGCGGACAACCTGATTCCGGCCAAGGTCTATCACACGGTGTCCACGGGCTACGCGGGATTCCTCGGCGCGATGCTGCGTTACCGCAATGCGCGGCCGCTGCTCGTCTCGGAACACGGCATCTACACGAAGGAACGCAAGATCGATCTGTTCCAGAGCCAGTGGATCCGCGACAACCGCAACGTGTTCGAGCGCGATATCTCCCAGATCAGCTACTTCCGCGAGCTGTGGGTGCGCTTCTTCGAGACGCTGGGACGGGTCTGCTACGACGCGGGCGACGAGATCGTCGCGCTGTACGAGGGCAATCGCCGCCGACAGATCCAGGACGGCGCGCGCGCCGAGCGCACGCGCAATATCCCCAACGGCATCAACCTGCCGCGGCTGGCGGCGCTGCGCGAGAAGCGCGCGCCCGGCGTGCCGCCGGTGCTCTGCCTGATCGGCCGTGTGGTGCCGATCAAGGACATCAAGACGTTCATTCGCGCGATGCTGACGGTGGTGCGCGAGTATCCGGAAGCGGAAGGCTGGATTGCCGGCCCGGAGGATGAAGATCCGGAATACGCGCGCGAATGCCGCAGCCTGGCCGAGTCGCTCGGCCTTGGGGACAAGGTGAAGTTCCTCGGCTTCCAGCGCATCGACGAACTGCTGCCCAAGGTCGGCGTGATGGTGCTGAGCTCGATCTCCGAGGCGCTGCCACTGGTCGTGCTCGAAGGCTTTGCCGCGGGCGTGCCGTGCGTGACGACCGACGTGGGCTCGTGCCGCGAGCTGATCTTTGGGCTTCCCGGCGAGGATGCCGATCTCGGCGCCGCCGGCGGCGTCGTGCGTATTGCCGATCCGGCCGCGCTGGCGGAAGCGTCGCTCGCGCTGCTGGCCAACCCGACGCGCTGGCAGGACGCGCAACGGGCGGGCATCGCGCGCGTGGAGCGCTACTACACGCAGGAACGGATGGTCGGCAGCTATCGCGAGCTCTACAGCACGCTGATGGACAAGCCGGACCACGGCAAAGACAGCCCGGGCGGTAGCGGCAATCCCGCCCGCTGCCCGGTGCACGGAGGACACTGACATGGCCGGCATCGGTTTCGAGTTGCGCAAGATGCTGCGTCGGGACAGCCTGACGGGCATGCTGAGCGCCTATGCCTACGCGGGCGTCATCAGTTCCGGCCCCTGGGTGCTGTCGATCGTCGGCATTCTGCTGATCGGTCTGCTGTCCATCGGCTTCGTCGTGCCGGGGCTGCTGATCACGCAGTTCCAGGTGTCCGTGACGTACCTGATAGCGGTGAGCCTGATCCTGACCGGGCCCATGCAGCTGTCGTTCACGCGGTTCACGTCGGACCGGCTGTTCGAGCGCAAGGACCACCTCGTGCTGTCGAACTTCCACGCGGTGGCGCTGCTGGTGACGGTACTGTCCGGCGCGATCGGCGTGGGCTGCGCGGTGTTCTTCTTCACCGAGCAATCGGTGCTGTACCGGCTGCTGATGGTGGCGGGCTTCGTGATCATGAGCAACATCTGGATCGCGGTCATCTTCCTGTCCGGCATGAAGCAGTACAAGGCGATCGTGTGGACGTTCCTGATCGGCTACGCGATCACCGTACTTGCGGCGCTTGCGCTGCGCGGCCGCGGGCTCGAGGGCCTGCTCGGCGGCTTCGTCATCGGCCAGCTGTGCCTGCTGGTGGGCATGATCACGCTGATCTACCGCAACTACACGAGCCAGCGGTTCATGTCGTTCGAGGTATTCCAGCGCAAGAACCTGTATCCGAGCCTCGTGATCATCGGCCTGCTGTACAACCTCGGCATCTGGCTGGACAAGTTCATGTTCTGGTACGCGCCGTCCACGGGCCAGCAGGTCGTCGGTCCGCTTCACGCGTCCATCATCTACGACATTCCGGTCTTCCTGGCCTACCTGGCCATCATTCCGGGCATGGCCGTATTCCTCGTGCGGATCGAGACCGATTTCGTCGAGTACTACGATGCGTTCTACAACGCGGTGCGCGGCGGCAGCTCGCTCGAGCATATCGAGGACATGCGCAACACGATGGTCCAGACCATCCGCCTTGGGCTGTACGAGATCGTCAAGGTGCAGGCCATCGCGGCGCTGGTGCTGTTCGTGATCGGGCGCTGGGTCCTGTCCGTGCTGGGCATCTCCGAACTCTACCTGCCACTGCTGTACGTGGACGTGATCGGCGCGAGCCTGCAGGTGGTGCTGCTGGGCGTGCTGAACATCTACTTCTATCTGGACCGCCGGCGCGAGGTGCTGCTGCTGACCGGTACGTTCGTGGTGCTCAACTTCGTCCTGACGCGGCTGACGCTCGAACTGGGTCCGGCCTGGTACGGTTACGGCTTCGCGGTGTCGCTGCTGCTGGTCGTGGCGCTGGCGCTGTACCTTCTGGATCGCAAGCTCGACCGCCTCGAGTACGAAACCTACATGCTGCAGTAACAATGGTGTGCCCGGGCGCCGCCCCCTTGCGCCCCCCCGCCAGCCCCAACGCCCGCGCCAGCCGCGGGCGTTTGCTTTTCGGCATGGGAATTGCTGCACGGCGTTTTGCGGGCCCGGCTCGCGCGCCACCTTTCGAATGGCTTACACCGTGCCGCGCCGGGCGCGGTTCCGGCGCGGTTGTGCAACAGAACGCCGCCGAATGTCCGCTTGGCCGCGCCCCAGGGTCGACTTGCGGTGCCGCGATTAGGTAACATGAGCTTCATGACTTGGCCGTGCCCGCCAGAGAGAGGCAGCAGTAACGCAAAGGGATGTCATGAGAATCGCGTCAGTCGAGGACGACGAGAGTCAGGCCGAGCAGATCCGTACGCTTCTCGATGAGGCGGGCTTCACGTGCACGAGCTTCGCGACGGGGTCCGCTTTCCTGCGGGCGCTGCGCGACCAGGTGTTCGACCTGCTGGTCATCGACTGGCAACTGCCCGATATGAGCGGCTACGAGGTCGTGAGCTGGGTGCGGCAGCAGTCGGGCCGCCTGCCGCCCGTGCTGTTCGTCACGAGCCGCGCCGAAGAGAGCGACATCGTCGCGGGGCTCGCGGTCGGCGCCGACGACTATATGGCCAAGCCGATCCGCCCCGGGGAACTGGTCGCGCGCGTGCGCGCGCTGTTGCGCCGCGCCTATCCGGACGCGCAGCAGGAGCAACTGATCCGCCAGGGCGTGTACGTGCTGGATGCGCGGGCGCGCGCCATCACGCTGGCGGGCGAAGCCATCGAGCTGTCGCCACGCGAATTCGATCTCGCCCTGTTCCTGTTCCGCAATATCGGCAGGCTGCTGTCGCGCGATGTCGTGGAGCAGGCCGTGTGGGGCCGCACGATGGATGCCGGCTCGCGCACGCTGGACACGCATATCTCGCGCCTGCGCATCAAGCTCGCGCTGCGCCCGGACAACGGGGTGCGGCTGACTTCCGTCTATTCGCACGGCTATCGGTTCGAGGAGGCGGGGAGCGCCGATGCTTGACCCGGCGCGATTCCGGCAGCGCACGTTGCTCGAATGGGGGCTGCTGGTTGCCGTCGTCACGCTGGCCATGGGCGCGTCGGTGCACTTCAACTGGAGTGCGCGCGTGGACCTCGCGATCATGGATGTCGCGGTGGTGCCGCGCCTGCATGCCGCCGAGGAGGACGGCGGCATCGATGCCGTCGGCACGTTGTGGTTCTGGTGCGGCACGCTCGTACCCGTATGGCTCGCGGCATTCGCGGCATTGCGGCTCACGCCGCGCGGCGCGCTGATCTCCACCATGCTGCTGATGGCCGCGCTGGTCGGCGCGAGCGTGGCCGGTGTCGCGCTCGCCGACGTCTGGTTCGCACCCGCCACGGGCTTGTTCGGATGTCTGTTGTTCTATCCGCTCTGGAGCTGGCGCCGTCAGGAAGCCGCGTTGCGTTTCCTCAGCGCCGAAGTCGAGCGCCTCTCCCGCGAGCCCGGCCTGCATCCCGTCCGCCAGTCGCATGACCGCACGCTCGATGGCAGCATGCAGGCGGTGTATGGGATGACCGCGCAGCTGCGCGACATGCGGCGCTTTCTCGCCGATGGCCTGGAAAGCCTGCCCGAGGCCACCGTGATCTGCGATGCCGATGGCGTCATCCTCGTCGCCAACCGGCGCGCGGTGGCCCTCGTGCCAGCCGTGCTGTCGGGCATCAACGCGCGCGATGCGCGCGAGTCTGTCGATGGGCTCGATCCGCCGGCGCTGCCCGATGTCATCGAGTCGCTGTTCCCGGTACCGGGACCGGGGCTCGCGTACTGGGACGCGTTGTGTGCGACGCTCGAGGACCATGCGCCGGTGGTGTCGTCCGCCGATTCGCAGGGCGTGGAGCTGGCCACCGAGAGCGATCGCCGTTACCTGTTGCATGGCGCCGCGCTGCACGGCGAGACCGGACGACCCGCGGGGGCCATCGTCAGCTTTATCGACATCACCGCGGTGCGCCGTGCCGAGCGGCAGCGCGAACAGACCATGCACTTCCTGTCGCACGACATGCGTTCGCCGCAGGCGTCGATCCTCGCACTCCTCGATTTGCAGTCGCGACCCGATCGCGCATTGCCGCAGGCCGTGCTGCTCGCGCGCATCGGCGAACTCGCGCATCGCACGCTTGCACTGGCCGACGATTTCATCCGCCTTGCGCAGGCCGAATCGCAGACGCTGTCCTTCACGCCCGCCGATCTGCAGGGGCTGATCCTCGATGCCACGGACGAACTATGGGCGCTGGCGAAGGCGCGTGGCATCGAGCTGCGTCTCGACCTCGAACCCGATTGCCCGCCGTTGCGCGTCGTGCCGGCATTGCTCGTCCGCGCGATTGCCAACCTCGTCAGCAACGCGATCAAGTTCAGTCCGGCAGGACATCCGGTGACCGTGCGCCTGCGCCGCGGGCGCGGACATGTCGCCGTCGAGGTCGTCGACGAGGGACCGGGCATCGCGCGCGCCGATCAGGCGCGGCTGTTCCGGCCGTTCAGCCGCGTGCACGATGCCGCCGGCACCGAGGGTCCCGCGGGCAGCGGTCTTGGCCTGGTGTTCGTGAAGACCGTGGCCGAGCGTCACGGCGGCCGCGTGACCGTGCAGAGCGATGTGGGCCGCGGCGCGACGTTCGCCATTCTGCTGCCGGTTCGTGGCGAACCGACGCCCGAAGACGCGCATCCGGTGGGCGGCCGCACCGACACGGTGAGCTGACGCGCGGGACTTTCAACGCGCGAGATATCGCTCTCGTTGACATGTGTGAGGCTGCGCGCATTGGTTCCCGCGCTGACACAATTGTTGGCAATCGGTTTGCCCGAACTTCCCTAACATTCAGGCGCTGCGGACACCGCATCCGTAGTTTTTTGTGCCCGCGCCAGCCCGTCAAGCAGTTCTGGCGCGGGCACGTTATTTCACCGGCAGTACGATGGTGAACGTCGTGCCGACCCCCACCGTCGATCTGCATCGGATCTGTCCCCCCGCCTTCCTGACCGCCGCGCGCGCGAACGCCAGACCCAGACCGTTTCCGCTGGCGGGCGCGTCGCCGATCGCGGCTGTCGTCGCAAACCGCCGAAAGCGCTTGAAGATATGCGGCATGTCCTGCGGCCGGATGCCCGGCCCGCGATCGGCGATCGTGATCTCCACATGCCGGCGTGTCCGCCTGATACCGCATCGCACCGTGTCATGGCCGGGGCCATATTTGATCGCGTTGTCGAGCACGTTGAGGATCGCGCGAAACAGGCTGTCCGGCTCCGCGCGCACGGTGTAGGCCCGTCCCTCCGACGCTATCGACTCATCGGGCTGCAGCGTGATGCCGCGCTTCTGCGCCGCGACGGTCAGCGCGTCGATGGCATCGAGCAGGATCCCGTAGGCATCCACATCACTGGGCCGGTACTTCAGCACGTGCAGCTCGCTGAGCTGGACGAAATCATCGACCATCTTGAGCGTGCGGCGCGCGTGGGCCTCGATCTTCGCGAACAGGTCGGGCGTGGTCCGGTACGTCTCTGTAGTACGCGCCATGTCCAGCAACGCAAGGATGGAGGCCTGCGGGGAGCGCATATCGTGCGACAGGCTCGTCATCATCGCTTCCCGATGTCCCGCGAGCGTCGCGGCGCGCGGTCCCGCCAGCGACAGCAGCCCGCGCGCAAGGCCCTCCAACGGCGACACGTAGTGCCCGCGGAACAGCGTCAGCACGCCCGCCAGCGCGGCAAGGATGAGCCCGCTCACCACCGTGATGACGACCAGCGTATCTTCGTGGCGCGCGATATGCGCGTCGAGCTGTGTGGTAGCCGGTACCAGCGTGGCGTCGCGGAATCGCGCGATGGCGTCGGTCCCCTGTCTGTAGGCGGCGACGAAGTCCGCAGGCTGCACCGTCTGATGCACCGTGCGCTCGCCCGCATCGATCAGTTGCCGCGCATACATGTAGGCGTTGTGGAAGTACTCGTCGGTCACGGCGTCCGCGCTCGCCTGCAACTGCCCGCGATACGACTTGGTAACCATGCGCAGCGCGATCAGGTCGCGCAGCTGCATGACGCGGCCTTCCATGATCGCGATGCGTTCCCGATCGTCGCGCGTCAGGTGGCGGCCCATGACCAGTGGTTCGATCAGCAGCGAACCGAACCGCACCGCGTACTCGCGCATGTCCGCGACGATGCGCGCGAGGTGCAGCGGCTGCGCGGCGTCGGCATTGAATTCGGCGATGATCAGCGTGCATTGATTCAGCATCAGCTGGAACGGCTCGTTCGCCGCAATCATCCCGTGAATCGCATCGAGTGTCGCGCCGTGGACGCGCTGCAGCCGCTCGTCGGCATGCAATCTGTCCATCGCGGCGCGGGCTGGCACCAGCCGCGTGCGCACGAGCGCCATCGATGCGGCAAGGCTCGCACAGCGCGTGCAGCTGGTGCGGTCGAGTACGTGCTGGATGTTGCGCAGGCGTTCGTTCGTCACACTCCGCGCGAGTGCAAGCTGCTCGCGCCGCTGCACGGCCTGCTCGGGCGAGAGGCGGCCCAGTAGCGCGGTGCTGGCCTGGCGTTCGATCGACGCGGCTTCATAGGTCTGCAGAAGCGAGACGAACAGCGTCATCGCCTCGCGCGCCTGACGCAGCCGCGTGTAGTGCGCCAGCTCGTTCTGGATCGACCACACGATCGGCAGGCTGGACAGGCCCAGCACCATGATCCCCAGCAGCCAGTAACTGCCGGGCGTAGGCAGGCGGATCACCGCGAGGCGTCGCCGAAATGCGGATCGGGCGGCGGCAGCTCGCCGGCATGCGTCTGCGCGATCTCTAGCCGATAGCCGTGATTGTAGAGAGAGACGACGCGCAGTCCGTTCTCGGCGCGCAGCCCGAAACGCACGCGCAGGTTGCTGATATGCGCGTCCAGCGTGCGGGACTGCACCGTGTGGTTGCGGCCCCATACGGCGACGTGCAGACGCTCGCGCGAGACGATTTGACCCGCGTTCTCGAACAGCTCCCACGCGAGCGCGAATTCGGTGGCGGTGAGGTGAATGTCCTGCATGCCGCGCCGCGCGGCGCCCGAAACGCGGTCGAGCACGAACGCGCCGATGGTGATGCTCGACTGCGGGTCGTGTCCCTTGCGGCGCGTGGCCGACTCGATGCGCGCCAGCAGTTCGTCGCGATCCACGGGCTTTCGCACGAAGTCGTCCGCGCCGGAGCGGAGCGCGGTGGCGACATCGCGCCCTTCGTTCTTCTGCGTAAGGATGATGACGGGCGTGGCGCGGTGATGCCGCATCCTGGCCCAGGCGAGCACATCGATGCCGGACATGTCGGGCAGCATCCAGTCGAGGATCAGCACGTCGAACTTCTCTGTCTGCAAAGTGCGAATGAACGCGCGGCCCGTGCTGAACGTCGCGACATCGTGATTCGCGCCGTTCAACCATCGCGAGATCATGCTTGCCTGCACGGCGTCGTCTTCCAGCAGAGCGATATAGAGCCTGCCCCGCATTGAGCCTCCAGTGAGTGTCGATGGTGTGCTGCGCGAGTTTAACCAGAGCGGATGCGATTCTCCACATCGCGACTGTATTAGATGGTCACAGGCGCGATGCTGAAACATCAAGGTGCGTCAAGAATGACGATCGCTCCCCTCGTGGCCCGCATAGTGAAGCGGGACGTTCGTCGACCCGCGACGAAAGCCTGTCGGCGAGACGTCCTGTCGAGCGAGAGGGGATTTGGGGCCATGGCGACATGGCCTCCTTTTTTGAGTCCATGTCGCCATGGCCTCCTTTCATCTGCCACTACAAGGGAAATACGAACATGAATGAGGGAATCGTGGACGATGCACTCTGGGCACGCATCGCGCCGATCGTGATGCCATTCAGCAAGCCTCAGGCAGCGCGCGGCGGACGCGAGCCGGTTTCGGATCGCGCGGCGATCACGGGCATCCTGTACGTGTTGCGGACCGGCATTCGCTGGAATGCGCTGCCGCGCGATCTCGGGGTGGGCTCCGGGGTCAGTTGCTGGCGCCGCCTGCGTTACTGGCAGAGCATCGGCGTCTGGAGCATGGTGCAGGAAGTGCTGGGCGACAGCCTGCCGCAGGACGAGCAGGTGGACTTCTCGCGCACGCGGCGCGGCCGCAGGCTGTCCGAGAAAGACGGGGCCGCTCTCGGCCCCGGCGGCAACGGCTAGCCATCCACCATCCATGACGGTACCGGCTTGGTTTCGAAGTCCCGGATCACGGTGCCCGCATGATTGGTATGTACCGTCAGCATCTGGAATACCTGGCCACCGGTACTCGCATCGCCAACGGAGATCAGCGCCGCGAACTCGAGTTCGCCGGCGCCCACCTTCTTGCGGCCGATCAGCATGGCGAGCCGAAGGATATGGAGCGGCACGAAGGTATCCGGCCGGTCCATCTGCTCGAGCGCGCGTTGCGCGAGCAACAGCGGCGCGCTCCCCAGCTCGGTGAAGCGACGCCGCAACGCCGCGCGCGAGTCCTTGCCCAGCAATGCGCCGTATCCCCAGTTTCCGGCGCGCGTACGCGCGCGGACGCCGGGCTGCCATAGCTCTCCCATCACAAGCCGGGTTTCATTCGGGTCCGAGGGGGGCTCGTCGCCGCGCAGGCGCCAGATCTTGGCGGCCTGTCCCAGCAGGTCGAGCGCATAGCCGATCTGGCCGAACACGCGCTGGTAGCCGACGATGCAATCGATGTCGTCGTCGCAGACGGCAACGGCGTCGCGCGGCACGCTGGGATGACGAAGCTGGAAGCGACTCGGAGAGCCGGGGTACTTGCCGGACCAGGCGCGGGGCCTGTCCTCGTGTTCCGGGGGTCGGATGGACATTGGGTGGGTACTGGAAAGATAAGGGCGCGCGGCGATTGTGCGGCCACGCCATGCCCCGCCGATCGTCGCCGACACTTCTTTGCCTTTGCGCGGATCGTTCCCCACCTCAATTTTTCTCAAGGTTGCGAGTTCGCGGCGCGCGCGCCCTAAGCTTTCCGCCGTGAACATGTAGGACATGGCTGCGATGCGTAACGAACACGGCTTCACGCTGATCGAACTGCTGGTGGGACTGATCGTCATGGCGATGCTCGCGGTCTTTGCCATGCCGAGGCTTGGCGCGCTGGTACAGGGCAACCGCGTCGACGCGATGGTGGGCGACGCCGCCGCGGAGGTGGCGTTTGCCCTCAGCGAGGCGGCGCGGCGCGGGCTGCCGGTGACGGTGTGCCCGGCGGCGGGCGCGGCCGATGCCTGCGATGCCGGTGGCGCCTGGAAGGACGACTGGATGATCTTCGTGGATGTGAATGGCGATGGCCGCTTCGATGCCGGCGACAAGCTTCTGCGGCGGCGCGGTGGCTGGGGGCATGGCGTATCCATCGGCGCGCATGCGACCTATGCGCGGCTGCCCCGCCTGACCGCCGACGTGGACGGCATGTTCACCGGCTTGCCCGCGAACGCGCGCCTGGTCTTCGACGTGCCGGCCGCGTTCACGGATATCACGCGATGCCTGCGTTTCAGCAACGTCGAGGCGGAGTCCGTGACGGTCAGGAGCGGCAAGGGAGCCTGCGCATGATGGCGCACGGTACACCGCGCATGGGCGGCTTCTCGCTGATCGAGGCGCTGATCGCACTGCTGCTCACGTCCATACTTGCCGTCGTCTTCATGCGCATGATGGGCGTGTCGCTGCTGCGCACGCAGGAGTCGCGCACGCGTGCCTATGCCATCCACCAGA
Organism: Cupriavidus pauculus; assembly: GCF_008693385.1. NCBI lineage: Bacteria > Pseudomonadati > Pseudomonadota > Betaproteobacteria > Burkholderiales > Burkholderiaceae > Cupriavidus > Cupriavidus pauculus. The sequence goes on from NZ_CP044067.1 coordinate 2,455,678, forward strand.
TGCAGAGCCTCGCGGCGGCGATATCGGCGAACCGGGCCTACTGGGCGAGCGGTTCGGCCACGCCCGTGGCCCTTCGCTTGCCCATGGCCAAGAGCGCGTCCGACTGTGCCGCGGGCGAGTGCGATCCGGCCCGGCTGGCGCGCTTCGACATGACGCGCTGGGGCAATGATCTTTCAAGGCGGCTCAGCGGCGTGGAAGGAAGCGCGTCGTGCGAACCCGTCAGCGGGCAAACGGTATGCACTATCACGGTGTCGTGGCGCGAGCGCGGCGCGTCGGCGGGCACGACGTCGTCGCAGTCCATGCGATTCGTGCCATGAAGCGCGCGGCAAGCCGGGGCCACTCGCTTGTGTCGATGCTGGTGGGCATGACGGTCGGCCTGATCGTCATGGGCGTGCTGTTCGGCATCTTCGTCAGCCTGAAGACATCGTATCGCGCGCAGACGCAACTGGCGCGGCTGACTGCCTCGGAAATGCGCGTCATGGATCGGCTTGCGCAGGTCGTGCAAACCGCGGGCTTCTACCCCTCCGATGAATACAACGGCGTTCCCCGCGCGCAGTTCAATGCGGTGGATGTGTGGAAGCAGGGACAGGCGATCGGGGGCGCCAGCGGCGCCAGCAGCGATGTCCTGCGCACGCGCCTTCGTATCGGCAGGAGCGAGACCGTCCGCGATTGTGGCGGTGACCAGCTTCCACAGGTCAATGTGGCATCCATGTACGTACAGACCGTTCGGGTCGGCGCAGCCGGAAAACTCGAATGCGAAGTGTCCGCAACCGTCGGCCCATACCGGCGCGTCTACACGCTGGCGGAAGCCGTTTCGCACTTCAGGGTTCGTTACGGATTGGACCGCGACGGGGACGAGAGCGTCGAGCGCTATCTCGATGCGACGGGGGTGGAAGGCGCCCGGGCCTGGAGCGAGGTCGTGACCGTGCGGTTCGATCTGAAGCTCGCACACGGACTCTCCAGCGGCGACGTCCCGCAGGAATTGACACAGGTGGTGAAGGTGACCAATCGTGAGTAGATCGATGCAACGCCGCGGCGGGGGTTTCGTGCTGCTGTTCGCGCTGTTCCTGACCATTGCGCTCGGCGCCCTTGGCGTCGCGATATTGCGCAACGTACCCGTGCGGGAACGCATCGCCGGCAATGTCACCGACAAGCAGCGCGCGTTGCGCGCCGCGGAGGATGCCATGCGATACGCCGAAATGTGGCTCGTGCGGGAGCAGGGCGATGCCGCGATGGCATGCGCGGGCGCGATCCACGCGGGCACCTCGCGACCGCGCGTCTGCACGAATGCACTCGCGTCCCCCGCCAGCCCGCCCTGGCCGGAACGGATCGAGTACCTGCCGCTACCCGGCAACCAGCCGGACGCGAATGCGCCATCGCGTAGCGCGATCCATATCGCCCAGGGTGGCACCTCGGCCGGTGGCACGCGGCGCCTGTTCAGAATCACGACCGTGGGCTACGGCCCGAATGGCGCCGTCGGCAACGGGGCCGTCGTCGTGTTGCGCAGTGCCTTCGCGCTGACCACGGGCGCCCGTAACCTTGGAGCACAGTAATGCGCAGCACAGTCATGCGGCATCGCCGGTCTTTCGTCTCGCTGGCCTGCCTCGCGTTGCTCGCCATCGGCAATACGGCCCGCGCGCAGGCGGGTGCCGCGGGCGCGAGCAGCGTGCAGTTCATCGACGACGACCTGACGGGAAAGGCCTCGCGCTACGACTGGATACCGCTGGCGGGTGCGTGCCTGACCGCGGGCGACGGTACCGGCGCGATTCCCGCCTGCCAGGGGCACGACTACTACCGGGGAAAGCAGCAGGTCGGCGGGACGAGCGGGCGATTACCCGATTCGCCCGGCGCGGGCGCGCTGCGTCTCACGAATGGCGATTACCGATCGCGCGGCAGCAACGGCGACGGCCAGCGTGGCGCGGTCCTGTCGAAGTTTACGTTTCCAAACCACGACGGCATCGAACTGGCGTTCACCACGGTGACGTATGGCGGCGACGGACATGATCGTACGGGCGCGGACGGCATCAGTTTTTTCCTCGCGGATGGCAGCCTTCCGCCGTCGATCGGCGCGCCCGGCGGAGCGCTCGGCTATAGCTGTGGGAACGGTTCCTCGGAGAACGATGGCGTGGCAGGCGCCTATCTTGGCATCGGCATCGACGAATACGGCAACTTCTCGAATTCCAGAGAGACGACAAATACGGGGGTCGGCCGCAGGCCGAACCACATCGTGGTACGCGGAGCGGGGGACACCAACTGGGCGGGGCTCGTCAGGCAGTTTCCGCAGACCTACTCGCTGGCCAACGATGGCCTTCGCAGTTCGCAGGTGCGTGATGCCTGCAAGACCGGCAAGGCCGGGGACAGCGGTCGCACGGCCTTGTCGAATTATCCGTTGCTGAAGTCGGTCTCGCTGCCCAGCGTCATGGCGAACCAGCAAGGCGTGGCGATGCCAACGCGCGGCAACGCGCAGCCCATTACCTACTCGCTGCGCCTGAGCCAGCACGGCAGCCTCAGTCTGCATTACAGCTACAACGGCGGCATCGCCAAGCCGCTTTTCGAGGATTACGACATCGCGTCGAAGAATGGCACACCCCCCGCCACGCTGCGCTTCGGCTTCGCGGCCAGTACCGGCCAAGGCAGCAACGTCCATGAAATCACGTGCTTCAAGGCCAGGCCGGCAACGCGCTCCGAAACCAGCGCCGCGCAGGGGACGGATCCCGCGCGGCGGACCGACGGCGGTCCGCAGTTCTATTTCACCGCGCATGACGAGCGTTACTGGACGGGGGCGCTGACCGCCTACGGCGTGACCGCGCGGCAGGACGGCCGCATCCAGCTCGAGGAGCGTCCGCGCTGGGATGCATCGTGCCGGCTCACCGGCGGCAAGTGCGACGGCGTGGTCGGGACCGCGGCCGGGGTCGTGCCGGGCGATCGGACCGTGCTGACCTGGAACGGCGCGCAGGGTGTTCCCTTCCGCTGGCATTCGCTGTCGGACGCGCAACGCGCCGCGCTGGGCCCGGTCAACGCGGGAGAGGCATCCGGCGAGCGGGCACTCGATTACCTGCGCGGTTCGCGCCAGGACGAAATCGGCAGGGCCGCGGGCGGCACGCTTCGCAAGCGGCAAGGCTTGCTCGGCGACATCAGCCATTCGAGCCCGAGCTGGGTCGGCGCCCCCGGCGCGTCCTATGATGGCCCATGGTGGGACCGGCGGCATGCCTCGGAGCAGGCAGGCGAGCCCGATGGCAGCTACGCGGCCTTCAAGGCGCGCCACGCGCAGCGGCAACACATGGTGTATGTCGGCGCCAATGACGGGCTCCTGCACGGGTTTCGCGCGGGAGGCGGCCAGCCCATCCAGAACGACGGCGTGGAAGCGCTCGCCTATATGCCGTCGCCCGTGGTCGACGTGGTGCGCGCACGCACGGAAAGCTACGACCTGACCTCGCCACAGTACGCGCACAACCTGTTCGTCGATGCGACGCCCGCTTCCGGCGATCTGTACTATGCCGGCGCATGGCATACGTGGCTCGTGGGCGGACTCGGCGGCGGCGCGCGCGTCGACGGACCCATCGCGGACGACACCACGTCCACCAGCGGGATGATCTATGCGCTCGACGTTACCGATCCATCCACCTTCCGCGAAGGCAACGCGGCCGCGGTGGTGCTTGGCGAATGGTCGTCGTCACGATTGAACGCGGACGGCATCTGCAACGTCACGCAGTGCGGCGGGCATCTCGGCATGGTGCACGGCAAGCCGCTGATCCGGCGGCTGCACAACGGCAAATGGGCGGTGCTGTTCGGCAACGGGTACAACAGCGCGCATGGATCCGCGGGGCTGTTTGTCATGATCGTGGATCCCGGAAAGGGGGCGGGCGCGGCAACGTTCCACTATCTCGATACGGGCCACGGGCGTGCCCAGGACCCGCTGAAGCTGCAGCGCAGGAATGGCATCGTCGAGGTCACGGCGGCAGACTTCGACGAGGACCACATCACCGACTTTGTCTATGCCGGCGACCTGTTCGGCAATGTCTGGCGCTTCGACCTGACCGACAGCGATCCCGGCAAATGGCGCGTCCGGGCGGCGCCGCTCTATGCGACGGGCGGTCAGCCCATCTCGACGAGCATCCTGGCGGCCGCCACGCCCGCGTCCGGATCGAAGCCCCGCGTGATGTTGATCTTCGGCACCGGCAGGCGCTACGAGCAGACGTTGTCCGCGGGCAGCGCATACTCGCCCGGGCAGCATGGCATGCATGGCGTCTGGGACGGCGACCTCGATAGCTGGAACACGGGCATTCACCCGGCCTTCCAGTACGCGTCGCGATCCATGTCGGGCACGCTGACCGCCGCGGATCTGCAGGTGCAGACCATCAGCCGGCTGGCCACCGTGCCGGGCGCGCCGGAATTGCGCGCGGTCAGTACGGAGCAGGTGTGCTGGAAGGCCGATGGGGCATGCCGCGTCGCGAGGTCGGGGTGGAGGCTCGAACTGACCGCGACGGACGAGCAGATCCTCCATGATCCCACCATGGTCGGCAGCATGGTGCTCTTCAACACGCGTATTCCGCCCGCTTCGGGTTCCACGGGCCAATTGTCGTGTACCAGGCCCGAGGCCATCGGCTATTCGATGGCCGTCCGCCTCGACAGCGGCGGCGCGAGCGCGCGCTCGTTCTTCGACGTGCCTGAACTCGGCGCGACGCCGGCGATCACGGTGAGTGGCATCAGCCTCGATGGCGCCGGTACGCCGACCACATTCACGATGAATGGCAAGACCTACATGGTGCAGCAGACGGAGAAGGGCGTCGGAAAGCTCAACGAGATCCATCCCGACCTCGGCGAGCGCAAAGGCAGACGCATCAACTGGGCGAGGCTGCGATGAGCGCGGACGACCGCGCGCGTGCCGGCCCTGTGCCGCGCGGCTTCACGCTGATCGAAATGCTCACCGTGGTGGTGATCCTCGGCGTGCTGACGGCCATCGCCATGCCGCTCTACCGCGAGCATGCCTCCGCGGCGCGCCGGGCCTATGCGCGGGCAACGCTGATGGATATCGCCGCGCGGCAGGCCCGTTATATGGCCCTGCAGGGCGTGTATGCGGACAAGGCGGGACAGCTGGGCCTGCCGGGAAGGTTCCCGCTCGACGTGCTCGACGGTCAGCCCGGCGGGCCATTGCCAGCCGGCGCGCGGCGGGTGGTGTGGTATCGCGTATCGATGACGTTGCGGAACAACGGCGAGGGCTACATTGCCAGCGCCCAACCCGTCGACGGACAGCGCGACGACCGGTGCGGCACCTTTACGCTCGACGACGCCGGCCGGCAATCGACCTTCGGCGGCAGCCTGCGTCCGTCGGAGTGCTGGTAGCCCGCGCGATTCTCAAAATTTCCCAATAACGCGAGATGCATTGCCCCTGCGTGATGTCATGAACATCGCCGATCGGCATTGGGCCGATCGTCCTTGTTCATTGCCTTTTTTTCTTTGGGGGTCATCATGTATTTCTCGCGTACCACTCGCTCGGTACAAACCGGCTTCACCATGATCGAACTGATGGTCGTGGTGGCCATCATCGGCGTGCTCGCCGCCATCGCCGTGCCGCAGTATCAGGACTACACCTCCCGTACGCAGATGACGCGCGCGCTCGGTGAACTGTCCGCCTACAAGACCGGTGTCGAAGATCACCTGCTGCGCGGGGAGACCGCGATCATCAGCAAGGACATCGGCTATGTGCAGTCGAACCTCACGGCGGTGTACGACCCGAACGCGGCGTCGCTGTGGAAGTACGACACGGCGACAAAGACCGGCACGCTGAAAGTGACGATGGGTCAGCGGGCAAACACCTCGGTCAATGGCGCGACCATCGAACTCAACCGGGCAGCGGACGGCACGTGGACCTGTGTCATCAAGCCCGCGACGATGGACGGCTGGAAGGACTCGTACAAGCCTTCGAACTGCACCTGATCTCCCGCACCACGGTGACACGGTTCGCGCCGTGTCACCCGTCTCCCCTTTCCCCTCTTTCCCACCTCTGAAAGTCGAAACCATGTTTGCAAGCCGTACACCCACGGCCCAGGCCGGCTTTACGCTGATCGAGCTGATGGTCGTGGTGGCCGTGATCGGCATTCTTGCCGCGATCGCCGTGCCGCAGTACCAGGAATACACCGCACGCACCCAGATGACACGCGCGGTGTCCGAACTCGCCGCCTACAAGACGGCGGTGGAAGATCACCTTGGCCGCGGCATCACCAGGCCCACGAGCATCGATCTCGGCTATGTGGATTCCACCCTTGCCGGTGCGATCAGGACGGACGGCCTGTGGACCTATACACCGTCGGCCAAGACCGGCTATCTGAGGATCAACCTGGGCGGACGCGCCAGCAACGTGATCCATGGCGCCGCCATCCGGCTCGACCGCAGCGCGGAAGGGGCGTGGCGGTGCACCGTTACGCCGCCGGCGAATGCCGTGGCATGGCGGGCGTCTTATGTGCCCGCCGATTGCACGGTCGCCGCGTCGCCTTGACCGCGTCGCCTTGATGAAGCGGCGCGGCATGGAAAAAGCCGGTAGCGAAACATCGCTACCGGCTTTTTTGTTGTCCGGATGGGGGGCTATCGCGCGTTGGCGAACTTCGGCTCCAGTTCGAGGTCGGCGTGCACGCGTGGCGTCAGGAACACCAGCAGCTCCTTCCGGTTCTTGACGCGTGCATCGTTCTTGAACAGGTAGCCGATCAGCGGCAGATCGCCCAGCAGTGGCACCTTGGTTTCCTGCTTGCGGTCGTCCTCCATGAAGATGCCGCCGATCATGACGGTACCCCCGTTGTCCACCAGCACCTGTGTGCGCACATGCTTGGTGTCGATCGCGATGCCGCTCGACGTTGCGATGCCGGGGCTGTCCTTGTTGACGTCCACATCGAGGATGACCTTGCCCTCGGGGGTGATCTGCGGCGTGACCTCGAGCTTGAGGTTGGCCTTCTTGAAGCTCACCGACGTGGCACCGCTCGACGTGGCCGACTGGTAGGGCAGCTCGGTACCCTGCTCGATCAACGCCTTGATATTGTCGGCCGTGACGACGCGCGGGCTCGAGATGATCTTGCCCTTGCCGTCGGCCTCGAGTGCGGAGATTTCGAGGGCAAGGAAGCGGCTCGCGTTTGCATTGAACAGGCTGAATGCCAGCGCGGCGGGGTTCGAGCCCAGCAACGCGCCCGCCGGAAAGCTGATGGCGGGCGCGCCCGTCGTCGCGTCGCCCCCTCCGCTACCGCCACCGCCGTTACCGGCACCGAATGTCGGCACGACGTTGCCATACTCGCTGCCATAGTTGGCACCGTTGGACCGCGCGGCAAAGCCGAGCTTCACGCCGAGGTTGCGGCTGAAGTCGTCGTTGGCCTCCACGATGCGCGCTTCGATCAGAACCTGGCGCACGGGGATATCGATCTTGGCGATAAACGCGCGCACCTCTTCGAGCTTGCTGGCCACGTCGGAGACGAACAGCTGGTTCGTGCGGATATCGGCCGTCAGCGCGCCGCGCTTCGACAGCATGCGCAGCGCGCCCTGCGCGCCGCCTTCGCCGACCAGCATCCGCCGTATATCGTCGGCGCGCTGATAGTTCATGCGAAAGACCTCGCTGCGCAGCGGTTCGAGTTCGCTGACCTGATGCCGCGACTCGAACTCGAGCTTCTCCTTCTCCGCGAGTTCCATCTTCGGTGCGATCCAGATCACGTTGCCGTTGCGGCGGGAATCGAGCCCCTTCGCGTCGAGCACGATCTGTAGCGCCTGATCCCACGGCACATCGTTGAGCCGCAGCGTGAGGTTGCCCTGCACCGAGTCGCTGGTGATGATGTTGAGGCCCGTGAACTCGCCGAACACCTGTAGCAGGGAACGCACCGAGACATTCTGGAAGTTCAGCGTCATGCGCTGCCCCGCGAACGACGACGAGGCGGCATCCTTCCGCGCCGCGGTGGTGGTGATGCCCGGGGTTGCCGCCAGCGCCGCGGGCGGATCCAGCGTGACGATCAGCTTGTTGTCCTGGACCGCGGTGTGATACGGCACCGAGCGCTTGAGATCGAGCACGACGCGCGTGCGGCCGCCGGTCTCCACGACATCCGCGCCATTGAGGAGCCGGTTATCGTACTTGTAGCGCGCGCGGCCCGCGGCGAACCCCGTATCGTCGAAGTCGAACGCGATGCGCGCGGGTTTCTCGGTGATGAAGTCGAGCGGCTTGTCCACGATGGCGGACTGCATCTCGATGACAAACGTGGTCTGGCCGCTCTGTTCGGTGGACTCCACCTGCCTGACAAAATTGCTCTGTGCAAACGCCACGTGCGCGGCCAGCGCGGGAGTGAGCGCCGCGCCTGTTCCAAGCACGCGCCGCCAGCGACGGGATTTCATGATGAGGATGCCTCCAGCTTCAGACTAGTCATTTGTTCCTTCCAATCGGTTTCGCCTTCGAGAACCAACTCGCGCAGCGCGATCTCCTGATCGGTAATGCGCGTGACACGGCCATGGCGCAGGCCCATGTGTTGCCCCACGCCGACGTGGTGGAGCTGATCGCCGATGCGCAGAACGGCCACCTTCCTGCCGCCGCGTTCCAGCACGCCGACCATCTGGATGGACTCGAGCGGAAAGTCCTCGAGGGGCTCGCGGCGGCGCTCGGCTTCGGGATGAGAACTGGCCGAACGCGCGGGCGCGGCGAGGCGCGCGATCGCGAACGGATCGATATCGGTGGGGGAGACAGGCGCCTGCGCGGGCGTGGTCGGCAATGCGGCGAGCTCGGCCGGTTCTCCCGCGGAGGCACGTTTCGTGGTGTCGAGCCATTTGCGCAGCTTCTCTTCGTCCGAGGTCTGGCAGGCGGTCAGCGCGAACGTGGCGAGCACGCCGGCGCACAGCCTGCGGAAGCGCGGCACGAGGGAGCGGTGTGGATCGCCGGACATCATTGCTTGCCCTCCGCCTGCGCGGAACGTTCGCCCGATTCGAGCAGGCGATAGGCAATGACATCGGCCTCCATGGCCAGTGCGCCGGACTTGTTGTGCTGGATGGCGAGATCGCGCATCGAGACGATGCGCGACATCGTGGCAAGGTCGCCGGAGAAGCCCGCGAGGTCCGCGAAACGGCCCGTCACGCGAATGCGGATCGGAATCTCCGCGAAGCTGCTCGCGATGCGCGCCACCTCGGGCTTGAACAGTTCGAACTGCAGGCCGCGCAGCAGACCCGCATGGTTGATATCCGCGAGCAGCGCGTCCATTTCCGTACGGCCCGGCAACTGCCGCTCCGCGGCGGCCACGCGCAGCGCGACTTCTTCCTTCCGTGCGCGCAGCGCGGGAAGATTCGCGATCTGGCGAATCCGTACGCGATACGATTCGCGCAGCGTCTCGTGCTCGGCGCGCATGCGCTGCAGCGCGTCCATGCCGTCGCCGATCAGCAGGAACCAGCCCGCGGCGAATGTCGCCAGGCCCGCGCACACCGACAGCACGGCGCGCGGCGCCGCCTCCCAGCTGGCCGGGTCCCGCACATCGAGGTCGCGAAACTGGGCAATCAGTTCGCCAAGGTAAGCAGGGATCTTCATGAGCGTGTGTCGTCGGCGGTTTTCTGCGGGCCGTCGTGGGTGAACCGGACGGTGAAATCGAAGGTGGTACGGCGTGCGGGGCGCGCGCCGCCGGCGCCGTCGGTCGTGCTGGTGCGCGACTCCATCAGTTGCGGATCGCGAACGCCGGCCGTCCGGCCCATGTTCGCGAGCAATGCGGAGATCTCCTGGTTGGAGGCAGAGACGCCTGTCAGCGTCACGACGCCGGCTTTCTGCGCCAGCGTCGAGACGTAGACGGTGGGCGGCACGAAGTCCGTCAGCTGCGCAAGCAGCAGGGGCGCCTGCATGCGTTCGCGCTGCAGGACCGCGATGGCGCTCTGGCGCGCCAGAAGCACCTGCATTTCCTCCTCGAGCGTGCGGATTTCGCCGACCCGGTTGTCGATTTCGCGCAGTTCCTCATTGAGGACGGTGTTGAGCCGGGCCACGTTGTCCGTCGCATGCGTCACCACGGTCTGCGCGGCGAGCAGCCCCACGATCGCGATGCCACAGGCGATGGCGAGCATGACGGCCGCCTCGCGGCGCTGGGCCTGTCGCAACTGATCGCGATAGGGCAGCAGATTGATGCTGTCCACGATGGGCAGTGCATTCATCGTCCCGCTGCCGGCGCCCATGGCGGTGGTCGGCGCCGCTAACGAAGGTGTGGCCGATGTCGGTTTCATGGGTGCGCGACTCCGCGAAGACCCAGGCCCGCGCCGACGATCTGCGCGGGCAGATCGCGCTCGAAGTAGCGCGGATTGACATGCCGGCCGATGGTCATGTGCGCGAATGGATCGAAGATCTCGGTGGCGATGCGCGTCTGCGCCTGCACGGCTTCGTCGAGACCCGGCAGCGATGCATGGCCGCCGCACAGCAGGATGTGATCGACGGCGCCGAGCGTGGAGCGCGCCGCGAAGCTGCTGATGGCGCTCTGGACTTCCATCGCCAGCAGTTCGAGGGACGGCTTGAGGATCTGCACGCGCCATTCGCGTGGCAGCGTGTTCTTTCGCTTGTGGATCTCCGCCTTGCGCATGTCCTGGCGAAATGCGCGCGCGCAGCTTTCGGTCAGCTGTTCGCCGGTGCTGTTGATCTGCTCCCGATGCACGGGCGTGGTGCCCTGATAGAACAGCGCGGCAGAGCGGGTGGCGCCGAGGTGGACGAGGACCTCGATGCCGGGCCGCGCCTGGCCGTCGGCGAGAACGCGGGCACGCGATGCCATCAGGCGATGGATCGACATTTCTTCCACTTCGATGGCGACCGGCTTGAGACCGGCCATTTCCGCGGCGAAGATGCGCTCTTCCACGGAGTCGCGCCGCGCGGCAACCACCTGCACCGTCAGGCTCTTGGTATCGCGGTTGTGCGCGATGACGCCGTGGTCGTAATTGATCGGCTCCGACGGCGGATAGAGCCGCTGCGCTTCGTGCTCGACCTCCACGCTGAATTCGTCGTGGCTGAGGTTGTCCGGCAGCGACACCGTGGAGCATTCGGTCAGCGAATGCGGCAGCGCGAGCGTGGCCGTGTTGGTATGGATGCGGGCCTTGCGCAACGCGCTGGCAAGCGCCTTCGCCACGGCATCGACCTGCACGAGGCTGCCGTTGACGACGGCGCCTTTCTCCAGCAGCTCGCTGGCACAACGGTGCAGCGTCATGGCGCGGCCGCCGCGCGCGGCCGATATCTCGACTACCTTGACGCTGGACGCGCCGATGTCAACGCCGACCATCGTATGGCGGCGCAAGGGGACCGGCAGGAATGACGACACGGATTAACCTCGCATGAGTAGGGCATCGAATCGGGTTCGAGCCTATGCGAAGGGTCGTGCGTGTCGGCGGGGCTTGGGACAACTTTAGATTGCCGCTGCCGAGCGGAATCTCAAGTTGTCAAAAGGGAAGGGGAGCGAGGCGGCGTTGCGCCGAGAATGGCGGCTGCTTTGCGGTCCCGACAGCGTTCTCCCGTCGTGCTGTCGGGACCTTTTTCGTCGTTATTGCCTGGGCGTTTCCGAGGAATCCGCGGGCGTGGTCGTCGACTTCACCGGGGCCGGCGCCGCCGGTGCGGACGCCGCGCCCGGCGCACCGCCGAACGCGCCCGCGGCGGGCGCCGCGTCGTCGTCCTCGTCCTCGTACGCGGGCAGCTTGCCGCTGCCGCTTTCGATCAGGTACTGGCGCCGCTGCCTGTAGGCATCGCGCACGAACGCATACTTGTCGAGCGCCGCCTGCGAGAGCAGGTCGGTAGCACCCAGCAGGTTCGCGCGGGTGCTCACCACGTTCACGCCGAACAGCGAGTTACGCCACGCCGGGTCCAGATAGTGCGCGGGATCGAGATAGAAGCTCGCGCCAAGGCCGACGCCATCGCGGAACGAGCTCGGACCGAACAGCGGCAGCACGAGGTACGGACCCGAGGGCACGCCCCACACGCCGAGCGTCAGGCCGAAGTCCTGCGAATGCTTGCTCAGGCCCGCCGGCGTCGCGATATCGATCAGGCCGCCGATGCCGAGCACCGAGTTGATGGCTACGCGCATCAGCGTTTCCGCGGCTTCCACGCCCTTGCCCTGCAGCACGTTGTTGGCAAAGTTGCCGACATCCGCGAGGTTCGAGAAGAAATTCGTCACCGCCGTGCGCGCCGGTTCCGGTGTCACCTTCTGGTAGCCCTTCGCGATCGGCACCGCGACGTACTGGTCCACGGTGTCGTTGACCTTGAAGACGACGCGGTTCATCGGTTCGAGCGGATCGTCCTTGTTGGCCTGTGGGCCGGAGGCACAGCCGGATGCGAGGAGCGCGGCGGCCGTCAGCGCGGCGGCAGCCAGCGGACGGGAGGTGGTGGGAAAGGATGCGAGACGGGCGGGCATGGAGTACACGAGGATCGGTGATTTTTTTGTTATGGGGTGCCGGTGCGCAAGAATCAAGCGTGCGCACACATCAACGGCATGATGCGGGTGCGGCAACACACGGTTCCTGCGCGGGAATGATCGCTGCGAACGGCGGTAGCGAACTATCGCCGGGTATTGCCTTGGTCGGGCCTTTGAGAACTATCGGCCGATTTTGCCAGTTGTGTAGCCACCATGACAGGCGGCATGGAGGGACCCTGCGGGTCCGTCGCCATGCGCCGACGGGGCCGCCCCATCAATATCGGCTGAAAAAACACCGCACCCGCGAGCGTGCAGACCAGCGCCAGCGCCAGCAGCTCGCCCATGCTCGCGGTACCGGGATGGTGCGAGAACCAGAGGCTGCCGAACGCCGTGGCCGTGGTCGCGGCGCTATAGAGCACCGCATGCGTCAGGCTCGACTGCAGCAGCTTGGTCTTGCCGTGGCGCCATGCGATCACATAGTAGATCTTGAACGCGACGCCGATGCCGAGCAGTAGCGGCAGCGCAATGATATTTGCAAAATTCAGTGCAATACCGAAAGCGGCGCAGAGCTCCAGCGTGACGATCGCCGAGACCAGCAGCGGGATCAGCGTGCGCAGCACGTCCCCGATACGGCGCAGGGTAATCCAGAGCAGTACCGCGATCGAGATGACCGCCCAGATGCCCGCGTGGGCGAACGCGGTCATGATCGTGTCGGCCGAACCCTGGATGGCGATGGGTCCGCCCGTGGCGCCCGGCGCGACGTGCAACACCGCTCCGGTAAAGCGGTCGAGTGTTGCCTGGCGGGCATCCTCGTCGCTGCGCGCGGCCGCGGGCATCTTCGGGCTGACGCTGACCAGCGCCTGTCCGTCCGGCGCCAGCCAGTCGCGCACGAGCTCCGGCGGCAGCGATTCGCGCGTGACCGGCGACGGCGACAGCGCGCGCTGGAGCTTGGCCAGTGCAAGCCGAAGCGGGAGGGCGATGGCGGCTTCCGCGCGATCGCGCGTGGCCGCGTCCGCGGCGGCGAGCTTGCCGAGCGCGCGACCCAGATGCGCGGCCGCTTCGGCGCCCGGACCCGGGTGATCCTCCGCGGCGAGCGCGAGCTGGCGCGATGCATTCTTCAGCGAGGCCACGCGGCGCGCATCGTCGGCCGGCGCCGACGGCTGCTGCGTGAGCACCGGCATCAGCGACTTCGACATATCGGCGATGGCGGCCAGCTTGGGCCCCTGGTCGGGCGGGATAAAGGTATTGAGCGTGACCACGCGCGAGACTTCGGGCAACGCGGCCAGCCTGGCCGCGATAGCCTGCGCGGCGGGCAGCGTGGGCGCCAGCACGCTCACGTTGTCCGTGCCGGCCTGCGGGGAATCCTTGAGCGCGAGCAGCGTGGACATCGACTCCGAGTTCGGATCCTTCAGGTGCAGCGGATCGAAATCGAAGCGCAGATGCATCAGTAGCGGAATGCCGGCCACGATGATCGCGCCGGTTGCCAGCAATACCGACTTGCGATGCCGCTCGAAGAACGCGTCGGCCGGCGCAAGCCAGGCAAAGCCTGGCGCCTCGCGCTCGCCCGTGGGGCGCAGCACGCGGATCAGCGCCGGCAGCATCGTGAACGTGGTGGTGAACGCCACGATCATGCCCACGCCCGCGATCTTGCCGAGCTCGGCCACGCCGCGATAGTCGGTGGGCAGGAAGCAGAAGAAGGCCGCCGCCGTGGCGGCCGCGGCCAGCGTGAGCGGCGTGGCGACGTCGCGCGCAGCCAGTTCGAGCGACAGCGACAGGTCGCCGTGCTCGCAGCGTTCGGCCCGGTAGCGCACGCCATATTGGATGCCGAAGTCCACGCCGAGGCCCACGAACAGCACCGCGAACGCGACCGAGATCATGTTCAGCGCGCCGACCATGGCCAGGCCCAGCGCCGCCGTGATCAGCAGGCCGCAGATCAGGCTCGTCAGCACGGCCACGATCAGGCGGCCCGAGCGCAGCGCCATCCAGAGAATGCCGATGACGACGATCAGCGTCAGGATGCCGTTGAGTTCCGCGCCCTCGCTCACGGACGCGAACTCGTCGTCGGCCAGCGGCTGCGAACCCGTCAGGCGCACCTGCGCGTTGTAGCGCTCGGCCAGCTTGAGGTCCACGGCGGCCGCGCGGATCGCGTTGCTCGCCGCCGAACCGGCCTTGAGGTCGCTGAAGTTCAGCACCGGCGAGACCGTGATGAAGCTGAATGCGCGGCCCTGCGCGTCGGGCTTGAGTTCGTCATCGACGAGCCCCGCCCATGACAGCGCGGCCGGCTTCTTCTCGAGCACGCCGTCCACGGTCTTCGCGCTCTCGCCGAGCAGCTTCTCCATATCGGACAGCTTGACCTGCCCCAGTTGCAGCGGCAGCGCGAGCGTGGTCGTCAGCAGATCGGACAGGCCGCGCAGCGTGGGATCGTGCGCGAGGTTGTTCAGCAGCGGGCGCGCCTGCGTCAGCTTGCCGCCCATGTCCTGCACGGTGGCGGTATCGGCGAACAGCAGACCGTTGTGCTCGAAGAACGGGCCGCCGCCGGGCTGGCCCACGGCATGGAAGCGCTTGGTCTGCTCGCGCAGCTTGACCGCGAGTTCGTTGGCGGCGGCGTCGGCCAGTTCCTTGGCCGGGGCCTGCACGACCGCAAGGATCAGGTTGTCCCGTTGCGGAAATGCCGCACTGATGGCCTTGTCGTTGGTGGCCCACGGTGCGTCCGATTCAAGCAGGCGACTGATATCGGTATTGATCGCGAAGTTGCGCGCCACGTAGACGCCGCTTGCGGCGGTGAGCAGCAGCGATACCGCGAGCACGCCCCAGGCGTGACGGGTAGCGAACTTGACGGTACGGATAAGCAGCGGTCTCAGCATTGGGGGTCGGTTTGGGTGCGGCCGTATGGCGTGGCACGACGATGCGCGTGCGGCAGCCCGGAGTATAGCGGTTGCCGCTGACGTCACCTGTGGGTGGGGTATGGATCACCCTGTTGGCGCGCCGCCGATCCGCTATATACTGGTTTGCCTTCCGATCAGTCAGTTTTTGTTACTGCCTGATTCAACTGGATTCGAACGAGGTCGAACTAAGTTCGGTGTTTCGTTTCGAACCTGTACGTTTCTTACTCGTACTTAGTCGCCCATGAAGCTCTCCGGTTTCCATCCCGTCGCACTCGCTCCCATCGTGGCCCCCATCGCCGCCGTCATGGTGGTTTCCGTCGCCCACGCGCAGGCCGTCGATACCAAGGCCGCGCCGGACCGCCTCGTGCGCGCGGCCGTCGAGGGCGTGATTTCCCAGATTCAGTCCAACCCCGACACCCGCAGCGGCGATCTGTCCAAGATCACGGCCGTCGTGCAGAAGCAGTTCCTGCCGTACACGGACTTCGGGCGGACCACCCGCCTCGCCGTCGGCACCGCGTGGAAGACCGCGACGCCCGAGCAGCAGAAGACGCTGCAGGAACAGTTCACCCAGTTGCTCGTGCGTAGCTATGCGGTCTCGCTGTCGCAGCTCCGCGACCAGAATCCCAAGTTCCGCTACCAGCCGCCGCAGGCCGGCAGCAATGCCAACGACGCGGTCGTCGGCACGCGCGTGCTGAACAACGGCGACGAAATGCTGATCGACTACCGTCTGACGAAAACCGCCGACGGCTGGAAGATCTACGACATCAATATGATGGGCGCCTGGCTCATCGAGGTCTATCGCAAGCAGTTCTCCGATATCGTCGCGCGCGACGGCGTGGACGGACTCGTCAAGTACCTCACCAACCATAACGCACGCGGCGCCGCCTGAGGGCCGCGGCGGTCCTGTCATTCGTCGGGGCAGTCCCGACTATGGTGGGATCGCCGCCGCGTTTGTATCCGGGTTTGTATCGGTAGCGGCGCAGCGACCTGTCCCGGCGCGTTTTTTTTAAACGTTTTGTATCGCCGCCGATACCGGACACACGGCGAAACACAGCGCGTTTCCTCCCCCGCTATAACTCCCGTCACCTGACGGGAGCGCGCGAATCGTCCGACACTCTCCTCGTTGTTCTCCCGCCAGGTTGACCCTCAACCTCACATCGGGAGAACCCATGCCTAACAAGCGCGCCGCCCTCGCGGCTTCCCTCGCGGTCTCGATCGCCGCACTCGCCAACATCGCCCACGCCGAGGGCAAGAAATCCACCGAGAAGTGCTACGGCGTGGCCCTCGCGGGACAGAACGACTGTGCCGCCGGCGCCGGGACCACGTGCGCGGCCACGTCCAAACGCGATTACCAGGGCGATGCCTGGAAGCTCGTCGAGAAGGGCACCTGCACCGAGATCAAGACGCCCAAGGGCCCGGGTTCGCTCACGCCGGTCAAGCGATGAACCGCTGGGCCGACCGCATCCTGCCGCCCGCGCTGCTGTTGCTGGTGGCGCGGCTGGGCATCGCGTCGGTGTTCTTTCTTTCGGGCCGGACCAAGGTGGAAGGCCTGCTGACGATCAAGGACACCACGTACGAGCTGTTTCGCGCCGAGTACGCGCTGCCGCTGATCCCGCCCGATCTCGCGGCGCAGCTGGCGACCGTGTCGGAGCATCTGTTCCCGATCCTGCTCGTGCTGGGGCTGTTCACGCGGCCGGCCGCGCTGGCGCTGCTCGGCATGACCGCCGTGATCGAGATCTTCGTCTATCCCGACGCATGGGCCACGCATCTGAGCTGGGCCGGGCTGCTGTTGCCGCTGATCGCGCGGGGCGGCGGACGGTGGTCGCTCGATGCAATGCTGTGGCGGCGCGCGCCGGATCTTCGCTGAGGCCATCGACATGCCACTTCCCAATACCGCGTTCTCCGGCTTTGGCCTCGGCCTGCGCAAGGAGCACTATCGCGATTTCCTCGACGGCGAGGTTCCGGTCGACTTCGTCGAGGTCATCTCCGAGAACTTCATGGTCGAGGGCGGGCAGCCTCGCCATATCCTGCGGCAGGTGCGCGCGCGCCATCCGGTGGCGTTGCATGGCGTGTCGATGTCGATCGGCTCGGCGGACGGGCTCGATCGCGACTACCTGCGCCGCCTGCGCGCGCTGGTGGACGAGGTCGAGCCGCTGTTCGTGTCCGACCATCTGTGCTGGACGCGCATCGACGGGTTTCAGTCGCACGACCTGCTGCCCGTGCCTTACACGGAGGAGGCACTCGGTGTCGTGTGCGCGAACATCGCCCAGGCACAGGATGCGCTCGGCCGCGCGATGCTGATCGAGAATCCGTCGAGCTATATCGCGTTTCCGGGCGCGGCCATGACCGAATGGGAGTTTCTGGCGGAGATGTGCCGGCGGACGGGCTGCGACCTGCTGCTCGACGTCAACAATATCTACGTCAGCGCGGCCAACCATGGCTTCGATGCGCAGGCGTATCTCGCCGGCGTGCCCGCCGGGCGCGTGCGGCAGATCCATCTGGCCGGACACAGCGTCGGCAAGGACCTGCTGATCGATACGCACGATGCGCCCGTGTGCGCCGATGTGTGGGCGCTCTATGCGCGGGCCATGTCGCTGGTCGGGCCGGTGGCGACGATGATCGAGCGCGATGCGGAGGTGCCGCCGCTGGGGACGCTGCTCGACGAGCTCGCGCTGGCCCGCATGCACGCCAGCATGCCCGGCCGCCCGCACGCCTCGTCCGACATGCAGGAGGCCGCATGACGCTCGCCGAACTCCAGCACGACTTCCGCGCGTGGCTCGTCGATGCATCGCCGGACGCGGCCGATCGCGTGATCGGCGCCGGGCATCCGGGCCTCGCGGTGTATCGGAACAACTATCGCGCGCAGAGGGCGGGATGCGCCGAGGCTGCGCACGCGAAGACGCGCAATCGCCTTTCGCCGCGGGAGGCCGCATGACGCTCGCCGAACTCCAGCACGACTTCCGCGCGTGGCTCGTCGATGCATCGCCGGACGCGGCCGATCGCGTGATCGGCGCCGGGCATCCGGGCCTCGCGGTGTATCAGAACAACTATCGCGCGCAACTGGTCGGTTGCCTCGAAGCCTCGTATCCGAAAACGCGCGATCGGCTCGGCCACGCGGCGTTCCTCCATACCGCGATCACGCATATCGACGCACGCCCTCCGCATGCCTGGACGCTCGATGCCTATGCCGACGGGTTTGGCGACACGCTTGCCACGCTGTTCCCCGACAACCCCGACCTCGAGGAACTCGCGTGGATCGAGCATGCGCTCTCCACGGCGTTCGTGGCGGCCGACGCCGCGCCGCTCGACGCCGCCGATCTGGCCGCACTCGACTGGGACCATGCGCGCCTGTGCCTGTCGCCGGCCCTGCGCATGCGCGCGGTCACCACCAACGCCGAGCGTGTGTGGCACGACGCCACAGAGGCCGAGATGCTGCCCGAACCCGCGGCGCTGCTGGTCTGGCGACAGGACTACACATCGTGCCTGCGTCAGGTATCGATGCTCGAGTTCGAGGCGCTGACGCAGCTGCGCCGCGACGGCAGCTTTGCCGCGCTCTGCGACATGCTGGCCGAACGGCTCGGCGAAGACGCGGGTGTCGCGCAGGCGGGCGCATGGCTCGCCGGGTGGATCGGCAGCGCGCTGATCGTCACCACACCGCCGGAAGAGGAGCCCTCATGTCCGTGAACCCGACGCACCCGCTGCGCCGCGCCCGCACCGACCTGCTCGATATCGGCTACCTGACCGCCGGGGACGAGACCGCCCGCCCCGTGGTCCTACTGCACGGCTTCCCTTACGACGTCCGCGCGTTCGACGCCGTGACACCACGGCTAGCCGCGCAAGGCGCGCGCGTCATCGTGCCGTACCTGCGTGGCCACGGTCCCACACGATTCCACGACGCCGCCACGCCCCGCATCGGCGAACGCGCGGCGCTGGGACAGGACGTGATCGACCTGATGGATGCACTGCATATTCCCGAGGCGGTATTCGCGGGCTTCGACACGGGCGGCCGCGCGGCCAGCGCCGCCGCCGCATTGCGCCCGACGCGCTGCGTGGGCCTGATCGCAGCGTCCGAAGACCGCGTGGCCGACCGCGCCGCGCTGCGCGAACCGCAGCCCCCGCGCACCGAGTGGGACCACTGGTATCGCTTCTATCTGCTGACCGAACGTGGCCGCGCGGGCCTTGCACGACATCGGCGCGCGATCGCGCGCATGGTCTGGCGCGATCAACTCGTCCAGTACGACGACGATCTGTTCGACCGTTCCGCAAGGACGTTCGACAACCGCGACTTTATCGCCGTGACCGTGCAGGGCCTGCGCCACCAGTTCGGTGACGACGCGGGCCATGCCGACCAGGCGGATGCCGACCGCAAGATCGCGCAGGCACCCGCGCACGGCCGTCCGGCCTTCGCCATCGACACGCTGCCACAGAACGACCCATCCGCGTGGGTGGAAGCCGCGCTGCAATGCATGCGGCAAGGCAAATGGCGCACCTGACTCACCTCGAGCTTTTCCCCCACACAAGGAGACTTTCATGAGCACGACATCGCAACCCACGACCGAGGCGGTCGATTACCTTCGCGTGGACACCTACACCAGCGGCATCATCGGGCCGAGCCAGCCGATGCTGGGCCCGCTGGCCGATGGCGGCACGCTTGTCACCGGCACGCCGCCGGGCTGCTGGGGTCCGATGATCACGCCCGCGTTCGAAGGCGGACACGAGGTCACGCAGCCCGTGTACGTCGCCGGTGCCGAGGTCGGCGATGCGGTCGCGCTCGATATCCGGCGCATGCGCGTCACGTCGGCCGCGACGTCGTCCGGCGTCATGCGCTTCGTCGAAGGCCGCTACAACGGCGATCCGTTCGTCGCCAAGTTCTGCGGCCACTGCGGCACCGAGCATCCGGCATCGCATGTCGAGGGCATCGGCGAGGACGCGATCCGCTGCAATCACTGCGGCGCGGAAGTCAGCGCGTTCCGCTTCAGCCACGGCTACGTGATCGTGTTCGATGCGGAGAACGAGGTCAGCCTAACGGTCAACCAGCAGGTCGCGGACCGTCTTGCCGGCAAGGCATCGGAGATGTCCGCGCTGCCCGACCATGCGGCGCAGCACTCGATCCTCTCCCTGGCGCGCGCGGACATCCCGGGCGTGGCCGCACCGATGCGCCCGTTCCTCGGCAATATCGGCACCACGCCGTCGCGCGACCTGCCGGACTCGCACAACTGCGCGGACTTCGGCCAGCACCTGATCGGCGCGCCGCACCGCTTCGGCATGACCGAGGCACAACTGCATGCGGCCAAGACCGACGGCCATATGGACACGAACTCGGTGCGCGAAGGCTGCATCCTGATCTGCCCGGTCAAGGTGCCCGGCGCCGGCGTGTATATGGGCGATATGCACGCGCAGCAGGGCAACGGCGAAATCGCGGGCCATGCCACCGACGTGTCGGGCGAAACCGAGCTGACGGTCGAGGTCATCAAGCACCTGACGATCGACGGCCCGATCCTGTTGCAGAACCTCGACGACCTGCCCCCGATGGCCCGCCCGATGACCGCCGCCCAGCGGCAAAAGGTCGCCGAGCTGGGCGAACGCTGGGGCCAGCGCGAGATCGAGCAAAGCGGACCCATCACGTTTATCGGCAGCGGCGTGGACCTGAACGCCGCCACAAAGAACGGTCTGCAGCGCGCGGCAGACGTCACGGGCCTGCCCTACGACGAAGTGCTGAACCGCGCGACGATCAACGGCTCGATCGAAATCAGCCGCTTGCCCGGCACGGTCCGCGTCACGATCCTGTGCCCCATGCCCATCCTCGACCGCCTCGGCATCGGCCATCTGGTCCGGGAGAAATACCAGATCGGCTAACGCACCACGGGAGCATCACGCGTCGGGGCAAAACAAAAACGGCTGCGATCGCTCGCAGCCGTTCTTGTTTGCGCGGGATACGCCGTACGGGCTTAGTGCACCGTGGCGGCATCCTTGGCGGCGTTGCCTGCCTTGGGCTTCTTCTGCAGGCCGCCGATCTCGGCGAGCTTGATCTCGACGTGGCGCGAGAACACGTAGTCGGCCGGGCGTTGCTTGTCGAGGTTGATGTCCGGGGCCATCGGGCCCGAAGTCTTCACGCCGCGCAGGGTCACGCCCAGTGCCTTCAGCGGATGGGCGAAGGTGTCGGCCACGGCCGTCGCTTCGTAGCCGCTGTGGACCATGCAGTCCGCGCACTTTTCGTAGTTGCCGGTACCGTAGGCGTCCCAGTCGGTCTCTTCCATCAGTTCCTTGAAGGTCTTCACGTAACCTTCGCCGACCAGATAGCACGGACGCTGCCAGCCGAACACCGTACGCGCCGGGTTGCCCCACGGCGTGCAATGGTAGGTCTGGTTGCCGGCCAGGAAGTCGAGGAACATCGTCGACTGGCTGAATGCCCAGTTCTTGCCGGCATTGCCGCGCGACAGAATGTCGCGGAACAGCTGGCGGGTCTTGCCGCGGTTCAGGAAGTGCTGCTGATCCGGCGCGCGCTCGTAGGCGTAGCCCGGCGACACGGTGATGCCATCGACGCCCATTTCCTTCACGGTGTCGAAGAACTTCGCCACGCGGTCCGGCTTGGCGTCGTTGAACAGCGTGCAGTTGATGTTCACGCGGAAGCCACGCTTCTTGGCTTCGGCGATCGCGGAGACGCAGCGGTCGTACACGCCTTCCTGGTTCACCGAGTGATCGTGCATCTCGCGGTCGCCGTCGAGGTGGACGGACCAGACGAAGTACGGGCTCGGCTTGTAGTCGTCCATCTTCTTTTCCATCAGCAGCGCGTTCGTGCACAGGTACACGAAGCGCTTGCGCGCGATGATGCCCTGGACGATCTCGGGCATGTCGCGATGGAGCAGCGGCTCGCCGCCGGCGATCGAGACGACGGGGGCGCCGCACTCATCGACTGCCTCGAGGCATTCCGCCACGGACAGGCGCTGGTTCAGGATGGGGTCCGGATAGTCGATCTTGCCGCAGCCCGAGCAGGCGAGGTTGCAGCGGAACAGGGGCTCGAGCATCAGGGCGAGCGGGTAACGCTTCTGACCGGACAGATGCTTGCGTGCAATGTAGGCGCCCACGCGGGCGACCTGCAGGAACGGAATGGCC
This sequence comes from Cupriavidus pauculus, assembly GCF_008693385.1. NCBI lineage: Bacteria > Pseudomonadati > Pseudomonadota > Betaproteobacteria > Burkholderiales > Burkholderiaceae > Cupriavidus > Cupriavidus pauculus. The sequence goes on from NZ_CP044067.1 coordinate 2,478,044, forward strand.
AAGGTGCTTCCTTCTGTGGTATTCAGGCTTGCGCTTCGGCTTGCCGGGTGTCGGCTAGCTGAGCGTCGCTGTCGTCTTCGGTGTCTCTGGCCGTCCTTGCGGCCAGCTTCGGGTCGGCCAGTTCGGCCGGCAGGCGGAATTCGGCATGCTCCTCGCGGCCTGCCATGGTCGATACTTCGACCGGCCCGAGGCGGCGCAGTGCCGCGATGACGTCTTCCACCATCTCCTCGGGCGCGGACGCCCCGGCGGTAATGCCGATCACGCGGGCGTCACGCACCCACGCGGGATCGAGTTCGCTGCCGTCGGCGATCAGATAGCTCGGCACGCCGCTTTCGGCACCGATTTCACGCAGACGGTTGGAGTTGGAACTGTTGGTGGCGCCAATCACCAGTATCACGTCCACATGCGCGGACAATTCTCGCACCGCACTCTGGCGGTTCTGCGTGGCATAGCAGATATCGCGCGTATCGGGCCCCACCAGGTTGGTGAAGCGCCGATGCAGCGCGGCGATGATATGACGGGTGTCGTCCACGGACAGCGTGGTCTGCGTGACGTAGGCCACGGGCGCATCCGCGGGAATGTCGAGCGTTCCGACTTCCGCCTCGTTCTGCACCAGGATCACGTTGCCCGGAATCTGGCCCATCGTGCCTTCCACCTCGGGGTGGCCGGCATGGCCGATAAGAATCACGATGCGGCCGGCCGCCGCGTACTGGCGGCCTTGCGTATGGACCTTGATCACGAGGGGGCAGGTGGCATCGATCGCATGCAGCTCGCGCTCGCGCGCTTCCGCCACGACCGTCCGCGCCACGCCATGGGCGCTGAATATCGTCACGGCGCCGCCGGGGACCTCATCCAGCTCTTCCACGAATCGCGCACCCTTTTTCTTCAGGGTTTCGACCACATGCTTGTTGTGGACAATCTCGTGGCGAACGTAAACAGGGGAACCGTGCTTGATCAGCGCACGGTCGACAATCTCGATCGCGCGCACGACTCCGGCACAGAAGCCCCTGGGCTGGGCAAGGATCACCTGCATAGAGACGGCCCCCCGACTCTTGTACGATTTTTCATCATCTAATTGGTATTTCTGCATCACTTTTCCGACGCACGGTGGTTACTATATACCGGTGCCGATTTTCTTGTTCGATACGTTGGTATGGGCCAACGTATTTGCAGGGCATTTTGATGACAGGGGAACTGAAATTAGCGATTCGATTCTGGTGACCGGCGCCTCCGGTTTTTTGGGCTCTTCTGTGATGCGTCAGGCACTTGACCGCGGATTCCGGGTGCGCGTGCTCGTACGCGCCTCGAGCCCGCGCACCAACGTCGAGGGCCTGCCCGTCGAACTGGTCGAGGGCGACCTGCGCGACGCCGCGTCCATGACCCGCGCGATGGACGGCGTGCGATACCTGTTCCACGTCGCCGCCGATTACCGCCTGTGGGCGCCGGATCCCGAGGAGATCGTGCGCAACAACCGCATCGGCACGGTCAACGTCATGGAAGCCGCCCGCAACGCCGGCGTCGAACGCATCGTCTACACGAGCAGCGTGGCGACCCTGCGCGTGGCCGGCGCCACGGCGCCCGTGGACGAGACCGCGCCGCTGGCGGCGGACGAGGCCATCGGCGCGTACAAGCGCAGCAAGGTCGTGGCCGAACGTGAAGTGGAGCGCATGATAGCCGAAGGTTTGCCCGCCGTGATCGTCAATCCGTCCACGCCGATCGGTCCGCGCGACGTCAAGCCGACGCCGACAGGCCGCGTGATCGTCGAGGCCGCCACTGGCAAGATCCCGGCGTTCGTCGATACGGGCCTGAACCTCGTCCATGTCGACGACGTGGCCACGGGCCACTTCCAGGCGCTCGAGCGCGGCCGCATCGGCGAGCGCTACATCCTCGGCGGCGAGGACGTGCTGCTGCGCCAGATGCTGCGCGATATCGCGGGCATGTCCAACCGGCGCGCGCCGACCATCGAGCTGCCGCGGTGGCCGCTGTACCCGATTGCCCGCGTGGCCGAAACCATCGCCCGCTTCACGGGAAAGGAGCCGTTCGTGACCGTGGACGCGCTGAAGATGTCCCGTTACCGGATGTTCTTCACGTCGGCCAAGGCCATGCGCGAACTCGGCTACGCGCCGCGTCCGTATCAGGACGGGCTGCGCGATGCGCTGGCCTGGTTCAGGCAGGCGGGGTATCTCGACAAGCGCTGAATGCCCGCGCTCGCGGCATGCGCTCACGGCCGGACGGGCGCCTGCGAGCGCCCCTTCCACTGGCCGCCGCGCTTGAGCCAGTAACGGCGCGCGGAATCGAGCGTCGCGCCCAGATAGAACAGGGCGGTCACGGGCAGCAACGGCGCCAGCCAGGCCGGCTGGCGGTACTCGCGCAGCATCGGCCGATAACTGGCCGCCATCAGGATCCACGCGAGCCAGGCCGGCCATAGCGCCGGACCGCCGCCCAGCGCCAGCACGGGCGGCGCAATATAGGTCAGCAGCATCCCGGCCGTCGCCCCCGCCAGCATCCACGGCGAGTAGTGCAGCTGCGTATAGGCGCTGCGCGCGATCATGTTCCAGAGGCTCGACCAGTCGTCGTAAGGACGCAGCGACAGGCTGTCGTCGGCGAGATCCAGCCGGATCGAGCCGCCTTTCTTGATCTGCGCGGCCAGGCTGCAATCGTCGATCAATTCGCCGCGAATGGCCTCGAATCCGCCGATGCGTGCGAGCGCGTCGCGCCGGGCCAGCATGCAGCCTCCGGCCGCCGCCGCGACGTTGCTGTTCACGTCGGCAACTTTGCGGAACGGATAAAGTTTGGCGAAGTAGAAGACAAATGCCGGCACGATCATGCGTTCCCACCATGATTCGCAGCGCAGGCGTACCATCAGCGAGGTCAGGTCGCGGCGTTCGTCGATAGCGCGCGCGACCAGATCGCTCACCACATTCGGGCCGTGCCAGATATCGGCATCGGTCAGAAAGACGAAAGCCGCGTCCGGCATCGCCTTGTCGGCGGCGGCCAGCCCTTCGGACTGGGCCCAGACCTTGCCGCTCCAGCCCGCGGGCAGGTCCCGTGCGCCGATGACGGTCAGCGCATCGGCACGGCCCAGCGTGACCGCGGCCGCGCGCGCGATATCGGCGGTCCCGTCGGTGCTGTGGTCGTCCACGACGACGAGGTGCAACGGTCCCGGATAACGCTGGCCCAGCACGCCGCCAACGGCTCGGCCGATCACGTCGGCCTCGTTGCGGGCGGGAATCACCGTGACCACGGGCGGCCAGGTTGCGGGGCGCGGCGACGGCGCGGGCTTGGACACACGCCAGAATCCCGCGCGCGCGAACACCAGCACGCACCAGATCACCAGTGTCAGCAGGGACAGGGCAAACATCATCTCGTTATCAGGGCAGGGGCAGGGACTTACTTCACGAAACGGCGTACGAGTCGTGCGATGCGCGGCACGAAGTCGGGCCGCAGCAGGCGCGCATCATACCCTGCCATGCGCCGCTCGTTCTCGACGAGGCACAGGTCGATCAGCGCGCCGGGCGTCAGCGACTCCGTCAACGCGCCCGACGCGTTCATCGGGAAGTTGGCGTCCTGGACGCTGTCGCCCGTATCGATGCCCTTGGCGATGCCGATGCGCTCGCGGATCAGGTGGATCCAGACCCGCCACACCTTGAGCGTGTAGAACGGGCGGCGCCACCAGGGCAGGCTGCGCCGGTACCAGGCGGCCCAGTTCACGAAGAACAGGATATGACGGCCTTCTTCCTGGATCACAGGCTCGAACGTCTCGACCAGTTCCGCGGGGAAGAACCCCGACTGCTTGGCCGCGGCGAACAGGCCGAACGCGGCAAAGCTGTCGATGCACTCGCTGTAGCCCGTGGCCAGCCAGCCCCATTCGGGATCCGCGGGCACCGGATATTCGGGCTCCGGCTCCAGCGGGATGCCATAGGCCTCGACCAGCTTCGACAGCACGACCTTGTGGCGCGCTTCCTCGTCGCCATCCATCTCCAGCGCACTGCGCAGCAGCGGATCGCGCACGGTCCCGGCAAACGCATGCACGCGCACGGACGCGCGGCCTTCGGTCTGCACGGCGATATCCCAGATCGGCAGCGACGTCACGCGGCGCAGGGCGTCGGGCGCCAGCTTCGGCCAGTCGATGACGGCGGGTTTGTAGGGGTTGTGGGTCTGGAGCAGCATGTTGCTGAACAGGCGCAGATGCTCGGGAGATCCGATGCGGATCGGGCCCGGCGTCGGGTCGGTCCAGTTGCGCATCGCATGGTCGGCCTGATCGATGGCCTTGCGCGCGATGGTCGCGGCGACGGCGGCGGCGCGCGCCTCGGCAGTGGCTTCCCCATGGGGGTTTCCGTGGGTGTCCGGGAGACTGGCGACTCCGTCCTGTGCAATCCCGTCCTCTGCAATCCTTCTCATCGGTTCTCCCGCTTTGCATGCGGGTGTCATTGTAACGATGGTGCGCGCGGTACGCAGCCGAGGTGCGCACCGTGTAGCAATTGCCGAAGCCGAGGGAAAAGCGGACGCAGGGGAAGGAAAGAGAAGGGGGAAGAGAAGGGGAAAGCGGCGCCCCTCAGGGCGCCGGGGCCGAGTGATGACGCGGGCCAGGGACCCGTGGCGGCCAGTCCTGCGAAATATCGGGCACCACGTCGCACTCGCCACGCACGATGTTCTCGATCGTCGCGCAAATGCCTTCGGTGCCACGCGGGCCAACGCAAACCAGGCCGCGCGGATGCTCGGCGTGGGCCGGAATGGCGTACACATGCATGCCTTCGCGGTACAGCGGATGCATGGTCAGCCGCTCGTTCAGCAGTTCGACAAAGCGGCGGGGACTCACAGTCTGCTTGTCCATCGCTCTCTCCCAATACCAATGCGCTCCCGCTCGCTCTGGGGGGAAGCGAGATGCCGGGCCGAGGAGTAAACAGCCTAGGGCAATCCGTGCAAAGTGGCAAAAACGCGCTGAAAAGCAATGGCGCGTTTCAAACCGGTGGGTGGAACGTGGCGCTCAGGGCCCGTTTCGGCAGCGTTTTGCGCCTCAGTGATGGCGCGAATGCCCGGCGGCGGTGCGCGGCACATCGAGCATGCCGTTGCCGCAGGCCCAGCAGGCCGCCTCGGCCTCGGCCATGGACGCATAATGCATCGACGACTCGATCGTGCTGTCGCAGTCGGCACCGCCGCAGTGCTCTTCGACGACGATGCGCCAGGAATAGCGTCCTGGCGGGTCCTCCATCACATGCATGACGAGCGTGCGGCGCTTGTCGCTGAGGGTTGTCGGGGCAGTGGGCGTGATATGGGGTTGCATGGCCATGGTGCGCTCCCGTGGCGTGCCGCGAGCCCCGGCGGGGCCGTCGGACTTTTACCATAGCACCGCTTTGCAGCAATGCCAGCCGCAAAGCGGCCGTGTGCCGGAGGCGCCCCGGCAGCTTTCGCGGGCGGCGCATTTCCAGTATCTTTGCCGCTCGGCGCCTGCCGCACCCGCGGCCATGTGCCCTTTTTCCTTTGCCAATGTCCGTACCGTCTTCCCTCGTCCGCGCGATCGACACCCTCGTTGCCCACTACGACGCCACCGTGCTGCCGGCGTGGACCGGCGCGGGTTGGGACGCCGACCGGCAACTCGCGCACGAGGCGCTCGACGGCGCCACCGGGGCGCCCCGGCCGGATCAACGCTTTCGCGCGATGGCCTGCGCGCGCCAGTTGTTCGTTTTCTCCCGGGCCGGCCACCTGGCCCACGCGCGCACGCTGTTCACGTCGCTGCGGCGGTATTTCGGCGCGGCAGGCGGCGCATGGCTCTACAGCGTCGGCCCGGACGGCCAGCCGCTCGACACCGCGCGCGACCTCTACACCCATGCGTTCGTGATCTTTGCGGCGGCGCACTACTATCGCGCCTCGTCGGACCCCGACGCGCTCGCGGTGCTGCGAGCCACCGTGGACGTGGTGGAAGACCGCTTTGCCAACGGCGCGGGCCTGTATCACGCCGCGCTGACGGCCGACTTCGGCGACAGCGGCGCCGGTGTGCTGCAGAACCCGGTCATGCACCTGACCGAGGCCTACCTCGCCGCGCTCGACGCCACGGGCGACCCATGGTTCGCCGGCCGGCTGCAGGCGCTGGCGCGGGCGGTTCACGTAACGTTCGTCGATCCGCTCAACGGTTGCATCGCCGAACTGCCGCAGGGCACCGCGGGCAACCGGATCGAGCCCGGGCATCAATTCGAGTGGTACTCGCTGGTGGCGATGGCACCGCAGGTCTTCGGCGACTCGCCGCTGCGGGAGACGCTCGACAAGGCCTTTGCGTTCGCACGCACGCACGGGGTGGCCGATGTCGATACGCTTGGCGTTTGCGCCGCGATCGATGGCAAAGGCCATCAGATCGATACGACGCAGCGCATCTGGGCCCAGACCGAATTCGCGCGGGCGCTGGGACTGCGCGGCACGATCGATGGCGATGCCGGCGCGTTGGTGCAACTAGAAGCCTGGATCGCGAGTTTTCGGATTCGTTTCCTGCATCCGCTGGGCTGGCACGAGGTGTTGGCCGCCGACGGCAGCGTGCTGCGTGCCGAAATGCCGTCCACCACGCCGTATCACCTGCTGACCGCCTACGAGGCGTTGCGCGCGCTGCGCTGAAGTCGTGCCCCTTATCGCGCGCTCCTTATCGCGGGCCCTTAGTCGTCGCGGGACGCGCGCAGGTCGCTCTTCTGCAACAGCCGGAGCAGCGTCTCGGCCGGCTTGCTGAGCCGGCGCGCGGACAGCGAAATGAACTCCACATCGGGCAGCGCGGGCAGTTCCGCGTGGTTCACGGGCGGCACGAGGCCGCGCCCGGAGAGGTTCTGCGCCCGCACGGTAATCCCGAGCCCGCCGCGCGCGGCGGCGATGCAGCCCGAGTGACTGCTGCTGGAGCAGACGATATGCCAGCGCCAGCCGCTTTTGGCCAGCGCATCGAGCACCACGGAGCGCGTCACGCTCGGCTCGTGCACGAGGATCAGCGGCAGCGGCTGCCGCACGTCGATGACCGTCCCCGGCCGCGATAGCCATTCGAGCTGCCCGCGGAACAGCGGCACCCCACGGCGGTCGCCTTCGCGCCGCTTGCCGACCATCAGGTCCAGCGCGCCCGCATCCATGAGTTCGTAAAGCCGGCCCGTCATACCGATGGTGATCTCGAACTCGACGTCGGGATGCGCATCGCGGAATGCGGCCAGCACGTTGGGCAACGGGCCCTGCGCGAGGTCTTCTGAGGTGCCGAGGCGCACGCGCCCCTGGAGCTTCGGGGCGCTGAACTGGCCTTCGGCGCGCGCGATCGACTCGAGAATCAGCCGCGCATGGACCAGCAGCGCCTCGCCGTCCGGCGTCAGCGCCAGCGAATGGGTATCGCGCACGAAGAGCCGGCGGCCGACGCTCTGCTCCAGCCGGCGGATATGGTCGCTGACCGACGACTGGGACAGCCCGAGCTGGCGCCCCGCGTCGGTGAAGCTGCGCGCCGTGGCTACCGTGGAGAAGGTCTGGATCCAGACGGGATTGAGCATGGGGGCATTGTCATCGGAATTTCCGATTGCAGTCAATAACTCCAGAGGGGTTCCCGATGGGCGATGCCCTCGTTAACATTTCAGCATTCGCTACAAAACCATGCAATGACTGCCGTTTCACCCCCCACCACCGCCGGAACATCCGGGTCTTCGCAGAAGGCCATGCTCTGGATCGTCTTCGCGGGCTTCTTCATGCAGGCCCTCGATACGACGATTCTCAACACCGCACTCCCGTCCATCGCCCATAGCCTCAACGAGAAACCTCTCGCGCTGCAGCCGGTGATCGTTGCCTATACGCTGACGATGGCGATGCTGACACCGGCCTCGGGCTGGCTGGCCGACCGCTTCGGCACCCGGCGCGTGTACTTCGCCGCCATCCTGATCTTCGTGCTCGGCTCGGTGTTCTGCGCCACCGCCCATACGCTTACGGAACTGACGATCGCGCGCGTGCTGCAGGGCATCGGCGGATCGATGCTGCTGCCGATCGGGCGGCTCGCGGTGCTGCGCAATGTGCCGAGCGAGCAGTACATCGCGGCGCTGGCGTTCGTCTCGGTGGCCGGGCAGGTGGGTCCGATCTTCGGCCCCGTGCTGGGCGGCTGGCTCGTGGAGAGCGCGTCGTGGCACTGGATTTTCCTGATCAACGTGCCCGTGGGGCTGATCGGCCTGCTCGCGGTGCGCCGCTACCTGCCGGCCGGCGAGTCGGGCGTGGCGCCGCCTTTCGACTGGCTCGGCTGCGGCCTGCTGTCGCTATGCATGGTGTCGTTCTCGCTGGCGCTGGATGCTTCGCACGGTACCGGCGGCCCCGCGCTCGGTATCGCGCTGGCCGCGCTCAGCGTCGTGTCCGCGCTGCTCTATATTCCGCACGCCCGCCGTCATCGCACGCCGCTGTTTCGTCTTGCGCTGTTCCGCGAGCCGAATTTCACCACCGGGCTGATCGGCAATCTCGTCGCGCGGATCGGCTCCGGCGCGGTGCCGTTCCTGCTGCCGCTGCTGATGCAGCTGCAACTGGGCTACACGCCGTTCCATTCGGGGCTGATGCTGCTGCCGGTGGCGCTCGCGGGCGCGGTGGCCAAGCGCTGGATCGTGCCGCTCGTGAACCGCTTCGGCTACGGCAACTTCCTCGTGGTCAACACGCTGATCGTCGGCGGATCCATCGCGTCGTTCGCGGCGATGGCGCCGGGCTGGCCGCTTGCGGTGTCGATCCTGCAGCTGGCGACCTTCGGCGCGTCCAACTCGATGCAGTTCGCGGCGATGAACAGCGTGACGCTGAAGAACCTGTCGCGCGAGGATGCGGGCAGCGGCAACAGCTTGTTCTCGATGGTCCAGATGCTGGCCATCGGCCTGGGCGTGACCATCGGCGGCGGGCTCGTAAGCCTGTTTTCGGTCAAGCTCGGCGTGGCCGCGCCGGCCTACCGGCTGGCCTTCGTCAGCGTGGGCATCATCACGATGCTGTCGGCGCTCGTGTTCCGCCGGCTCGATATCGCCGAACTCACGCGGCCGCGCCGCGGCGCGATTACTCAGTGACGCCGTTTTCCCGCAGCAGCCGTTCGCATTCGTCCAGCATGTCGTGGGCGAATGCGGACTGGTAGTTCGGGTCCAGCGCTTCCATCATCTCGTGGGCCGCATACAGTCCGGCTTCCCGCGACAGCGTCTCCGCGAGCTGGCGCGCGAACTGGTCGCTGAGCTCGGACAGCAGCCGCCGCTCCGATAACGCCAGTTGCAGCTTGGACCGCGACAGCCACATGCCGGCCAGCGTCGCGCCCTGTGCGTCCGTCATCCATGTCCGGTGTTCGTAATAGGCCGAGAGGCGTTCCGCGGCCAGCGCGAACAGCAGGGCCTTGCGCGTGTTGAAGTCGATGCGCGGGGGAGGGGTCTGCGGAATCATGCGAGCGAGCCCTGGAAACGGGCCCGCAGCCACTGACCGATATCGGCAATCTCTTCCAGGCACACCGAATGCGGCATCGGATACGTATGCCATTCGGGCGCATGGCCCCGCGCGCGCACGAAGTCGCGCGCCTGCTCGCCGAGCGCAAGGGGGACGACATCGTCGCCCGTGCCATGGGCCGCGAAGATCGGCGTGTCCGCATTCGCGGCGGACGCCTCGGCCGTGACGAGGTCCGGCGAGGGGATATACGTCGATAGCGCGATGATCCCGGCCAGGCGCTCGGGATGCGTGAGGCCGGCCGTGTAGGCAATGGCGCCGCCCTGCGAGAAACCGGCCAGCACGATGCGCTCGGATGGGACCCCGCGCGCGTTCTCCCGCGCGATCAGCGCGCGAATCGCGTCGCGCGACTTGCGGATACCCGCTTCATCGCCGCGTCGGCCGACTTCGTCGAACGAGAGGATGTCGTACCAGGCCGGCATGACGTAGCCGCCGTTGGCGGTGACGGGCATGGCCGGGGCATGCGGAAACACGAAGCGGATATTGGGCGCGTCGCCGAGGCCCAGTTCGGGCACCACGGGCACGAAGTCGCTGCCGTCGGCGCCGAGGCCATGCATCCAGATGACGGTATAAGCGGGCGGTTGCGCCGCGGATTGCGACCGTTCGGGCGCGGATTCGAGTTCGATGGCGGGGAGCAGCGCAGCGGTCATGAGAGGAGGCCGGTTCCAGGGTCGGGGCGCGCGCGAGGGCCCATCGCCGGGAATCGGCCGGGCCGCGCGGAGGCGCACGGCCGCGAGTATCGCACAGGCTTCGGTCGCGCACGCTTCGGCGGCCGACGCTTGCCAGCCAGGCCCTCCGCCGCGTGGCGGACGTGCCTCAGGCCGCGGAAGGCACGATGGGCACGGTGGTCAGGCCCGGCGATACGCGCGCGGGCTGGGGCACCTGCGGGAGCTCTTCCGGCCGCTTGTCGGCGCGGGGTTCCGTGGCCGGCGCGGCGGCGCGGCGCTTGTCGGCGACGCCTTCCACACCGCTCGTCCCGACTTCCTCGAGGAACGAGATCATGTTGCGGTAGTAGTCCACCTGCATCTGCGCTTCCAGCAGGCGACGCTCGGCCTGAAAAAGCGTCAGCCTCATGTCTTGCAGTTCCTTCTCAGCGATCTTCTCGGGCGTCGGTGGACTGAACAGGTTAGCAAGCGAACGCATGGCAGATACCTCCAGGGGTGACGACTGCTGTTAATGCAAATGCCTTGCCATGACCATCAATATAGTCGACCTGAGGTGAGGTACACGATGGGTCACCATGCTCCGTGTGGGCTCGCCCACGCGGATGATTGCCTCTCGCCGCTCCCCGGTGTAGATTTTTTGCCGGCGCATAACGGGTGTTTCGGGGCATGCACTTTGTGCACGAAGCATCGATCACTTCTGCACGCGATTGTCATTTTTACGCGCGGGCATGCTCGCTTGTTGCCTCGCGCGCATGAATGACATGCACTCATGCCCCGGCGTCTCCCTCTGCGTTGTCGATTTCAGTGAGCGCAAAAACAACAGGTTGCGACCCCTGCAACGTGCGTTTGGATGGTGTCGCGCACCACACATCGCATGGCAAACGCGCGTGCGAGGCGCAAGGGTAGAATGCTGCGCTTGTCTGCCCCGACCGCCCCGACTGTCCCGTCGTCGCCCCCTGTGTTCATTCCTCGCTCCGTCCGCGCCAGCCTGCTGACGGCCTCGGCCCTGCTGCTGTTCTGCCTGCTGCTGATCGCGGGGCCGAAGGCATTCGCCGCGCCGGTGCGCATTCTCGTCATCACCCCGAACACCCATCTGTTGCCCGCGGCGCAGGCGGCCTTCCGTGCGCGGTACGCGCAGGGCGACGGCATCGCGGACATCGACTTTGCCGCCACGGCGTCCGAGGCGGCGACGCGCATCGCGCGCGCCGATGTCGTCCAGACGTGGTACGTGCCGGGTGCGATGCAGCGCACGCTGGCCCCGGCGATGCGCGCCGCACAGGCGCGCGGCGCGCTGTTGCTGGCCACGCCTGCCGCGGACGCGGAAGCGGCGTGGGGCGTGGCGCTCGATGCCGCGCGCAACGATGCCGCGCGCCAGTACTGGGAGGCCGGTGGCGCGGACAACCTCGCCGCGTTCTTCGCTTATGCGGCGGCGCAGCGTGGCGCGGCGATCGACGTGCCCGCGGTGCGGCCGGCGCCGGCGGCGGGCATCTATCATCCGCGCGCCGCGCAGCCGTTCGACAGCCTGCCCGCGTATCTCGCCTGGTACCGGAGCGAGAGAGGCGGAGATGAAAGAGGCGGAGATGAAAGAGGGGGCGGGGTAGGGGCGCGGTCGCCGCTCGTCGCGCTGGCGTTCTATGCGACCAGCTATCGCCAGCGCGATCTTGCGCATATCGATGCGCTGATCGCGGCGCTCGAGCGGCAGGGCATCGGGGTGGTGCCGGTGTTCGGCTGGCCCCTGTCGAGTCTCGACGCGTATCTGACGACCGATGGCGCATCGTCGCCGATCTCGCTGCTGCTGTCGCTGAACCTGACCATTCCCCGCGCGCAGGACAAGGACTGGCTTGCCGCGCATCGCATCCGGATCATCAACCTTGTTGCCACGCGCGACAGCCGCGCCACCTGGGCCGCCGATGTGCGCGGCATCCCGGGCGACCGCGTGCCGCTGCTGGTCACCGCGCCCGAACGCGCCGGTGCCACCGAGCCGATGCTGTTCGCCACGCAGGAAGACGTGGAAGGCGCACGCGCGAGTGTCGCCGTGCCCGAGCGCGTGGAGGCCATCGTGGCGCGCGTGCGGCAATGGCTGTCGCTGCGCGCCAGGCCGGCCGCGGACCGGCATGTGGCTATCCTCTATTACAACAACCCGCCCGGCCGCGGCAATATCGGCGCGAGCTATCTGGCGACGCTGCCCTCGCTGGCCGCGATGCTCGAGCGGTTGCGCGCGGCGGGCTACCGTACGGGCACCGCGCTGCCCGACACCGCGACGCTCACGCGCCTGCTCGAGGCCAACGGCCGCAACGTGGAGACGTGGTCGCCGGGAGAGCTCGACGCAATGGTGCGCGCGGGGCACGTGACGCTGCTGCCCGTGTCGCAATACCGCAAATGGTTCGATGCGCTGCCGCCGGCGTTCCGCGAGGCGGTGACGCGCGCATGGGGACCACCGGAACGCAACCCGCTGATGATGACGCGCGTGGCCGCGCGGGGCTCGCTGGGCATTGACGGCAAGACCGTGACGGAAGGCGAGCCGGCATTCGTCATTCCCGGTCTGCGCTTCGGCAACCTCTTCGTCGGCCCGCAGCCGCTGCGCTCGACGTTCGCGCGCGCGCAGGACACCTCGCACGATCTGCTCACGCCGCCTCCGCATTCGTATATCGCCGCGTATCTCTGGTATCGCCATGCCTTCGGTGCCGATGCCGTCGTGCACGTCGGCCGCCACGGCACGCTCGAATGGCTGCCGGGCAAGCAGGTGGGTTTGTCGGGCGACGACAGCGCGGAGGTGCTGCTCGGCGGTGTGCCGAATGCCTACGTCTACATCCAGGACGGCGGCGGCGAGGCCATCCAGGCCAAGCGCCGCAGTGCCGCGGTGCTCGTCAGCCATCTGTCGCCGCTGCTTGCCAACGCGGGCCAGCCGCCGGCGCTTGCGCAGCTCGATCAAGCCATCGAGCAGGAAGCCGCCACGCGCGATGCCTCGCCGGAACTTGCGCGCCAGTACCGCGCGCAGGCGATTGCCGAGGTGCGCGCGCTCGGACTCGACCGGCAGCTCGGGCTCGATCCGGGCGCGCCGTGGGAGTCGATCGAGCCGACGATCCATGCGTTTCTGCATCGCGTGGAGGCGGAGCCCGTGCCGCTCGGCATTCACGCGCTGGGCCAGATGCCGCCGCTGCGCGAGCAGGAGGATGCGTTGGCCACGATGCTGGCCGCGCGGCTGCGTCCGGCGCAGGTCCGCGCGCTCGGGATGCCGCGTGTTCGGGAATGGGCCGCGGATCTCGTCGCCGGCCGCGAGCCGTCGCTCGATGCGCCCTCCGCCCCTTCCGCCCCTTCCGCCCCTTCCGCCTCATTCCACGACGCCGGTCCCGCGGCGCCCCCGGCGGCGGCCGACCGATCGCTCGCCGACGCCGCGCGCGCGGCCATTGCGGCCGGCCGTGGATGGCTCGCCGACCTGCGCGTATCGCCCGCAAGCGAACTCGACGGGCTGCTCACCGTGCTCGACGGCGAATACCTGCCCAGCGGCCCGCTCGGCGACCCCGTGCGCACCCCCGACTCGCTGCCCACGGGCCGCAACCTGCACGCATTCGACGGCGCCCAGATCCCCACGCGCGCGGCATGGGCGCTCGGCAAGACCATGGCGGAACAGACGCTCGCCCGCTATCGGCAGGAACACGGGGCGCCGCCCGAGTCCGTCTCCATGGTCCTCTGGTACGGCGAGACCGAACGGCATCAGGGCGCAATGGAAGCCGAAGCGATGTACCTGATGGGCGTGACGCCCGTCTGGAATGCGCGCGGCATCGTCGAAGACGTGAAGCTGATTCCCGACGCGGAACTGGGCCGTCCGCGCGTGAACGTGGTGCTGACCATCTCGGGCATCTATCGCGACGGGTTTGGCGACAAGGTCGCGCTGCTCGACAAGGCCGCGCGGCTGGCCGCCGCGGCGGGCGACAACGCCATCAGCCGGCACGACCGGGCAGTGACGGACGCCCTGATCGCGCGCGGTACCGACGCCACGCAGGCCGCGCGTCTCGCTCGCGCCCGTGTGTTCGCGGCAAGTCCGGGCAATTACGCCATCGGCGTGCAACAGATGGTCGAGCAGAGCCGCGACGCGCAGCCGCCGGCCGGCGATGCGCAGCCCGGCACGCAGGGACCGCGCAACGCACTGGCCGAGCTCTATCTGCACGCGATGAACCACGCCTACTCGGCCGATGGCTGGGGCGAGAGCGCACCGGGCGCGCTGGCCAGCCATCTGCGGTCGAACCAGGCCGTGCTGTTCTCGCGCGCAAGCACGCTCTATGGCGCGCTCGACAACGACGATACCTATCAGTACGCGGGCGGCCTCGTCGCGGCCACGCGCTCGGTAACGGGACAGGCCCCGCCGCTGTGGCTGCACAACCTGCGCACGGCCGGCGAGACGCGCACCGTTGACGCGCGCACGTGGCTGGCCACCGAGCTCAATGCGCGCCACTGGAATCCGAAATGGATCGCCGCGATGCAACGCTCGGGCTACGCGGGCGCCCGCGAGATCCAGCGCGAGATCGAGCACCTCTACGGTTTCCAGGCGACCGTCCCCGAACAGATGTCGGGCACGTTCTGGCAACGCACCTACGACGTGTACGTGGCCGACAGCCTGCACCTGGGCATGGACCGATTCTTCCGCACGGCCAATCCCCATGCCATGCAGGCCATGCTGGCGCGCCTCATCGAAGTGGACCGGCAGGGCAGTTACCGTTTCAGCGACGCCGAGCGAGCCGAGCTGCTGCGCCGCTATGCGGCGTCGGTGCGGCGCGACGGACTGTCGTGCACCGCGAACACGTGCGGCAATCCGGTACTGATGGCGCATATCGCGCGCGCGTCGCAGGCGGCGCATGTGGATGCCGCCCTGCTGCGCGACATGGGGCGGCAGTTCGCGGACGCGAAGGTGGCGGATGCGCGGACGCTTCTCTCGGCCCGCTCGGCCCGCTCGGTGCCCTCGGCGCCATCACGCCCTTCACCGGTAACCCCCATGCATGTCAGCCGTGACCCCGCCGCGCGGCCCGCGCGGGAGGCACCGGCCGCGCCCGCCCAGGCCGAGCCGATTCACGGCATCCGGCTCGAACCGGTAACAGGCACCACGCCGTCGCTCGCGCCCGCGTCCACGCCTTGGCGCCTCGGTGCCGCCGCGTTCACGCTGCTCGCGTTTCTGGCCGGCGCGGCCGCCGCGTGGCGCCGCGCCACACACCGAGCCCCTCGGGCCTGATCCGGGCGCAGGGGTACAGACCGGGCGCGCGCTGCCGATATTGCCCCATGGACCTGTCTTCCACAGGGACCAAAAAAATCTAGACAAAGAACGGGGAAAAGTATCATGCGTGCGCGCAATGCAACGAATTGGGGCGCGATAGCGGCCATGACGCTGAGCGCGGCGCTTGCCGCCTGCGGTGGCGGCGGCGGCGACGACGGCGGCGCGGCACAGACGAGCACACCGGCCACGACGTCCGGACCCGTCGCACCCAGCGCGCCTGCCACGCCGGCGTTGGTGGTGGCGGCCGCCTGCGGCGGCTGCGCGGCCGTGGACGCCAATACCTATGCCGGCAGCGGCACGGGCGTCTGGCAAGCCAGCAACACGTCGCTGGCGGCGGTCGATTTGCCCGTCAGCATCGCGGGCCTCAATGGCCAGGACGTGTCGCTCGTCTTTACCAACGACGGCGCGGTGGCGCAGGCCATGCCCGCGATCTCGCTGACGGCGTCCCGCTTTCCGGCCGCATTGCAGAGCCTCGAGCTCGACGGTGGCGCACAGGATGCGGAGGCCACGCGGCGCGCGATCTCGGACTTCAACCACAATGGCTGGGCGACGCTCGTCGGCGACAAGCGCCCGCAGTCGTCGGCCATCGCACCGCAGGCGCCGAACTTTACCGCGCTGACGAATTCGCGCACCTGGTATCACGCGGACAACAGCGCGCGTACCGCGACGCTGCGCAAGCAGATCGCCACGACCGACGGCACCACCGTGAACTTCTGGGTGGAGAACGGCGAGGAAGGCGCGGGCAGGATCGACTCGACGACCCTCGACAGCCTGGCCGCCGCGTATGCGGGTGCCGGCGGCATCTACGACATGCTCAAGTCCGTCGGCGGCGTCATGTGGGGGGCGCAGCAGTTCTCGACGCTGATCGACGGCAGCGGCCAGCCGATCGACATCGTGATCCTGAACTTCGATCGCAACAACAAGCCGTACGACCTCGTGGGCTACTTCTACGCGCGCAACAACTTCAAGCGCGCAAGCCAGCCGTTCAGCAACGAATCGATCTCGCTCTACCTCGATTCGGAGACGCTCTATCTCGCGGGCGCGGCGGGCATGCAGCAGATGCGCATGACCATGGCGCACGAAGGCATGCACATGCAGAACTTCTATCGCCGTGGCGTGCAGCAGTCGAGCGTCTACATGTACGACACGTGGCTCGAGGAAGCCACCGCGATGATGATGGAGGACTTCGCGAGCTTCACGATCGATCCCACGTACAACGCGATCCGCGACGTCCGCTTCCGCGACTATGTGGCCTATGGCGCGGGATCGTACAACTGCAACCTCACGGTCTGGCGTCCGTTCGACGCCAGGGTGTGCGACAGCTACTCGGTATCGGGTTCGTTCGGCGGCTTCCTGAACCGTCAGCTCGGGCTGGCGTTCTACCGAAACCTGCTCACCAACTTCAGTACCACGGCCTCCGTGGGCGTGCTCGACGCGGCCATCCGTTCGGTGCAGCCCGGTTCGGGCTTCCTGCAGCAGTTCGCGGCCTGGAGCGCCACCGCGGCGTCGCTGATGCCCGCGAGCGCGAGCCCGGCCGGCTATGGCTACCCGGTGCGCGCCGATGGCGGCTTCGTGCTGCCGCAGATCGATCCCGCGTCTTACGCCAGCCTGCGCACGCTGACCACGGCCGTGCCGCAGACGCTGCAGGCCTATGCAAGCCTGCCGATCGTGCGGCAGGCCGTGCGCGGCACCTATCGCGAGACCGTACGCGTGCCTGCCGGTACCCATCTGTCGATCGTCGTGCACGATTGATCTCCCTCCGGTCCCCTCTTCGCGCGAGAGGGGACGCGGCGGCTCTGCTATGCTGGTCGTCCTTGCGAAAAACCTTCGCGGCACAACCTTTCGACCGGCATGCAAACCAACAAAATCCCGGCAACGATCGTCACCGGCTTCCTCGGCAGCGGCAAGACGACGCTGCTGCGCCATATCCTCGACAACGCCAACGGCCGCCGCATCGCGGTCATCGTCAACGAGTTCGGCGAACTCGGCATCGACGGCGAAATCCTCAAGGGCTGCGGCATCGGCTGCGACGACGCGGGCGAGCCCACGGGGCAACTCTACGAACTGGCCAACGGCTGCCTGTGCTGCACCGTGCAGGAAGAGTTCTACCCGGTGATGGAGCAATTGCTCGAGCGCCGCGAGCAGATCGATCACGTGCTGATCGAGACGTCCGGCCTGGCGCTCCCCAAGCCGCTCGTGCAGGCCTTCCACTGGCCGAGCATCCGCAATGCGTTCACGGTGGACGCCGTGGTGACCGTGGTCGATGGCCCGGCCGCCGCCGCCGGCCAGTTCGCGGCGAATCCGGTTGCCGTGGACGCGCAGCGCCGCGCCGATCCGAACCTCGACCACGAGTCGCCGCTGCATGAACTGTTCGAAGATCAGCTCGGCAGCGCGGACCTCGTCATCCTGAACAAGACCGACCTGATGGACGACGCGCAGCGCGCGCAGGTGGAGGCGCTCGTGCGTCCCGAGATTCCGGCCGAGGTCAAGATCGTGCCGGCACAGGGGGGCCGCATCGACGTGGACCTGCTGCTCGGCCTGAACCGCGCGTCGGAGGACACCATCCACCTGCGCGTGGACCATCATGGCGACGGGGACGACGCCGATCATCATCACGACGAGTTCGACTCGGTGGTGGTGGAGGCCGGCGATGTCGATCGGGATCGGCTCGTGGCGGCGCTCGGCCAGCTCGTGCAGTCGCATACGATCTATCGCATCAAGGGTTTCGTGGCGCTCCCGGGCAAGCCGATGCGGCTGGTCGTGCATGGCGTGGGCCAGCGTTTCGACAGCTATTTCGACCGTGCATGGCGCACCGGCGAGAGCCGCCGCACGCGCGTGGTGCTGATCGGGCAGGACCTCGACCACGCGACGCTGCAATCGCAACTGACGGCCGCGCTGGCAAACGCCTGACCCCATGCACCTGCTGTCTACCCGGCCGGGCGGCTTTGTCGAGGACAACGCCATCGTCCTGCGCATCGAGCAGACACCGGGGGACATCGTCGTGCTCAGCGCCGCCGACACCACGCTGTCGCTGCTCGCGAGCGTGGTGCCGCGCCTCGGTGCCGATTTTCCCTCGGTGCGTCTGGCCAACCAGATGTACCTGCGCCAGCCCGCGTCGCTCGACCTCTATGTCGACGAGGTCTTGCGGCATGCGCGCGTGGTCGTGGTCGATCATCTGGGCGGGGCCAGCGACTGGGCCTACGGGCTCGAGCGCTTGCCCGAACTCGCCCGCGCGCGCAATCAGCTGCTGGTCATGGGCTCCGGCGACCTTGCCGAGGACGAGAACCTGGCGCGCCATGGCAATGCGCCGGCCGCGCTGAGCCACCAGCTCTGGCACTACCTGCGCGAGGGTGGCGCGGGCAATGCCGAGCAGTTCTTTCGCTGCATCGGCCATCATGCCTTCGGCCTCGGCGAGCCCGGGCTGCCGCCGCAGGTGTTGCCGCAGGCGGCGCTCTATCACCGCGATCATGGCGTGGCCACGCTCGCGGACTGGGAGCACGAATGGTGCGCGCGCGGCTTGGCGGAAGCGCCGGTCGTGGCCGTGCTGTTCTATCGCTCCCATCTGCAGGCAGGCAATACGGAAGTATTCGATGCGCTGTGCGCGGCGTTGATGGACGCCGGCATGCGGCCGCTGCCCGTTGCGCTGACCTCGCTCAAGGAACCGATCTGCCGCGACGTGCTGCAACGGCTCTGCGATGCGCATGCGGTGTCGGTCGTGCTCAACACCACCGCGTTCTCGGCCGGCACGCCCGACGGCGGGGAGGGCGATGGCGTGGTCATCGCCAACGACGCGCCGGTGCTGCAGGTCATTCTTTCCGGCGGCAATCGCGAAGACTGGCTGGCCGACAGCCAGGGGCTGGGCACGCGCGATATCGCCATGCATGTCGCGTTGCCCGAGGTCGATGGGCGCATCATCACGCGGGCCATCAGCTTCAAGGGCCTCGCGTATCGCTGTCCGCATACCGAGGCCGATGTCGTGCGTTACCAGGCGGACGCCGAGCGCGTGGCGTTCGTCGCCGAACTCGCGCGGCGCTGGTGCCGGTTGCGCGCGCTGCCCAATGCGGAGAAGCGTGTCGCGCTGATCATGGCCAACTATCCGGCCAGCGAGGGGCGCATCGGTAATGGGGTGGGGCTCGATACGCCCGCGTCGGTCGTGCGCATTCTCTCGCTGCTGGCGGCCGAGGGCTATACGGTGGAGGCATTGCCTGCCGATGGCGATGCGCTGATGCACGCGCTGACGCAGGGCGTGACCAACGACCTCGATCAGCATGCGGTGCGGCCCGCGTTCCAGAGCCTGGCGATGGATCGCTACCGTGCGTGGTTCGCGTCGCTGCCGGCCGAGAACCGTCATGCCGTCATCGCCCGCTGGGGCGAGCCCGAGCAGGACCCCATGGTGCGCGCGGGGCGGTTCATGATCGCGGGCGTGCGCAGCGGGCATCTGTTTATCGGTATCCAGCCCGCGCGGGCCTATGGTGTGGACGACTACGCGAGCTATCACGACGCGGAGCTCGCGCCACCGCATGGCTACCTCGCGTTCTATCTGTGGCTGCGCGAGGTGTTCGCGATCGATGCGGTGGTGCATGTGGGCAAGCACGGCAACCTCGAATGGCTGCCGGGCAAGAGCGTGGCCCTCTCCGCGGCGTGCTGGCCCGATGCGATTCTCGGGCCGTTGCCGCATCTGTATCCGTTTATCGTCAACGATCCGGGCGAGGGCGCGCAGGCCAAGCGCCGCGCGCAGGCGGTGATCATCGACCATCTGATGCCGCCGCTGACGCGGGCCGAGAATTATGGGCCGCTGCAGGATCTGGAGCGGCAGGTGGACGAGTACTATGAAGCGCTGACGGTGGACCCGCGGCGCGCGAAACTGTTGCGTCGCTCGATCCTCGATACGATCGTGAACCAGCAGCTGCATCGCGAACTCGGTTTCGAGGCGCCTTCCGGTGGCGACGAGGAAGACGCGCTGCTCAACCGGACCGATGCGTGGCTGTGCGAACTCAAGGAGTCCCAGATCCGCGACGGGCTCCACGTATTCGGCGCCTCGCCGCACGGCACGCAGCGGCGCGACACGCTGGCGGCGCTGGCCCGCTTTCCGGCGGGCGACGGTGTCGGCTTGCTCCACGCACTGGCAAAGGATCTGGCCCTCGACTTCGACCCGCTCGACGCGGACTGGGCCGCACCGTGGCACGGGCCCCGGCCCGCGTTGCTGACGGGCGTCGATGCCGGGCCATGGCGACATCATGGCGACACGCGCGAGCGGCTGGAGTTGCTGGCGCTGGCGTTGCTGGAAGACATGTTGGGGGACGCGTTGGCGGGTGCGCCGGAGAGCGATAGCGCGATGGCGCGCACGGACCTGCCCAACACGCGCCGCGCGCTGCACCACATCGCCAGCGAGCTCCTCCCGCGCCTCGACGCCTGCGGCGATCAGGAACTGTTGCAGCTGAAACGCGGCCTGAACGGCCAGTTCGTTCCCCCGGGCCCGAGCGGCGCGCCCTCACGCGGTCGCCCCGACGTGCTGCCGACCGGCCGCAATTTCTACTCGGTGGACACGCGCGCCGTGCCCACGCGCACCGCGTGGACGCTTGGCGTGCGTTCCGCGGACCAGCTCGTCGAGCGCCACCTGCAGGAGCATGGCGAGTACCCGAACGCGGTTGGCCTGTCCGTATGGGGCACGGCGACCATGCGCACCGGCGGCGACGATATCGCGCAGGCCATGGCGCTGCTCGGTGTGCGTCCCAAATGGGCCCCGGGCAGCCATCGCGTGGTCGACTTCGAGATCCTGCCCGTCTCGACCTTCAACCGCCCGCGCATCGACGTCACGCTACGCGTATCGGGCTTCTTCCGCGATGCCTTCCCGGGCCTCGTGCAACTGTTCGATGCCGCCGTGCACGCGGTGGCGGCGCTCGACGAGAGCGAGGACGTGAACCCCATCCGCGCGCGCGTGCTGGCCGAACGTGCGCGGCTCCAGGCCGAGGGCGTCGACGACGCCACGGCAAGCGAGCGTGCGACCTGGCGCGTGTTCGGCGCAAGACCGGGCGACTACGGCACGGGCCTCCAGCCGCTGATCGACAGCCGCCGCTGGCAGGACGACGCGGACCTGTCGCATGCCTATCTGCATGCGGGCGGCTATGCCTATGGCCAGCGCGCCGACGGCATCGATGCACGGGAGAGTTTTGCCACGCGGCTCGCGGAGATCGACGCGGTGATCCAGAATCAGGACAACCGCGAGCACGATATCCTCGACGCCAACGACTACTACCAGTTCCAGGGCGGCATGGTTGCCGCCGTACGGCATCTCGGCGGCACGCAGCCCGCGATCTATCATGGCGATCACGCCAACCCCTCCGCGCCACGGGTGCGCACGCTCGGCGAGGAGATTGCACGCGTCATCCGCACGCGCGTGGTCAACCCCAAGTGGATCGACGGGGTCAAGCGCCATGGCTACAAGGGCGCGTTCGAGATGGCCGCCACCGTCGATTACCTGTTCGGCTACGATGCCACCGCGCGCGTGGTCGCCGATCATCAGTACGCGCTGGTGGCCGACGCCTATGTCAACGACGATGCCACGCGCGACTGGATCGCACGGCATAATCCCCGCGCGTTGCAGGGCATCTGCGAACGCCTGCTCGAAGCGATGGAGCGTGGGCTGTGGCAGGAGCCCGGCGACCAGCGCGCGCGTATCGAAGCGCATCTGCTCGACAACGAGCAACGGCTCGAAGGACATTCATGACCGCCTCGGCAAGACCGATCTTTCCTTTCTCCGCACTGGTTGGCCAGGAGCGTCTGCAGCTCGCGCTGCTGCTCGCGGCCGTGGACCCCGGCATCGGCGGCGTTCTCGTGACGGGGCCGCGCGGCACCGCCAAGTCGACGGCCGCGCGCGCGCTGGCCGAGCTGTTGCCCCATGGCCATTTCGTGACGTTGCCGCTGGGCGCAAGCGAAGAGCAACTGACGGGTACGCTCGATCTCGGACATGTATTGCAGGAGGGGCAGGTGCGGTTTGCGCCGGGGCTGCTCGCGCGCGCGCACGACGGTGTGCTGTATGTGGACGAGGTCAACCTGCTGCCCGATCCGCTTGTCGATCAATTGCTCGACGTCGCGGCGAGCGGGGTCAATGTGGTCGAACGCGATGGGGTCTCGCATCAGCATGAGGCGCGGTTCGTGCTTGTCGGCACGATGAATCCGGAGGAGGGCGACCTGCGGCCGCAGTTGCTCGATCGCTTCGGTCTGGCACTGGCCATCGGCAATTACGACGATCCCGTGGCGCGGCAGGCCATCGTGCGGGCGCGGCTGGCGTTCGATGCGGATCCTCAGGGGTTTCGCGCGAGCGTCGCGGCGCGCCAGCGCGATCTCGCGGCGCGTGTGGCCGACGCCCGCGCGGGGCTGCGATCGCTGGCGTTCGACGATGCGGTGCACGCGCGCGTGAGCGTGCTGTGTATCGCCGCCGCGGTGGACGGCGTGCGCGCGGACCTCGTCATGCTGCGCGCGGCCCGTGCGCTGGCGGCGTGGGAGCGCGCGCCGTCGCTGACCACGGCGCATGTGGACGCGGTGGCTGACCTTGTGCTCTACCACCGCCGGCAGGCGTCGCAGGGGGGCTCGCCAGACGAGCGTGGCACGGCCGAGTCGTCGCCGGGCTCGCCATCGGACCCGTCATCGGACCCGCCATCGGACCCGACGTCGGGCGCGCCAGAGGCGCAGCCGGGCAACGATGAATGGGGCGCACTGCCACCGCCAACGGAGCAGGCCACCCCCGTAGCCCACGTCAAACCGCTGAAGCCCTTCGGAAAGCTACCGCCAAAAAAAGCCTAGGCCACCGGCGCGATACGCCCGCCAGACAGGGCGGCGCCCGGTGGCATGCCCCTCGCGGTGGCAGCGCACGCGGCCTGCAGCCGGGCACACGCGTGCACTGGCCGCGCACGCTCGCGCGCAAGGGCCGGGATGCGCTTGACGCATCGCACCTCCGTTACCGCGACGCGGACGCGCGTGCGGGCGTGCTGCATTGTTTCGCGCTGGATTGCTCGGGCTCGATGCTGCAGGCAAGGCAGTTCGCATTTGCCAAGGGCGTATTGCTCAGGCTGCTGGAGCGCGCGTACCAGTCGCGCGGCGACGTGGCACTGGTGTGCTTCGCCGCGAGCCGCGCCGAAGTCCGGCTACAACCGTCCCGCGCGCGTCCGTGGAACGAGTCCTGGCTCCGCCCGATTCGGGGGGGCGGGGGCACACCGTTGACGCTGGGCATGGCCCGCGCCGACCAGCTATTGGCCGGGCACGCCCGGCGCGCGCCTGCCCAGCAACGATTGCTATGGGTGCTGACCGACGGCCGCACCAACGACGCACCGCCTCGCCCGGCGTGGGCGGACCACGTCGTAGTGGTCGATATGGAGCGCCACGCGTTGCCGCTGGGACGGTGCCGATTGCTCGCGGAGAGATGGGGCGCGGAGTATATGCCCGCGCCTTGAGGGTGGCCTGTTTCCGCTTCAACGCGAAGCAAAGAATCCCTGCACGGCCTCCACCGCCGCCTCCACCGCCGCCCGCCCCACATCCAGATGCGTGACCCACCGCTGCTGCGTGGCGCCATAAGCAGACGTCACCCCGAGCCCAAGCTCCGCCACATGCGCCGCCAGTGCCGCCGCATGCTCGGCCGGCACCGTCACGAACACGATGTTCGTGTCCGGCATCACCACCTTCAATGCCGGCACCTTCGCGAATCCTTCCGCCAGCCGCCGCGCATTCTCGTGATCGTCCGCGAGCCGTGCCACATGGTGCTCGAGCGCATGGAGCCCCGCCGCGGCCAGAATGCCCGCCTGCCGCATCCCGCCGCCCAGCATCTTCCGCAGGCGCCGCCCCTTGCCGATCAGCTCGGCCGAGCCCACGAGCACCGAGCCGACCGGCGCCCCGAGCCCCTTCGACAGGCAGACCGACACCGAATCGAACGGCCGCGCCAGCACATCGGCCGCGACGCCCGAGGCCACCGCCGCATTGAACAGCCGCGCCCCATCGAGGTGGCACGCGAGCCCACGTTCACGCGCCAGCGTCGTGGCCTCGACCACATAGGTCTGCGGCAGAATCCGCCCACCGATCGTGTTCTCGAGCGCCAGCAGCCGCGTCCGCGCAAAATGCGGATCGTCGGGCTTGATCGCCGCCGCGATATCGTCCAGCGCCAGCGTGCCGTCCGGCTGGTTCGCGATCGGCTGCGGCTGGATGCTCCCGAGCACCGCCGCGCCACCCGCTTCCCAGCGATAGCAGTGCGCCATCTGCCCGACGATATATTCGTCGCCCCGCCCGCAATGCGCCATCAGCGCAACGAGGTTGGACTGCGTACCGGTCGGCACGAACAATGCCGCTGCCTTGCCCAGCATCTCCGCGGCACGCGCTTCGAGCCGCGTCACGGTCGGATCGTCCCCGAACACGTCGTCGCCGACCACCGCCTCGGCAATGGCCGCGCGCATCGTCGGCGTGGGGCGGGTCACGGTATCGCTGCGGAAATCGTATCGAATCGGGGTGCTCATGGCTGGGGTCCTCGTCGGCCGGTTGGCGTGCAAAAACGCGCGTGAAAACAGCAATGATGGCACGCCCGGGCGTCGCTTGCCGCACCGCATCGACGGTTCGCCGCATTGCACGAACGATCGCGCTAAAGATTGCCCGCTCATCTGCCGTTAGGACAGCGATCGAACGACGAAAGCCCCGCGGGATCCCCCACGCGAGGGCGCAAGAGGAGCGGGAGCACCCATGGCTTTGACGAACTTGAGCATTCGCGCACGCATAGGCATCGCCTTTGGCGTGGTATTGATCGTGATGGCGGTCATCATGGCCGTGGCGCTGGGACGCGTGACGCAGCTCGAGGCGCGGCTGGCGGCGAAGCCGGCGGCCGCCGAGACCGTGGCCACCGCGGACGACGACAGTACACGCGCTATCGTCTACGGCCTCGGCGTGTTCGCGCTGCTGGCGAGCGTGGTGGCCGGCATCGGCATCGTGCGCGGCATCGAGTCGCCGCTCTCGGAGGCGGTCTTTATCGCGGAAACGGTCGCGGCCGGCGACCTGAGCAAGGAATTCGAGACCGATCGCGGCGGCGAGTTCGGCCGGCTGCTCGGCGGCCTCGGCGAGATGGAGGACATGCTGACGGACCTCGTCACGCGCATCAAGGCCGCAACGGATGCGATCTCGGTGGCATCGCACGAGATTGCCGCCGGAAATACCGATCTGTCCCAGCGTACCGAGGAGCAAGCCGCCACGCTCGAGGAAACCGCATCGAGCATGGGTGAACTGACGTCGATGGTGAAGCTCAATACGGACCGCGCGCGCACGGCCAACACGCTCGCGGGCGAGGCGTCGGGCATCGCCGAACGCGGTGGCGCGCTGGTTGGCAGCGTGGTGGAGACCATGGAGGCCATCAACACGAGCTCGCGCAAGGTCACCGATATCATCGCCGTGATCGAGGGCATCGCGTTCCAGACCAACATCCTCGCGCTGAACGCCGCCGTGGAAGCGGCCCGCGCGGGCGAGCAGGGCCGCGGGTTCGCGGTCGTGGCGGGCGAGGTGCGCACGCTCGCGCAGCGCAGCGCCGCCGCGGCCAAGGAGATCAACGTGCTGATCAGCGATTCGGCGCGGCAGGTGGAGAGCGGCTCGGCGCTGGTCGGGCAGGCCGGCGAGACCATGAAGGAGATCGTCCAGGCCGTGCGCCGCGTGACCCAGATCCTCGCGGAGATCGCCACTGCGTCCGATCACCAGAGCACGGGCATCGCGCAGGTGAACGAGGCTGTGGCGCAGATGGATACGGTCACGCAGCAGAACGCGGCGCTCGTGGAGCAGGCCGCCGCGGCGTCGGCGGCGCTGGCCGACCAGGCGCAACAGCTGCAAAGCGTGGTGGGCGAGTTCAAGCTCGACGACGAGCCGGCCTCCCCCCGCCCCGCCGCGCGGCCGGCCCAACGTCCGGCGCTCGCGCACGCCTGACCAGGCTAGCCTCCCGAGGCGGGGTCACGCAGGTCATCCGACCGCAGATAGGGAATCACCGGCGCCCAGAACGCCGCGAGCCAGTCCGGATGGGTCGCGGCGTTGTGGGGCAGGTCCTCGAACGTCACCAGCCGGCTGGCGCACCGCGCCACGCGCGCGAGCTGCTGGCCGTGGCTATAGGGAATGGTCGCGTCGATCCGGCTATGCAGCAGCATCAGCGGCATCCGCAGCCGGCAGACCCGCGCCGCGTTATCCCACGGGTCCGGCAGCATCCACGCCATCCACCCCGGTACGCGTCCCGTCGCTACCGCCGCGGCACGCGCCGACGAGAATCCCGCGCCGATGATCGCGCCCACCGGTGCCGGCTGCAGCCGGTGCAGCACGTCGAGCAGAATCCCGGACCCCAGCGAGTAGCCCAATACGTAATGCCGCACGGCCCGCGGCGTGGCCGCACGGAAATGCGCATAGGCGGTCTTCGCATCCTCCCGCAGATTGCGCACCGTGGGCCGCCCGGTGCTCGAGCCGTAGCCGCTGTAATCGAAGACGAACGACGAAATCCCCGCCGCATGGAGCAGCGCCTGCACGGGCGCCCAGTCCGACAGGCACTCCGAATTGCCATGGAACACACAAAGCGCCGGCGCATCCGGTGCCGTGGCCTGCACAAAACAGCCATGCAGCGTGCGATCGCCGCTCGCGAACTTGAGAGAGACGGAAGGCGCCCCCATCTGTTCAGGCGTGACGGCATGGTCCGGGCAGGTATTGAACGCGGCCCGCTCGACCGAGCGGAACAGCAGTTGCCGGCCCACGGCAGCGGCCGCCAGCAAGGCCAGCAGCGCCGCGGCGCGCCCCGCTGGCAGTCGTGAGGCCGTGCGGGCTGGCGGATTCGGGTCGATCGCGGTCATGGATATCGGGGGCAGTGGCGCCAGGGGTTTGGCGGCCACCAGACTGGGCCGCAGGCCGATGCTATCGCATCGATAGAAACTATTTAGGCCGGCATCGCAAAAAACACCTTGCTTATCTATCTAGTAGTAGATATTATTCGATCCATGGTCGCGACGCAGTCAGCGTCACAAACCAGCAGCACAGCAGTCAGTACCGGGAGTCGGTCTTTTTTTTAACGCTGGATCTCTACCTACCAGTAGATGTAGCGAAAAACGAAAAAAGACCGCAACACAGACATCGGGCCCGATCGAGCGTCAACCTCGTAGCGCCCAAACGAAACGGAGCTAGATCATGAACGCCAAGATTATCCTTACCGCCGCCGCCCTTGCCGCCGCTTTCATCGGTGGTGCCGCCCAAGCCGCACAAGGTTCGCGTGACCCGTACCTCGACGGCGCCCGCACCATCAGCGAACCGCGTAGCACGTTCACCGACGGTGCCCGCATCAGCAACCGCGATGGTTTCACCGACGGTGCCCGCACCGCCGACCCGTACCTCGACGGCGCCCGCGTCGGCAAGGCTGACCCCTTCACCGACGGTGCTCGCATCGTCGCCGGTCTGGACCGCGTGGGTGTCTCCGCCGAACCGAGCCGCAAGGTTGACCCGTACACCGACGGCGCCCGCGATATCAACCGCCCGCGCAACCCGTACTACGACGGTGCCCGCTCGACCGATGTCTACACCGACGGTGCCCGCACCGTAGCCGGCCTTGATCGTACCGGCGTCTCCGCTGAACCGTCGCGTCAGTTCGATGTGTTCACGGATGGCGCGAATGCCTGACGGCAAGCTTTGATGGCAGGTGACATATCCGGTCTCCTGCCTGATACGCCGAAGCCGTCAGGACGCTTCCGGCGCGCGGACCCTCTCTCCCCGCGCGGCGGTGTTTCCTGACGATTGCGGCAGATCCGGCAGGAGCCTCATGAGGGCTCCTGCTTCAGTTGTAAGAACCAGAAGAAGAAAGGAGTTTCATCATGAGTATCCGGAACAGTGCCTTGATCCTCGGCGGGTGGGTAGCCCTCAGCCTGATCAGTGGCTCGGCCGTCATGCTGGTGGCGCAAACGCTGCCTGCATAAGCCCCCTGTGCCCCATCGGGCAGATTCGGGAAATTCCCGGTTGAGTATCTATCTTCGTGTAGATAAACTTCCGGCATACGCAATTCTGGACGCGGTGTCCGCCTCCTCGGGAATATGAAAACGCAACCTGTTCGCGAGCAACTGCTCGAGCACACGCTGGTACTGATTCGCCGCCGCGGTTTCAACGGCTTCAGCTACCGCGATCTGGCCGAACTGGTCGGGGTCAAGACCTCGAGCATTCACTATTACTTCCCGTCGAAGGACGATCTGGTCCTGGAGGCCGTGAAGACGTACAGCGCGCGCATTACCGAGCGCATGCGGAACATCGACCCGGAACTGCCGTTGCTGGACCAGGCCCGCCAATACCTGGAACCGATTCGCGCAACCTGCGGCTCGGACCAGATCTGCCTGGCGGGCATGTTGTCCACGGAAGTCCTGAGCCTGCCCGAGTGCGTGCACAAGGTGCTCAAGGACTTCTACGCGGTCAACGAAGCCTGGCTGACGAAGCTGCTCGAGAAAGGCCAGGAACAACGCGACATGCCGTACCCGGTGCCGCCGGCCATGCTGGCGCAGGTGGTCTACGGTGCGCTGCAAAGCGGCCTGATCGCGGCGCGCCTGTTCGGCAACCAGGAACGCGTGGAAGCCGCGGCCCACACGCTGCTCGGCGCGCTGGAAAACGTCAAGTGCCCGAATCAGCTGGCGGCGGAAGCCGCCGCGGCCGCCGCAGTGGTCTGATCGCCGCCGCACCTGCAAGACAAGAAACCCCGCTTCGCGGGGTTTTTTTATTGGCGGTCCTTATTGCTGGCTGAAGCGCGCGACCCTCTCGCACACCCAGTGCGGATCGTCATGGGGGAGGTCGTGGCCGGCCCACGGGTGCTGGCGGTGGGCGACCTGCCATGCGGCTTCGAGTTGCCGGGTGCAGATGGGGTTGACGAGGCGGTCTGCCGCCGAGGACAGCAGCAGGGTAGGGCAGGCGGGGCGCGCCGGTTGCGCCTGGTAGCGGGCGGCCGCCATCAGCTGTTGCCACGCGGCACGGCGGGGCACCGGGGCGGACCGCGCGATGGCGACCCATTCGGCGAGGTCCGCGTCGCGGGTGTCGAGCCGTTCGCAGGTCAGCCGGTGGATCGTGCGCTCGCAGCGCACGCGGTCGTCCCAGTGGCGGGCCATCCCGAGCAGTGCGGCCCACGTGTCGGGGCGCAGCCGTTCGGTGACGCCGCTGAACGGGCGCAGGCTCGTGTTGACGAGCACGAGGCCCGCGATCTCGTCGGGATATTGCTGGGCCCAGTCCGTGGCGACCATGGCGCCGAGCGACATGGCGAGGACACGATAGGGCGCCTTATAGGGAGCCGTATGAGGCGGCAGCATCGCCTGCCGCGCGGCGGCCCGCACATGTTCGCGTATGCCGCCCACGGTCGCGGGCACGGGCACCCCGCGCTGGGCGCCATTGCCGGGCAGGTCGATCGTGACCGGTCGCCCCAGGCCGTGAGATTCCCACAGCGCCGGCAGCGTGCCCCAGTGGCGCGCCTCACGCGTCAGTCCACGCAGGAAGATCCAGGTCGTCATGGCGCGGGCGGTCCTTCCCAATGCCGGCGCGCCTGCTCGTCCAGCAGCGCGCGCCGTTCGCCCTGCGGCAGCCACCGCTCTGGCGAGAACGCGATGCGGCCGAGAAAGTCGAACAGGCTCACATGCCGCCGCAGCACGCGCGCGGTGCGATGCGCCTTGATCGGGTTGAAGATGCCCGCGCGCGAGAACAGCTGCCGCGGATTCTTCTTGATCCAGAGCCACGACCCGAGCTCGAGTGTCATCGGCAGAAACAGATGCCGCGCGGGCGTGCGGTCATACGCGTAATCCCAGAGGTCGCCGTGCAGCAGATACTGGTGGCTCTGCGGCTCGAACGCATAGCCGTGGTGCGGATGGGCCTGCTCGAACATCGTCTTGAGCAGATACATCTCCGGCAGATGCGGCATATGCGCGTGCGTGCGCGCATACGGAAACCAGATGCTGTCGCGCCAGCCATAGCCCGAGTGGCAATCCACCGCGAAGCTCAGTGGCCGCGACAGCAATTCTTTTTCGACGACGCCAAGCAGTGCCGCGCTCTCCGGCTCCATCGGCGCGCCCGCGCGTCCGCGAAACCACGGCAGCCACGGGCCAATGCGCTGGCCTCCCGCGAGAAACGGCACGCGGGCATCGGCGTTCTGCGGGGCATTGCGCATGAGGTCCACGCCATTCGGATTGGCTCGCCGGCCGGTCCACATGCCGCCCGGGTTGACGATCGGCATGAACACGAGCCGCACGGCCTGCAGTTCGCGATGCAGCAGTTCGTCCCATTGCAGGCGGCACAGCAGCGCGCGCATATAGTCGAGCACCAGTTGCGTGCCGATGCGTTCGAGCCCGTGAATGCCGCCGAAGATGCCGATGGCCGGCGCGTCCGGCGAGTCGGAGCCGAGCGCGGCTACATGCACGCCGAATGCGCGATCGCCGACGGCCACGCTGCAGACCTCGCGCACCTCGAACCACGATGCGCCCAGCTCCAGCAGTGTCATCAGTTGGTCATACTCGGGAAAGCCGGCGGGGCCCGTCGCGGTCATGAGGAGATCATCGGGCAGTCATGATTCGTGCGTTGGCGTGCGATCGCGCAATCCGTTCACTATAGGCGTCCCCGCGGCAGGTGTGGGCAGCACCACGCAATCGAGCAGGGCCGTGACGAGACGCGTGGCGCGCCGCGCCTGCAGGCAGTACAGATATTCGTGGATGACAGGCGATGGCCCCGCGAACGGAATCGCGCGTAGCGACGGATCGCGCGGCACCTCGCCCACGGGCATCACGCTTACGCCGAGGTTGTGGCGAATGGCCTCGCAGATGGCCTCGCGGCTGCCGATTACCGTATGCGGCGGCAGTTCGAGGCTGGCGGCGGCCAGCGCGGTCTCGGTGGCCTCGCGGGTCATGGAGCCGCGCTCGCGCACGAGCAGGTGGTGGCGTGCGAGCTCGGCGATGTCGATGCGTGCCTCGCGTGCCAGCGCATGATCGGGATGCGCGACCACGACGGTCGGGTCCGCGGCGAGCATCACGCGCGTCAGCCGGTCGTCGTCCACCGCATGGGAAGACACCGCGGCGTCGATGCGATAGTCGAACAGCGCGTCGAGCACGGTCTTGGAGTTGCCGGTCTCGAGCGTGACGCCGATATCGGGATAACGCTGGCGGAACGCGGCAATGCTGCGCAGGATGTAGAACGGCCCGGTGGCACCGATGCGCAGCTTGCCGAAGCGCAGGCTGCCGGCATTGCGGAGCAGGAAATCGGCGTCGCCTTCCTGCTGCATCATCTGTTCGGCAAGCGGCATCAGCGCGATGCCGACATCGCTGAGATCGACGCGGCTCGCGCGGCGGTGGAACAACTCGACACCGTAGATTTCTTCCAGTTGGCGGATGCGGCCCGTGACGGTGGGTTGGCTGATGCGGAGCTGCCTGGCAGCGGTGGTGATGCTGCCCTGGCGCGCGACTTCGAAGAAGGTCACCAGCAGGTCACCAAGCATGTAGGGTCTGATCGAGGCGGGACGACCAGCGAGAGTAGCGTGCGATTGTGACAATCTGGAGACGACATGATGCCCCGCGCTTCATGAAAGAAGCGCGGGGCGTCGGACATCGGCGGTGACGCCTAGCCGCCCATCGCCGGATCGGACACGCCGTCCTTGCCGTTCTCGAGCCGGCCCGCAAAGCGCCGCGTGAAGCCGCCCTGCGCGGTGGTCACCGTGAAGTCATACCAGTTGCCCTGCGCGGCCAGTGCCCAGTTCCTGTCCACGCTCTTGCCCGCCGGCACCGCGACGGTCTCGGGGCTGAAGCCGGGGTAGGCGTTCGGCGTGATCGTGAACGTGCACGCCGTGGCGCCGCGATTGATCAGCGTGAGGTAGACGCTGGCGTTGGCTTCGTCGTAGCAGACGCGGATTTCCGGCGCGGAAGCGCCCGACCCCGTTGCCGTGCTCGCATCGCCCGAGAACGAACGATGGAAACCGTTGGGGCCGACCACCCACAGGTCGTAGCGGCCGTTCAGCAGCGTGAACACGTCCCACCTGGCGTCGATCTCCTTGCCCGGGTCCACCGCATAGCGGCGCGGCACGTCCGCGAGGTGCAGCTTGTCGTAGACGTGGAATACCGCCGCCTGCGTGCCGTCGTTCTTGAACTTGAGCCACATCGCGCGATTGACCGGGTCTTCCAGGCCGCTCACGTGCAGCGTGTAGGGCAGCTTGCGCGATGGCCGCGTGCCGGCGGCCTGCTTGGGCAGCACCTGTGCGGCCACCGTCGGCTGCGCGATCTGCGGCAGCGCTTCCTGCGCGGTGCGCAGGTTGTCCGCATCGGCCTTCTGCATGGTCGGCAGCGTGGGCAGCGCGTTGGCATTGGGGTTCACGAAGTCGAACGCGCTGGTCAGGTCGCCCATTACCGCGCGGCGGTACGCGCTGATATTGCTCTCCACCACGCCGAAGCGGGCTTCGAGGAAGCGCAGCACCGACGTATGGTCGAACACCTGCGAATTGACCCAGCCGCCGCGGCTCCACGGCGATACCACGTACATGGGCACGCGCGGGCCGGGACCGTAGGGCTGCTTTGTCGTGTGGTACTCGCCATCCGTGCTCATCGTGGCGGCGCCGATCGGCTGGCCGCTGGCGTCGAGCGCGGGCACGGCCGGGGGCGGCACGTGGTCGTAGAAGCCGTCGTTCTCGTCGAAGTTGATGAACAGCACGGTACGCGCCCAGATATCGGGGTTGGCCGTGAGCGCGTCGAGCACCTGCTGCGTGTACCAGGCCCCCTGCACGGGGCTCGAGGGCCCGGGGTGCTCCGAGTACGTGGCCGGGGCCACGATCCACGACACCTGCGGCAGCTGGCCCGCGGCGATATCGTCGCGCAGCGCCTGCAAAAAGCCGCCGTCGGGCATCGTGTTGCCAATGCCCTTGTAGAGCGGGCTCACGGCCTCGTCGGCGGTCGTGTACGCGGGATACGGCGCGCCGTTGATCTGGTTGCCGCGCGCGGCGTTGGCGGCGCGATATTGCTGGAAACCCGCGAGCGGGTTGTCCGTGAAGTTGTCCGGCATGTTCTGGTAAACCTTCCAGCTCACGCCCGCTTCGTGCAGGCGCTCCGGATAGGTCTTCCAGGTGTAGTTGATGTTCGTGGCTTCGAGCGAGTCGCCGCTGTTGTCGATGACGGGGCCGCCATGCGCGCCGGTCGGATCGTTCGTGCCGGTCCAGTGGAACAGGCGGTTGGTGTTGGTGCCGCCGTGGAAGCTGCAGTGGTATGCGTCGCAGATCGTGAAGGCGTTGGCCAGCGCGTACTGGAAGCCCGCTTCCGCTTCGGTGTAGTACCCCATCGATTGCGGCTGCTTGAACGTAGGCCAGCGGTTCATGCGGCCGAGGTCCCATGCGTTCTGCGCGTCGGGGAAGCTGTGCGGCGTGCCGTTGACGCGCTGCGCGTTGCCCTTGCTGCTGTCGAGGTGATACGGCGTGAGGGTGCGCGTGACGCCCGTGCTGGCGTTGATGTACGTCTGCTGAAAAACGTTGAGACCGCCGGCGAGCGGAATCGGGAAGCGGTCACCGAAGCCGCGCACGCCCTTGAGGGCGCCGAAGTAATTGTCGAAGGAACGGTTCTCCTGCATGAGGACAACCACGTATTCCACGTCGCGGATGGACTTCGTGGCGTTGTTGGCGGGAATGGCCAGTGCGCGGCGGATGGCTGGCGGGAAGGCGGCGAGGGCGGCCGTGGCGGCGACGCCGGAGCCTGCCATCTTCAGAAAGTTGCGTCGGCTGTTCGAGTTCATGGCGAGTCGATGAGGTTGCTTGCCGGTAGGCGTTTGGGGGGCGATGCGGGCCTCAGGGCGCGCACTTCATCTGGGGCGTGACGGTGCCCGGTGGCGTGGTGCCGCCACCGGCGGGCGGCGTGGTCGGATTGCTGCCGTTATCGGCATCGCTGCCGCCGCAGGCGGCGAGCGCGGCGCAGAGCGCCAGGGCGGCCAGCGGCGCGAACGGGCGCGCGCGGGTCAGGGTACGAAGGACGAAGGTCATGGTGGGGTTCTCTCTTGCGGAGGACGGGACGTACGCTGCAGATCGTAGGAAGGGGCGTTTTCGCCGCAATGACATTCGGCGCAAGAATGCCGATGTCGGTATTGACGCTTTTGTGTGTCGTGTTTGTGACGTGGACGACATGTGATCGATGCCTCGCAGCGTCGGGTTTTGTGCGAAAAACCGCGGCAGATACCAAACAGGTGCTGCGACGCAGCAATGGCTGTGCTATGGTTTTTAGACTTCGCCCTCTACTCAAGGCCTGCGCGGCACGAGTGCGGATCGGCTATGGTCTTGCCCTACGATTTGAAAACCCGCGCTGGCACTGGCTTTGCGGGTGACAAAGGGGTCTGGAATGCGGGTTCGCGCCGCCAGGTGGTGCACACGTCATGCGCTCCAGCCCTGCTTGTAAACACGCCCTTTGGTCACCAATGTGGCTGTAGAAGGGACGTTTGCAGGGAGCTGCTTGGAAATGGATGCTGATTCACCTTATGTCTGGCACTACACGGTAGGCACGCCGCTGGCGGCCATCGCGCGTTCGGGGCAGCTCGTGCCCGGCGCCGGGGGCGCGTGCGGACACGCGGCCGAACCGTGCCAGAAGATCCTGTGGTTCTCGCGGAACCAGCAATGGGATCCGTCGGCGAGCAAGGACGACAAGCTGCGCGCGGACGCGCGCGGCCTGAGCCGCGCGGCGCTGCATGCGCGCTTCGGTCTCTACCGGTTCGGATTACGGGCCGACGACCGCCGGCTGTTACCGTGGCCGACCGTCACGCGGGTGGCGGACATGGATGTACCCGACGCGATGACGATGGTCGCGAGTGGGCTGCGCTGTGGCGCGGCACCCACGGACTGGATCGGGACGCTCACCGATGTCCCCGTGAGCGACCTCGTGTTCGAGGCATGGAATGGCCGCGGCTGGATCGCCGCGGACCTGTACGAGCTGGCGGCCCAGCTCGCCTGATACGGTTGTTTGAGTTTTAGCGGCTGAATCTAGCGGCTGAACCCGCGCGCGGCGATCGGCCAGACGGCCTCCACCACTCCCGCGCGCACGCAGACGAGGTCGTCGTAAAGGTTCAGCGTCGGGTCGCAATGGCCCGGCACGAGCAGCACGCGGCTGCCGAGCGCCGGCAGCGCATCGATCCCACCCCCCTCCGCCACGGGCTTCACGATGCCATGCTCGTCGTTGGCCGCGGTGTACACCAGCGTTTGCGAGGGCGCGTTTGCCTGCTCGCTCCACACCCACGGCAGGCCCGAATCCACGGCCATCGACTTGAGCCCGGCGTCGAGGATCACGCGGTCGCCCGCGGCCACGCTCATTACCGTGCTCGCGATAAACAGGCCGTGCGCGAAGCGCATCGTGCCCGTAAAGGCGTTGCTGGCGTAGTCGGCGTCCATGAACACGTACGAACCGGGCTGGATCTCGGTATAGACCCCGCTCTGCAGGTCGAACTCCACGCTGCCGCTGCCGCCACCGGTGACCACTTCGCATTCCACGCCGGCCGCGCGCAGTTCGGCGACCACGGCGGCCGTGCGGGCGGCCGCGCTGGCCGCCGCATCGCGGCGCTCGTTCCAGTCGCGAAGATGCTGGATGCCGCCGTGATAGGCCTGCAGCCCGCGCATATGCAGGCGCTCGAAGGTGGCGATACGCCGGGCCAGGCGCAGCGCCGCGGGCGCGTCGGGCACGCCGCAGCGGCCCTGGCCCACGTCGATTTCCACGAAGACATCGAGCCGGCTGTCGGCGCGGTCGCATGCCGCCGCGAGCACGTCGATCTGCGCGACGTCGTCCACGCATACGCTCAGGCGCGCATGCCGCGCGAGCTTCGCGAGCAGATCGGCCTTGGCCGGGTTTGCGGGGTTCAGCGCGACCTCGTTGCTGATATGGATGTCCGTGACGCCCGCGGCGACGAACGGCAGCGCCTCGCTGACCTTCTGGCAGCACACGCCCACCGCGCCGCGCGCGATCTGCGCGAGCGAGATGTCGGGGCATTTGTGGGCCTTGGCGTGCGGGCGCAGCTTGATGCCGGCGGCATCGGCCACGGCCTGCATGCGATCGAGGTTGGCCTCGAAGGCGTCGAGGTCCAGCACCAGCGAAGGAGTGTCGATATCGGCGACGGACTGGCCCGGGCAGGCCGCGGCGGGAAGAGTCAGGGACACGGCTTCGTAGGTGTCGCGGGAGGCGGAGCGCATGGGCGTGGCAGTGGCATGGAGGAGCGAGGAGCGTAGCATGGGTGCCTGCAAGTGTGGAGAGGGACGCCTGGCGCGGGCGGCCTCCCGCCGCCTTCGGGGGCCGGCCCGCCTTGCGTCGGCGCGCCTGTTGACTACGATGAGGGGATGTCCGCGCAGACGACGACAAGGGGACGCGATGGCACAGACGGACTTCAGGGGCCTGCACGTATCGCCCGCGAGCGCGCATTCGCTCGAGCGGTACGAGGCCGCGCTCAACCTGCTGCATGGGTATTACGGCGATCCGCTGTCCGTGATCGACGGCGCGCTGGTCGACGATCCCGACTTCGCGATGGGCCACGCACTGCGTGCCGGCCTGATGGTGACGTCCGGCGACGGGACCGCGGAGCCGATGCTGCGGCAGAGCGTGGAAGCGGGCGAGGCGCTGGGCGCGCGCGCCAACGAGCGCGAACGCCGGCATTTCGCGGCGGCGCGGGCCTGGCTCGACGGACGGTTCTCGCAGGCCGTGCAGGCCTACGGCGATATCGCCGTCGATTATCCGCACGATATCCTTGCGATTCAGGTCGCGCATATCGGCGATTTCCTGCTGGGCCAGTCGAGCATGCTGCGCGATCGCATCGCGCAGGTGCTCCCGCACTGGAATGCGAACGTGCCCGGCTACAGCTATCTGCTGGGCATGCATGCGTTCGGGCTCGAGGAGATGCAGCGGTACGAGGATGCCGAGGCGCGCGGGCGCGAGGCCGTGGCGCTCAACCCGCGCGATCCGTGGGCGATCCACGCGGTGGCGCATGTCATGGAGATGCAGGGGCGCCTCGACGCCGGCGTCGATTGGCTGACCGCGCGCCGCGAGGACTGGGCCGAGGACAACATGCTCGCCGTTCACAACTGGTGGCACCTCGCGTTGCTGTTGCTCGAACGCGAGCAGCACGATGCGGTGCTCGCGCTCTACGACGATCATGTCGCGCGGCCCGCGCCGGCGGTCGCGCTCGACCTCGTGGATGCCGCCGCGCTGCTGTGGCGGCTGCATCTGCGCGGCGTGGACGTGGGCAACCGGTGGATCGACGTGGCCGACGACTGGCAGTCGCGGGGCGCGGCTGGATACTATGCGTTCAACGACGTGCATGCGATCATGGCGTGTCTTGGAGCCGGGCGCATCGACGATGTGGCGGCCCTGCACGCTGCCATGCAGGAGGCGGCGGCACAGGGCGGCGCGGGCAATGCGCACCACGCGGGCAACACCAACAGCACGATGACGGCCGAGGTCGGGCTGCCCGTGGCCGAGGCGTTGATCGCGTTCGATCGCGGCGATCATGACAAGGCGATTGCGCGGCTGATGCCGGTGCGGCAGATCTGCCATCGCTTCGGCGGCAGTCACGCGCAGCGCGATGTCTTCACGCTGACGCTGATCGAGGCGGCGCTGCGCGGCGGCCGCGCGAATCTTGCCGATGCCTTGCTGGCCGAGCGTGCCGCGCTCAAGGCGATGAATCCCGCGCTCGGCACGATGATGCGGCGCGCGCGGACGTTGCGCGAGCCCGGTGGATTGTCCTCGGCGACGCCCGACAGTATTGCGCACCCGCCGCCGGAGTCGCCGCGGTTTGATGCCTGAAGCTGGATGCCTGAAGTTTGACGCCTGAAGTCTTTCGACAAGGAGTGTTCGCATGCACCATCCCCGTCGTTTGTTGCTGTCGCTCGCGTTCGCCGTCAGCCTGCCGGCATTCGCGCATCATGGCTGGTCCACCTATGACGATACCAGGCCGCTGACCGTGACCGGCAAGGTCGTCGAAAGCCACTACAGCAATCCGCACGCCACGATTACCGTCGAAGCGAGCGGCAAGCGATGGTTCGCGGTGCTCGCGCCCGTCTCGCGCATGGAGTCGCGCGGCGCCACCGCCGACAAGGTCGCCGTCGGCCGCGAAGTCACGATGGTGGGCTACGCCAGCAAGGAGAAGGCCGACGAGATGCGGGTCGAGCGCATCACGCTCGACGGCAAGACGGTCGAGTTGCGCTGACGGTGGCGACCCCGGTCGCTGTCACCGAGTGGGCCGCCCAGCTTGCGGCGCTGCCCGTATCGGCCACGCTGCGTGCGTCCGCGTGGGCCTATCCGATCGTCGAGATTTTTCATCTCGCTGGCATGGCGCTGTTGTTCGGCTCGATCGTCGTCGTCGATATGCGGCTGGCGGGGTTCGGCCGGCAGTTGCCGGTCACCGTGCTGCTGCGCCATGCGCTGCCGCTATCGGTCGTCGGCTTCCTGCTGATCGCCGCGAGCGGCGTGCTGCTGTTTCTTGCGCATGCCGACGACCTGGTCGGCAACCGCGCATTCGTCGTCAAGACCCTGCTCGTGCTGCTCGGGCTGGCCAATGCGGCGTGGTTCCATATGGGGCCGTATCGCGAGCTGCTGCGGCCCGGCAGCCGCTGGGAAGCCGGTGGAACGCCTCCGGCGGGCGCGCGGCTCTGTGCGTGGATCTCGCTCGTGACGTGGGGGCTCGTGATTTGCGCGGGACGGTTGATTGCTTATATGTAGCCTCTGCCGTCAAGTGCAGAATCGCAGAAATTTGATGTAACGCAAACGTGTGCGTGGAAGGTCTCAAGGTTCGGGGCGAGGCGTCGTTAAGCCGGTACCGACTGATCGATCGAATCTGACAACTCCATGCAAAACGTAAGCATCCGCCACGGCCTGCTGGCAACGCTGGCGATTTTCGGCCTTATGCTCGTTCTTGGCGCCGCCCTCGGCGTGCTCGAACTGCGCGAGTCGAAGTCCTCCCTCGAACGCGCGCATCTGGTGGCTTCCCGCGCGCTGCTGCTCAACGACGCCTACAAGGACATGATGCGGGCGCGCTCGGCGCTCACGCGTGCCTACAGCTCCAGCAAGGAGAACGGCAAGGTCAGCGACGAGGCGCTCGGCATGGCGGACAAGTTCATCGCCAAGTCGAAGGAGGAGCTCGACGCGTTCGAGAAGGCCGAGACCTTCGCGGGGCAGGATGCGAGCACGCGCGAGGACATCATTGCCGTGGCCCGCGGGCATATCGATGCGGGGCAGCGCGCGGTGGCGGCGCTGCGCAAGGATGACACCGCGGGCTATACCGCGATCAACGAGAAGGATATCGTCGGCTTCGGCACGAAGCATTCGGCCGGTGTCGAGCGGTTCCAGCAACTGGCGTTGCGCCTCAATGACGAGGAACTGGCGCGCAGCCAGACGCGTTATCAGCGCGTGATCGTGCTTGTGATCATCGGGCTGACGCTGTCGGCCGCGCTGATCGTGGCCGTGCATCTGGCGCTGCGCAGCCTCGTGGTGGCGCCGCTGACCAAGGCATCGGACCTGCTGATGCGCGTGGCCGAGGGCGATCTGACGATTACCGTGCCCAGGGCCGGCACCAACGAGATCGGGCAGGTACTCGACGCGCTCGCGCGCATGCAGCATGGGCTGACGGAGACGGTGCT
This sequence comes from Cupriavidus pauculus, assembly GCF_008693385.1. Taxonomy (NCBI): domain Bacteria; kingdom Pseudomonadati; phylum Pseudomonadota; class Betaproteobacteria; order Burkholderiales; family Burkholderiaceae; genus Cupriavidus; species Cupriavidus pauculus. Next base: position 2,518,032 of record NZ_CP044067.1, read on the forward strand.
CAAGGTGCGGGCGAGCTCCGATGCGGTGACGATCGGCGCGCGCGAGATCGCGGCGGGGAATACGGACCTGTCGTCGCGTACGGAGCAGCAATCGTCGGCGCTGGAGGAAACGGCGGCGAGCATGGAGCAGCTGACCTCGACCGTGAGCAACAACGCCGACAGCGCCTCGCGCGCGAGCGAACTGGCCAGCAGCGCGGCCCAGCTGGCCACGCGGGGCGGGGAGGTGGTGCGCGGCGTGGTGCAGACGATGAGCGAGATCAACACGAGCTCGCAGAAGATCGTGGACATTATCGGCGTGATCGACGGCATCGCCTTCCAGACCAACATCCTGGCGCTGAACGCCGCGGTGGAAGCCGCGCGTGCAGGCGAACAGGGCCGCGGGTTCGCCGTGGTCGCCGGCGAAGTCCGCGCGCTCGCACAGCGCAGCGCCGGTGCCGCGAAGGAAATCAAGGCGTTGATCGATTCGTCGGTCGGCAAGGTGGATGCCGGCAGCGTGCAGGTGGAGCAGGCCGGCAGCACGATCGGCGAAATCGTTTCCGAAGTCCGCCGCCTGGCCGACCTCGTGAACGAAATCTCGGCGGCATCGGGCGAGCAGTCGTCGGGCATCGCACAGGTGAGCTCGGCGGTGTCGCAGATGGAACAGGTCAACCAGCAGAACGCCGCACTGGTCGAACAGGCCGCGGCCGCGGCCGATTCGCTGGAAGCCCAGGCCAACCAGCTGTCGTCGGCGGTGATGACTTTCAAGCTGGCGGCGTAGGGGCTTGTTGAGGACGCGGCGGCGGCCGTCTCATATGCGCCAAAACGATGACTCGTATGAGCAGGGGATGCCACGTGGGTAGGGGGAACGGATCCACAGGCCGAACTCCGCGCGGTTCCGTTCGCCCAGCGCAGTTGCCTGTAGCGCGTCCTTAGAAACTCGCCGCGAAACCGAACGACACGCCGGAGACGTTGTTGCCGAACACGTACCGCACCACGGCGCGGATGCGGGTCACGAAGACTTCGTGGGCGCTCGTGTCCAGTTCCAGTCCCGTGCCGACCGTGGTCAGGTAGTTGAAGCCCAGTGCGCCGGCCTGGTTGCCAAAGTACTGCGAGTGGGAGAGCTCCAGCACATAGCGGACCGGGCGGTCGAGGGCGCGGAGGCCGGTGGGGGCGCGCCAGCGTGCGTAAAGGCTGGCGGTCTGCGCGGCCGAGGACGCGCCGATGCCATACGATGTCCCGAAGCTGCGCAGATAGATGTTCGTGTAGCGCAGTTCCAGATCGAGATCGTTCTCGCCGCGGTGGCTCTCCCAATCCAGCATCACCGATCCGCCTATCCCATAGGCGTTCATCGATCCATCCTCGAGAAACATGATGTCGCGGTCGGTCTTCTGTTCGACCGCGAACTTGGCCACCGAGATATCGCTTGCGACGCGTCCGATCGATGCGTTGAGGATGGGCCGGAACACCAGCTCCTTGCTCTCGGTCAGCGGAAAATCCCAGCCCACCCCGACGGTGCCCGCGAACGTGTTCCATTTGGTCGGCACGCGGCGCGTTTCCTGGCCATTCGAGGCGACAAAGGTCGGGTCGTACCGGTTGTAGGCTACCGAGCCCTCGAGGTATAGCGGGAACGACTTGCTGAGCGTAAAGCCGCCGCCGAGCTGCCAGAGCGTGATATCGGGATTATCGGTACTGGTATTGCTGATGGACAGCGAACTGGACGCCAGATCGGGCACGACCGCGAACGACATCAGCGTCAGCACCGCATTCGCCTGCTTCTGGACGTTGGCGCCGACGATGCCGAACGTCTGCGCGCGCGACGGCGCCGGCGAAGCGAGCAGGCTCATCGTCAGCAGGATGGTCAGGAGGACTCGCATGTGCACGTTCTTGTCGCGCATGGGTGGATTGATCTTCCGTCATCCGCTCCCGAGATTGAAGTGAATCTTTTCCTCGGCGCAGGAAATATCTTCGACGCCGGTGACGACGTTCAAGCCGTCGGCGCAGCGCGCTTAGCCCTTGCCGACATCCGAAACGATGGCGATGAAGTTGTCGATCATTGCGCTGCGCGCGCTACGAAGCGAGACCGCGGCAACGGGGTAGGTGATGGGGGTGCCGTCCTCGTGGACCAGATCGACGTATGCGATGCCCTGCAGCTGGAACGCTCGCATGGGCCTGGGGACCACCGCCAGGTTTTTGGCCTATCAGCAATCGCGCTACCTGCGCACCGCGCGCGTGCAACTGACCTCTCGCATGTACGGGGAGCTCTATCACGCCAAGGGGGTAGCGGCGGAACTCCGCAATGCGCTGCTGTCGCAGACGAGCGCGGCTCAGGCCCGCCAGCATCTGTCCTGGCTGTTCCATGGCATCTAGCCGGCGCGTTATCGCATCCTCGCCTTGACCTTTTTTGTCGCTCTGTATATCGTAAGATATGTTTTACGATATTCGGAGCGACGCATGCTTCACCTTAACCATCATTTTCATGCCCACCTGCACAAACTGCGCGCGCACATGATGCATCGCCATGGCGGCGGGTTCTGGAGCAGCGGCGGCCGCCCCGAATGGGACGGCGGCGACGGGGCGGACGGATTTGGCTCGGACGACGGCTGGCGGCGCGGGCGGAAGTTCAGCGCCGAAGACCTCCAACTGCTGCTGCTGTCGCTGCTCGAGGAAAAGCCTTCGCATGGGTACGAGCTGATCAAGGCGCTCGAGACCCGGACCGGTGGGTTCTACAAGCCGAGTCCCGGCGTGGTCTACCCCGCGCTGACGTTTCTCGAGGACCTCGGGTATGCGAGCGTCGATGCGGAGGGCAACAAGAAGCTGTATCGGATTACCGAGACCGGCGTTGCCTATCTGGAAACGCATCGCGAACGCGTGGCATTGATGGTTGGCAAGCTGCGGCACGTGGCCAAGAAGATGGACTGGATGCGGCGCGCGATGACGGGCATGCCGCAGCAGGATCCCGAGCAGGGCGGCTGGCTGCCGGAGTTCGTTGAGGCGCGCATGCGGCTCAAGCGCGCGCTGGCGCTGGCGACCGACGCCGCGCCGGACGAGCAGCGGCGGATTATCGCCATCCTCGATCGTGCCGCGCGCGAGATCGAGAACAAGGGCTGAGCCTGCCATATCGACACCACTGGATACCCCTATATGAATGCTCCACGCGATCTGACCGTTCAACGTGTTCGCCATACGCTTCGCATGCGCCAGCTTCAGGTGCTGCGCGTCCGGAAAATATCGTCGCAACTGCTGCGCGTAACGCTCGGCGGTCCCGACCTTGCCGACTTCGTGTCCGCATCGTTCGACGACCATATCAAGGTGTTTTTCCCGGCGGCGGGGCAGGAGAAGCCCGTGCTGCCGGAGGTGGGACCCGAGGGGATCACGTTCCCCGAAGGGGCAACGCGCCCGCAGGCGCGCGACTACACGCCGCGTCGCTACGACCCGGTGGCCCAGGAACTCGATATCGAGTTCGTGCTGCACGGCGACGGGCCCGCTTCCACATGGGCCGCGCAGGCGCGGCCGGGCCAGTACCTCGGCGTCGGCGGTCCGCGCGGTTCGTTCGTGATTCCGCGCGAGTTCGACTGGCATCTGCTGATCGGCGACGACACCGCGCTGCCCGCGATCGGGCGGCGCCTGGAAGAGCTCGGGACCGATGCGCGCGCGGTGGTCGTGCTCGAAGTGTCCGACGCGGGGTCGCATATCCCGCTCGTGACGGGACCGAATATCGAGGTGCATTGGGTCCATCGCGAGGATCGTCCCGAAGGCAGCATGCTGCTGCCCACGCTGCGCTGGGTCAGCCTGCCCGAAGGCGATGGCTACGTGTGGGCCGCGGGCGAGGGCGCGGCCATGCGCGAGGTGCGCAAGTACCTCGTGGAAGAGCGTGGCGTCGACAAGTCGCGCATTCGAGCATCGGCCTACTGGAAGCGCGGCAATGCCGCCGTGCACGAGACGATCGACGATTGAGCGAATGAGCGTTTGAGCGACTGAGCAATTGCAGCGCAATGCGGAAGGCGGGCGGCTACACTGCAAGCACGCCCATCCTCCGGAGATGCCATGTCGCTGCCTCGCGCCCGCCTGTCTGCCGTCGTCATCGCCCTCGGTTTGCCATTGGCCGCCTGCGCGCCGGACTCGGTCCGCAACTTCGAGGCCAAAGGGTTCAACCAGTACGTGGACCGTATCCAGAACACCTGTGCCGACGCCACGCTCGGCACGCATCCTGTCGGCGAGTGGCTGCGCACGGGCAGCGACGAGAGCGATAGCGAGTACGTCTACTGGCTCGACCAGACGTCGCGGCTGTACTACCAGCGCATCAGCGTGCCCGAGTATCGCGCATCGATCGCGGGCGCGATGGGCGGCGACCAGGTCAATGCCGATGCGCTCAACTGCATCGTGCGGCTGCTGCCGCCCGATCGTCCGTATCGTCCCTCGGGCGTGTCGTGGTGAGATCGCGATAAAAGTGTGAAAGAGGGAGTTGTGCAAACGCGCGCCGCTGCGTAATATCGGTTCCCGGTGGTCGAGACAACAGCCACCGACGTCGCTCGGACGGTTCCGGGCGCTTACGTAAAAGGACTCCTCCATGGCCGCCGATTCTTCCGGCAAGCGCCGCTTTGCGCGCATCGATCGTCTCCCCCCGTACGTCTTCAATATCACCGCCGAGCTCAAGATGGCCGCCCGCCGCCGTGGCGAGGACATCATCGACATGAGCATGGGCAACCCCGATGGCGCGACACCGCCGCATATCGTGGCGAAGCTCGTCGACGCGGCCCAGCGGCCGGACACGCATGGCTACTCGGCATCGAAGGGCATTCCGCGGCTGCGCCGCGCGATCTCGCACTGGTATCGCGACCGGTATGGCGTGGATATCGATCCCGATACCGAGGCCATCGCCACAATTGGCTCGAAGGAAGGGCTTGCGCATCTGATGCTCGCCACGCTCGATCGCGGCGATACGGTGCTGGTGCCGGACCCGAGCTATCCGATCCATATCTACGGCGCGGTCATCGCGGGCGCGGATATTCGCTCGGTGCCGATGACGGCGGACATCGATTTCTTTGCCGAACTCGAGCGCGCGATTCGCGGCAGCTATCCGAAGCCGAAGATGATCGTGCTGGGTTTTCCGTCGAACCCGACCGCGGCCTGCGTGGAGCTGGATTTCTTCGAGCGCGTGATCGCGCTGGCGCGCAAGCACGATATCTTCGTCGTGCACGACCTCGCGTATGCGGACATCGTGTTCGATGGATGGAAGGCGCCTTCGATCATGCAGGTGCCTGGGGCCAAGGACATTGCGGTGGAGTTCTTCACGCTGTCCAAGAGCTACAACATGGCGGGCTGGCGTATCGGCTTCATGGTCGGCAATCCGGATCTCGTGAACGCGCTGACGCGCATCAAGAGCTATCACGATTACGGCACGTTCACGCCATTGCAGGTGGCGGCGATCAGCGCGCTCGAGGGCGATCAGCAGTGCGTGAAGGAGATTGCCGCGCAGTACCAGTCGCGGCGCGATGTGCTGGCGCGCGGGTTGATCGAGGCGGGCTGGCCTGTGGAGATTCCCAAGGCGTCGATGTATATCTGGGCGCGGATTCCCGAGCCGTATCGCGCGCTCGGTTCGCTCGAGTTCGCCAAGCAGTTGCTGGCGAAGGCCAAGGTGTCGGTGTCGCCGGGGATTGGCTTTGGCGACTATGGCGACGAGCATGTGCGATTCGCGCTGATCGAGAACGAGTCGCGGATTCGTCAGGCGGTGCGGGGTATCAAGGCGATGTTTCGCGCGGATGGGTTGATCAAGCCGGTCGCGGCTTGACCGGTGCGATGCGCGCCCCTCTCCGGCGGGAGAGGGGCATTTTTCGCTTAACGCTGGCCGGTCAGGCTGCCGACGAGGTTGGTGACGGGGGCCAGCGGGTTCGTGCCGCCGGTGCCGCCGCCCACGCCGCCGGTTAGGCCGCCGACGAGATTCGTGACGGGTGCCAGCGGGTTCGTGCCGCCCGTGCCGCCACCCACGCCGCCCGTGAGGCCACCGACGAGATTCGTGACGGGTGCCAGCGGGTTCGTGCCGCCCGTGCCGCCGCCCACGCCGCCCGTGAGGCCACCGACGAGATTCGTGACCGGGGCCAGCGGGTTCGTGCCGCCGGTGCCGCCGCCCAGTCCGCCCGTCAGCCCGCCCGTGAGGCCGCTGACGAGGTTGGTGACGGGTGCCAGCGGGTTCGTGCCGCCCGTGCCGCCGCCCAGTCCGCCCGTCAGCCCGCCCGTGAGGCCGCTGACGAGGCTGGTGACCGGTGCCAGGGGGTTCGTGCCGCCGGTGCCGCCGCCTAGTCCACCCGTGAGGCCGCCCGTCAGGCCGCTGACGAGGTTGGTGATCGGGGCCAGCGGGTTCGTGCCCGGTGTCCCACCCGCGGGAATCAGCGCGCCGCCCAGCGCCGCCACCGCGGTGCCCGTCGTCTGCACGATGCCGCCGACCTCGCTCACCACCGGTGCCTGCGTCTGCTTGAGCGTGCCGCCCACATTGTTCACCGCGCCGCCCAGCGTTACGAGCAGGTTGTTCACGGTAGGCCCAAGACCCGTAGCGCCGCCGATGGTCTGCGTGGCGTTGCCGAGCGTGGCCGTCAGCGGCACGATGGCGCGGTTTGCCGTGGTCAATACCTGATTGACCGGATCGGCCGCGAGTTGCGGCGTGAGGTTGCCGACGAGGTCGCCGGTCTGGCTGACGACGGAGCCCACCGGCGCGGTCACCGCGGCGAGCGGTCCCGTGCCGAGACCGCTGACCGTGCTGCCGACACTGCTGACCGCGGTGCCGACCTCTTTCAGCACGGTGGGACCCGCGGCGCCTGTCGGACCCGTGGCACCCGTTTCCCCTTGCGGACCTTGCGGTCCTTGCGGACCGGTGGCGCCGTCGTTGCCGGCCGGGCCGGTGGGACCGGTCGCGCCGGTCTGGCCCTGCGGACCTTGCGGGCCCGTGGCACCCGTCGCGCCCGTGGGACCTGTCGCACCGGTAGCGCCCGTCGCCCCCGTCGCGCCGGTCGCACCCGTAGCACCTGTAGCACCTGTAGCACCTGTAGCACCGGCGGACCCCGTGGCGCCGGTCGCACCGGCCGAGCCCGTGGCGCCCGTCGCGCCGGTGGCACCCGTCGCCCCCGTCGCTCCCGTCGCGCCGGTCGGGCCCGCGATGCCTTCAGGCCCCATGGGGCCGGTATGGTGATGGGAGCAGCCGCCCATCAGCATCAGGCCCACCAATACCAGGCCGAGCAAGTAATTGTTGTTGCGCACGATGACCTCTCCTTTGTGATGTTCTGCGAGTGCAGCGACTCACCACCGCAACGGCCATGCCCAGTGCGCGCGCGGCCATGTCAGGGCATCCGCGACGTTGCCGGGTACCGCCACGGCATTGGGTTTGCGGGAAGGAGGGTGCGATTGAGACGTCCGTTCGAACGTGCGCGGGAGCACGCGGGGCCGTTACGGCATCGTTACCTCGTAACGTCGGCCGTAACGTTTGCCGTAACGCGAGATTAAAACTGACGGCGCATCAGACCGTGTTGGCGATGCGATCCGAGGCGGGCGCGGTCAAGCCGTCCACGAGTTCGCTCTGGCCGACCATACGATTGCGGCCCGTCAGCTTGGCGCGATAGAGCGCCGCATCGGCGCGCGCCGACAGTTGCGCGAGCGATTCGCCGGCGCGCCACGTCGCCACGCCGCCGCTGACCGTGTAGTGCACCGTGCCGAACAGCGTATCGACGGCATTGGCCGCCGCGCGCGCGCGAACCCGTTCCGCGACATGCCGCGCTTCGGCCTCGCCCGTCGCCGGCAGCAGGATCACAAACTCCTCGCCGCCCAGCCGCGCGAGCCGGTCGCTGGCGCGAATCTCCTCCCCAGCCACGCGCGCGAACTCGCGCAGCACCGCATCGCCCGCGGCGTGTCCCCACGTATCGTTGACGGACTTGAAGCGGTCGATATCGATGATCACGAGCGCGGGCGTGGGGCCGCCGCGCATGGCCCGCGCGAGTTCGCGCGCGGCTTCGTCCTCGTACGCCTTGCGCGAGGCCACGCCGGTCAGCGTATCGGTATTGGCGATGGCTTCCAGCCGCCGCACGAGGCTGTCGTGGATCATCAGCACCGCGCCCATCGTCAGCGCGGGCATCACCAGCGCGCCGAGCGTCAGGAACGCGACGTTGAGGCCCGGTGCCGTGATGCCGTCGCCGAGCATCGCCATCGCGGCCATGGCGCCGCGCGCGGCATGCGCCAGCGCGAAGCCGAGCGCGAACGTCGCGGTGGTCAGGAAATGGCTCGCGGTACGATTGCGCGGGCGGCGCGTGAGCAGCGTGATGCCGACGCCCGCGCAGAGCAGCGCATGGAAGGCGGAGACGAGCGCGACGCGGGCCGCGAAGTCATCGACGACATAACGCAGCGCGGCAATGCTCACCGCGACGCCGGCCGTGCCGGCGATCAGCATGCGCCATGGCGGCCGGCCGCCGCAGAACAGCACGGTGCCCGCGTAGAACATGCAGATGGCCCAGGCGAGCGCGGCATTGGCGACCACGACCGACAGCACGTCGGAAATATTGCCGCGTAGCGCGAACAGGACGAGCGCGACGGTGGCAACGAGGTTCGCATGGCACCACTCCTGCACGCCGGGCAGGCCGCAGCGGCGCAGCGACAAGACAATGGCCAGCATCATTGCGCTGAGCGCCGCGGTAATGACCAGCAGGGCGATCGGAGCCGACATCGGCGAGGCGTCCTCCATCAAAAGCTCAATGATACGCCTCGCAAAAGCAACGCCCCGCACGGGGCGGGGCGTCGTGGGCCAGGAGGGCGGGCAGGGTCAGTCGATGCGCGCGCCCGAACTCACCACCACCGGCTTCCAGCGCTTGTTCTCGCTGAGCACGAACTTGCCGAACGCCTCGGGCGAGAGCCGCATCGCATCGGCACCCTGCTGCGCGAGCTTGTTCTTGACCTCGGCCTTCCCGAGCGCGGTGACCACGGCGCCGTTGAGCTTGGCGAGCACGTCCTTGGGCACCCCCTTGGCCGCGAACAGGCCGAACCACGCGCCGGTTTCCACGCCGGAGACGCCAGCTTCGGCCATCGTCGGCACATCGGGCAGCGTGCCGGTGCGCTGCGGCGATGCCACCGCGAGCGCGCGCAGCGTGCCGCTACGGATATGCGAGATCACGGACGGCAGCGTCGCGAACATGAACTGCACGCGGCCGGCCAGCAGATCGTTGAGCGCATCGGCGCCCTTGTAGGGCACGTGCGTGGTCTGCACGCCCGCGCGCTCGTTGAACAGCACGCCCGACAGATGCGCGGCGGTGCCGACGCCGGTGGAACTGAAGTTGGTCGAGTTCGGATGCGCCTTCGCGTAGGCGATGAGGTCCTTCACCGATTTCACCGGCAGCGTGGGCGGTACCACGAGCACGTTGGGCACGTCGGCCATCGGGGCCACCGGCGTGAGTTCGGTCAGCGGGTTGACCTTGAGCTTGCTGTAGAGCGACGGGTTGATCGCGATGGGGCCCACCGACGTGGCCAGCAGCGTGTAGCCGTCGGGCTCGGTGCGGCTCACGATCTCGGTGCCGATATTGCCGCCCGCGCCGGGACGGTTCTCCACCACCACGGACTGGCCCAGCGTCTGCGACATCTCGGCGGCGACTTCGCGCGCGAGGATGTCGGTGGTGCCTCCGGCCGTGAATGCCACGACCATGCGGATGGGTTTGGTGGGGAAATTCGTCGTCTGGGCCGACGCGGTCGCTGCGGCGCAGCAAAGCAGCATGCCGGCCGCGATGGGCCGGAAGATCTGAAGCATGAGTCGTCTCCGATGTTCGTAGTGTTCTACCGACCATCTTAGGGAAACGCGCCCGCTCAGCTATGAAAAAAGAGAAACGCTGCGTTCATGCCTCGCTGCCACTTCTAGCGCGGCCGCTTGAAGTGCTGCTCCATCGTCGCGCAGCGCGCGAGGTACTCGAGCAATTGCGCCGTGGCGGCCGGCAGGCTGTCGCGATCGCGCACGCACACGTGGAATTCGCGCACGGCCCATTCGTCGTTGAGCGTCAGCAGCGACAGGCCCATCATCGACAGGTAGTTCTTGGCAATGCCTTCTGGCACCACCGCGATACCGAGCCCTTCGCGCACCATGCGGCAACGCGCCTCGAAGTTCGAGACCTGCGTCTTGATCGTGAGCGGACGCGAGATCGTGCCCGACACCAGCGTCAGGAACGCATCGAACGTATGGCGCGGGAAATAGCCCAGGAAGTCGTAGTCGAGCGCTTCCTCGAGCCGTAGCGATCCCTTGGCCTCGAGCGGATGGCCGCGCGGCACGACGAGCCCGACGCGATCCTTTCGGTACGGCAGCGAGAACACCCCCGGGCTCGGGCTTCGCGCGTGATAGATGCCGATATCGGCGTCGCCATTGGACACCATGCGCGGGATATCGAAGCTGAACGCCTCCATCAGGTCGATGCGCGCTTCGGGGACCTGCTTGAGAAAGCCGCTGATATCGGTGGGCAGGAACTGCAGCACCGTCGAGCGATTCGAGGCCAGGCGGATCTTCGCGGTGCCGTCGGTGGAGAACGTGGCGAGCGCGTCCTGCGCCAGTTGCACGCTGCGCACGATGGCCTTGGCGCGCTGATACAGCATCGCGCCGGCTGGCGTCGGCTCCACGCCGCGACCGTGGCGGCGCAGCAGCGCGGTGCCCGCGCGGCGCTCCAGTTCGGCGATGCGCTTGCTGGCCGCGGAGGTTACGAGGTTCTCGCGTTCGGCCGCGCGCGACAGGCTTTTTTCCTCGACGGCGGCAATCAGGATGAGTAGCGACGGAATGTCCATGGGCGCAGTATGCACCGCACGGCGCGTCCTCTGGAATCCCCGCGATATTTCGGGAGGTTTCTCCAAAAGTCAAAGCTGGCCACGCCGGCGAGCCTACGATGATAACCATTCCAGACTGTCGACGGGCGCCAGAGACGCCCGCATTCCGAGGAGCACAACTCATGATCATCGAAGATTTCGCCGCCTATGTCGGGCGGGAAGCGTCGTCGCGCCTGCCGGACGCCGCACTGCACCATGCCCGCCGCGCCGTCATCGACTGGTTCGCCGCGCTGCTCGCCGGCGTCCAGATCGCGCCGGGCCAGCAACTGGTGGCCGCGCACCGCGAAGAGCTCGGCGTGGGCCGCTCGACCGTCATCGGCCATGGCACGCACGCGTTTCCCGCGCTGGCCGCATGGATCAACGGCAGCGCATCGCACGCGGCCGAGTTCGACGACATCTTCCGCGATGCCGTCTATCACCCCGGCTGCCCGACCATCGCGGCCGCGCTGGCGCTGGCCGAACAGGTCGATGCCACGGGCATCGATTTCCTGCGCGCGGTGATCGCCGGCTATGAAGTGTCCACACGCATCGGCGCGGCCATCCAGCCCGCGCACTATCGCTTCTTCCATACCACCGGCACGGTCGGCTGCTTCGGCGCCGCGGCCGCGGGCGCGCTGCTCGTCGCTCCGGGCAATGCGCGTGTGGCCGCCGATGCGATGGCCACGGCCGCGACGTTCGCCTCTGGCCTGCAACAGGCATTCCGCTCCGACGCGATGACCAAGGCGCTGCATGCGGGCCATGCCGCGCAGGTCGGCGTGCAGGCGGCGCAGGCCGCCGCGCACGGCGTCAACGGCGTGTACAACATTCTGGAAGGCGATGCCGGCTTCGGCGCGGCGCTGTGCGGCAAGCCGGACTGGAGCAACGTGACGCAGGGCCTCGGCACCGACTACAACGTCACGCGCATCACGCAGAAGAATCACGGCTGCTGCGGCCATACGTTCGCGGCGATCGATGCCGCCCAGCAACTCGTGCGCGATCACGCGCTCGACCCGGCGCGCATCGCGGCCGTCCGCGTGGCGACGTACCAGGTGGCGCTCGATGTGACCGGCAACTTCAATCCGACCACGGCATTCGAGGCGCGCTTCAGCCTGCCGTACGTCGTGTCGCACGGCATTCTGCGCGGCGCGGTGCGGCTCGACGCGTTCCTGCCCGAACGCATGGCCGATGCGCAGATTCGCCAGTTGATGACCAAGGTGTCGCTGACCGCCGATCCGGAACTGACCGCGGCGTTTCCGCGCCAGCGTGCCGCGCGCGTGGAGATCGAAATGGCCAATGGCGCGCGCCATACCTACTTCGCGCCGTATCGCAAGGGCGACCCCGAGTCGCCGCTCGACGACGCGACACTGGCCGACAAGTTCATGGAGCTCGCCGCGCCGGTACTCGGCGCTGGCCCGGCCGCGCGGCTGCTCGACACGCTGTGGCAACTCGACGAGCGGCCCGTGCGCGCGCTTGGCCTCTCCCGGCTCAAGGCCGGCTGATCTTCGCCCACGCGATTCCGCTTACGACCGATTTTCTCATGACCTCGACTTCCCGACCCGCCGGCGCCGCGCTGGCCAAGGCCCTTTTTACGCCGCAGCGTGTCGCGCTGGTGGGCGCTTCCGCCGACGAAAGCAAGAACACCGCCCGCCCGATGCGCTTCATGCGCAAGCACGGCTATCGCGGCACGATCTATCCCATCAATGCCGGCCGCGCGGAGGTCATGGGCCTGCAAGCCTACCCGCGCGTCGCCGATCTGCCGGCCACCATCGACCACGCGTTCGTGATGGTGCCGGGCCGGCAGGTGCCAGAAGTGCTCGAACAATGCGCGGCACAGGGCGCGCGCGTGGTGACGGTGTTCTCCGACGGTTTTGCCGAACTCGGCGGCGACGGCGTGGCCGCGCAGGAAGCGCTGGCGGCGCGGGCGCGCGAGCTGGGCGTGCGGCTGCTGGGGCCGAACAGCATCGGCGTGGTGGATGTGCACAGCGGCGCGATTCTCTCCGTCAACGCCGTGCTGGAGATGGATGAACTGCGCGCTGGCGGTATCAGCGTGGTATCGCAGAGCGGCTCGATGCTCGGCGCGCTGCTGTCGCGCGGGGCCGCGCGCGGACTCGGCTTTGCCAAGCTCGTATCGGTCGGCAACGAATGCGATATCGGCGTGGGCGAGCTCGTGGATATGCTCGTCGATGACGACGCCACCGAGGTCATCCTGCTGTTCCTCGAAACCATTCGCGACGCCGCGGTGCTCGGTCCCGCGCTGCGCCGCGCACGGGCTGCCGGCAAGCCCGTGCTGGCCTACAAGCTCGGCCGTTCCGCGCAGGGCGAGGCGCTCGCGCAATCGCATACCGGTGCGCTCGCGGGCAACGATGCCGCCGTCGACGCGTTCCTGCGCAAGCACGGCGCCATGCGCGTGGAGTTTCTCGAAGCGCTGTTCGAACTCGCGCCGCTCGCACGCCGTTATGCGAAGACGGTGCCCGTGCTCGATCGCCATCCGCGCATCGCGGTCGTGACGACGACGGGTGGTGGGGCCGCCACGGTAGTCGATCGGCTCGGGCTGGCCGATGTGGAGGCCGTGGCGCCGCCCGATGCCTTTGTCGCGCATATGGCCGCGCGAGGCGTGAAGATTCGCCAGACCCCGATCATCGATCTCACGCTGGCCGCGACGAGCGCGCAATACCAGGACCTCGTCGAGCAGATGCTCGAGAGCGACTGGTGCGATGCGGTGCTGTGCGTGGCGGGTTCGTCCGCGCAATTCCACCCGCAGCTGGCCGTGCGACCGATCGTCGAGGCTTCGGCGGTGTCCGCGCGCACGGGCAAGCCGCTGCTGGCGTTCCTCGCGCCGGAGGCGACCCAGTCGCTCGACCTGCTTCAGCAGGCAGGCGTGCCGGCGTTCCGCACGCCGGAGAGTTGCGCCGACGCGCTGGCCTGCCTGTTCCGCGCCGCGAAGTCCCGCGACGACGCCATCGCGGAACCGGCACCGATCACATGGCCGGCGGGGCTGCCCACGCAGGGCGACCTGTCCGAGTTCGAAGCCGCGAAGGTGTTTGCGGCGGCGGGCGTGCCCATCGCACCGATGGCGCTCGTCACCGATGCATCGCTGGCCCATGCGGTGCCGTATCCGGTGGTGGCCAAGATCTGTTCGCGCGATATCCTGCACAAGACCGAAGTCGGCGGCGTGAAGGTGGGGGTGCGCGACAACGCGGAACTCGCGAGCGCCGCCGACCAGCTGTACGCGAACGTACGCGGGGCGGCACCGGACGCGCGGATCGACGGCATTCTCGTGCAGCGCATGGAAAGCCGGTTGCTGGAACTGATGCTCGGCTATCGCAACGATCCGCTCGTCGGCCCGATCGTGATGCTGAGCGCCGGCGGCGTGACGGCCGAACTCCACCGCGACGTGAGCCTGCGTCCCGCGCCGGTCTCGCTGGCCGAGGCCAGCGAGATGATCGGCGAGGTCCGCTCGACACAGCTGATTCGCGGTTTCCGCGGCCTGCCGCGCGGCGACGTGGATGCGCTGGCGAAGACCATCGTCGCGTTCTCGAACCTCTGCGCCGTGACGGACGTGAAGATCGAGGACGCCGAGGTCAACCCGCTGTTCGTGCGGGCTGACGGGGTGGTCGGCGTCGATTGCGTAGTGCGATTAGGCGTGGGGCGATCAGGCGTGGTGTGATCAGGCCGAGGCGTCCTGCCCGAGGATAGCCAGCCCGTCGATCTGCACGCGCTGGCCCGGGGTGAGGAAGCCCGCCACCTGCACGATGCTGACCACGGTGCGGCCCGGCACCAGAAACCGGTGCAGCACCTCGGTCGCCGTCTGGGCCGACTCGCCCGGGCAGAGGAATACGTTGAGCTTGACGATGTCCGCCATCGCGGCGCCGCCCGCTTGCGCGACTGTCGCCACGCGGGTCAGCGCGCCTTCGAGTTGCGCCGCCAGTCCGTCGGCCTCGGGTGCCGCCTGCGCGGCAATGTGGAGCGCGTTGCCGGCGCGCCAGCCCGGCGAGAACGGCGTTGCGCCCGTCTCGCCCGCGATGCTCACCGGCTCGCCGGCCTCGGTGGACGCGACGGCATCGATCTCGAGCAGCAGGCCTTCGTAAAGCAGGTCCACGCCGATCACGGTGATGGCCGGCTTCGGTCCCGCGAACCGGCGCGCCGCTTCGGCAACGATCGATTCGCCGAGCCGTTGCGATGCATGTAGCGACGCGTCGCCGTCATGCCGGTACGCGATCTTCAGCGAGCAGACCTTGTCCCAGTCCGTCCGCGCGTCGCGCAGCACGTGTTCGATGTACTCGAGCGTGTTGCGCGTCTGGGCCTCGACATCGCCCGCCGCGATGGTCCGCCCCTGCCGGTCCGCGGAAATCTGGCCGCCCACATACACGGTCGTACCGACGCGCCAGCCTTGCGAGAACGGCGTGGGGATGCTCCAGTCCCACGCGTGCGCGGGCATGATGCGCTGCTTGTCCTGGCCGAGTTCGGCGATGCCATCCACCGCGATCAGTGCCCGGTCCGGCCCGACGCCCTGCGTGCGCAACGCCGTGGCGGCCGGTCCCGGATCGGCCAGATGCAGGAGGCGTACCGCGGTCATGCGTTCCCAGTACGCCGTGACGTCGGTGCCATCGCCGTCGAACAGGTAGTACGTATGCAGCTTGGTGAGGTCGGCCATCGCGCCGCCGGCTTCTTCCAGTCGCGCGACCAGGCTGCGAAACACCTGGTCGGTCTGGTCCGCGATGTCCACTGGATGCGCGGAGGCGAGCGGAAGCTGCAGGCCGACGTAGACGGTCTGGCCGACGCGCCGCAGCGGGGGAATGTGTGGATTCGACGTGGGCATGTCCATGTTCTTCTCCTGATTCGTTCAAAGATCGAGCACGACTCGCGTGTGGGGCCGCCCGCGCGATACGCAGGGCATCATGCAGCGGTTGGCGCCGCGCTCCGCCGCGCCGAGCAGCAGATCACGATGGTCGATGTCGCCCGACAGCACGCGCACCTCGCAGGTCCCGCATACCCCCTCGCGGCAACTGCTGGGAAGATCGACGCCGTTGGCATGCAGGACATCCAGCGCGGTCTCGGTCGCGGGCACGGCCAGCACCTTGCCGGACGACGCGAGTTTGAGTTCGAAGGGCTCGTTCGGCGCCGCGTCGTCCCGGTCGGCCGCAAACCATTCGAAATGCACGCGCGATGTCGCCGTGTCCGGCGTTGCCGCCTGCACCGCGCGCATCAGGCCTGCGGGTCCGCAGCAATACAGATGGACATTCGAGGGCGACGCCGCGACGAGGCCGACGATGTCCCGCACGGGAAGGATCGGCGCCTCGCTGAAGTAGGTCGTGACGCGGTCGGGATACCGCGCGCTCAGCCGCGTGTGAAACGCCGCATGCTCGGCCGATCTCGCGCAGTAGTGCAATTCCCACGACTGGCCGGCGCGGTCCAGCGTCGCGATCATCGCCACGAACGGCGTAATGCCGATACCCCCGGCAATCAGCACCGTGTGCGCCGCGCTTGCGACCAGCGGGAAGTGGTTGCGTGGCGGCGAGATGCCGAGCGGACTGCCGACCTCCATGCCGTCATGGAGGCTCGCGGAACCACCGCGGCCGCCGCGTTCGTGCTTGACCGCGATGCTGTAGTGATCGGCATCGTCGATCGGCCCGCAGAGCGAGTACTGCCGCACGAGGCCGGCGGGCGTATGCACGTCGATATGCGCGCCCGCGGAGAAGGCCGGCAGCGGCCGGCCATCCACGGCGCGCAGGTCGAACTGCACGATGTCGGTGGCGACCTCGCGCATCGCCGCGACTTTGACCAGGCGAAGCTCGTCGGTGGCCTGACTCATGATGACGCCTCCTTCAGTAGCTGCGCGCGAGGTCGACGAGGTTCGTCAGCGGCTCGCCGTGGAAATGGCGGCGGATATTGTTGAAGAAGATATCGAGCGTGTGCGGGATGTAATGCTCGATATCGTCCGACAGCACGTGGGGCGTGATGACGAGGTTGGGCGTCTCCCAGTAGGGCCAGTCGGCGGGCGGTGGCTCCGGGTAGGTCACGTCGATCATGGCACCGCCAAGCTTGCCCGTGCGCAGCGCGCTGTCCAGCGCCGCGGGGTCGATCAACCCGCCGCGGGACATATTGATGAGCCCGGCGCCGTCGCGCATACGCGCGATTTCCTCGGCACCGATCAGGAAGCGCGTCTCTTCCGTCAGCGCGGTGTTCAGCAGCACGAAGTCCGCCTGGGGCAACAGGTCGCGCAAGGCGCCGGGCAGATGCATGCTGTCCACGCTCTCGTGCGGGGCCCCGCTGCGGCGAATGCCCATCACGTGCATGCCGAACTGCTTGGCCAGCGTGGCGATGCCGCCGCCGATCGCACCGACGCCGACGATAAGCACCGTCTTGCCGTTCAGTGCCGACGTGAATTGCCGGTCCCATGCGTGCCGCCGGTGGTTCCACATCAGCGCGGGCATGCGCGCGTTGAGCATGAGCAGCGCCATCAGCCCCGATTGCGCGGCCTTGGGCAGATGGGCACCGCTGTTGGTCAGTACCTGCAGGCCGGATGGAACCCAGTCCAGCGGCAGCAGGTAATCGACGCCCGCGCCCAGCACCTGCAGCAGCTTGAGGCGCTTGCCGTCGTCGCGCAGCGTCTTGTGCGGGAAGCGGTAGGTGATCATCGCGTCCGCGGTTTCCATCGCATCGTGATAGATATCCTGATCGTGACCCCACGTCGTGCGGATGCGCGCGGCGACGTCGGGGTGCCGGCCAAGCGCGGCTTCGTACTGGTCCGTGTGCACCGTGAACACGGGCATCATCGCGCGCGAGTTCTCGATATGGATGTGGAGCGGATCCGCGCTGGAATAGTCGCGGCTTGCGGTCGTGGAGGGCATGGGGGCGTCTCGTTGTCTTAGGCGGCGTCGCGGAGTTCGCGCGACGATTCGGTGTCGGGGCCGATGACGCGGTCCAGCACGTGGTTCGCGATACGGTGCACGATGTACTCCTCGAGGGAGAGCCGGCCCGGAACATAGGCACCGGTGCGCATGGCCTTCTGCACGTTCGGATTGATGCCGAGGTCCTCGATGACGATCTTCGAATATTTCTCGTAGTACGCCGGACCGACGATCTCGCTGAAATCGTCGCGCGCCACGGTGCTGCGCGGGAACGTCCAGTTCTCGTAGATGCGCAGCTTCTCCGGACCCTCGGGCAGGTACTGGCGGAATTTCATGTACGACGACGTGACGATGATCTGGAGCGTCGGCTGGACCCAGATATGGAACAGGCAGTTCGCCTTCTCGGGGTCGATGCCGGGAATCTCGGGCAGGCCCGAGTACGCGACGATGCTGCGCTTGCTGTACATCGCCTCCCACGCACCATGGGTTTTCTCGAACTGCCAGTTCTGCGGGTTCTTCGGATCGACGTGGCTGCGATGGATCGTCGGCACGTGATAGTTCTCGAATGCGTTCTCGAGCCACACCTTCCAGTTGCAGTCGACGACGTATTCGTCGCGATGGGTCCACTGCATGTCCTCGAGCCGGTGGCTTGCCATATAGGCCGGCAGGTCGCCGAGGTAGTCGAGCAGCGGCGGCGCTTCCGCGTTGAACGTGATGAAGAGAAACCCGGCCCAGGTCTCGGAGCGGATGGACCGCAGGCCATGGTCGGCGGCCTTGAACCCGGCCACGCCGGCCATCGGCGGCGGCGTGCCGGGCGTGCCGATCAGCTTGCCGCTCGGGGCATAGGTCCAGCTGTGATACGGGCAGGTAAAGGCGCGGCACTTGCCCGCGCCCTCGGTGATGATCGCGCCGCGATGCCGGCACAGCGCGGAGTGCACGCGGACGTCGTTGTTCTCGTCGCGCACCACGATCAGCGGCTGGCCGAGCACCTCGATCGAGTAGTAGCTGCCCGGCTCGGCGACCTGTTCGACGCGGCCGACGCATAGCCAGTCCTTGCGGAACATGGTGTCGACTTCGCGCTGATACCACTCGGGGGACGTGTAGCACCAGCCCGGCAGCGGCGACCCCTCATGCAAAGGGCGGCGCTGCGCGACGTAGTGCGCGGGGGAAAACATGTTTTCGATCATCGTTGTCTCGGTTGTGACTACCTAGAAAACTAGTCAACTAGTTTAGAGGGCAGAGTACGCAATGGGCGGGCGATCGTCAAGGTCAGTTGTTCGAGATATCCGCGGCCGCCATGACCTTGCCCCACTTCTGGTTCTCGCGCTGCAGGAACGACTGGAACTGTTCCGGGCTGCCGCCGACCGGCTGGGCGCCCAGCGCCTTGAGCTTTTCGATGGCTTCCGGCGATTTCAGCCCCTCCGCGACCGCGGCCGACAGCTTCGCCGCCACGGCGGGCGGAATGCCGGCCGGCGCCACCACGCCATACCAGGACGTCACCTCGAAACCCTTGAGGCCCGCTTCGCTCACGGTCGGCACGTTGGGCAGCAGCGGGCTGCGCTGGTCGGCGGCGATACCGAGCGCGCGGACCTTCCCGGTCTGGACCTGCGGCGCCGCGGCGAGGATTTCCACGGACATCATCGATACCTGTCCGCCCATGACATCGGTCAGCGCGGGCCCGGTGCCCTTGTACGGGATATGAACGAGGTCGACGCCCGCCATCTGGTTGAACATCGCGCCCGCCACGTGGTGCGGCGTGCCCGGTCCGGACGATGCGAAATTCAGCTTCTTCGGGTTGGCTTTTGCGTAGGCGATGAATTCCGCGAGCGTTTTCGGGGGCAGGGCGGGGTCCACGACCAGCACGTGCGGCACGGAGGCGACGAGGGTAATGGGCGTGAAATCCTTGATCGGGTCATAACCGACCTTCTGGTAAATCGGATTGATCGACAGCGAGCTGGTGGATCCCATCAGCAGCGTATAGCCGTCGTTGGGCGACTGGGCGGCCATCTTGGTCCCGATGGCACCGCCGGCGCCCGCGATATTCTCGACCACCACCGATTGGCGCGTGGCGTCGCCGACGATCTTGGCGGTCAGGCGGCCGAGGACATCGACCGCGCCGCCCGGCGGAAAGGGCACGATGAACCGGATGGGCTTGTCCGGATATTGGGCGTGCGCCAGAGGAGAAAGCAGCGCGGCAGCTGCAACGGCCAGACCTAGCAACGTACGACGGGATGACATGAGGTTTCTCCTCGGTGTGGGGGCGAATCGTCATCCTAGATCAATCGTTAAACTAGTCAACTAGAATGTTTGTTGGCACAAAAAGGGGGCAAAAGGCACATGAATCTCGCATGCATGAGAGGCATGCGCTAAACTGGGTAACTACTTTATTAGAGGTCTGGCGCTATCGATGCGGCAGAGATGCAGGTGACGACTGGCAGTGAATTGAAGATTCCAGAGAGTTCCGCGGTGGCGACGCTCGTGTACAACGAGATCAAGCAACGCATTATCAGCCTGCGTTATGCGCCCGGCGAAAAGCTTTCGGAAGCAAGACTCGCCGACGAACTCGGTTGCGGCCGCTCTCCGATCCGGACGGCATTCGCGCAGCTCAGGAACGACGACTGGATCGCGGTCAGTCCGCAGAGCGGGACCTATGTCCGGTCGCTGACCGAAGAGGAGATCCACGAGATCTTCGAATACCGTTTTCTGCTGGAGTCCTACGTCACGCGCCAGGCCGCCACGCGCATGTCCGACGACACCATCCGGCGACTGCGCGCGGCGTTCCGCCGGTTCGCGTCGGACGACGCCAGCTTCGAGAGCCAGTCGTTCGATGAATTCAACGAACTGGACGCGACGTTCCACTCGACGATCTACCGCACGGCCGGTAACGGCCTGATGACGGACAGCCTGCTGAACCTGCTGGACAAGCTGCGGTGGCTGAAGAAGATGACGCCGTCGCCGCCGTTGCGCATGAAGGATGCGGTGGCCGAACTGGAGAGCATCCTCGATGCGATCGAGGCGCGCGATGCGGATCTGGCCGAGGCCCGGATGCGTGAGCACATCGGTAACGCGGCGGACTTTGCCGAGGCTTATCGCACGCGCATGGCCAATGTCGCGTGAGCGGCTGCGGCTGCACGGTGCGCTTCAGAAGAACCCGACAAACCGCTCCATGATCGGCGACAGCATGCCCGCGCGGTGCGCCATCAGCACGCGGCTGTCCGCGTCCGGGCCGATCAGCGGCAGATAGGCCACGCCCGGAATGCCCGTGCGCGCATAGATCTCGGGCAGCACGGCGACGCCCGCGCCGCTGGCGACGAGGCCGATGATCGTCGTGGCCTCGCGCGCTTCCTGCACGGTGCGCGGCGCAAAGCCCGCGCGGTTGCAGAGCGTGGTCACGTGGTCGAACAGGCCGCAGCCGAGGCCGCGCGGAAACAGCAGGAACGCCTCGTTCGACAACTCCGCGATGTCCAGCGCATGATCCGCCTCGCCCGCATGGCGCCTATCGCGTGCGAGCGGGTGCCAGAGCGGTACCACCACGACGAGCCGGTCGCTCAGCACTTCCCTCACGGCGATGGACGTGGGCGGACGGAATTGGGGCGAAGGCCGCAGAAAGCCGATGTCGATCTCGCCCTCTTCGATCTGCTGCAGCTGCTGGCCCGTGGACATATGCACGAGCTCGAGCATCGCATTGCGGTGGGCTTCGCGAAAGCGCTGGAACGCGCGGGGAAACGTGTCGTGCATCGGCACGGACGCGGTAAAGGCGACGCGGATCTCGCCCGCTTCTCCACTGGCCACCTGCTTCACGACATCGCGAGCCTGATCGAGGTTGGCCAGCGCCGCGCGCGCCTTTTCCAGGAACAGGCTGCCGGCCGGCGTCAGCGCGACCTTGTGCCGCGTGCGTTCGAGCAGCGGACTGCCGAGCTCCTCTTCGAGGGCCTTGATCTGGATGGAGAGCGGCGGCTGGCTGATATGCAGCTTGCGGGCGGCTTCACTGAAACTGAGGGCCTCGGCGACCGCAACGAAGTAGCGCAGTTGGCGGAAATCCATGATGGGGGCGGTTTTCCGGCTTCGTGATAGCGAATTGAAATAACCGGCAGGTTGAAAACATATTAGACACTATCACGATCGGTGCCGAGAATGCGTGCACAAGCACAACAACGGGGCACAGATCATGAATTCCAAGCACACCTCGCGCGGCCGCCGGACCGTCGTGGCCGGCCTGATGGGTGGCGTCATCGCAGCGCTGGCTTTCACCGGCATGGCCGCTCATGCGCAGGATGCCTATCCCAACCATCCGATTCGCCTGATCGTGCCCTACGCGGCCGGTGGCGCCGTCGATATCGTGGCCCGCGCCGTGGGCCACAAGATGAGCGAGTCGCTCAAGCAGCCGATCATCGTGGACAACCGTCCGGGCGCGAGTACCAATATCGGGCTCGACATGGCCGCGAAGGCGCCGGCCGACGGGTACACGATCCTGATGGCCTCCAACAGCCTGGCCACCAATGCCGCGCTGTTCAGCAAGCTGTCGTTCAATCCCGCGACGGACTTCGCACCGGTGGCGCGTATCGGCGAGGCATCGCTCGTGATCGTGGTGCCGGCGAAGTCGAAGATCCAGTCGCTGAAGGATCTGATCGCGCAGGCCAAGGCGCAGCCGGGCAAGCTTGCCTACGCATCGGCCGGTAATGGCAGCTCGGGCCATCTCGCGGGCGAGCAGTTCAAGGAAGTGGCCGGCATCGACGTGCTGCACGTACCGTACAAGGGCGGTTCGCCCGCGATCACCGACCTGCTCGGCGAGCGCATCAACTTCATGCCGATCAACCCGCTCGAAGTCATCACGCATATCAAGGCCGGCACGCTGCGGCCGCTGGCCGTGGCGAGCGCCAGGCGTTCCGCGCAACTGCCCAACGTGCCGACGTCGCGCGAGGAAGGGCTGCCGAACTTCAATGCGTCCGTGTGGTGGGGCCTGATCGCCCCGGCCAGGACGCCCGCGCCGATCGTGAAGCAGCTGAACGCCGCGGCCAATGCGGCGCTGGCCGATGCCGAGGTGCGCAAGCAGCTCGAGCAACTGGGGGTGACGATCGTGTCCGGTACGCCCGAAGCGTTCGGCCAGTTCATCCGCAGCGAGACCACGACGTGGGCCGGCGTGATCCACAAGGCCAACATCACGGCCGATTGATTCTTTACCGATCTCAAGCATGACCGACACTCAAGCCAAGCCTTCCATCCTCGTTGTGAGCGCGCACGCCGCGGACTTTGTCTGGCGCGCGGGCGGCGCCGTGGCGCTTTATGCGGAACGCGGTTATCACGTGCGCATCGTCTGCCTGTCGTTCGGCGAGCGCGGCGAATCCGCCAAGATGTGGCGCCAGCCCGGTATGACGATGGACCGCGTCAAGGCGGCGCGCCGCGAGGAAGCCGAGCGCGCGGCCGAGATCCTCGGCGGCACGCTCGAATGCTTCGACCTCGGCGACTATCCGATGCGCGTGCCCGACGAAGCGCTGCTGCGGCTGGCCGATATCTATCGCGAGATCCGCCCCGAGTTCGTGCTGAGCCATTCGCGCGAGGACATCTACAACTTCGACCATCCGCTGGCGACGCACGTCGCGCAGGAAGCGCGCGTCATCGCGCAGGCGCACGGCTACAAGCCCGACGTGCCCGTGATCGGCGCGCCGCCGGTGTTCCTGTTCGAGCCGCATCAGCCCGAGCAGTGCAACTGGAAGCCCGATCTGCTGCTCGATATCTCCCCGGTCTGGGAGAAGAAGCAGCGCGCGTTCACGACGATGGCCGCGCAGGAACACCTGTGGGAGTACTACACGCGTGTCGCGCTGCAGCGCGGCGCGCAGGCGACGCGCAATTCCGATCTCAAGATCCAGTATGGCGAAGGCTATGCGCGCGTGTTTCCGATGGTGAGCGAGGTGCTGGCATGAGGACGATTGCCTACCGCAACATCCTGCGCGCCGAGGCGCGCCATATCGATACGCTGGGCAAGCTGGGCGTGGCGACCGTGCACGAGGCGCAGCGGCGCACGGGGCTGATGAAGCCCTATATGCGGCCGATTCAGTCCGGCGTGGCGATTGCCGGCAGCGCCGTCACCGCGCTCATGCATCCGGGCGACAACTGGATGATTCACGTGGCCGTGGAGATGATCCAGCCCGGAGACGTGCTCGTGGTCGCGCTGACCAGCGATTGCACGGATGGGCTGTTCGGCGATCTGCTGGCCACGTCGCTGAAGGCGCGCGGTGCGCGCGGGCTGATCATCGAGGGTGGGGTGCGCGATGTCTCCGTGCTGAACCAGATGGGCTTTCCGGTGTGGTCGCGGGCGATTTCGGCCCAGGGCGCGGTCAAGGAAACCGTGGGCGCGGTGAATGTGCCCGTGGTGTGCGCGGGCGCGCAGGTGCGTCCGGGCGATGTGATCGTGGCGGACGACGATGGCGTGGTCGTGGTCGCCCGGCCGGCGGCCGAGGCGATTGCGAGGAAGGCCGCCGACCGGGAGGCGCTGGAGGCCGGCAAGCGGGAGAAGCTGGCTTCGGGCGTGCTGGGCGTGGATATGTACGATATGCGGCCGGGGCTGGCGGCCAAGGGGCTCGTGTATTCGGACCGGACCGTGGACTGGTATAGCGGGGCCGACGAGGCCTGAGTTCCCCCCCCTCCAATCTGGTATAAGTGGCGCATAGGGGAGACAGATGGAACTGCGCCAGCTTCAGTATTTCGTACGGGTGGTCGAACTAGGCAGCATGAGCCGGGCAGCGCTCGAGCTCGATATGGTGCAGTCGGCCATCAGCCAGCAGATCAGCCGGCTCGAGAGCGAATTGTCCACGCGTCTGCTGCGCCGTGCGCCGCATGGGGTCACACCGACCGAGGCCGGGCTCGCGTTCTTTCACGAGGCGCAGCTTACGCTCCGCCATGCCGAGCAGGCGAAGCGGGCCGCGCATCAGGCGCGGCTGTCCGGGACCGTGAGCGTCGGGCTGGCGCCGACCACCGCGTCCGTGGTCGGCGTGCCGCTGATGCGCGCGATGCGCGAGCGGTATCCCGATGTGCGCCTGCATATGGTCGAAAGTCTCTCCGGCCACCTCACCGCGATGCTCAACGCGCGGCAACTCGACCTCGCCGTCCTGTTCGACACGAACGCCGCGCGCCGCTGGACCGTCTTGCCGCTGCTCGAGGAAACGCTGTTCCTCATCCGCTCGCGCGCGGCATTGCCCCAGGGCCGCGCCGATCCGCCCACGCATCTGTCGATCGTCGATCTCGAAGCAATCCCGCTGATCATGCCCACGGGGCTCCACGGCCTGCGCAGCACGCTCGACGCCGCGTTCACGCGGGCCAAGGTCGTGCCGAACGTGGTGCAGGAAGTGGACTCGCTGGCGATGCTGATGGACGCGGTGGATATGGGCTTCGGCGCCACGCTGCAGCCCTGGGCCGCCGTCGGCCGCTATCCCGACGCGGAAAAACGCTTCCATCTCGCGCAGATCGACGACCCCAAGGTCGGCCGCCAGAACCTGCTTTGCAGTCTGTCCGACGACGAGCTGTCGCCCGCCGCCCTCGCGCTGCGCGTGGTGCTGGCCGATACCGCCCGCAGCCTCGTGCGCTCGGGCGGCTGGCATGGCGCGCGCCTGATGGAGGCATAGCCGCCACCGGCAGGGGTATCACGATTTGTGATGCCCCCATGCCGTGCAGGGGATTCGCAGGGGGAGGTGTGACCGATACAGTTCCGGCACGCTTCCACAAGATTTCAATCGTGTCTTCCCTCCCCACTCGAGCCAGAAAGGACGTCCGGCCATGATCGACGTTCTCGTCATTGGCGGCGGCAACGCCGCGTTGTGCGCGGCCCTGATGGCGCGCGAGGCCGGCGCCAGCGTGATGCTGCTGGAATCCGCACCGCGCGAATGGCGCGGCGGCAACTCGCAGCACACCCGCAACCTGCGTTGCATGCACGACGCCCCGCAGGACGTGCTCGTCGACGCCTATCCCGAAGAGGAGTTCTGGCAGGACCTGCTTAAGGTCACCGGTGGCATCACCAACGAACACCTCGCGCGCCTCGTGATCCGGGCGTCGTCGAATTGCCGCGACTGGATGCGCAGCCATGGCGTGCACTTCCAGCCGCCGCTGTCCGGCGCGCTGCATGTCGCGCGCACCAATGCGTTCTTCATGGGCGGCGGCAAGGCCCTGGTCAATGCGTACTACCGCAGCGCCGAAAACCTCGGCGTGCAGATCCGCTACAACGCGCCTGTCGATGCGATCGAGCTCGACGGGGACCGTTTCGTGGCCGCGCGTATCGGCAAGGAGCGCATCGAGGCACGTGCCTGCGTGCTGGCCGCCGGCGGCTTCGAGTCGAACCGCGAATGGCTGCGCGAAGCGTGGGGCCAGAACGAGCGCGGCGAATGGCCGGCCGACAACTTCCTGATCCGCGGCACGCGCTTCAATATGGGCGTGCTGCTCAAGTACATGATCGAGGCCGGCGCCGATGCGATCGGCGATCCGTCGCAATCGCACTGCGTGGCCATCGACGCGCGCGCGCCGCTGTACGACGGCGGCATCTGCACGCGTATCGACTGCGTGTCGCTGGGCGTGGTGCTCAATGCCAACGCCGAGCGCTTCTACGACGAGGGCGAGGACTTCTGGCCCAAGCGCTACGCGATCTGGGGCCGTCTGGTGGCACAGCAGCCGAACCAGATCGGCTACTCGATCATCGATGCCAAGGCCGTGGGCCGCTTCATGCCGCCGGTGTTCCCGGGCGTGACCGCCAATACGCTGCCCGAACTCGCGCGCAAGCTCGGCCTCGACGAGGCCACGTTCATGCGCACGATCGACGACTACAACGCCGCGTGCCGCGTCGGCAAGTTCGACCACACGGTGCTCGACGACTGCCATACCGAGGGCGTGACCCCGGCGAAGACCCACTGGGCGCGTCCGCTCGACACGGCACCGTTCTACGGTTACGCGCTGCGTCCCGGCATCACGTTCACGTACCTCGGCCTCAAGGTCAACGACAAGGCCGCCGTGCACTTCGACGGCAAGCCGAGCGAGAACCTGTTCGTCGCGGGCGAGATGATGGCGGGCAACGTGCTCGGCAAGGGTTATACGGCCGGCGTCGGCATGTCGATCGGTACGGCGTTCGGCCGCATCGCCGGCACCGAGGCGGCGCGTGCCGCCGCCGGCGCCAAAAAGGAATCACGGGAAATCGAGCATGCAAGTTCTTGAAGCGCTGACCCGCGAGGCAGCCTCGCTGGGCGAGGGCGCGCTGCCGCTCGCCGGTACTCTCACGGCAGACGAGGGCGAAGTCGCCCGCACGCTGCAGATCTGCAATGCCTGCCGCTATTGCGAGGGCTTTTGCGCGGTATTCCCGTCGATGACGCGCCGCCTGGAGTTCGGCAAGGCCGATATCCACTATCTGGCGAACCTGTGCCACAACTGCGGCGCATGCTTCCATGCCTGCCAGTACGCGCCGCCACACGAGTTCGCCGTGAACATCCCGCAGGCGATGGCCAAGGTGCGCGTGCAGACGTACGGCGACTATGCGTTTCCGGCCGCGCTCGGGGGCCTGTATCGCCGTGCCGGCCTGACCACGGCGCTCGCGCTGGCCGCGGGCCTCGCGCTGTTCCTGCTGATGGTGCTCGGCATGCGCGGCACGCTGCTGCATGAGCCGCTGGCCGGCAACTTCTACGCGATCTTCCCGCATAACCTGCTGGCCGCGATGTTCGGCGTGGTGTTCGGGTTCGCGGTGATCGCGCTCGGGATTGGCGTGACGCGATTCTGGCGGCAGGTATCGCCCGGCACGCGGCCGAACGATTCGCGCGGCGCCGCGATCGGCGGCGCGGCCCACGACGCGCTGCGCCTGAAGTACCTCGACGGCGGACACGGCGAAGGCTGCAACAACGACGACGACGCGTTCACGCTCGCACGCCGCAGGTTCCACCACTTCACGTTCTATGGCTTCATGCTGTGCTTCGCGGCGACGGCCGTCGCCACGCTGTACCACTACCTGCTGGATCTGCACGCGCCGTACCCGTTCCTGAGCCTGCCCGTGCTGCTGGGCACCGCCGGCGGCATCGGCCTGCTGATCGGGCCGGCCGGCCTGCTGTGGCTGAACCTGCGCCGCGACCCGCGTACGATGGATCTGGCGCAGCGTCCGATGGACCGTGGCTTTATCGCGCTGCTGCTGCTGACCAGCGCGAGCGGCCTGGCATTGCTCGCTTTCCGCGATACGTCGGCGATGGCCGCGCTGCTCGCGATCCACCTTGGCATCGTGATGGCGCTGTTCCTGACGTTGCCTTATGGCAAGTTCGCGCACGGAATCTTCCGCAGCGCGGCGCTGTTGAAGTGGAATATCGAGAAGCGCCGGCCCAGCGATCTGGCCCTCGGCGCCGATTGAACGAGATAGACACCAAAGGAGATGCACCATGACGAAACCCGGCGTACTGAACATCCCGTCGATGCGCGACCGCTGCAGCGAGGCGGAATGGAAGGCGCGCGTGGATCTGGCCGCGTGCTACCGGCTCGTTGAGCTATACGGCATGGCCGACATGATGGCCAACCATATCTCGGTGCGCGTGCCCGACGAAGAGGGCGCATTCCTGATCAACGCGTACGGCATGATGTACGAGGAGATCACGGCATCGAGCCTGATCAAGGTGGACCACGCGGGCAACATCCTGTCGAAGCCCGATTTCGGCGACCTGAACTACGGCATCAACAAGGCCGGGTACGTGATCCACAGCGCCGTGCACCATGCGCGTCCGGAGGTGGCCTGCGTGATCCACACGCATAGCTGGGCGTCGATGGCGATCTCCTCGCTCGCTTGCGGCCTGCAGCCGCTGACGCAGACGGCGATGCGCTTTCTCAAGATCGGCTACCACGACTATCAGGGCGTGGTGCTGGATACGGCCGAACAGGAATCGCTGATCGCCGACCTCGGTACCGGCGAGGCGCTGATCCTGCGCAACCACGGCGCGCTGACCGTCGGCAATACCGTGGGCGAGGCGTTCAACTGGATGCACCGTCTGGAGCTCGCCTGCCGCGCCCAGATCGGCGCGATGGCATGCAATACGCCGATGCAGCACGTGCCGCAGGACGTGCTGGAAGCCACGTGGAACAACTACCAGCCGGGCACGCGCCGTCCTTACGGCGTCATGGAATGGCCCGCGCTGCTGCGCAAGCTGGATCGGCTGGACCCGAGCTATCGGGACTGATCCCGGCTGGCGGGACCGCAGGAACGGGTAAAACTATTACTAGAGACGAGAGACGAGCATGAACAGAAGACGCATGCTGGCGCAGATGCTGGCTATCGGCGCGGCCCCCATGATGATGACCACGGCGCGTGCGCAGGCGCTGCCGAACAAGCCCGTCACGCTGATCGTGCCGTTCGCGCCGGGCGGCAACCTCGATGTGGTGGCGCGCGCCGTCGCGCCCGCGCTCGAGCAGCAGCTGGGCCGCAACGTGATCGTCGATAACCGCCCCGGCGCGGGCGGCGTGATCGGCGCGAGCGCCGTGGCGCGCGCCGAGGCCGACGGCTCGATGCTGCTGGTGACCACACCCAACGCGATCGTCGTGCTGCCGCGCATGACGAAGACCAATTACAAGCTCGTGAGCTTCGCCCCGGTGGGCCTGGTATCGACGACCGCGCTCGTGGTGGTGGTCAAGGGCAACGACACGCGCTTCAAGGACGTGCGCGCGCTGCTCGACTTCGCAAAGAAGAATCCAGGCAAGGTCGCATCGGGCCACGCGGGTCCGGGTACGACCAACCATATGGCGACGCTGCAGCTCGAGGACGCGGCCGGCATCAAGCTGAACCAGGTGCCGTACAAGGGTTCGGCGCCCGCGCTCGTGGACCTGCTAGGCGGGCAGATCGACATGGTGGTGGACCAGCTGACGAGTTCGGCCCCGCATATCCAGTCGGGCGCGCTGCGCGCGATTGCCGTGATGTCGCGCGATCGCGACCCCGCGCTGCCGAACGTGCCGACGCTGCGCGAAGCGGGCCTGGCCAACTTCGACGCGACCACGGCGACCACGCTGCTCGCACCGGCCGGCACGCCCGCGGCCGTGGTGGAGACCATCAATACCGCGCTGCGCAAGGCGCTGGCCGAGGAGCAGGTGAAGACGCGCCTGCTGACGGTGGGCAGCCTGGCCAGGTCCTCCACTTCGAAGGAGGTGGCCGACCGGCTCGCGCAGGAAGATGCGCGCGCGCAGACGCTGGCCGCATCGGGCCGCCTGAAGGCGGCGGAATAACAGCAACGAACGCGGAGACAACGCCATGACACGCCCCTGCCTGCCCGCACCGGACCAGATCGCCGCGCTTGCATTCCAGGCGCCCGCCGGCGCCTGCGACAGCCATGCGCACGTGTTCGGTCCCTACGACCGTTTTCCGCTTGCCGAAGATCGCAGCTACACGCCGACGGCGTATCCGGCCGATACGTTCATCGCGCATCTGGACCAGCTCGGCCTCGAACGCGGCGTGCTGGTGACGGCGAGCGCCAGCGGCACCGGCGTCGGCAATGCGGTCGTGCTGGACGCGCTGCGCAAGTATCCGACGCGCCTGCGCGGCATTGCCGTGCCCGCACCGGACACCAGCGACGCAGATCTGGACGACTGGCACGCGGCCGGCGTACGGGGCGCGCGCTTCAACCTGTATCAGGTCGATGGCCACGCGGTGTATCGCAACGGCTCCGGCATCGAAGTGCTGGAAGCCATCGCGCCGCGTCTGCGCGAGCGCGGCTGGCATGCGCAGATCTGGATCCATGCGCCGGACCTCGTCGAGATGGGCCCGCGCCTCGGGAAACTCGGCATTCCGCTGGTCGTGGACCATATGGGCCGCATGGCGACCACGCGCGGCGTGAACGACCCGGGCTTCCAGGCGCTGTGCGCGCTGCTCGCCGAAGGGGTGGCCTGGACCAAGATCTCGGGTGCCGATCGCAACAACCCCGGCGGCGGTGTCGCGGCCACACCCTACGAATCCGTGGATCCGTTTGCGAAGGCCTTGCTCGCGGCCAATCCGGATCAGGTGGTGTGGGGCTCGGACTGGCCGCATATCAATTATTTCGATCCCGCGAACATGCCGGACGATGGCGTGCTGTTCAACCTGCTGGCGCGCTGGATGCCCGATGCGGCGATGCGCGAGCGCGTGCTCGTGACGAACCCGGCGCGGCTGTACGACTTCTGATCGTCGCGCCACATATCAATACAGGAGACACGCCATGCCCCGCTTCATGTTCCCGCCGCCGCGGCGCCTGCTGCAGGCGCTCGCCCTTGCCGTCGCGGCAACCTCGGCCGTCGCGCACGCCGCGGATGAATATCCCACGAAGCCCGTGCGCGTGGTGGTGGCGTTCACCGCCGGTGGCACCACGGACATGCTGGCGCGCAGCGTGAGCCAGCATCTGTCGCAAAAGCTCAAGCAGTCGTTCGTGATCGACAATCGTCCGGGCGCCGGCGGCAATATCGGCACGGAGTTCGTCGTGCGCTCGCCCGCCGACGGCTACACGCTGCTCGTCGACTCGGTGGGCCCGATCGCGATCAACCAGACGCTGTACAAGCGGCTGAACTACGATCCGCTCAAGGACCTCGTGCCCGTGGTGCAGATTGCCGACGTGCCAAACGTGCTGGTCGTTCATCCCTCGCTGCCGGTGAAGAACTTCGACGAGTTCGTGGCGTACGCGAAGGCCAATCCGGGCAAGCTCAACTACAGTTCCACGGGCGTCGGCACGTCGTCGCACCTGTCGGGCTTCATGCTGACCGAGCGCATCGGCGCGCCGGCCACGCATATCCCGTACAAGGGCGCGGACGCGCTCAACGACTTGCTGACGGGCCGCGTGCAATTCATGTTCGCGACGATTCCGTCGGTGATCTCGCATATCCAGGCGGGCAAGCTGCGCGCGATCGCGGTCAGCAGCGCCAAGCGGTCGCGTTCGCTGCCCGATCTGCCGACGGTGGCGGAAAAGGGCTTCCCGGGCTTCGAAGCGGGCTCGTGGTTTGGTATCTTTGCCCCCAGGGGCACGCCGCCCGCGGTGATCGCCAAGGTCAACCAGGCCGTCAACGAGGCGCTGCCGTCGCTGCAGGCGCAGATGATCCGCGAAGGTGCGGACCCCGTGGGCGGCACGCCCGAGCAGTTCGGCAAGTTCACGCAGAAGGAATACCTGAAGTGGAAGGAAGTGGTGCGCGCCTCGGGCGCGTCCGTCGATTGAAAGGGAGGGAGCATGTCTGACGCTGGTGCCGCGCCGCTGCGGATTCTGATGTCCGATGCCGCGCGCGAGCAGTACGCGGCTTCGATCGATACGGCATTGGCCGGCCGCCCCTGGGTGCCCGTGCAGGTGCCGTCGGTCGAGGATCGCACCATCGTCGATGCCGATATCGCGTTTGTCTCGCGCGACGTCACGGGGCTCTCCACCAAGCACGAGATCCAGCCCGTCACGGGCCGGTTCTATACCGCGATGCTGGAAGCACCGTCGCTGCGCTGGGCGCACGTGCATTCCGCGGGCGCCGATCGCGCGGTGTTCGTGCAGCTGCGCGAGCGCGGCGTGACGGTGACTACCTCGTCCGGCGCCAATGCGGGTGTGGTCGCGCAGACCGCGCTGGCGGGACTGCTGGCGCTGGCGCGGCATCTGCCGCTGCTCTACGACGCGCAGCGCGAACGCCGCTGGGCGCCGCTCATGCGCTCCGGCATGCCGCGCGACCTGCAGGGACAGACCGCGACGATCGTCGGCTGGGGGCCCATCGGCCAGCAGATCGGCGCGGTGCTCCGGCTGTTCGGCATGAAGCTGATCGTCGTGCGCCAGCGCGCCACGCCGGCCGGCCCCGATTGCGAGACCGTGACGTTCGCCGGTTTTCGTGCGGTGCTGCCGCGTACCGACTGGCTGATACTCGCGTGCCCGCTCACGGGTGACACGCGTGGCCTCGTCGATGCGGCGGCGCTGGCCGGCCTCGCCGACGGGGCGCGGCTCGTCAACGTCTCGCGCGGCGAAGTCGTCGATGAGCCGGCGCTGATCGACGCGCTCGGTTCCGGCAAGCTGGCCGGCGCCTACCTCGACGTCTTCGCGCACGAGCCGCTGCCCGAGGCGTCGCCGCTGTGGACGCTGCCGAACGTCATCGCCACGCCCCATAGCGCGGGTTTCTCGGATGGCAACGCGGCGCGCGTGGTCGAGATCTTCCTGGACAACCTGCGCAGCTTCGGCCGCGGCGAGCCGATGCGCAACGTGGTGGGCTGAGCTGGAGTGTGGGGCGAAATTTCGCCTCACACATGCAGAAAAGGCTTACAGCATTTGCGGAAGCCATCGTATTCCGCAAGCCTGGATGAGCGTGCATGATGAGGGCTCGATAACTCGCCTCTGGTCATGCCGTGTCATCGCAGCGAAATCTCCCGTCCTCCCCTCGCATCCTCGTCGCCGAGGACCATCCGGTCTGCGCGTTGGTGCTCAAGAACGACCTCGCCGAGCTCGGCGCCTTCGATATCGCCGTATGCGACTGCGGCGTCAGCGCGTGGCGCGCATGGCTGCGCGCGCCCGCCGCGCTGCTGATTACCGATCTCAACATGCCTCGCATGGACGGCATGACGCTTGCGCGGGCCATTCGCGCGGCCGAGGTGCGCACGAGCCACCGGACCGTGATTGCCGCGCTCACGGCCTCGTTCACGCCGACCCAGCGCATGCATTGCGCGCAGTCCGGTATCGACGAGCTGCTGCTCAAACCGCTGGAGCTCGGCGCGCTCGAGGCGCTGCTGAAGCGGCACCTCGTCGGCCAACGCGCGTAGCCGCCTCAGCCCTTCCACGCGGAGTTGCGGATCACGCTGCAGAAGTTGCCGCGATGGAAGTGCGGCTCCTTGTCCGCGATGACATCGGCCTTGACGTTGCCGAACGTGGTATCGGGCTTGTGCCGGATGCCGTCGTAGAACGCCTGCAGGATGTCTTCCTTGAAATGCTCGGTGCGCGGGTGCTGGTGCACGACGGCCTCGCGATGGTCGTCGCTGAACTGGTCGTAGCGAATGCCGAGCACATCCATCTCCACCCCCGTCGTCACGAGCGCGACGACCGGATGCATGAACTCCGGAATGCCGGGCGTCGTGTGCAGCGCGATGGCGGTCCACACCGTATCGATATCGCGCTGGTCGATGCCGCGGCTGCGCAGGAAGGCCGCGGCCGCATTGGCGCCATCTACCTCGAAGCGTTTGTCGGCACTGCCGTGCTGCGGCGTCAGGCCCATGTCGTGGAACATCGCACCCGCATAGAGGAGCTCGGCGTCGTAGTCCACGCCCTGGCGCAGACCCATGCGCTGGCCCGTGAGCGCGGCCCAGTAATAGACGCGGCTGGAATGGTTGAACAGCAGCGCGGATTCGGTGTCGCGGACGACCTCGGTGATTTCGCGCGCGAGCTTGCTGTCGGGAATGGCGATGCCGCCGATCGAGAATTGCATGGCTGACTCCTTGGTTGCAGCGTGATGTGCTGGGGTTGAATCGAGTGTAGGAGTGCGGGTATGATGGCTGCAATCGTCGTGTAACGACGATTTAAGACATACGCGACAGACGCGGACCGGAGGATGCCCCATGCCATCGCGCACCATTGCCATCGTCGCCACGCAGGGCGTGCAGCTGCTCGACGTCTCGGGGCCGCTCGACGTGTTCGCGGAGGCCAACGCGCAGTCGGGCACGGAGGCCTACCGGTTGCAGGTGATCGGTGTCCGGCGCGGCCCCATCGAGTCGTCGTCGCGCGTGCGGCTGCTTCCGGACCTGGTCATCGAGAACGATCCGCACGGGCGCGGCCTGCCGCGCGTGCACACGATGCTCGTGGCCGGTGCGCCGCATATCGCGGACGCGGCGCCCGATGCCATGCTCGCGCACTGGCTCCGCAATGTGGTGCCGTACGTCAGGCGCTACGGTTCAGTGTGCAGCGGCGCGTTTATCCTTGCGGAAGCGGGACTGCTGTCCGGCAAGCGGCTCACCACCCACTGGGCGGTGGCCGACGAGCTCGCCCGGCGCCATCCCGACCTCACGATCGATGTCGATGCGATCCACGTGCGCGACGGCAAGCTGCGCACCGCGGCCGGCGTGACAGCGGGGCTGGATCTCGCGCTGGCGCTCGTGGAAGAGGACCTCGGCCGCGAGGTGGCGATGCGCGTGGCGAGCCAGCTCGTGATGTACTTCAAGCGGCCGGGTGGGCAGGCGCAGTTCAGTCGTCGCGCGGCACCTGCCGCGGAGAACCGCTCGGCATTGCAGG
Source organism: Cupriavidus pauculus (assembly GCF_008693385.1). Classification (NCBI taxonomy): domain Bacteria; kingdom Pseudomonadati; phylum Pseudomonadota; class Betaproteobacteria; order Burkholderiales; family Burkholderiaceae; genus Cupriavidus; species Cupriavidus pauculus. The sequence goes on from NZ_CP044067.1 coordinate 2,552,854, forward strand.
AATTACAACGCTGGGTCGCCGCGCATCCGGCGGCGCGGCACGATGTCCCCGCGCTGGCCGCGCGCATCGGCGTCAGCGCGCGTCATCTGACGCGGCTCTTTCGCGAGGAGATCGGCATTACGCCGGCTAGCTGGGTGGAGGCCGCGCGGGTATCGGCCGCGCGGGAGCTGCTGGAGCAGGGCCACCTTGCACCGAAGCAGGTCGCGGCCGAGTGTGGTTTCTCCAGCGTGGATACGTTGCGTCGCGCGTTTCTGCGCGTGGTCGGCGTGACGCCGGCCGACTATCGCAAGCGGCACGCGCTCGGCGCGCGTTGAAACGGGTCCGGACGTGAGGTCAGGCGGCGTCGCTCTTGTTGTTCGCGTTGGCCGCACCCGCCGCATTGGCGGCAGCGGTAGCAGTGGCTTCACGCTTGCGATACGCGGCCACCTTGTGGCGGTTGCCGCAGAGCGCCATGCTGCACCAGCGGCGGCGATGCGCGCGCGTGCGGTCGTAGAACCACATCGAGCACGTTTCGCTTTCGCATTTGCGGATCAGCGAGAAGTCGCCGTTCGCGAGCAGGTCCGCGGCGGACAGTGCCAGCGGGACCAGGCACTGCATCGGCGTGTCGGTCGGATAGACACGCGCGAGGCGAATCCTGCCGCTCTCGGCGGGCGTGAGTAACGCGCGGCAGGCATCGGCTGCAAGATAATCATTGAGCAGCGTCACGTCGACGTCGCCATTGGCCTTGCGCTGGCTCACGGCCTTGCGCAGCGACTCGCGCAGCGCGGTGGCCGCGGCGAGCAGGCCCTGCGGACGATGCTCGGGCATTTCGCCGTTGGGCAGCAGCGACACGCGCTCGAGCCATTGCCATACATCCTCGTCGGTCTGCCAGCGGTCGACCGGTGCATCGAGCGCGCGCTCGAGCGTATTCAGCAGGTCCAGTGCGGGATGGTCGGCGAGTAGCCGGGGCGCATCGGAAGACGTGTTGTTGGACGAAGCCGTTGACGAAGTGGAGGCGGGCGACATCGATGGAGCTCCTGCAAGTTCGCGTGAACAGCGTTCGAATGTAATGCAAAACGCTTGCGCCGGCAGGTCCTTTCAACAAAATGCGTGCGGTTACTGAGCATGTGCCATCGCAGACGGCGATGATTTCGACGCGTGTGGCGATGGCTCTTCCCCATTTGATGCGCGCCAGCCGCCGCCGAGGGACTTCACGAGCAGGACATTCGCGGTCCATGCGCGCCGTCGCACGGACTCCAGCGCACGCGCGTCCGCGAGCGCGTTGGCCTGCAATACGCTGACGTCCAGGTACGACACCGCACCCAGCCGATAGCGGTCGAGTCCCGCGCGCAACGCCACCGCGGAGGCATCGGCCGCGATGCGATCGTTGTCCGTTGCATCGCGCAAGGCTTGCACGGAGGCGTACCCATCTTCCACCTCCTGCATCGCGCGCAGCACGGTCTGGCGGTAGTCGGCCGCGCTGGCGTCGAAGCGCGCGTACGCGCTGTCTTCGCCGGCCTGCCGTCGTCCTCCATCGAACAGCGTGCCCGCGATGGCAGGCCCCACGGCCCAGAAACGGCTCGGCGCGGTGAGCCACCCGGCGAGCCCCGAGCTCTCGAAGCCGAGCCCGAGGTTCAGCATCAGGTCCGGGAAGAATGCCGCGCGCGCGACGCCGATATCCGCGTTGGCCGCGGCGACGCGACGTTCCGCGGCCGCGATATCGGGGCGGCGTTCGAGCAGTTGCGAGGGGACTGCGCGCGGGGCGGCCGGCATCTGGGCGATATCGGCATAGAGGTCATCGTTGTTGCAATTATTACCAGTGCAATCGAGCGTTGTGCCGAACGTCGGCATGTCATGCGCAATTTTTGCATCGGCGCGCGCGGGCAGCGAGAACGTGCTGGCGGACTCGCCGAGCAACGTGGCCAGCGCATGTTCGATCTGCGTGCGCGACAGCTGCACATCGGCGAGCTGCGCGCGCGTGGACGCGAGTTGCGCGCGGGATTGCGCGACGTCGCCTTCGATCGCGATGCCGTTGCGGTAGCGGTTGGTGACGAGGTCCAGCACGGCCTGGTAGGTATCGATCGTGCGCGTGAGCAGCCCAGCCTCTCGGTCGAGCGAGCGAATGGCCAGGTAGTCGATGGCGATATCGGCCTGCACGCCGAGCCTCACCGCCGCCACGTCGTCGGCGCTGGCGTCCACGCGTGCCTGCGCGGCATCGACTTCGTTGCGGATGCGGCCAAACAGGTCGGGCTCCCACGACGCCGTGATGCCGAGCGCGTGGTCGGGCGTCGTATGTCCCGCGAGCGAGTGGCCGCGCACGTTCGCCGACAGGTGGTTGCTCGTGACGCTCGCGCCCGCGCCGACGGTCGGATAGAACTGCGAGCGCGCGGCGCTGACCTGCGTGCGCGCGTCCTGCAGCAGGGCCACGGCCTTGATCACGGTCTGGCTCGTGATGTCGACGCGCGCTTCGAGCGCGTCGAGGTCCTTGTCGCCATAGGCGCGCCACCATTCGGGTGCGATATGCGAGGGGCCGCCCGGATGGGCGGGGGTGGCGCTGGCTTGCGCGTAGTCGCTGCGCGCGCCGGCATAGGTCTCCCGGTATGCGGTGGGCAGCGTCATCGTGGGCCGTTGATAGACGGGGGCGGTGGAGCACCCCGCAGTGAGTGCGGCAACGAACGCGGCAACGAACGCGGCAACCGACGCGGCAGATAGCGCGGGCATCGGGACGGGCATCGGGACGGGGATAGGGCCAATGCGGATAGGCATCTCAGGCTCCCTGCGTGCCGTCGGTGGCCACGCGCACCGTCGTGCCATCGACCACCGCATCGCCGGGGTTGAGCACCACGCGCTCGCCACCTTGCAGGCCGCTGCGGATCTCGACATGCGAGCCGAAGTCGCGCCCCAGCGATACCGGTACGAGCCGCAGCTTCGACGCGGAATCGACCACCGCGACGAACGTGCCGCGCGGGAGGAAGACGAGCGTGCTGGCCGGGAGGTCGAAGCCGGGCTGCGCCGCGTGCAGGGACAGATGGGCTTCGGCGTAGGCGCCAGGCAGGATGCTGCCGTTCTGGCCGTCGGCATCGAGCTCCACGCGCAGCGTGCGCGTGACGGGATCGATGGCCTCCGCGTTGCGGGCGACCGTTGCGGGAAACTTGCGGCCCGGCCATTGGGGCAGCGCGAGCCATGCCTCGGTCTTGCCGTCGAGCAGGGCGCTGTCGCTTTGCGGCAGCTGCACATAGACACGCAGGCGGTTGCCCTGCGACAGATGGAACAACTCGGCACCGCGGCCCTGGCCCTGCGTCAGGTTCTGGCTCGTGCCCGAGGTCGTGTTGCTGCTGCCGGCATCGATGAGCGCGCCGGTATCGACGTTGCGCGCGGTGATGACGCCATCGAACGGGGCGCGCACATGCGTGTAGTCGAGCAACTGCGCGAGCCGCGAGACGTTGGCGTTGGCGGCCGCGAGCAGGGCGCGCGTGGCTTCCATCTCGGCGGTCTTCTGGTCCGCGTCCTGTTGCGCGACCGAATGCGCGGCGAGCATGTCGCGCCAGCGGGCGGCGGTTTGCTGGGCGATCGCGAAGTTGGCCGTGGCGGTGGCCACGTCGGCGCGAGCCTGCCTCAGCTGGTCCGAGATTTCGGGGGCATCGATATCGGCGAGCAGCTGGCCGGCTTTCACGGGCGTGCCGATATCGACGTACCAGTGGCGCAGATAGCCGCTGATGCGCGCGCGCACGGCCGCATCTTCATAGGCCTGCACGTCGGCGGGCAGGGTCAGGTCCGTGGTCGCGGGCGCTTTGCGGGGCTGCGTGACTGCGACCACGGGCGCGGCATTGTCGGCGGTGCGTGCGTCGAGCACGGCGGTGGCGTGCAGGCGCGGCAGGATGCCGGTGACCAGCGCGGCGGTCACGATCGCCGCGGCGGCGACGATACCGATCGCGAGGGCCTTGCGATGACCGCGCGTGGGCCGCGGGCCGGCCGAGTTTGCCGCGGGGCTGGATGGCGTCTGTACGGACGTGTCGGGAACGGGCGCGTTCATGCGAGGCCTTTCTGGGGAGCAGCGGGGAGTAGGGAAGACGTGCCCTTGCCGCGCACGCCATGCAGCAGCGCGAACAGCACGGGAACGAGTACGAGTGTGGCGACGGTGCCGCAGGCGAGTCCACCGATGACCGCGCGGCCGAGCGGCGCGTTCTGCGCGCCGGCGCCGCCGGAGCCGAGCGCCATCGGGATCATGCCGAACAGCATGGCCAGCGCGGTCATGACCACCGGGCGGAAGCGCGCGATACCGGCCTCCAGCGCGGCCTGCAGCGGCGCGGCGCCCTCCGCCAGCAGTTCGCGCGCGCGGCTCACCACGAGAATGCTGTTCGCGGTGGCGATGCCGATACACATGATCGCGCCCGTGAGCGCCGGCACGCTGATCGTCGTGCCGGTCACGAACAGCATCCACGCCATGCCCGACATCGCCACCGGCAGACCGCCGATGATCGCGACCGGATCGCGCCAGGACTGGAAGTTGACGACCATCAGCAGGTACACGAGCACGATGGCGCCGGCGAGCCCGGTGATCAGCCCGAAGAACGACTGCTGCATCGTGCTGACCTGCCCGCGCACGACGATGGTCGAGCCGGGCGGCAGCTCCTTGCGGATCTGCGCGACCATGCGGTCGATCTCGCGCGCCACGGCACCGAGGTCGCGGCCGCGCACGGCACCGAAGATATCGAGCACGGGCTGCACGTTGTAGTGCGAGACCACACCTTCCTCGTTGATACGAGAGATATGGCCGAACAGGCCGATCTCCGCCGCGCCGCCGTTGCGGCCCGTATTGAGTCCGAGATTGACCGGAATATTGGCAAGCGTCTGCAGCGAGCCCATCGCGTACTGCGGCACCGACACCACGAGCGGATAGCTGACGCCATTCGCCGGATTGAGCCAGAAGTTCGGCGTGGTCTGGCTGCTGCCCGAGAGCGCGATCAGCAGGTTCTGTGCGACCTCGCGCTGCGTCAGGCCGGCCTGCAACGCACGCGTGCGATCGACATCGACGGTCAGCGCGGGCTGGTCGGCCGGCTGCTGGATATGCACGTCGGCCAGGCCCGGCACCTGCGTCATCATCGTCGCGAGCTTCTGGGCGACCACGCGGTTGCCGGCAAGATTGTTGCCCACGATCTGTACGTCGATCGGTGACGGCAGGCCGAAGTTCAGGATCTGGCTGACGATATCGGCGGGCAGGAACGAGAAGCTCACGCCCGGAAACGCCTTGGGCAGGGCCGCGGCCAGCCGTTCGACATCGGGCGCGGTGGCCCCGCCGTTGGGCTTGAGCGTGACGAGGATTTCGGCATCGCCGGTACCGATGGGCAGCGTCGAGTCGTAGGTCAGGTTGATACCGCTGACCGGCAGGCCGATGTTGTCGACGATATCGGCCACGCGATCCGCGCCCACGACGCTCCGGATCTTCGCTTCCACGAGTTCCGCGATGCGCGCGGTTTCCTCGATGCGAGTCCCGGTGCGCGCGCGCATGTGAATCCGAATCTCGCCGCTGTCCACGGCCGGGAAGAAGTCCTGGCCGAGCCACGGCACGAGCGTCAGCGACGCGGCGCAGGCGAGCGCGAAGCCGATGACCGCGCGTTTCGGCGCAGCCAGCACGGCCGTCAGCACGGCCGAGTACCGCGCGCGCACTGCCTCGAACCCGCGCTCGAAGCGCTGGTGCCAGGCGGACGGTGTGCCGTGCGACTCCCCGCGGAGAATGTAATGCGCGAGCGTCGGCAGCAGCGTGCGCGACAGGAAGTAGGACGCCATCATCGCGAAGACCACTGACTCCGCCAGCGGCACGAACAGATAGCGCGCCACGCCGGAGAGCAGGAACATCGGCAGGAACACGATGCAGATGCACAGCGTGGAGACCAGCGTCGGCAGGGCGATCTGCGCGGAGCCGTCGAGGATGGCCTGCTCGAGCGGCTTGCCCGCCTCGCGATGGTGCGTGATGTTCTCGATCGCCACGGTCGCGTCGTCCACGAGCACGCCCACCGCCAGCGCGAGGCCGCCCAGCGTCATGATGTTCAGTGTCTGGCCGAGCGCGGACAGCGCGATCAGCGCCGCGAGCACGGACAGCGGAATCGTGATGCCGATGATCAGCGTCGAGCGCCAGCTGCCGAGGAACAGCAGGATCATCGTTGCCGTGAGGCAGGCCGCGACCAGCGCTTCGTGCAGCACGCCATGGATGGCCGCCGTGACGAACACCGACTGGTCCGAAATCGGCTGGACCTCGAGCGCCTTGGGCAGCCCCGCCGTGATGCGCGGCAGCAGCGCCTTGATCTGGGCGATGATCGTCAGCGTGGAAGCATTGCCGCTCTTCTCGACCTCGAGCAGCGCCGCGCGCTTGCCGTCGCGGCGCACGATATTGGTCTGCGGCGCGTAGCCATCCCGCACATGGGCGACATCGCGCACGTAGATCATCGTGCCATCGGCGCCGGCCCGCACGGGCAGGTCGTTCAGCGCATCGACGGTGGCCGTGCTGCCGTTGAGGTCGACGCGGTACTCGAGCGCGCCGATTTTCGCGGTGCCGCCCGGCAGGATCAGGCTCTGCGCGTTGATCGCGTTGACCACGTCGAGCGGGGACAGCCCGCGCGCCTGCAGGGCATGGCTGTCGATATCGACCATGACCTGCCGCACCTTGCCGCCATAGGGCAGCGGGATGGCCGCGCCCTGCACGGTCGAAAGCTGCGTGCGGATGAAGTTGTTGCCCAGGTCGTACAGCGTCTGCTCGGGCAGCGTCTTGCTGCCGAGCGCCAGCCGCAGGATGGGGACGGTGGAGGCGCTGTAGCTGAGCACGAGCGGCGGCGTGGTGCCCGGCGGCAGCAGCCGCAGGATCGACTGCGCGCCCGAGGAAGCCTGGGCGATGGCGCGCGTCACGTCCGCGCCCGGGTGGAAGAACACCTTGATCACGGCCACGCCGGCCACGGTCTGCGACTCGATATGCTCGATATTGTCGACATCGCTGGTCAGCGATCGCTCGTAGACCGTCACGATGCGCCGCGACATGTCCTCGGCGGACAGCCCGTTGTAGTTCCAGACGATGCTGACCACGGGGATGTCGATTGCCGGCAGGATATCGGTCGGCGTGCGCAGCAGCGCCAGCGGTCCGGCAATCAGCAGGCAGATGGCGAGCACGACGAAGGTATAGGGCCGCGACAGGGCGAGCCGGACGATCCACATGCGGGGGCTCCGAGGGTGTGTTTTTACCGAAACGGAGTCTAAGGAGTGGTCGGCTCGCCGATTGGGGACAAAACCATTACAGTTCTGTCATGCACTTCGGGGTGCGCGGACCCTATCATCGAGTCAACCTGAACAACAGTGTCCCGGTACGGAAAGATGGAGCAGCAATGAGAATCCTGGTGGTGGAGGACGAGCCGAAAACGGCCGAATACCTGCGCAAGGGACTGACCGAGTCGGCCTTCGTGGTCGATCTGGCCGTGACCGGCCGGGACGGGCTGCACCAGGCGCTCGAGACCGACTACGACCTCGTCATCCTGGACGTGATGCTGCCCGGCATGAACGGCTGGGAAGTCCTCAAGCAGCTGCGCGAGCAGAAAGACACGCCCGTGCTGTTCCTGACCGCGCGGGACGACGTGGACGACCGCGTGCGGGGGCTCGAACTCGGCGGTGACGACTATCTGGCCAAGCCGTTCGCGTTCGTCGAGCTGCTGGCCCGCGTCCGTACGCTGCTGCGCCGCGGTCCCGTGCGCGAGTCCGAGCGCATCGAGATCGAGGATCTGGAGATCGACCTGATCCGCCACCGCGTGCTGCGCGCCGGCCAGCGCATCGACCTCACGCCGCGCGAGTTCGCGCTGCTCCATTTCCTGGCGCGCCGCCACGGCGAGGTCCTCAGCCGCACGCAGATCGCCTCCCATGTCTGGGACATGAACTTCGATAGCGATACCAATGTGGTCGACGTCGCCATCCGCCGCCTGCGCGCGAAGATGGACGACCAGTTCGCGCCCAAGCTGATCCACAGCGTGCGCGGCATCGGCTACGTGCTAGAGAACCGCAGATCGTGAGGCGCGGTCATTCGCTGACGCTGCGCCTGGCGCTGGCGTTCTCGCTCGTGGGCGGCATCGCGTTCGCATGCGTGGGCGCCTATCTCTATCGCGCGCTGGCCACGCAGATCATCGAGCGCGACGATGCCGAACTGATGCGCAAGGCCGTGCGCGTGCGCGCCGAGCTGGCCGTCCATCATGCGACGGCGGCCGATCGTTGGCGCGAGGTCAGCGCCGTGATGTCGGGCAACGACGAGTTCGGCCTCGATATCCGCGATGCCGGCGGCGTGCTCATGGTGGAGGCCAATCCCGACGGGAGCGCTTTCCCCGAGATGGCGGTGGTGCCCGTGTCGCAGCCCGTGACGCGCGATGCGGTCTATCTGTGGCGCAGCATGCACGATTACCCGGTGCGCGGGCTGGCGCTCGATGCGGCCGTGGCCGACAACGGCCCGACCGTGCGCGTGACGATCTATCAGGTGGCGCGGTCGCGCGTGCAGCTATTGCGCGCGTATCGCTGGAAGCTGCTGGCGGCGGCCGGTATCGGCGCGCTGACGGTCGGGCTGCTCGGCTTCGCGGCCCTGCGCGCGGGCATGGCGCCGCTGCGGCGCATGGCGGCCGGCACCGAATCGGTGACGTTCTCCAGCGTCGCGCTGCCGATCGATCCGTCGCAACTGCCGCGCGAACTCGAGGAACTGGCGCTCGCGCTCCAGCAGATGATCGTGCGGCTGCAGGAGGCCTACGACCGGCTGTCGCGCTTCTCCTCGGACCTCGCGCACGACTTCCGCACGCCCATCGGCAATCTGCTCGGCCAGACGCAGGTGGCGCTGTCGAGCGAGCGGACGGCCGAGGAATATCAGGCGCTGCTGGCTTCCAACGTGGAAGAGTACGAGCGGCTGTCGCGGATGATCGAGAACATGCTGTTCCTGGCGCGCGCCGACAACGCGCGGGTGGCCATCAACGTAGTGGAACTCGACCTGGCGTCCGAACTGAGCCGGCAGGCCGACTACTTCGAATTGCTGGCCGATGCCAAGCAGATCTCGTTCGGCGTGGATGCGAAGGGCACGGTCAGGGCGGACGCGATGCTGCTTCGGCGCGCGCTGAGCAACCTGATCTCGAACGCGGTCCGGCACACGCCGGAGGGGCAGCGCATCTTCCTGACCGCGACGCAGGACGCCACCACCACGCGGATCGAGGTCAGTAACCCGGGGCCCGGCATTCCGGCCGAGGATCTGCCGAAGATCTTCGACCGATTTTTCCGCGGCGATCCGGCCCGCACGAACTCGGGCGAGTCGTCGGGCATCGGGCTGGCCATCGTCAAGACCATCATGGACCTCCATCGCGGCAGCGTGGAGGTGGAGTCCGAGCCGGGCGGCATGACGCGCTTCCGGCTGGTCTTTCCGCGTTGATTGGGACCAGCCGCGGCCAGGCGGGACCAGGCGGGGGTGGGAGGGGCGGTCAGAACGACTCCATCCACGGGCGGATATCGAGTTCGTGCGTCCACGCGTCGCGCGGCTGGTTGTGCAGCATCCAGTAGGTGTCCGCGATGTGCTCGGGGTTGACGATGCCTTCCTGCTCCTTGAGCTTGTACCGCTCGGGGAACGTCTCGCGGATGAACTCGGTGTCGATGGCCCCGTCCACGATCAGCTGGGCGACGTGAAGCCCCTTCGGCCCGAGTTCGCGCGCCATCGATTGCGCCAGCGCGCGTAGCCCGTGCTTGGCCCCCGCAAAGGCCGCATACCCCGCGCGGCCGCGCAGGCTCGCGGTGGCGCCGGTAAAGAAGATCGAGCCCCGTTCGCGGGGCAGCATCACGCGCGCGGCCTCGCGGCCCATCAGGAAGCCCGCGAAACAGGCCATTTCCCACACCTTGTAATAGACGCGCGCGGTCGTCTCGACGATATCGAAGCGTACGTTCGCGCCGATATTGAACACGGCAACCTCGATGGGCGCGATATCGGTCTCGATCTTGCGGAACAGTTCGGCAACCTCGTCCTCCTTGCGCGCGTCGGAGCCGAACGCATGGGCCACGCCGCCCTCGGCCTCGATCTGGGCGACCAGCGGCGCGAGCTTTTCCGCATTGCGGCGCGTCACGCAGGCGATATAGCCCTCGCGCGCGAAGCGCCGCGCGATCGCACCGCCGGTGGCGTCTCCCGCGCCGATCACGAGCACCGCTTTCTTTTCAGCCATCGAAGTCTCCGTATTGTCTGAATTGCAGAATCATGGACTGCATATCGGTTCAGTATGGCGTTCGGACTTCCCATCGTCAACCTTTTGGCAGCCACAAATTGCTGTTTTAGACCGCATTGCGGTATATTGGATTGCATAGCGGTTTATAAAATCCATGGAGACATTCGATGACCCGTTCCCCCGCCGCGCGTATCCGCCGTATCCATGAAGCCATTCTGCCGTGGGTCGCGCGCGATCCTGCGGCGCCCGCGCTCGAGGACAGGCGGAGCCGCCTGAGTTATGGCGAGCTCGCGCTGGCCGTGTCGCGTGGCGCGGCGCAGTTGCGCGCGCTCGGTGTCCGGGGCGGCGATCGGGTGCTGCTGGTCGCGGAGAACTGCGTGGCGGTCGGCGCGCTCGTGCTGGCGGCCAGCACGATCGATGCGTGGGTCGCCGTCGTCAATGCGCGGCTGTCGCCGCGCGAGATCGACAACTTTGTCGCGCACTCGGGCGCGCGGCGCGTGCTGTATATGACCGAGGTCTCGGCCGAGGCGCGCGCGCATGCCGACCGGGCCGGGGCCGAGGATCAGGCATGGCACCTGCTCGGCCAGATCGGCGTCGGTCCGCTCAACGCGGACGCCATCGCGGAACCCGTGCACGACGATCCGCGCAGGCAGGTGGCCGCGCTGATCTATACGTCCGGCACATCGGGCGACCCCAAGGGGGTGATGCTCAGTCACGAGAGCCTGCTGCATGTGGCCGAGTTGTCGCGGCGCCTTCGCCGGCTCGGGCCATCCGACCGCTTCTATGGCGTATTGCCGATGGCCCATATCGTGGGGCTGTCGTCGCAATTGCTCGGCGCGCTGTCGAGCGGCGCGTCGATCGTGTTCGAAGAGCGCTTTCAGCCCGATCGCCTCGTCCATGCGCTGAAGGCGGACGGCGTGACGATCCTGCTCGGTGTGCCGGCCATCTACGCGAAGCTCGTGGACTGGTGCCGCCGCCACGCGGTGTCGCTCGCGGGAACGCCGCTGCGTTTCGCGGGCACCGCGGGCGCGCCGCTGACGCCCGAGCTCAAGGCCAACGCGGAAGCGTTGATGCATCAGCCGCTGCACAACGGCTATGGCCTGACCGAGATGGCACCGACGGTCGCGCAGACGCTGTTCGACGCGCCGCGTACGGACTGCGCGGTGGGGCAGCCCGTGCCCGGCGTCGAGGTGCGTATCGTGGACCCTGCCGATCCCGCGGGGCGGCCCGTGCCGCGCGGCGAGGTCGGCGAACTATGGGTGCGGGGCGCGGGGCTGATGCTTGGCTACTATCGCTCGCCGGAACTTACGCGCGCGGTCATCGACGGCGAAGGATGGTTCAATACGGGCGACCTGGCGCGGCAGGACGACGATGATGCGCTGTTCGTCGTGGGCCGCACCAAGGAGCTGATCATCCGGTCCGGCTTCAACGTTTATCCGGTGGAGGTGGAACAGGCAATCAACTGCCATCCGGCGGTCGTCCAGTCGGCCGTCGTGGGACGCGACGTGCGGGACAACGAGGAGGTGGTCGCGTTCGTGGAGCTGGCCGCCAACGCCGTGCTCGATGCCGATACGCTGGCCGCTTTCCTGCGCGAACGGCTATCGCCGTACAAGGTGCCGTCGGAGATTCGCTTCCTCGCGCAATTGCCGGCCGCCCCCACGGGTAAAATACGCAAGCACGAACTCAGGGCGCTGGCCGACGCGGCTCGGCCAGCGCCCGTTTCCTCCTGACCTCTTGAGCCACGCCGCCATGGACTTCGCCAGCATGAAACCACGCAATGACAGGTCGGACGCGCAGCCTTTGCAGGACGAGGCGGACGCGGGGGCCGACCTCGAGGACGCGCTTGCCGGCGACCTTGCGCAGGATCGCCATTTCGTCACGGCCCTCGCGCGCGGGCTCGAGGTGTTGAGCGCGTTTCGCAGCGGCGACAGCTTTCTGGCCAATCACGAACTGGCCGAACGCACGCGCCTGCCGAAGTCCACGGTCACGCGCCTGACCTACACGCTGACGAAGCTCGGCTATCTGCACGTGGTGCCGGAGTCCGGCAAGTACCGGCTCGGAACGGCCACGGGCGCACTCGGCAGCGCGATGCTCGCCAACCTCGACGTGCGCCAGGTGGCGCGGCCCCTGATGCAGGCGCTCGCGGCGGAGACCGGCGCCGTCATCGCGATGTCCGCGCGCGACCAGCTGTCGATGCTCTATCTGGAATGCTGCCGCAGCACCTCGATCGTCACGCTGAGCCTCGACGTCGGCTCGCGCATTCCGCTCGGCACGTCGGCCGCGGGCCGCGCGCTGCTGGCGGCCGTGGCGCCGAGCGAGCGGACCGGGCTGATGGAGCGGCTGCGCGCGCTCGACGAAGGCAACTGGCCGCAGATCCAGCGCGGTATCGATGGCGCGATTGCGGACTTCCAGCAGAGCCAGTGCGCGTATTCGGTCGGAGACTGGGTGCGCGAGGTGCATGCGGTAGCGACGTCGCTGAACCCGGGCCGCGGCCTGCCGCTGATGGCGCTGAGCGCGGCCGGTGCGGCGCAGTATTTTCCCGAGGCGCGCCTGCGCGACGAAATTCGCCCACGCCTGCTCGAAACCGTGCGAGAGATCGAGCGCCGGCTGGGCCAGCGCTACGGCGAGGATCAGGCCTGATGCGGAGGTAATGCGGCCGCGCGTTACGGCCGGGCGTTACTGCCGCGCGCGCAGCGCGTCGTTGATATCGCGGGCCGTGGCCTCGAGGATCGGGAAGAACGCCTGCATCATGTGTTCCTCCGAGAGCCGTTGGGCGTGCCCCGCGAGGTTGATGGCCGCGATGACGTCGCCCGCGCGGTTGCGCAAGGGCATGGCCAGCGCGACGAGGCTCGACTCGAGCTCCTGGTTCACGAAGCAGTAACCCTGATCGCGCGTCCGCACGATCGCTTCCCGAAGCTTCTCCCGGTCCGTCGTGCTCTGCGGCGTGTAGGGCCGCACATCGCTGCGGCGCAGACGGTCGTCGAGCGTCGCGTCGTCGAGCGCCGCGAGCAGCAGGCGTCCGTGGGCAGTGGCCCATGCGGGCAGGCGCGTGCCAACCGACAGATTCAGCGACATCACGCGCCGCGTGGACGCGCGCGCGACGTACACCACGTCGAGGTCGTCGAGGACGCAGACCGAGCACGACTCGCCGGTCTTCTCGGCCACCGCCACGACGTAGGGTTCCACGATCTCCGCCACGGTCAGCCCCGACAGATACGAATAGCCGAGCCGCATGACCTTCGGCGTAAGCCGGAAGATGCGGCCCTGCTGCGTAGCGTAGCCGAGATGGCACAGCGTCAGCAGCAGGCGCCGCGCGGCCGCGCGGCTGACGTTGGCCGCCTCGGCCACTTCCGACAGCGTGAGTTCCGCGCGATCGTCGCCGAACGCCTCGATCACGGAGAGCCCCCTCGCGAACGAGTCGACAAAGTTGTTGGAGCCGATCGCGTTGGGGCCGATCGGGTTGTCGGAATCCGGAACCATGGACAAAGGGGGAGGGAGCACAAAGGACGCGGCTATTCTAGCGCACGCCTTCCGCGACGATGCCCCCGCTCATTCCGCCTGGATGCCCGCCGCACGGATGGTGGTGCGATAGCGCACGAGCTGTTCGTCCACGAGCTTTGCAAGGCTCGCCGGCGTGGACGGCGTCGCCGTGAAGCCCTGCTTCTCCAGTACGGCCAGCACCTCCGGATCTTTCATCGCCGCGGTGAATGCTTCACGGACTTTCGTCAGCGCGGGCTCCGGTGTGCCGGCCGGGGCGAACAACCCTGCCCACGACGTGATGGTGAATCCCTTGACGCCGGCTTCCTTCATCGTCGGCACGTCGGGCAACAGCGGGCTGCGGGCCTCGGACGTGGTGGCCAGCACGCGCAGCTTGCCCGAGGCGAGGTGCGTCAGGCCCAGCGTGGGATTGCCGAACATCATCTGCACGCGGTTGTCGAGCAGATCGACGATCGCGGCCGGTTCGCCCTTGTAGGCCACGGAGACGAGGTCGATGTTCGAGATCGCATTGAACTGCAGCGAGGAGACGAGCGCCGTGGTGTTGCCGGTGGCGTAGTTGAGCTTGCCCGGATGCGCCTTCGCATAGGCGATGAATTCCGGCAGCGTCTTCGCGGGGCTGGCCGCGTTCACATAGAGGAAGAACGTATAGCGGCCGAGCTCCGTGATCGGCGCGAAGCTCTTTACCGGGTCGTACGGCAGCTTGAGCCGCAGCGCGGGCGATGCCGAGAACGCGCTGTTGGTGCCGAACAGCAGCGTCTGGCCGTCGGGTTTGGCCCGCGCGACTTCGGTCGCCGAAATCATCCCGTCGGCACCGGCCTTGTTGTCGACGATCATCGGCTGGCCGAGCTTTGCGGCGGCCGATCGTGCAAGTGCGCGTGCGATGACGTCGGATGCGGCGCCGGCCGGGAAGGGTACGACGAGGCGTACGGGGCCGTTGGGGAAGTCCGCGGCGTGCGCCGGGGCGGCCGCGATCCATGTGGCGGCCAGCGTCGAGGCCGCGAGCAGGGTGGTCTTGACGAGTGTTTTCACGATTTGTCTCCTCACTGGGTTGGCTTTGTCAGGGACCGGGTTTCAGGGACCGAAGCTCGAGCGCATCTGGATGCCCCAGCGGCCGTCGACACGCGTGAGGACGTAGAGCGATGCATAGACGCCGATCACCGAGCCGTCGCCGCGAAAGCGCGTGTAGCTGAGCGCGACATGCGCCTTGTTGCCCCCGAACTGCACGAGCTCGCGCTCGCGCCACGTGCTGTAGCGCCAGTCGTCCTCGTCGCGCAGTTTCTGGAAGAGGTCCATCGGGTTGCTGCCGGCGGCCTCGTACACCTTGATGTTGCCGCCCGCGAAACGCACGTGCGGAAAGTGCATGCACGCGTCCATCGCGTCGGCATCGTGTGCGTTGAGCGCTGCCATGAAGCGGTCCAGCACGTCGCGGCATGCCGCGTCGATCTCGGTTCTTTCGTCTGCCATGTTCAGAGTGGAAAGGTTGGGGAAAAAACGGTGGGGGAAGCAAGAAAGGCGCGCACGGCCGTGTGAAAGGCTTCGGGTGCGCCCAGCGGGGCGAGGTGGGCCACGGGGAGTTCGAGGTAGCGGCTGCCGGAGATTGCGCGATGCAGGGCCTGACCGAGCGCGGGTGGCGTGGCGAGGTCTTCGGTGCCCGCGATGACGAGCGTCGGCACATCGATCGCCGCGAGCGCCGCGGTCCGGTCGAAGCGCATCACGGCGCTTGCGCAGGCGGCATAGCCCGCCACCGTGGTCGCGCCGAACATCTCGACGAGCGACCGGTGCAGGGCCGGCTGGCGCCCGGCGTGGGCGGGCGTGAGCCATCGCGCGACCGTGGCCTCGGCGATCGCGGCGGTCCCCGCGGCGCGGGCCTTGTCGATGCGCGCCTCCCAGAACTGGCGGGCCTCCGCATTGGGCGCGAACCGCGCGGCCGTGTTGGCGAGTACGAGCGCCTCCAGCCGGTGCGGCGCCGCGAGCGCGAGCTCGATGCCGATGGCCGCGCCCATCGATACCCCGCAGTAGCGGAACGTGCCGATGCCGGCCGCGTCGAGCGCGTCCAGCAGGGCGGTGCCGAGGTCGCCGAGCGTCGCGTCCTGGCCCATGTGAGTGAACTCCGCCTGCCCGCCGTGGCCTGGGGCGTCGAAGCAGACGATATGGAAGTCCGCGCCGAGTGCCGCAACGGTGGCGGCCCAGAGTCGGCGATCGGTACCCAGCGAATTGCCGAGGACGAGCACGGGGGCGCGCGTCGTGCCGGCGTGGTGCAGTGTCAGTCGCTGCCCGTCTGGCGCCGTCATCGTGAAATCTCCCTGTCCTTGTCGTTGTCGTAGTGCGCTGTGCGCACATATGTGCGTATAGCGAATGCAATGACGGAAGTATTGGTCGGGAGATTCGTGTCTGTCAAGCGAGCGGCCTCTGCATATTTCGAACCGTTACACGCGGTTGACAGGCCACTTGCCGATGCAAATACTCGCGGAGCGTTGCCCCTATCGAAACAAGAAACGAGGACGAACGATGATCAGACGCAGCCTGCTTTGCATTGCTTCCGCCGTAGCCCTGCTGTCCGGCTGCGCCACGACCGCGACGACCGGTGCGGTGCCGCAGCCGCAGCCACCGGGCAAGATCGCCGCGGGCAAGGCCGAGGTGCTCTGGCTCGGCCAGGCCGCCACGCGCATCACGACGCCGGGCGGCAAGGTCATCGTCATCGACCCGTGGCTCGTCACCAATCCGAAGACGCCGGCCGCGTACAAAGACCTGTCCGCGCTGGGCAAGGTCGATCTGATTCTCGTCACGCATGCGCACAACGACCATCTGGCCGATGCGCCCGCGCTGGCCAAGCTGAACAACGCGCCGATCTGGAACGGCGGCGGCATGGGGCAGGCGCTGGTGTCGCTGGAGATGGTGCCGCCCGCGCTCGCGCAACGGTTCGGCAAGAGCGGCACGATCATGCCGTTCGGGCCCAATGGGGTGAAGATCACCGCCGTGCATGCCGAGCATTCGTCGGAACTGGTCTGGAAGAACCCGGCCACGAACAAGGACGAGACCCACTACGGCGGCGAACCCGTGGGCTACATCATCGAACTCGAGAACGGTTTCAAGATCTGGCACATGGGCGATACCGGCCTGTTCGGCGACATGCGTCTGATCGGCGAGCGCTACAAGCCTGACCTCGTGATGATTCCGATCGGCGGGCACTTCACGATGGGGCCGCAGGAAGCGGCCAGCGCGGTGCGCGAGATGATCAAGCCGAAGTATGCGATTCCGATCCACTACCAGACGTTTCCGCTGCTGCGCGGCACGCCGGCCGAGTTCAATGCCGCGCTGGGCGTGACCGGTACCAGCGTGATCGTGCCGGAGCCGGGCCAGAAGGTGGACTTCTGATGGACCGCCAGCGACGAATGATCTGCGCATCGGGCATCGCCATCGGGCTGGCGGCGGGGCTCGGCGCCTGCGCGTCCGGCGCCGGCACGCGACAGCGTGACGCGGCGGCCGAGCTGGGCGGGACCGGCAAGATGCGCGCGGCCATCAACCTCGGCAATCCGATTCTGGCGGGGCGGGGTCCGGACGGGCAGGTCAAGGGCGTTTCGGTGGACCTCGCGCGCGAGGCCGCGCGGCGGCTCGGCTTGCCCATCGAGCTCGTGCCGTTCAACTCGGCGGGGAACGTGGTGGAGGCCGTGCGCACGGGGCAGGTGGACGTCGCGTTCGTCGCGATCGACCCCGTGCGCGGCAAGGACCTCGCCTATACCGCGCCGTACGTGATCATCGAGGGTGCCTACCTCGTGCGCAACGATTCGCCGCTGCAGCGCAACGAGGACGTCGATCGCGCGGGAACGCGGGTGGTGGTGGGCAAGGGCAGTGCCTACGATCTGTACCTCACGCGGGAGGTCCGGGCCGCGACGCTCGTGCGCGCGCCGACCTCGCCGGCCGTCACCGATATGTTCCTCGCGCAGCGGCTCGATGTGGCCGCCGGCGTGCGGCAGCAGCTGGAGGCCGATGCGAAGCGCGTGGGCGGTGTGCGCGTGCTGCCGGGACGCTTCATGGTCATCGAGCAGGCCATGGGTGTGCCGAAGGCGCATGCCGCGGCGCAGGCGTGGCTTACCGCGTATATCGAGGAGATGAAGGCGTCGGGGTTCGTGGCCGACGCGTTGCGGCGGCATGGGATCGAGGGGGCCGGGGTGGCGCCGCCGCGCTGACGCTTCTTCGTTCATTCTTGCCGTCACCGCAAGAATCATTCGCGTGCGGGCGGGTTTTTGGGAAAGCACCGGGCATCGACAATGCACCCATCCGATTGCTTTCCCAAGACGACACCATGCACGCCGACAAGCTGTTCCAGCCCCTGCAACTGGGCGACCTGACACTCCCCAACCGAATCGTGATGCCGCCGATGACCCGCTCCCGTGCGAGTCAGCCCGGCGATGTACCCAACGCGCTGATGGCCGAGTACTACGCGCAACGCGCGCAGGCGGGCCTCATCGTCAGCGAAGGCACGTGGATCTCGCCGCTGGGCAAGGGCTATGCATGGACCCCGGGCATCCAGACGCCCGCGCAGATCGAAGGCTGGCGTCTCGTGACCGATGCCGTGCACGCCGCGGGCGGACGGATCTTCGCGCAGCTGTGGCACGTCGGCCGTCTGAGCCACGAGAGCCTGCTCGGCGGCGAGTCGCCCGTCTCGTCCTCGGCGATCCAGGCCGAGGGCGTCAAGGTGTATGTGGCGGAAGCCGACGGCCGTCCCGGCTTCGTGCAGGCCGCACGACCGCGCGCATTGCGCGTCGAAGAGATTGCCGGGGTGGTCGAGCAGTATCGGCAGGCCGCGCGCAACGCGATGGAAGCGGGTTTCGACGGCGTGGAACTGCACGCCGCCAACGGCTACCTCGTCAACCAGTTCATCGACTCCAAAGCCAACGATCGCACCGATGCGTACGGCGGCTCGCTGCCGAACCGCCTGCGCTTTCTCGACGAGGTGGCCCGTGCGCTGGTCGAGGGCACCGGCGATGCGCGCCGCGTCGGTATCCGCCTGGCGCCGCTGACCACGCTGAACGGTTGCGTCGATGCGGACCCGGTGACGACTTACACCGAAGCCGCGCGCCTGCTCGGCCAGATCGGCGTGGGCTATATCCATATCGCGGAGGCCGACTGGGACGACGCGCCCGACATGCCCATCGCCTTCAAGCGCCAGCTGCGCGAGGTGTATCCGGGCGTGCTGATCTACGCCGGCCGCTATACGGCCGACCGCGCGGAGGCCGCGCTGGCGGAAGGGTGGGCGGATCTGGTCGCGTTCGGCCGGCCGTTCGTGGCGAATCCCGATCTGCCCGCGCGGCTGCGCCATGGCGTGCCGCTGGCCGAGCACGATCGCGATACGCTGTTCGGCGGCAACGCGCGCGGCCTGACCGACTACCCTCGCGCCGATCCCGCGCTAGCGGCCTGATCCGTCCACGTTCCCCTGCACGATGCCGGTCCGCTGCTGCACGCCCCAGGTCTGGCGGCGGCCCAGCAGATGGCCGAAGAAGTGGAACCAGCCGATGGCGGCGCCGCCGTGCCGCATCAGCTGGAACGTGAATGGCTCCAGGATCGATGCCAGCAGCGCGCGCAGCACGCCCGTGCGATGGGTATCGCCGCTCCAGCGGCGGTACAGATGGATCGACCATGCATGAAACGCGAGGTCGATCGCGATCTTGCCGCCGATCACGCCCAGCGCGGACAGCGCGATCGTGAACTGGCCGTCGATCAGGAACGCGAGCAGCAGCCCGAACGCCGTGACGCCGTAGATCGGCTGCATCGTGTCGAACGCCTTGACCGGCAGCATCATCAGGCCGAGCCTCCCGTAGCGGCGATTGCCCGTCATCTCGCGATACCAGTACTGGGTTTGCAGAAAACCCGCGAACCACCGGCGCCGCTGGCGCAGGAACGCGCGCAGCGTGCCCGGCGCGTCCGTCGTCGCGCGCGCTTCCCCCACCACCTGCACGTCCCAGTCCCGTTCGCGCATGGCCGCATGGCGGCGCAGGCGATGGATCAGTTCGTAATCCTCGACGAGGCATTTGGGATCGAACCCACCCACCTCCACGACCGCGTCGCGGCGATAGCACGCGAACGCCCCCGATACCAGCAGCAGTCCATCGGCGCGCGCCCACGCAAAGCGCGAGACGAAGTTGCGGATGTACTCGTACCTCTGGAACCATTCGAAGAAGCGGCCGCCCGCCGTGCGCGCGCAGACCGGCGTCAGCAGTCCCGTTGCGGCGACGAGCCGCGACGAGCGTGCGAACGCGCGTGTCATGGCGTCGCAGGCATCGGCATCGAGCAGCGTATCGGCATCGACGGTCATGAACGTCTCGCTGCGCAGCTCGACCAGCGCAGCATTGAGCGCACATGCCTTGCCGCCATGCGGCAGCCGCAGCCAGCGCAGCGTGGGATAGCGCGGGGAGGGCGCGCTGATCTCGCCTTCCTCGGGCTGGACCAGCCCGTAGCGGGACATCAGCAGCGCGGCCGTGCCGTCGGTCGAGCCGTCGTCGGCGATCACGATCTCGTCCGGCGCGCGCGTCTGCCCGAATAGCGAATGCAGCGTGATGGGCAGCGCGGCCGCCTCGTTGTGCGCGGCGACGATCACCGCCAGCGAACGCGGCTTCAGCACGCTGTGCTCGACCTCGTGCCGCGCGGGCCAGCGCAGTGCGCGCGCTTGCCACGCGACGAAGGCCAGCAGCAGCGTGTCGTAGCCGACGTACGCCATGCCCACCGACCACGCGAGCATGCCTTCCAGATAGAACGCCCGCGCGAACAACAGGCCCCACACCGCGAAGACGAGCCCATGAATCGCGATGCTCGTCCACGGCGTGCGCGGCGGCGCGATGCGCGAGGACGAATGCGCGAGGGCGAGATCCAGGGCGTACTTGCGGGAATAATCGTTGAGTTTGACGTGCAGCATGGGGTGGTACTCCTTCACGGCAACATCCGGGACAGCACCGGATGTCTGTCGATCCATTGGTGCTTGAGCGCGCCCAGCACGTGCAGGCCCAGCAGGACATACAGCGCGTAGCCGCACGCGGTGTGGAGCGTGCCGAACCACGTATGCAGCATCTCCTTGAGATCCGGGGCGAGCTGCATGATCGGGCCGATGCGCGGCCACGGCACCACGCCGAACAGGTACATCGGGTGCGAGGCTGCCGCGACCCACGCGGAGTCGTGCATCCAGCCGGAAAGCGGCAGCAGGAAGATCAGCGCGTAAAGGCCCGCGTGCACGGCATGCGCCATCAGGCGTTCCCACGCGCCCATCGCATTCGGCAGCGGTGGCGGGTGGTGGGTCGCGCGCCAGATCACGCGCACGATCGAGAGCGCGAGCACGGTGATGCCGATGGACTTGTGGGTGTCGATCAGCAGCCGGAGCATGTCTCCGGAGAGCGCGCCCTCGGGCAGCCGTGACGTGGTCAGGCCGAGCACGACGTTGGCGATCATCAGCAGCGCGACGGACCAGTGCAGCAGCATGGCGACGCGCGTGTACTGGCCGGCCGCTTCGTGCGGCAGCGCATGGGACGCGGCGAGGGAGGACGTGGAGGATGTGGAAGGCTTCATGATGCGGATCGAAAATAAGTACACATGTCCGCATAACGCGCGGTGCACGGTGCTTATTCCAATGACGGCTCATGAATTTCCGGTTCGGGTGCGCGCCGTGCGAACGTGAAAGAACGTCGCCATTTTTCTTGCGCGGCGATGGAATAATTCGCGCTCGACGGCTGTTTTGGATAGGGCCGTAGCGCACCCAGCGCGCCCCGGTCACCCGCGGCGCGCGGTGCTTTCACCGCGCGGCGTCGTGCTATGCTGCGCGCGATACAAGCGGGGGGAACGACGTCGATGACCGGTGCACAATTACCGGACATGCTGCCAGGGATGCTGCCGAGGCTATGGGCCTTCGCACTGCGGCTGACCGGGGACAAGCATGACGCGGAAGACCTGGTGCAGCGTGCCTGCGTCCGCGCGCTGGAACGCGCGGACCAGCTGCAGCCGGGAACGGCGGCGCTGAGCTGGATGTTTTCGATCGTCCATAGCGTATGGATCAACGAGTTGCGCGCGCGCACGGTACGGAGCCGCGCGAGCATGGAATGGGATGACCAGTTCGTCGAGAACGTGGCCGACCCGGCCGGCCAGACCCCGGAGGAACAGGTGATGCACGGGCAGATCATCGACGCGTTCAAGCGCCTGCCCGAAGCCCAGCGTGCAGTGATGCTGCTCGTCGCGGTGGAAGGACTCAGCTATCAGGAGACGGCGGAAGCCATCGGTGTGCCCATCGGCACGGTCATGAGCCGCCTGTCGCGCGCGCGGCAGGCGATTGGCGCGCATTTCGGCGGCAAGGCTTCGGCCCGCGCCACGAGCGGCGCGGACAACGGCAGGGGGTCGATCGCATGACTATCGACGAAACGTTGCTGATGGCCTATGCCGATGGCGAGCTGCCCCCCGCGCAGCGCGCCGAGGTGGAGGCGCTCGTGGCCCGCGACCCGGAAGCGGCCGCGATGCTGGCGCTGTTCGAGGCATCGAAGCTCGACTATGCCGGCGCGTTTGCCGCGCAGGCGGTCCCGCCGGTTCCCGAGTCGCTGACGCGCAATATCGAGGCGCTCGTCGCCGCGCACCGGGAGCAGGGCGCCCCCGCCGCCCAGGCCATCGAAGAGACCAACGTCCGCAGCCTCGACGCCGAACGCCAGAGGCGACGCGGCATGCCGGTATGGCTTGCGGCCGCCTGCATGGCCGGCGCCTTCGGCGCGGGTCTCGTCATTCGCGGCGGACTGCCCGGCAGCGCCGTGGGCCCCGCCCCGACGACCGTGGCCGGTGGCGCCAGCACGCCGACCGCGCCGATCACGGTGGCGAGCAACACGTTCGCCCCGTGGGTCAAGGCGGCGATGGACTACCAGCAGCTTTACACGCGGGACAGCGTGGCCTATATGCCCGACGTCGATGCGCGGCACCTGACGCAGTTCGTCGATGACGCGCGCGAGAAGGACAAGCTCGATATCGACGTGCCGGATCTCAGCAAGGCCGGGCTCGAGCTCAAGTCCGTGGCGCGGCTGCGGTTCCGCGGCAAGGCGCTCGTGCAGCTGGTCTATCTGCCGAAGGACGGTCCGCCGATTTCGCTGTGCGTGCTGGCCGAGCCGAAGGACGATCAGGCCGTCACCGCGAACCGTGTCGATGCAATGCATGTCGTGACATGGAGACAAGCAAAGCTCGGCTACGTGTTACTAGGCAATACCGAAGGTCTCGACCTCGAGAGCATCGGCAAGCAGATCGCCGCGAAGGACTATCCGAAGCTGTCGATATGAATCGGGGCAGGGGGTGAGCCTAGGGATTTCACCTAGCACCCCCTCCCCTGAATCGAATAGATCACAACGTGATACACGTTGAAAGCTGGCCGCAAGTTGCCAGAAAGGCGATTGGAAGAACGGACTTGTAGATTCCTGTGACCCCCGCATAACGCCATTGCAAGGTGCCGGGGTTTTGATACGCAGGAGACCCGATGAGCAGTCCCCCCACTTCCGCTTCGTCCCCCCATACAACTTCCCCCCGTTTCAAAAAGGACTACTACGGCGGCGCCCTGATGGTGCTCGTCGGCCTCGCCGCGGTCTACGCCGGCCTGCAGTACCACACCGGCTCGCTGCGCCAGATGGGGCCCGGATTCTTCCCGGTCTCCGTGGGTGCGCTGCTGGCATTCGTCGGCGTGCTCATCGCGATGTCCGCGCGCAACGACAAGACGCCGGCCGATGCGCCGCAGTCCGGCGGCCACGGCCACGCGCATGGCGCCCCCGATCTGCGCGGCACGGTCTGCATCGTGCTCGGCACGCTCGCGTTCCTGCTGCTCGGCAAGTACGGCGGCATGATTCCCGCGACGTTCGCGATCGTCTTTATCTCGGCGCTCGGTGACCGCAGCAACTCCATCAAGCAGGCCTTCGTTCTCGCGGCAGCGATGTGCGTGGTTGCCGCGGTGGTGTTCTGGTGGGCACTGCAACTGCAGCTGCCGTTGTTCACCTGGGGAGGCTGACCGTCATGGTTTCCAGTGCATTGCATGATTTGTGGTTCGGGTTCGGTGTCGCCTTCCAGGGCACGAACCTGATGTGGTCGTTCTTCGGCGTGCTCGTCGGCAACCTGATCGGCGTGCTGCCCGGCATGGGCGCGCTATCGGCAATCTCCATCCTGTTGCCGCTGACGTATGTCATGCATCCGGTGCCCGCCATCCTGATGCTTGCCGGCATTTTCTACGGCTCGCAGTACGGCGGCGCGATCGGCGCCATCCTGCTGAACCTGCCTTCGCATCCCCCGCACGCGGTGACCTGTCTCGACGGGTATCCGATGACGCGCGCGGGCAAGGGCGGCACGGCGCTCGGCATCACGATGATCTGCTCGTTCTTTGCCGCATCGGTCGGCATTCTCGTGATGATCTTCGCATCGCCGCTGCTGACGACCATCGCGTTCAAGTTCGGTCCGGCCGAGATCTTCTCGATCATGCTGCTGGGCCTGCTCGCGGGTTCGACGATGTCGCGCGGTTCCCCGCTCAAGGGCGTGGCGATGACGCTGTTCGGCCTGCTGTGCGGGGTGGTCGGTACCGACGTGAACACGGGCACGTTCCGCTTCGCGCTCGATATTCCCGAGCTCAGCGATGGCCTCGAGCTTGTCGCCATCGCGATGGGCCTGTTCGGTGTGGCGGACTTCATCCTCAACGTCAATCGCATGAGCGCGGTCACGACGAAGACCAAGCTGCGCATTCGCGACATGCGTCCGTCGCTGGCCGAGCTGAAGCAGGCGTTCTGGCCGATGGTGCGCGGCACCGGCATCGGCACACTGTTCGGCGCGATGCCGGGCACGGGACCGACCATCACGACGTTCGTGGCCTACGCGCTGGAGCGCAAGATCTCCAAGACGCCGGAGAAGTTCGGCACGGGCATGATCGCGGGCGTGGCGTCGCCGGAGGCGTCGTCGCACTCGAAGACGCAGGTGGACTTTATCCCGACGATGAGCCTCGGCATTCCGGGCGACGCGGTGATGGCGCTGATTCTCGGCGCGCTGATGATCCAGGGCATCACGCCGGGACCGCAGCTCATCAGCGACCACCCCGATATCTTCTGGGGCCTGATCGCGAGCTTCTGGATCGGCAACGTGCTGCTGATGATCCTCAACGTGCCGATGATCGGCGTGTGGGTGAAGCTGCTGCAGGTGCCATATCGCTACCTGTTCCCGTCGGCGATGTTCTTTATCGCGGTGGGCGTGTTCAGCACGCAGAGCAGCCTGTTCCAGATCTGGGAGGTGCTCGCGTTCGGCCTGATCGGCGCGCTGCTGATCTACCTGGAGTTCTCGGTCGCGCCGATCCTGCTGGGCTTCGTGCTAGGTCCGATGGTCGAGGAAAACTTCCGCCGGTCGCTGCTGCTGTCGCGTGGCGACATGATGGTGTTCCTGCAGCGCCCCATCAGCTGCACGTTCGTCGTGGCATCGGCGTTGCTGCTGATCGGCGTGACGTGGTCCGCCTGGCGCGCCCACTCCGGCCGCAAGTCCGCGATGGACGTGGCGACGCCGGAGCTGGCGGTGAACGAGAAGTAGATCGGCGAGGGATCAGCGCGAGTACGACTTGAACGCCTCGCCCTGCATGCCGGCGCGATCGATGATGGCGATGCGGTTTCGGCCATTGTCCTTCGCGTGGTACAGCTGGGCATCGACGAGGTTGATAAACGCGGGCATGTCGTGGCGTTCGGTCGGCTGGATCGTGCCCACGCCGAAGCTTGCCGTCACGCACTGGTTGTACGGCGAGCGCACGTGCGGGATGCCTGCTTCCGCGAGCAGATCGCGGCAGCGTTCGGCCACGCGCACCGCGGCGTCGGCATCGGTGTTGCCGAGTACCAGGACGAACTCCTCGCCGCCGAAGCGGCCGAGGAAGTGGTCGGGGCCCGCCGCGCTGGCGAGTACCGCGGCAACCTGCTTCAGGCATTCGTCGCCCTGCAGGTGGCCGTAGTAGTCGTTATAGGACTTGAAGAAGTCGATATCGACGAGGATCACCGACATCGGGCCGCTGGCTTCGCGCGCCGCATTCCAGGCGCGGGACATCGCGCTGTCGAACATGCGGCGGTTGCCGATGCCGGTCAGGCCATCGGTAAAGGACAACCGCTCCAGTTCGCGCTGCGCCTGCGCCAGCTGCTCTTCCATGCGCTTGCGTTCGCTGATGTCGAACATAAAGCCGACCAGCGCTTCCACGCCTTGCGCGTTGCGTACCACGTGCACGACGTCGCGCATCCACAGATAGCTGCCATCGCTTTTCAGCGCGCGATAGTCGGCCTCGTGGTCGGCGCCGGCCTGCGACTGCGCCACGCAGAACTCCACTACCGCCGCGCGGTCGTCCGGATGGATGCGCTCGGCCCAGTCGTTGACGGTCTGCCAGCTGTCGGGCGCCCAGCCTAGCAATTGCCCGATCTGCGGACCGATATACGAGAACGTCATCGTTGCCCAGTCGATGCGCCACGGAATGGCCTTGGTGGACTCGAGCAGCGCGCGATAGACCGTGCCGTCGTCCTCGCCGGGCGCGCGCTCGGCAGGTGCCAGCGTGGAAGGGTGCTTCAGAAAGGCGGCCTGAAGTGGGCTCTGGGGTGCGCTCGTGGACGGATCTTGGCTCATGGCATGAGAGGGAGGGAACGGCGGGGTACGCGCCGCAATTTATAGCACGAAACGATGGGTATTCTGATGGGTCCACCCGTCTCGTCCGCCTTGGTACGAACCCCGATTTACCAGTTCACGCGCACGCCGATCTTGCCGTCCCACGCCTCGCGTGAACCGTCGAAGCCGCGCTGATATCCCACGCTCACGAACACGAACGCATTGCGCGCGACCTCGCCGGTCACGCCCAGCTTGATCTCGCCCCACGAGCCCGCGGTGTCGGCGCGGAACGGAATGCTGCCGAGCGAGGACGAGAACCGCGTCTTCGGATCGCCGAGAAACTCGTGCCATGCACTCACGCGCGCCCATGCGGTGACTTCGCGCGGCGCGGCCGCGCTCCCGCGCGTCCACGTGCGCGCGAGGCGCACGCCGAGGCGGCCGGCCAGCGACTGCGCGTCGCTGAACGCGATGCGAGCCCCGGCATCGGTCGCATCGTGCAGGTTGACCCACTGGTACACCATCTGCGCCTGCGGTTCGACCACCCAGTCCGTGCCGATCCGCACGGGCAAGCCCCCCTCGGCGGCCGTGGCGATGGCAAAGCCGTTGGTCGAGAGCTCGGGCAGGCCGCGATTGCCGTTGGCCTGCACGTCGTACCACGTGTACTGCAGCACGCCATCCACATACCAGTCGCCGGGGCCATAGTGGGTCCAGTACCCCCCGAACGTGTAGCCGTCGAGCGTATCCTTGCCGGCGCCCTGGCCATCGAAGTTGGTCACATCGACGCTCGCGCGGCCGATGGCCGCATATGCACCGGCCGTATCGCGATGACCGGTCTCGCCCGCGCGGCGCCACAGGTCCATGCCGATCTGCGCGCCCGTGAAGCTGTAGTCGTAGCTGGGGCCGCTGCCGTAGATGCCATTGGCGGCGCCATCGCGCGAGCCGCGCATGCCGATGAGCCGGCCCCACGCGCCGCCCGGTCCCGCGCGCGATGCGAGGTCCGTGCGTCCGCGCAGCATTGCCTGGTCGCCGGCACGTTCGTGGAACGAGTCGATGAGCGTGCGGCCGAACTGCAGCGCGGCGGACGGGATGGCGGCGTAGAGCGAGACCTCGGGCCGATAGCGCGGCTGCGGGGGCGTGGGGGGCGCCGGGCAGGGCGGGGCGGGTACGTTGGGGTCGGTGCAGGACAGGAACGAGCGCAGGTACCAGTTGTCGGGCTGGGTGCCATCGAGGCTGCCGCGGTAGAGCGTGTATTCGTACGGACCGCCGACCGCGGGCGCGCCGAGCGCGAACGCGCCGGGCGCGGTGGTGCCGCCGTTGGCCGTGCCGACGACCAGAATGCCGTCGCCCGTGGTGACGCTGCCCGGGCCGCCTGCATTGGCGATGCGCAGCAGCGAATTGCCGGATGCCGTACCGCCATTGACGAGCAACCGGTCCGACGGCGATCCGTCCGCGCCCAGATAGGTGTTGAGCGCCAGCGTGCCATGGCTGCCGGCATAGTTCGCGACCTGCAGCGTCCGAAAGCCGCCGGCTGCCGGCGCGAACTGGATGGTGCTGCCCGCGTTGGTCAGGGTGGTCACGGCCGAGTCGCCGGTCAAGGTCCACTGGGCATTGCGCAGCGTGACATTGGACGTGGCGGGCACGTTGGCCGCGTCGGTGACCGCCGCGCCGCGGATCGTCGAGCCGTCCACAAGGATATTCGCCACCGCCGGCATCGTCGGGTCCAGCGCGCGAACGTCGAGCCACGTGCCGTTGTTCGTCGTGGCCACGCTGTTGTACAGCGAAACGTTGGTGGTGCCGCTGCCCGCCATGATCGTGCTGGCCTGTGTGCTGACGAGCGTCGTGTCGTGCAGCTCGACCGTACCGCCGCCGCGCAGGCGCAGCGCGGCGGCATCGATGCCGGTGGCGCGCAGCGTGCTGCGGACGATCGACAGGGTGCCGTTGCCCAGCGTCGCGGCGGCATCGGCGCCGATGCCCGAGGTGACGACCGTCGAGTCGGCGAGCGACAGCCGGCCGGTGGTCCCTGTGGCGGTGACGCCGTTGGCTTGCGTGCCGGTGGTCCGGATGCTGGCGCCGCTCAGGTCGATAGTGCCGCCGTACTCCGCGACCGCTCCCACCGCGCCGATCCCGCTCGTGACGATATTCGCGGTGCCCTCGATGCGGGTGTCCACGCCCGTGGCGAAGACCCCGTGGGCGCGTGCGCCGGACGTCGTGATCGTGCCGCCAATCAGCGTGATGCGCGCACCGTTGCCTGCCGTGTAGGCGCCGAACGCGCTCTCGCCGCTGGTGGTGATATCGGCGCCGCTGCGGATGGAGCCGAGATCGGCGGCAAGCAGGCCCGTGCCGCCCGATACGATGGTGCCCGTGACGGAGATATGGCCGCCTCGCTCGGCATCGGCGCCACTGCCATTCGCCGCCAGGGCCTGCACGTTGACGTCGGTGGCCTCGATGCGGCCCTGATGCGTGGCCTGCAACGCATTGGCGGTGGCGGCCTGCACGGCGGAAGTGGTCAGTCGGATCACGCCGCTGTTGTTGGCGATGACGGCGCTCGTGTTGGTACTGCTGGCGCTGACGCCATTGGCAACGAGCGTGCTGCCCCGGTTCGCGGCAAGCAGGGCGGGGTCTCTCAGCGTGCCGTCGTAGGTCCCGCCATCGACGGTCTGCGTCGATCCGTCGGTGACGGCAATCGCGGCGGCCTCGGCGATCGACGATGGCAGTGACAGTGCCAGCGAAGGTGCCAGCAAGATGCCGCGGCACAGCGCGGAGAGCGTGGTTTCTTTTCTTGTCGATGCCATGCCGTCTCCCGCGATGCCATGGGCAATGCACCCATGATATGGCGCGGAAGACGAAAACGCGGTCGCTTCTGACGGCGCCGATTGTGTCGGCGTCGATCAGTGCAACTTCAGTGAGCGAGCGCGTGCAGCCGCGGCGCGGCCAGTTGCGGATGCGCGCGCGACGTCTTCGCGCGGCTGGCCTCGTCGACGACGAAGGTGGAAAGCACGTCCTTGAGCATGCGCGCCTGTTCGTCGAGCGAGCGCGCGGCGGCGGCGGCTTCCTCGACCAGCGCGGCGTTCTGCTGCGTCACGCCATCCATCTGCGTGACGGCCGTGGCAACCTGGCCGATGCCACGGCTTTGCTCCGCGGACGCGGTGGAGATCTCGCGCATGATCTGCGTGACGTTATGCACGGCCTGCGTGACGTCGTTCATTGCCACGCCAGCCTGCTGCACGTAGCCGGAGCCGGCGTGCACGCGATCCACCGAGCGGTCGATCAGCTCCTTGATTTCCTTGGCCGCCGTGGACGAGCGCTGCGCGAGGCTGCGCACCTCGCCGGCCACGACCGCGAAACCGCGGCCCTGTTCGCCGGCACGCGCGGCTTCCACGGCGGCGTTGAGCGCGAGGATGTTGGTCTGGAAGGCAATGCCCTCGATGATCGCGATGATGTCCGCGATCTTGGCCGAACTCTGCGAGATCTCGTCCATGGTCGAGATGACGCGGCTCACGACCTCGCTGCCCTGCGTGGCCTTGTCCGATGCGTCGTTCGCCAGCGTGGCCGCGTGCAAGGCGTTGTCGGCGTTGAGCTTCACGGTACCGCTGATCTGCTCCATGCTCGCGGCGGTTTCCTCGAGCGAGGCCGCCTGCTGCTCGGTGCGCGCGGACAGGTCCATATTGCCGCTGGCGATCTCCGCGGCGGCGCCCGTGATCGTGTCGGCGGATTGGCGGATATGGCGCACGGTATCGGACAGCTCGTGCTGCATGCTGGCCAGCGCGCGCTGCAGCGTCCCGATCTCGTTGTCGCCGTAGGCGTCCTGGCCGTGCGTGGAGTGCGTCGAGGCACGCAGGTCGCCACCGGCGATGCGGGCCATGTCCTCCGCCATCGAGGCGATGGGCTTGACGACCAGGCGCGTCATCGCCGCGCGCAGCGCCAGGCTGATGACCAGCGCGGCCAGCGCGCAGAGGCCCAGCACGATATTGACGATGCGCGTGTCATGCTCGGCTGCCGCGTGGCGCTCCTGCGCGCGCAAGGCCGTATAGCGCTGCAGCGGCTTCGACAGCTCGTCCACCTGCTTGTAGAGCGGGCTGCTGAACTCGAGCTGGATACGCGTGTACCCATCGAAGTCCTTGGCCTCCAGTGCACCGAACTCGGGCATGATGCCCTTCTCCATCATCGCCTTGTGCTTGGCGTTGGCGTCGTCGAGCAGCGTCTTGCCTTCGCCGGTGGCCGGCACGGCCGCAAAGGCGTCCCATTCCTTCTGCGATTCGGCGCAGTACTCGCGCGCGGCGGCCAGCTGCTTGGCCGCGGCGGCATCCTGACCGTCGCCGGTCAGCGTCTGGTAGCGGTTCTTGGCGGAGCGGCAGCGCAGCAGCATCTCGGAGCTGCGGCCCAGCGCGGTCATGGCGACCATGTCCTGCTTGTACATCGCGTTGAGCGCGTTGCCCGAGCGTTGCAACGCCACGAATGCGCAGGCGCCCACGATGAGCACGAGCGCGAGGAAGAGGGCTGTCACCATCGACAGTCCGGTGCGGATCGAAAGGTTCTTCAGCATGACGGTTTCCCGCTGGTCATAGACATGGGGATGTTTACGGCAGCTAGTGGAAAACCCTTAGTAATATTTACCCGGGTACGAAAAAAAAAAGGACGCCACTCGCGTGGCGCCCGGTTCTTCTCTCTCTCTCTCTCTCTCTCTTTCTCTGCTGCTACCGCCAGCCGGCTGATGCCGGTCTTTCCCTCCATGTATTACTTTGCGAGCTCCGACAGCCGCACGGGCTGGA
The DNA here is from genome assembly GCF_008693385.1 of Cupriavidus pauculus. Classification (NCBI taxonomy): domain Bacteria; kingdom Pseudomonadati; phylum Pseudomonadota; class Betaproteobacteria; order Burkholderiales; family Burkholderiaceae; genus Cupriavidus; species Cupriavidus pauculus. Next base: position 2,583,908 of record NZ_CP044067.1, read on the forward strand.
TCTTGCCGTTCTGCACCCAGCCCACCACGGTATCGGCGACGGTGCCGCCCCTGGCGTCGAGGCCTTCCACCTCGTTCGGGTTCGCGTCCTTCGGCAGCGCCTTGAACGCGTCGGCCATCTTCGCGCGGATTGCCGTGGCGTCGCTGGTGCTGTTGGCGAGCTTCATGGCGCCGACCAGCGCATACACCGCGGTGTAGTTCAGCGACATCTCGGTGGTGGCGTCCTTGTTGTCGTGCGATTTGCGATAGCGCGTGTTGTACGCCTGCGTGACGGGACGCGCGTCGCTGACGAGCGGCATGACGCCGATCGAGCCTTCGAGCATCGCCAGGCCGTTGGTGACCTTGGCCATCTCGTCCATCTTGGCCTGATCCATGATGATGAAGCCACCCTTGAAGCCGAGCTCGCGCGCCTGCTTGACCACCAGCGCGGTCGGCTCCGACGGGCCGCCGATAAACATCACGTCGGGCTTGTCCGCGATGGCGCGCGAGACGCCCGTGTAGAAATCCGTGGCCTTGGTGTACGACATCGGATTGTTGCCGACGACCTTCCCGCCCGCGCCTTCCCATGCGGGCACGAAGGCCTGCACCCACGCCTTGGCGTAGTCGTGATCGGCCGGCACCAGCGCGACGTTCTTCCCGTATCGCTTCATCTGCGCCTTGACGAACGGATCGATATAGCCCGTGTACGCGGGCGGGATGCGGATGGTCAGCTTGTTGCCGGCATCGGTAATGCGCGGCACGCTCGAGTACGCCATGACCAGGAACTTCTCCTGTTCGTTGAATGCCTGCAGCGCGAAGATGCCGCCCGAGTGCGGCACGAACACGGCCGGCACCTTGTGCTGCTGGACCAGGCGACGCGCATTGATCGCGGCTTCGGCCGGCGCGTACTTGTCGTCGAGCGCGACGACTTCGAACTTCACTTTCTTTCCGCCGATCTCGGGGTTGGTGGCATTGATCTCGTCGACGGCCATCTGCACGCCGGAGAGCACGTTCTTGCCATACAGCGCGGCGCCGCCGGAGAGCGGGCCCGTATAGCCGAGCTTGACGACTTCCTGCGCGAATGCCGGCACGGTCGCCAGCAGGGCCGCCAGCGCGGCGGCAACGGTCTTGACCTTCATGTCTCTCTCCTTGTCTTGTGTATGCCGTGGTGCTTGCTAACCGCCGATGTACGCCTTGCGAATCCCCTCGTCCTTCAGCAGCGTGTCCCGGTCGCCCTCCATCACGATGCGGCCGCTCTCGATGACGTAGGCGCGGTGCGCGATACCGAGCGCCGCGTATGCGTTCTGTTCCGCGAGCAGTACCGTCGTGCCCGCGCGGTTGATGCGCTGGATGACCTCGAACATCTGCCTGACGACCAGCGGCGCGAGGCCGAGCGACGGTTCGTCGAGCAGCAGTGCGCGCGGCCGGCTCATCAAGGCGCGGCCCAGCGCGACCATCTGCTGCTGGCCGCCCGAAAGCGAGCCCGCCGCATCGTCGCGTTTCTGATGCAGGATCGGGAACAGCGCGTAGACCTCTTCGAGCGACCGGCGGATGCCGGCCCGATCGCGCCGGTGCACATAAGCGCCGAGCGTCAGGTTCTTCTCGACGGTCATCGCCGGAAACAGCTTGCGTCCCTCTGGGCAATGCACGAGGCCCGCCTGCACGATCCGCGAGGGCTTCATGCCGGACAGCTCGCGGCCGTCGAAGCGCATGCTGCCGCCGCTGGGGCGGTGAATGCCGCTCATCGCGAGGAAGATGGAGCTCTTGCCCGCGCCGTTGGCACCGAGCAGCACCACGAGTTCGCCCGCGCCCGCGTGGAGCGAGACGTCCTCCAGCGCGCGGAAGCTGCCGTAAGACAGCGATACGCGTTCAAGCTGCAGCATGGTCGGCTCCGAGGTAGGCTTCGATGACGACGGGGTCGCGCTGGATCTGCGCGGGCGTGCCCTCGGCGATCTTCTGGCCGTAGTTGAGCACCATGATCTTGTCGGCAATGCGCATGATCATGTCCATCTTGTGTTCGATCAGGCAGACCGTCTTGCCATGGCGCACCATCTTGCGGATAAGCTCGGACAGGCCGACCGTCTCCTCGGGGTTGACGCCGCCGGCCGGCTCGTCGAGCAGCAGCAGTTCCGGATCGGTGGTCCACGCGAGCGCGAACGCCACGCGCTTGCGCGCTTCCTGCGTGATGTCGCCAGCCAGTTCGTGCGCGAGGTGCGAGAGGCCGACGAAGTCGAGCGCGGCCTCGGCCTTGTCGCGGCAGCGCGCTTCCTCCTCGCGCCAGCGCCGCGTGTGCAGCAGCACATCGGCCAGTCCCGACTGCGTGCGCAGCCGGTGGCCGACGATCAGGTTGTCCAGCACGGTGGCGCGATCGAACAGCGCGGTGGCCTGAAACGTGCGCGCCAGGCCCAGGCGGGCGATCCGGTCCGCGCGCTGCCCGGCGATGTCGGTGCCCTTGAACGCGATCTGGCCCGACGTCGGCGCATGCGTGCCCGCGATCAGGTTGAAGAACGTCGTCTTGCCGGCGCCGTTCGGGCCGATGATCGCGTTGATCTGCCCGGCTTCGAACGTCACCGAGACATCGCTGACCGCGGTCAGCCCGCCGAACGTTTTCGTCAGGTTGCGGATTTCAAGCATGGTCGGCTCCCGGGCGGGTCGTCATGGGGCGGCGCGCGGCGGCTGCGTGCCGGTCTCCCCCCTCGCGGGCGTCGCGTGCCGATGCGCGCCGCAACGCGGCCGCGCGCCTGGCGCGGCGGGCCAGATACGCACCCACGATGCCTTCGGGGAAGAAGATGATCAGCAGCACCAGCACCGGCCCGAACACCAGCATGCGGTAGTCCTGCAGGAACTGCAGCGTCTGCGTGACCCACGGCACGAGCACGGAGCCGAGCAGCGGCCCGAGCAGCGTGCCGGTGCCGCCGACGAGCATCGCCATGACCATGTCGAACGTAAGGTCGGTGCGCGCGATATCGGGGCCGAGAAAACGCACCTGTCCCGCGTAGAGCGCGCCCGCGAATCCCGCGTAGCCCACCGACAGCACGAACGACAGCATCTTGGTGCGCATCAGGTCGATGCCCAGCGCTTCGGCAAGCACGTCGCTGTTGCGTACGGCCATCAGGCTGCGGCCGAGCAGCGACGTGACGATGCGATGCATGAGGAAGGTGCCCACGACGAGGAAGGCCAGCACGAGGTAGTACTGCGCGGTGACGCTGTCGAAAGCGACCGGTCCGATGGACGCGGGCACCGGAATGCCGATCAGGCCGACCGTGCCGTGCGTGAGCGACTCCCATTTCTCGATCAGCAGGTAGATGATGTAGCCGATGCACATCGTGAAGATCGCGAAGTAATGGCCCTTGAGCCGCAGCGATACCGCGCCGATCACGCATCCCGCCGCCATGCAGACGCAGCCCGAGAGCGCGAACGCGGCCCAGAACGGCACGCCGTGATCGACGGTGAGGATGCCGAGCGTGTACGCGCCGATGGCCATGAAGCCGCCGTGCGCGAGGTTGAGCTGGCCGGTATAGCCGGTCAGCAGGTTCAGGCCCAGCGTGGCGATGGCATAGATGAACGCGAGCGTCGTCACGGTGATGAAGTAGCTGTTGGGCACGCACAGCGGAAACGCGATGGCGATGGCCAGCAGCAGGGCCCAGCCGGCCTTGCCTTGCAGTGATGTCATGGAGGACTCCTCAGGCCATGCGGCCGGCAAACAATCCCTGCGGGCGTACCGAGAGAATCAGCACGAGCAGCAGGAAGGCGATGATGTCCTTGTAGTCGGTGGACACGTAGAAGCCACCGAAGCTTTCGGCCATGCCGATGATCAGGCCGCCGACGATGGCGCCGGGAATGCTGCCCATGCCGCCGAGGATGATGATCACGAACGCCTTGGTGATCACTAGGTTGCCCATGCTCGGATAAACGAGGTTGATCGGCGCATAGAGCGTGGCGGCCACCGCGGCCAGCGCGCCCGAGATCGCGAACACCAGCAGCGTGACGCGCGTCGCGTCGATGCCGACCAGTGCGGCGCCTTCGCGGTTCTGCGCCATCGCCACGATGGTGGACCCGGTGACCGTGCGCGTCAGGAACAGATGCAGCAGCACCATGAGCCCGAACGCCGCGGCGATGATCAGCAGCCGCTGCATCGGCGCGGTCAAGCCGAATAGTTCCACCATTTGCCCGTAGGGCGTCGGCATGCGATGGAACTCCGCGCCCCATAGCGCCTGCGCGCCGGCTTCGAGAAAGAGCAGGATGCCGATGGCCGCGATCATGTCGTGCACTTCCGGCGCGTTGCGCAGCGGATGGAACACGAGCCGGTCCGCCAGCATCGAGAGGCATGCCACGGCGCCGGCTGCCGCGAGCATCGCCAGCCAGTAGTTGACGCCATACGACGTCATCAGGAAGTAGGACACATACGCGCCGGCCATGTAGAACGCACCATGCGCGAAGTTCGGCACGTGCAGGATGCCGTAGACCAGCGTGAGGCCCAGTGCCACCAGGCTATACACGCCGCCGAGTGTGAGCCCGTTGAGGAACTGCTGAAAGAACAAAGCCACGGTCGTCTCCTTGGGTAGGTCCCCGTGCCGCCGTGTTGTGCACGGTCGTTCGTTTTTTGTTCAGCGGACTTTTGCATGGCCGTTTGCCCACCGTCAAGCGATATGGCCGCGTATTCCGCAGATCGAAATAGCGGCCTGAATACGCGGACTTTTGTAGGAATTTTCCTCAGTGGAATCCCTGATTTGCGGCGCGGTCCGGGTGGCGGACAGTGCTTCGCGTGACGCCGTGCGCCCGATGTGCACGGGATATGTACGAGGTCAATATCGTCCATCGATGTGCCACATATCATCCGTGCGCATCTTCTGGTCCATCCTCCTCGACGCCAGCCTTGCATGAAGCGATCCACTTCGATTCCGCAGCCTGTAGACGCGGCCCTCGTGTCCGGCGAGACCGTATGTCCCATCGACGATGGCGACCGCAATTTCGTCGGCGCGCTCGCGCGCGGGCTCGAACTGCTGCGCGCCTTCGGGCCCGGCGACGACTACCTCGGCAATGCCGAGCTGTCGCGCCGCACGGGCATTCCGCGGCCCACTGTCTCGCGCCTGACCTATACGCTCGCGAGCCTCGGCTACCTCGTCTACGTGGAGAGCCACGAGAAATACCGCGTGGGGCAGGGCGCGCTGCTGCCCGCGCATCGCTATCTGTCGGGCGCGGGCATTCGCGATGTCGCGCAGCCGCTGATGCAGTCGCTCGCATTCGCCACGGGATGCACGGTCGCGCTGGCCGCGCCCGACCGCCACGACATGCTCTACCTCGAGGCCTGCCAGCCGCGCGGCGGCCTCGTCATGCGACTCACGCCGGGCTCGCGGCTGCCGATGGCGAGCTCGGCCATCGGCCGCGCCTGGCTTGCCGGACTCGACCCCGCGCGGCGCGCGGCGGTACTCGCCGAACTGGAACGGTTCTACGGCGCGCGCTGGCCCGCGCTGCGTACGAAACTCGACCGCACGCTGCGCGAGTACGCGCGGCGCGGGTTCTGCGTGGCGCATGCGGAGTGGGACCGTTCGGTCAGCGGTGTGGCGGCGCCCGTGCGGCTGGAAGATGGCACCGAGGTGCTGTCCATCAATATCGGCGGCGCATCGACACGGCTATCGCCCGAGATTCTCGAGACCAATCTCGGCCCGCGCATCCGCGAGCTCGCACATACGCTGGAGCAACGGCTCTGGCACCACGCGGCCTGACGGCCGCGCCTGCAAACATTCGTTCAACTCGACAGGGGGCAGTTCCATGGAGATTCGTCGCAAACGCGTGGTCGTGACCGGGGGTGGCTCCGGGATTGGCGAGGCGCTGGCCGCGCAGTTCGTGGCCAAGGGCGCGTGCGCCGTCGCGGTGGTCGATATCGACCTGTCCCGCGCGGCGGCGGTCGCCGGTGTCCTGAGGACCAAGTATCCGCATTGCGACGTGAGCGCCCATCGCGTCGACGTCGGCAGTCAGGAGGCCGTGCAGTCGATGGTCGATGCGGTGACGAAGCGCTTCGGCGGCATCGACATATTCTGCTCGAATGCCGGCGTCATGGTGCGAAAGGGGCTGGAAACCACCGACGTCGAGTGGCGGCAGACCTGGGGCGTCAACGTGATGGGGCACGTGCATGCGGCGAATTCGGTCATGCCGCAGATGCTCGAGCGCGGCAGCGGTTATTTCGTCAACACGGTGTCGGCGGCGGGACTGCTGTCGCAGATCGGTTCCGCGTCGTACTCGATGACCAAGCATGCGGCGATCGGCTTTGCCGAGTGGCTGTCGATCGCATACCATGATCGCGGTATCCGCGTCAGCTGTCTTTGTCCGCAAGGCGTGCGCACGCCCATGCTGCTCGGCAAGGACGGCACGCGCAAGGGCTTCCTGCAGGCGGGCGCGCTCGATCCGGAGAGGGTGGCGGAGCTGACGATCGACGGCATTCGCGCCGAACGCTTTCTGATCCTGCCGCACGAGGAAGTCCTCGAATACTACCGCCGCAAGGGACAGGACTACGATCGCTGGCTGAGCGGCATGCGCCGGCTGAAGGACAGGGTGGAAGAGGAGTTCGGCCACGGCATCTGAGGTTTCGTGTCACCGTATCGAGGCATCACCGCAGTACCGCATCAACGATATCCATAACAAGATTGGAGACAGCCCCCATGCGTATTGGTATTGCATCGCTCCCCGCCCGGCGCGCGTTCGCGCTCGCCGTGCTCGCGGGTGTCACCGCCGTTGCCACCCTGGGCACGCCCGCCGCGCGCGCCCAGGCCTATCCCAGCAAGCCGATCCGCGTGGTCGTCGGGTTCCCCAGTGGCGGCGCGCCCGATATCCTCGCGCGCACGTTCTCGGAGAAGATCTCGCCGTCGTGGGGCCAGTCGGTCGTGGTGGACAACAAGCCCGGCGCGGGCGGCAATATCGGCGCGGAGGCCGTCGCGCACGCGCCCCCCGACGGCTATACGCTCGCGCTCGGCACGGTTGGCACGCACTCGATCAACGGCGCGCTGTACACGAAGATGCCGTACGACATGGTCAAGGACTTCGTGCCGGTGATCCTGCTCGCCTCCACGCCGAACGTGCTCGTCGTGCATCCGTCCGTGCCGGCGAAGAATGTGCAGGAACTCATCGCGCTGGCCAAGAGCAAGCCGGGGCAGCTGACCTTCGGCACGCCGGGCGTCGGCACGTCGCTGCATGTTTCGGGCGAGCTGTTCAATACGATGGCCGGAACCCGGATCACGCACGTGCCTTACAAGGGCCGCGCGATGGCGATTCCCGATCTGCTCGGCGGCCATATCACGATGATGTTCGACAACCTGCCGTCGGCGCTGCCGGTGGTCAAGGAGGGCAAGCTGCGCGCACTGGGCGTGACGAGCGCGAAGCGTTCGCCTTCGGCGCCGGATATTCCGACCATCGCGGAGCAGGGACTGCCAGGGTATGAAGCGGAATCGTGGTTCGCGGTGTTCGCGCCGGCGGGCACGCCGAAGGAGATCGTCGACAAGCTCAACGCGGAATTGAACCGCATCTTCGAATTGCCGGACGTCAAGCAGAAGCTGGCGACGCTGGGACTCGATCCGGTCCTCGGCACGCCGGACAAGCTTGCCGCCTATCAGAAGAGCGAGATTGCCAAGTGGGCAAAGGTGGTGAAGGAATCCGGCGCGAAGGCGGAGTAATCATCGACGCGTACCTTCGAGGACTTCTCGATGGTCGGGCACCGGGGTGCGGCCGCTTCAGCCCACTGACGCCAGAAAGGCTTCCGCAATCGCGGCGTGCGGTCCTTTCGGCGACCATAGCAATCCGATGCGGCGCACGGGCGCGGGCTTCGGCAGCGCGATGCGCGCCACGTCGAGCCCCTCGGGCCACGGCCGTGCCCAGTCCGGGACCAGCGACACGCCGAGCCCCGCGTCCACCATCGACGCGATGGCATTAAGCGCATCGATCTCGAGCCGTTCGTGCGGGGCGATATTGTGCGACTGCAGGTACCGGTCCGCGACCATGCCGCCCCACATCGCGCGGTCGTAGCGGATAAACGGCTCGCTGCGCAGCAGGTCGTGCGGCTCGCGATGCGCGAGTGCGCCGGGCGCGAGCACGATGAACGGCTCCTCCACGAGCACCTTCCACGCGAAGGCCTTGGGCATCGCGAACTGCGGCATCACGATGAGGCCGGCGTCGAGGTCGCCCGAGACCACCGAGCGATACAGGTGCGACGACGTGCCGGGCTCGACGAAGATCTTCAGCCGCGGATGCCGCGCGTAGAGGCGCTTGAGAATGCGGGGCAACAGTCCCGTGAGCGCCGAGCTGGAGACGCCCAGCCGCAGCTCGCCGCCCATGGAATCGTCATGGGCCATCGCGCCGAGGTCGCGCACGTCGCGTACCACCGCGCGGGACCTCGCCAGAATGCGCAACCCGCCCTGCGTCGGCATGACGGTGCGGCCCGCGCGCTGCACGAGCGGAATGTCGAGCGCGTCCTCGAGCGCCTTGACGCGCGCGGCAATCGCGTTGGGCGTCAGCCCCAGCCGCCGCGCGGCCTCGGCAAACGATCCGTACTCGACGACGGCGACGAAGCTCTGCAGAAAACGGATATCCATAAAACGCAAAATCCTTGCGGTTTGAATGCGTCAGACAACACTGTTTTGAGATTCTGCCTTCTTCTACCATCCGGCTCAAGACAGCGGGCCTCGATGTCGCGAGACACCGCTGCGGGACATTCGATCACCACAGGAGACGGAACATGGATCATCCAATCTCGCGATGCCTGCATCGCGCGCTGACGGGCATGGCGCTGGCGGCGGGCATCCTCGCCGTGCCGGCCTACGCCTCGGACGCTTATCCCAGCAAGCCCATCCGCATCGTGGTCGGCTTCGCGCCCGGCGGCGGCGCCGATATCGTCGCGCGCCAGATCGGCACGCAGCTGTCGAAGCAGATGGGCCAGTCGGTGGTGGTCGAGAACCGGCCAGGCGCCACGGGCACGCTGGCGGCGACCAATGTCGCGCAGGCCGCGGGCGACGGCTATTCGATGATGCTGGCGTCGCAATCGACGATGGTCATCGCGCCGAGCATGTACGGCAAGCTGCAATACGACCCGATCCGCGACTTCCTCCCCGTGACGCAGCTGGTCTCGATGCCGCTCGTGATGGTGGTCACGCCATCGGTTCCGGCCACCACGCTCAGGGAAGTGATGGACCTCGCGCGCGCGGGCAAGCTCGCCAACTTCGCGTCGTCGGGCGCGGGCGGGCCCCAGCATATCGCGGGCGAGCTGTTCAACAAGATGGCCGGCATCAGGCTCACGCACGTGCCCTACAAGGGCGAGTCCGCCGCGCTGACCGACGTCATGGCCGGCAACGTGCAGGTCGCGTTCGCCAACGTGCCCGTGGCCGCGCCGTTCATCAGGTCCGGCAAGCTGCGCGCGATCGCGGTATCGAGCCTGGCGCGCGCGCAGACGCTGCCGCAGGTGCCGACGGTATCGGAATCCGGACTCAGGGACTTCGAGGTGCTCACGTGGTACGGCCTGTTCCTGCCCGCCAGCGCGCCGAAGCCGATCGCGCGCCGGATCAGCGACGAAGTGAGCGCCGCGCTCAACACGCCCGACGTGCGCGGCAAGTTCCAGGAGCAGGGGCTCACGATCGTCGGCACCAATCCCGATCAGTTCGGCCAGTTCATGACCGCGGAGGTGCCCAGGTGGGCCGCGATCGTGAAGTCGGCCAATATTCAGCCGGAGTAAGGACGCGTATGGAAAGCATCGCAGAGATTGGCCATATCGGCAGCAAGGTGGTGGCGGGCCCGTGCATCCGCCTGCATCCCTCGGACAACGTCTATGTGGCGCGCATCAACGTCGCCATCGGCGACACCGTGCCGGGCGAGGACTGGAGCATTCGCGGGCAGGTGCCGGCCGGGCACAAGATTGCCGCGCGCGCGATACGCGCGGGCGAGCCGATCGTGAAGTACAACACGTGCATCGGCTTTGCCGCGACCGATATCGCGCCGGGCAGCTACGTGCATTCGCACAACATCAGCTTTCAGGAGTACGAGCGCGACTATGCGCATGCGCGCGACTACGTGCCCGTGGTGTCGGTGCCGCAGGCGCAGCAGGCCACGTTCGAAGGCATCGTCCGGGCCGACGGCCGCGTGGGCACGCGCAACTATCTGGCGATCCTCTCCACGGTCAACTGCTCGGCCACGGTGGTGAAAAAGATCGCCGAGTGGTTCACGCCCGAGCGGCTTGCGGACTATCCGAACGTCGACGGTGTGGTGGCGTTCAGCCATTCGCTGGGCTGCGGCATGGAGATGACCGGCGAGCCGATGGACCTGCTGCGCCGGACCATGGCCGGCTACGCGCGGCATGCCAATGTCGGTGGCGCGCTCGTCGTGGGCCTGGGCTGCGAGCGCAACCAGCTGAAAGGGCTGCTCGATACGCAGTCGCTCGCGGCGGGACCGCTGCTGCGCGCGTTCGTGATGCAGGAAACCGGCGGCACGCGTCAGACCATTGAGGCGGGCATCGCCGCCGTGCGCGAGATGCTGCCCGAGGTCAACCGCGTCTCGCGCACCACGGTGCCGGCGAGCCATCTGACGGTGGGCCTGCAATGCGGCGGCTCGGACGGCTTCTCGTCGATCACGGCCAATCCGGCGCTCGGCGCGGCCGTCGATCTGCTGGCGCGCCACGGCGGTACGGCGATCCTGTCCGAGACGCCCGAGATCTACGGCGTCGAGCATACGCTGACGCGCCGCGCACGCAGCCGCGCGGTGGGCGAGAAGCTGATCGAACGCGTGCGCTGGTGGAAGGACGAGTACTCGGTGGGGCGCGACGTGCAGATCAATGGTGCGGTCAGCCCCGGCAATCAGATGGGCGGGCTCGCGAACATCTTCGAGAAGTCGCTGGGGTCGTCGATGAAGGGTGGCACGGGCCCGCTGATGGCCGTCTACCGTTACGCGGAGCCGGTAACCGAACACGGGCTGGTGTTTATGGACACGCCCGGGTACGATCCGGTCTCCGCGACGGGGCAGATCGCCGGCGGCGCGAATCTCATCGCGTTCACCACGGGCCGCGGCTCGATGTTCGGCGCCAAGCCCGTGCCCAGCGTGAAGCTCGCGACCAACTCGCCGATGTACCGGCGCCTCGAAGAGGACATGGACATCAATTGCGGCACGATCCTCGACGGCGAGAAGACCATCGAGCAGGTGGGCGAGGAGATTTTCCGGCTGATGCTGCGGACCGCTTCGGGCGCGCCGAGCAAGAGCGAGCTGCTCGGGCTCGGCGACCATGAGTTCGTGCCCTGGCATATCGGGATCATGAGCTAGGCCTGGCACCCGTGCGGGAACCGGTTGGCAAAAGTGTTTTTTGTGTTGCAATGTGGTATTTCCCGATGTTTTGGGCGTTCCCATTGCGACACGCGGTTACCCGTGTCGCGCGGCCGCAACGGCATGCGGGCCGTATGTCTTTCTTTCACGGCAGCACAAAATCCGATAACGATTATCATTTACAATCGCCGGAATTTTGTGATCTTAATAAACACGCTGGAGAAGAAAGAGATGGTTTCGAGCCGTCGCGGCCTGCCTGCCGCTCCCCTTGCCGGTCAACGCCTGGCGCTTTGCGCGACAGCCGGTGCCGTCATGCTGCTGTGTTCGATGTCCGGTCCCGCCGCAGCCCAGCAGGCACCCGCCGATGCACAGAAAGAAGTCACGCTGGACACGATTCAGGTGACCGGCAACTGGCTCGGCTCGGGCCTGCAGAACAGCGTCAAGGGTTTCGCGGGCGCGCGCACGGTCGTCAACCAGACCCAGATCGACCAGAGCGGCGCGTCCAATATCGGCGACGTGCTGCGCCGCGTGCCTGGCGTGCAGTCGAGCGACAACTCCGGTACGGCGGGCAGCGCCATTTCGCTCAACGTCGGGGTGCGCGGCCTGACCGGCCGCTATACGCCGCGTTCCACGGTGCTGCTGGACGGCATCCCGCTCGCGGTGGCGCCTTACGGTCAGCCGCAGCTGTCGTTCGCGCCGGTGAGCCTCGGCAATATCGATTCGATCGACGTCGTGCGCAGCGGCGGTTCGGTGCGCTACGGCCCGCAGAACGTCGGCGGCATCATCAACTTCACGACCAAGCCGATTCCGGCGGGCCCCGGCATTACGGGCGACGCCGCGATTCGCGAGAACATCTTCACCACGGGTGGCTCCAACACGCAGTACAACGCGTTCGTCGGCACCACGCTCGACAGCGGCCTCGGCCTTGCGTTCCTGTATTCGGGCCAGACGGGCCGCGAATGGCGCAAGGGCAGCGACGACGACGTGAACGACATGGCCGTCAAGTTTTCGTACGACCTGACGCCCTCGCAGCAGTTCTACGGCAAGGTTTCGTACTACGACGTGAAGTCGCGCACGCCCGGTGGCCTCACGGTGGCGCAATTCAATGCCGACCCGTTCCAGAACACGCGTCCAAACGACTACTGGAGCGGCAATCGCTACGGCTTCGATCTCGGCTACGTGAACGCGATCTCCGACAACCAGGAGTTCGAGATCCGCACGTTCTATAACGACAGCTACCGCCAGAGCACGCTGACCAGCGGCGCGAACCTCGTGCACCAGCCGCGCAACTACTCGACGTTCGGCATCGAGCCGCGCTACACGCATCGCCTGGCGCTCGGGCCCACCCTGCATGACATTACCGTGGGCTATCGCTACGTGCGAGAGCGTGGCGACGACAATTCGTACAACGTCAACGCCACGACCGGCGTCACGGGGCCGACCACCACGTTCGACAATGCGACCGACGCGCATGCGGTCTATATCGACGACCGGATCGCGATCGGCAACTGGCGTGTGACGCCGGGCCTGCGCTTCGAGCATATCGACACGAGCCGCCAGCAGCGCGGCACGGCCTCGCAATTCGAGAGCGTGAACAACAAGCCGCTGCCGGCGATCAATGTCTCGTATCTGGTCAACAATGCATGGACCGTGTTCGCGGACTACAGCACGTCGTTCGGCCCGGTGCAGAACATCCAGCTGAACTCGCAGACGCCGAACAACCCGCTGTCGCCTGAAGTGGCGCGCACGTTCGAAGTGGGGACGCGCTGGACGGACAACCAGATCAAGGCCGAGCTGAGCGCGTTCAAGATCAAGTTCGACAACCAGATTCTTCAGGTACCGGGGCTGGTGCCGGCCACGTTCCAGAACATCGGCGCGACGGACCACGACGGCGTGGAAGCGGCCATCGACTACTCGTTCGACCAGAAGAGCCTGCTGGCGGGCCTGAACGTGTATGCCAACTACACGTACACGCGCGCGATCCAGAAGTCCGGCACGACGGCGGGCCTCGACGTGCCGTTCTATTCGCGGAACACGGACACGGTGGGCGCGCGCTACAACTGGCGCGAGTGGACGTTCAATATCGCGACCACGCACCAGAGTTCGCAGTTCTCGGATCTCGCGAATACGGTGCAGGAGTCGGCGGACGGCAGCAACGGCAAGATCCCGGGTTACCGTGTCTGGAACATCCAGGGCATGTTCAAGGTGCCGCGGATGAAGCGTACGGATATCGCGATCGGTATCAACAACCTGTTCGACAAGCGCTACTACACGCGTACCGCCGACGGCAACGCCGGCCGCCTCGTCGGTGCGCCGCGGACGGTGTACGTGCAGGCACGTATCGGGTTCTGAGGGTTATCGCGCGGGATAATCCCGCGCAATGATCTCCTGCAGGTAGCCACACACCGCCTTCACCCGGGGCGTATGCTGCAACTCCTTGTGCACGGCAAGGTACAGCATGCGCTCCACCTCCACCCGCCGACCCAGCACCCGCACGAGCCCGAATCGCTCGGCCCGGGCAAACGTCGGCAGCATCACGATTCCGCCCCCGCCCGCCGCGGAGAACATCTGCGCGAGCATGCTCGACGAGTGGAAGACCACGCGCGGATTCGGTACGCCTTCGCGTAGCCATCGCACCGTATCGAGCTGAATCAGATCGTCGACATAGGACACGAAGTCGTGACCGGCGAGGTCATCGACCGATCGCGGCGTGCCCGCGCGTTCGAGGTATTCCGGCGCGGCGTAGAGATGGAGCTGAAACGCCCCGATCGCCGATACCGCGAGCCCGCGCCCCGCCGACGGAAAGAAGCTGATAAAGATATCGGCCTCGCGACGGTTCACCTGCACCTGGTTGGACGAGGTCACGAGCTCGACCTCGAGCAACGGAAACCGTTCGCGTAGCGCCACGAACTCCGCGGCAAGGTAGAGCGAGGCAATTCCCTCCATCGTCGCCACCCGCACGTGCCCGCACGGCGTCCGGTCGCTGGCGATCGCTGGCTCGGTAATGGCCAGCGCCCCGCGCTCCATGTCCTGCACGCAGGTCAGCAGCTCCAGGCCCCGCGGCGTGGGATGCAGCCCCGCACTGTCCCGAATGAAAAGCGTCTCGTTGAGCGACGCCTCGAGCGCCGCAATCCGGCGGCTGACGGTGGAGTCGTCGATGCGAAGCTGCCGCGCCGCGGCAGTCAGGGTCTTGCTGCGATTGACCTCGAGGAAAATGCGAAGGTCATCCCAGTTGAGTCGGGTCGGTAATGGCATGGCGGCGGGCACGGGCAGGGCGGGGCGTTGCAGCGATTATGCCGGTGCTTGGCCCCGTCCCGCCATGGGACCAAGGGACCAAGGGACCAAGGGCCATATGGCGGTGCGTCAGCGCACCGCATCCTCGAACGCGAAGGCCCCCTCGCTGGCCACCGTTCCGGCGCCCTCGCGCGCGGCGGGCCGCGTGGCCCCGACGTTGTCGGACGTGAACGTGGCGGGCGTCAGTCGCCGCCGGTCGATCCGCACATCGAACACGTCGAAGCGGTTGTAGTACCCCACGATATCGTGGAACTGCTTCGGCTCGATGCAGGCATCGAGGTCGAACGTCGCATAGGCCAGGCCCTCGTCGTGCTGGAGCGTATCGCCGATCACGGCCCCGGTGGGGTCGAGGAACTGCGTCGCGGCCCGCGGCGTGCGCTCGATGACCTCGCGCGCCTGCGCGTCGCCACTTTCGCACAAGGCCTCGATCATCGCGTTGTCCATGAAGCCCGCATTGAGAATGCCGAATGCCTTGGCTTCGAACGAATGTCCGCCCGCGCGGATGCGATTGGCCGCGAGGTTGTCGAAGTTCTGGCCGGAGCCCGGCAGGCGCGTCGGCCAGATCGCGGGCCATGCCGAGATATGGATCTGCTCGCCCTGCGCGGCCAGCGCATAGCGCGCGAGCGGGTTGGTGTTCTCGCCGCAGATCAGCGCGCCGATCTTGCCGATGCGGGTGTCGCTCACGCGCAGGCCGTGGCCATCGCCGGGCGCCCACACCATCTTCTCGTAGAACGTCGGCACGAGCTTGCGATGGTGGTTCAGCAAAGCGCCATCGTCGCCGATCATCGCGTTGGAGTTCCAGATGCAGCCGACGCTGACCTCGCTGCTCTCGCTGAAGCCGATCGACACGAACACGCCGTTGCGGCGGGCCGCGGCGCGGATTTGCGCCATCTCGGGCCCGTCGATGCGGATGCTGTTGTTCACCATGCGGTGGAACCATTCGTGGTTGTAGATCGGCGCCCACAGCGCGGCCCAGACCGGAAAGCCCGGGATGAACGATTCGGGAAACACCACGAGCTCGGCGCCATGGCGCGCGGCTTCATCGATCAGCGAGACAGCCTTGGCGGCGGTGGCCGCCGCATTCATGTACACCGGCGCGGCATGCGCGGCGGCGACCTTGACGATAGGAAGAGTCATATCAGTGTGTGCGGACAAAACAATGAATCAATGCGAAACCGCGTCGGCGATGCCCATGCCGGTCTCGCGGCGGACGGCCATTTCGGGCCAGCGAGACTCGGACAGGCGGCTGCGCGTCAGCAGCGAGAACACGATCACGAGCAGAAAGCCGATGGGAATCGAGACAATGCCGGGATTGCGCAGCGAGATCAGCGGATGATCGAGCCCGATGATGCTCGGATAGGTCATGTTGGGCGACACCAGTACCATGCCGATGGACACCAGCGTGCCGCCGACGACGCCGGCCACCACCCCCGCCGTATTGCAGCGGCGCCAGTAGAGCGTGCAGACGAGCGCGGGCAGGTTGGCCGAGGCCGCCACGGCGTAGCCGAGCCCCACCAGATGCGCGACGTTCTGGCCCTTGGCCGCGATACCCGCGGCCACGCAGACCACGGCGGTCAGCAACGTGGCGATGCGCGCGGCCACCACCTGTTCGCGGTCCGTCGCATGGCCGTTGCGGATCGCGCCGACATAGACGTCGTGGGCGAGCGACGAGGCCGCGGCCAGCGTCAGGCCGGCGACCACCGCGACGATCGTCGCGAAGGCCACCGCGGCCACCACCGCGAGCATGAAGTTGCCCAGCAGGCTGTCGGGCCCGCCGCCGAGGAACTGCGCGAGCATCGGCGCGGCCAGGTTGCCGCCCTTGTCGAGCGCAAGGATGGCCTTCGGGCCGACGTTCAGCGCCGCCGAGAAGCCGATGACGACGATCAGCAGATGGCACAGGCCGATCGCGAACATCGCATACAGCGCCGACGTGCGGGCGTCCTTCGCGCTCTTGACGGTGAAGAAGCGCATGAGGATGTGCGGCATCGCGGCGGTCCCGAGCACGAGCGCCATGCCCAGCGAGATCTGCTCGACGGGGCTCTTCAGATACAGCGCGGGTTCGAGGAAGCGGCGGCCGGCCTCTTCCACCGAGAGCGTCGATTGCCCCTTCAGCAGCGTGTCCAGCACATGGCGCTGGATGGCATCGTTGTGGATGACGCTGCGGAAAAACGCTTCGATGTCGAAGCCGTACGGAATCCACGACAGCACGACGAGCACGATGCAGAACGAGATCAGCAGGAACGCCTTCAGCACCTGCACCGACGTGGTGGCGCGCATGCCGCCGAACAGCACGTAGGTCAGCATCAGCGCACCCACCGCGCAGACGGAGATCTCGTATGGGATACCGATCAGCGCGCGCACGATCACGGCGCCGCCGACGATCTGCGGGACCATGTAGAACAGCGCGACCAGCACGCTGGATACCGCGACCACGAGCTTGGTCGCGCGGAAGCTGTTGCGATACGCGAGCACATCGCCCAGCGTGTAGCGGCCCAGGTTGCGGCAGGGCTCGGCAATCAGCAGCAGCACCGGCACGAACGAGATAAAGAAACCGGCGACGTAGCTGATGCCGTCGAGGCCGTACAGCGCGATCAGTCCCGACACGCCGAGGAAGGCCGCGGCCGACAGGTAGTCGCCGGCAATCGCCATGCCGTTCATGCGCGCGCTGATGCCGCCGCCGGCCGTGTAGAAGTCGCTCGCGGTGGCATTGCGGCGCGCCGCGAACCACGTGATGGCCAGCGTCAGCGAGAACAGCACCGCGAACACGATGACGGTCATCGCGCGATTGCCCTCGGTGACGAGCGTGGCTTCCGCGGCGTGGGCGGTGCCGAGCGTCAGCGGCGATGCGGCAATGGCGGCGATGGCGGCAAGAAGGTGGGGAATACGCGCTTTCATGGCCGGGCTCCTCACGCTGCCACCGCGTGGGCGGCCTCAGGCTCCGGGGACGGGGCCTGCGAGATCAGTGCATCGGCCATCGCATCGAGCCGGCGCAGCTTTGCCGCATAGGCCCAGGCGATGACGCCGCCGACGAAATACTGGCCGCACAGGTACCAGAGCCCGAAGTTGGTCGAGGCCGTGACTCGAATCTCGAACAGGCTGGAACCGATGCCGGCGAGCACGGGCACGGCGAAGAACATCGTCATGCTGATCGCGAACAGGGTCAGCACGACGCGCCTGCGGGTGCGCACCAGCCGCTGGAATTCTGGGTTCTGGTACAGCGCCTCGTAGGCGCGTGGTGATGGTTTGATCATGCTGCTCTCTCCCGATGACGATCAATCTGGCTGCATTCTTGTTCGATTCGTGCAACGGCGAAAAGGAGAGAGTTCGCAGATGCCTCTGCAAAAATGCAGAGTGGCGCGCAATGGTGCATGGCTTTTTTGCAGAGCACCAATTCGGGTGGGTGTGCACCGTTTTCGCGCCGGGATTCGTGTGGCAAAAGCACTTGGCGAACGGTTTGTGGCGCGGCAACATAGGGACCTCGCTTACGCCATCTGCCTACCGCCATGAACATCCAGTCGCTATACCGCTATCCGGTCAAGGGCCTGTCGCCCGAAACGCTCGCCAGCGTGGACCTGCATGCCGCGCAGGGGTTTCCGCTCGACCGCGCCTACGCGGTCACGGACGGTTCGCTCGATTTCGACCCGGCGCACCCAGTGCCCGCGCCGAAGACGCAGTTCCTGATGCTGGCCAAGTACGAAAAGCTTGCGCGCCTGAAGACGCGCTTCGTCGAGTCATCGGCGCAACTGGAACTGGCCGAGGACGGCAGGGTGTCGCGGTTCGATCTTGCCGACGACGCGGACCGCAAGGGGCTCGCGGATTATCTGCAGCGGTATCTCGACGTGCCGCTGCCGGGCACGCCGCGCGTGGTCAACGCGCCGAATTTCCAGTTCACGGATGTGAGCGTGCGGTCGGAAGCGCTGATGCGCAGCATCTCGCTGATCAACCTCGATACGGTGGCCGACTTCGCGCGCCATCTGGACCACCCGCTGGATCCGCTGCGTTTTCGCGCAAACCTGTATTTCTCGGGACAGCCCGCGTGGACGGAAATGGAATGGGTCGATCGCGAACTGACGATCGGCGACGTGGTACTGAAGGTCGTGCGGCGCACGAAACGCTGCGCGGCCACGAGCGTGGATCCGCAGACGGGTATCCGCGACCTCAATATTCCGGTGTCGCTGCTGCAGTACGTGAAGCACGGGGACCTCGGCATCTATGCCGAGGTGGTGCGGGGCGGGACGATCCGCCCGGGAGACGAGCTGGTGCTGCGGGACGCGTGAAGGTTCGATCGACCCCGGGTCAATCCACCTTCGCGCCGGACTGCTCGACGATGGGCTTCCACTTCCGATAGTCCGAATCCACGAGCTCGGCGAACGCCTTCGGCGTCATGAGCTTCGCCTCGGCGCCCTGTTCGTGGATCGCATGAATGACGTCGGGGTTGGCCAGCACCTTGTTGATCTCGGTGGCCAGGCGGTCCACGACGCTGGCCGGCGTTTTCGCGGGCGCGAAGATGCCGTACCAGGTGCTGACATCCACGTCCTTGTAGCCGCTTTCGGCGACGGTCGGCACGTTCGGCAGCGACGTGCTGCGGGTGGCCGACGTCACGGCCAGTACGCGCAGCTTGCCGGCCTTGACCTGTGCCAGCGCCGAGGGCACCGAGGCGACCATCAGGTCGACGTTGCCGGCCATCGCGTCCATCATCGCGGCATTCGAGCCCTTGTACGGCACGTGCAGCAGCTTGATGCCGGCCGCGTGGCTGAAGATCTCCGCCGCGAGGTGAATCGTCGTGCCATTGCCGGGCGAGCCATAGCGGACCGACTCCGGATGCGCCTTCGCGGCCGCGACCACATCGGCCAGCGTCTTGAAGCGCGAGTTCGCCGACGTGACGATGCAGATCGGCGTGTAGGCAACGTGGCTGATGGCGATGAGGTCGCGCGCCGGCACATACGACACCGACTTGTAGAGCCATGGCGCCACCACGAGATTGTCCTTCTGGCCCATGACCAGTTCGTAGCCGGTGGGCGCCGCGCGCACGATCTCGGCAATGCCGAGCGTGCCGCCCGCGCCGGGCTTGTTGTCGGGCACGAACGTCCATTTGGTGCTCTGCGCGACCTGGTTGGCCACGAGGCGCGCGAGGATATCGGTGCCGCCGCCCGGCGGGAACGGAATGACGAGCCGGATCGGCTTGGCAGGCCAGTTGTCCTGCGCCAGCGCGGGAAAGCCGCTCGCCATCGCGGCCGAGGCCAGCGCGCCTTTCAGCAGGGCGCGCCTGGAGGTATTGACGTCGGGGGACGCGGGCAGGGCGGTCTCGCTGTGCAGCGAGCCGGAACGATGGGCGGGAATTCGGGGCATGGAGGGTTCGGACGGCGGGAAAGCAACCCGCGATTATACCGCCGCCGCTCCGCCGCCCACTCTACACGCCCCGCGCCGCCGAAGTCCGCCGCTCGCGCTAGCCGCCCTGCATCGCGCGCACGTCGGCCTCGATCCGCTGGACCGTCTCCAGCAGCAGCTTCGCCAGGCTTTCGATCCGCGCGTTCTGCATCCGCGACGCCACAGCGGAGATGCTGATGGCCGCCGCGGCCGACTGCTCGTACGGCGCGTGCACGGGCACCGCGACGGTCCGTACCGTCGGCACTTCCAGCACGCGATTGACGAGGTACCCGCGCGTGCGCACCTGCTTCACCTTGTCCCACATCACACGTTCCGAGTAGTTCGGATATCCCTCGCTCACCTTTGTCTCGTTCGACAGGCAGATGCGCAGGATCTCGTCGTCGGGCAGCGTGCTGAGAATGGCCACGTTGCCGCCGCCGATATTAAGCGGACGCGGCCGGCCCACCTCGAGCACGAACGCGCGGATCGGGAACGACCCTTCCTCGCGATCCACGCACACGCCGTTGAACCCCGACCTGACCGTCAGAAAGACGGTGTCTCCCGACGCCTCCGCCAGCGCCTTGATATGCGGGTGGCACACGTCCCGCAGCTGAAAGCGCGGCGCCGCCGCGAGACCCATCTCGTAGAGGCTGCTGCCGAGGTAATAGCGCTTGGACGCCGGATGCTGCGTCACCAGTTGTTCCGCCACCAGTCCCTGCAGGATCCGATGCGCGGTCGATCGCTCGAGCCCCGCTGCGCGATAGATGTCGGCGAGCCGCATGCCCGTGCGGTTGTGCGCCGCAATCAGGCGAAGGATGAACGCGGCGCGCTGGATCGTCTGCGTGCCGCTGACGGCGACGCTGCCGTCCGCGAAGTCTTCTCTTTTCATGA
Source organism: Cupriavidus pauculus (assembly GCF_008693385.1). Taxonomy (NCBI): domain Bacteria; kingdom Pseudomonadati; phylum Pseudomonadota; class Betaproteobacteria; order Burkholderiales; family Burkholderiaceae; genus Cupriavidus; species Cupriavidus pauculus. The sequence goes on from NZ_CP044067.1 coordinate 2,604,727, forward strand.
TCCCAATATATGGAACAACCGTCGTTGACGCTGGCGACCGGGGATTCGTAACATTCTTAGCCATCGAAACCGTGATTATCCACCGCAAACACGATGTGGCGATGAAATCGGATCGGCAAGGAAAATCCCAATATATGGAACTACATTACAAATCGGGCGCGGCGCTGGCGGGCATCAGGGTGCTCGACATGGGCGCGGCGCTCGGCAACTACTGCGCGAAGCTCTTCGCCGACCTGGGTGCCGACGTCGTGCTGGTCGAGCCGGCCGGCGGCACGCGCACCCGCGCCATGGCACCGTTTCTCGAAGGCCGGACCGATGCCGAGGCGAGTCTCTACTTCCAGTACAACAACACGAACAAGCGCAGCATCGGCCTCGACCTCGATACGGCGCAAGGCAAGGCGCTGTTCCGCCAGCTGGTCGCCGATACCGATCTGCTGATCGAATGCGCGGTGCCCGGCGAGATGGATGCGCTCGGGCTGGGATACGCGACGCTGCGCGCTTGGAATCCGCGCCTGGTGATGACGAGCATCACGCCGTTCGGCCAGACTGGACCCTATGCCGGGTGGAAGGGCGAGGACCTGGTGGCGATGGCGATGGGCGGGATGATGTCGCTGGGCGGCTACGTCGATAGCCCGCCCATGGTGCCGTTCGGCTACCAGGGCATCGCGGCCGCCAATCTTTTCGCCGCCGTGGCATCGCTCGCGGCGCTCCATGAGGCCGAGGCGAGCGGCGCGGGCCAGTATATCGATGTCTCGATGCAGGAGTGCATCGTCATGGGGATGGAGAACGCGGTGCAGTTCTTCGACCTCGAAGGCACGATCCGGGGCCGGACCGCGGGCCGGCAGCGCGAGGCGGGCAGCGGCGTCTTCCGTTGCAAGGATGGCTATATCTATCTGATGGCCGCCGGCGTGGGCGCCAATCGGTTCTGGGGCAACACGGTCGAATGGCTCGCGGAGGAGGGCATCGAAGGCGTCGAGGCCCTGCGCGACGAACGGTGGTCGAACCGCGACTACCTGAGCACGAAGGAGGCCAAGGAGACGTTCGCGCGCGTCTTCAACGGTTTCGCGCTCCGATACACGAAGGCCGAGCTCTATCAGCGCGGTCAGGCGCGCCGCATTCCCATCGCCCCCGTCAGCACGCCCGCGGACGTGCTCGACAGCGAGCAGCTCGCGGCGCGCGGCTTCTTCCTCGATGTCGGCCCCGAAGCGTTCGGCGAGGGCGCGTTCACGACCGCGGGCAAATTCCCCGGCGCACCTTACCGGTTCGGCGCGACCCCCTGGCGGCTGGAGCGCCTGGCGCCGCGGCTGGGTCAGCATACGGCGGAGATCCTGTCGGGGCTCGGCATTTCCGGACCCGCGCAGGCGGCGCTGTTCGATGCGGGAGTCGTGCAATGAAGAGATTGCTCCAAGGCATTCGCGTCATCGACTTCACGTGGATCGGGGCCGGGTCCTTCACGACGAAGCTGCTCGCCGACCTCGGCGCCGACGTCATCAAGATCGAGACCTGCACGCGGCTGGACTCGCTGCGCATCGCGCGTCCCTTCAAGGATGGCGTATCGGGCGTGAACCGCAGCGGCTACTTCGCGGACCGCAACTCGAGCAAGCGCAGCATCACGGTCAACGCGAAGCATCCCGATGGATTGCAGCTGATCCGGCAACTGATTGCCGATGCCGATATCGTGGCCAACAACTTCACGCCCGGCGTCATGGAGAAGATCGGGCTCGGTTATGACGCCGTGCGCGAGATTCGTCCGCGGGTCGTGTACGCGTCGATGTCCATGCAGGGGACCACTGGCCCCGAGAAGGACTACCTCGGCTACGGCCTGATCATCGGCGCGCTGACCGGCCTGCAGCATCTGACGGGCCTGCCGGACCGCGAGCCGGCGGGGACCGGGACCAACTATCCCGACCATATTCCCAACCCCACGCACGCGGCGTTCGCGATCCTGGCCGCGCTGCGCCACGCGCGCCGGACCGGCGAGGGACAGTTCATCGATATCGCGCAGACCGAGCCGACGCTGGCGCTGATGGGGCCGTGGATCCTGAACAGCGCCTTCAACGGACGTGTCGATGACCGTCGCGGCAACACGCATCCCGACATGGCGCCGCACGGGGTCTATCCGTGCGATGGCGAGGACCGCTGGATCGCCATCGCGGTGGCCGACGATGCGCAATGGCTGTCGCTCCGCGCCGCGCTGGACCTGCCGGAACCCGCGCGGTGGGCGTCCGTCGCGGGACGCCTCGCGGACCGCGAAGCGATCGATGCCGAGATCGCCGCGAGATCGCGCAAATGGGATGGACCCGCACTCATGCATGCGTTGCAGGCAGCGGGCATCTCGGCCGGCATCGTCAACAACGCCGCGGACGTACTGACCACCGACCCGCAACTGCAGGCGCGCGGGCACTGGGTGACGCTCGACCATCCGGAGATGGGCCCGAGCATCTACAACGCGCCGCCGTTCCGTTTCTCGGATGCCCACTCGAATCCATCGACGCCCGCGCCGCTGCTGGGGCAGCACACGCGGGAGATCTGCCGCGATCTGCTGGGATTGAGCGATGCCGACGTGGCGCGCCTGATCGACAGCGGCGCACTCGCATAAGCACAAGACAGGGAGACACCATGAGCGTCCTGATCGACGTTGCCGACAACGTGGCGACGATCACACTGAACCGGCCGGAAGCGATGAACGCGATCGATCCGGACATGCGCGCGGAACTCGACGAGACCTGGCGGCGCATCCATGCGGACGATTCGATTCGCGTGGCCGTGCTGACGGGCGCCGGCGAGAAGGCGTTCTGCACGGGCTCGGACCTGAAGAAGACGATGCCGCCGAAAGACAGCTTTGCCTCGACGACGTTCGGGCGCGCGAAGTCGGACCACCTGCTGGCGGGCCTGACCACGGACAAGCCGCTGATCTGCGCGATCAACGGCTTTGCGATGGGCGGCGGACTCGAACTGGCGCTCGCCTGCGACATCCGCATCGCCTCCGACAACGCGCAGTTCGCGCTGTCGGAAGTGCGCATCGGCAGCATTCCGGGCGCGGGCGGCACGCAGCGCCTGCCGCGCGCCGTCGGCGCGTCCAACGCGATGCTGATGCTGCTGACGGGCGACCGTGTCGATGCGGCCGAGGCACTGCGCATCGGCCTGGTCAGCAAGGTCGTGCCGCAGGCGGAACTGCTTGCCACCGCCACGTCGATTGCCCAACGGATTGCACAGAACGCGCCCCTCGCCGTGCGCGCGGTCAAGCGGCTCGTGCAGCAGGGCATGGACATGCCGCTGCCGGTTGCGATCGACACCGAACGCTATGTCTTCGGGCTCATGCGCGATACCGAGGACCGGATAGAAGGGCGGCGCGCTTTCCAGGAAAAGCGTCCGCCGCAGTACCACGGAAAATAAGGAGGAGGGTGCAATGAGTTTGTCACGAAAGATCGCCATCGCCGGGGTCGGTGCTTCCGCGCAGGGACGGCTGCCCGGATCGACGCCGATCACGCTCGCCACGGACGCGTTCAAGCGCGCGCTCGACGACGCGGGTTTGAAGAAGTCCGATATCGATGGCCTGCTGACGATGCCGGGCACGACGTCGCCGGAGGCCTCGCTCAACTACCTGCGCCTCGGCGAGACGCTGGGGATCGACCCCCAGTACACGGGCAGCATGACGCTGGGCGGCGGCACGGCCGGCGCGCTGGTGCAGATGGCCGCCGCGGCCATTCATGCAGGCCTTGCCACGACGGTCGCGTGCGTGTTCGGCGATACCGCCAAGACGGGCGGCTCGAAGTTCAGCCGCGCCTCCGGCTGGGGCGATTCGTGGGGCATCTGGGGCATGTTCGCGGCGGCCGCCAACAGCGCCATCGCCGCCAGTCGGCATATGGCGCTGTATGGCACGACGAGCCGTCACCTTGGCGAGGTGGCGGTTGCATGCCGGCGCCATGCCTCGATGAATCCCAACGCCGTCATGCGCGAGCCGATCACGATCGAGGATCACCAGAATTCGCGGTTCGTGGTCGAGCCGTTCCACCTGCTCGACTGCTGCCTGATCAGCGATGGCGGCGTCTGCATCATCGTCACGTCGGCGGAGCGGGCCAGGCATCTGAAGCAGCCGCCGGTGGTGATTGCCGGCATGGGGCAGGCCTACACCACGCAGAACATGGAGCGCGAGGACTGGTGGTACGTGCCGCATCAGAAGGATGCGCTCAAGCGGGCTTATGCGATGGCCGGCGTCGGTCCGAAGGACATCGACGTCGCGCAGCTTTACGACAACTTCACGATGAGCGTGCTGCTGTGGCTCGAACACGCGGGCTTCTGCGGCGTGGGCGAGGCCGGTCCGTTCGTGGAGGGCGGGCGCATCCAGCTGGGTGGCGAACTGCCGGTGAACACGGCGGGCGGCAATCTTTCCGAGTCGTATATGGAGGGGTGGCTGCATATCGTCGAAGGGGTGCGGCAGATTCGCGGCGAATGCGGCGAGCGCCAGGTGGCGGGCGCGGAGACGTGCCTGGTGACGGGCCGCGGCATGACGCTGAACTGCTCGAACGCAATGATCCTGCAGCAGGGCTGAGACGGAGAACGATGATCATGACCGATTACAACAAGCCCCTGCCCGTGCTGGGCGACGACAACCGCCCGTTCTGGGAAGCCGCGCGCCGCGAAGAGCTGCGCATGCAGCAGTGCCTGGACTGCGGGCATATCCGCTATCCGATCAATCACGTCTGTCCGCAGTGCCTGTCCGAACGCGCCGACTGGCGGCGCCTGTCGGGCCGCGGCACCGTGTTCTCCTACATCGTCTTCCACCAGGTCTATCACGCGGGCTTTGCGCAGGACGTGCCTTACAACGTCGCGATGATCCAGCTCGAAGAGGGCCCGCGCATGATCAGCAACGTGGTCGGCGTGCCCAACGACGCCGTCAAGGTCGGCGATGCGGTGACCGTCACGTTCGACAAGGTCACGGAAGAGATCACGATCCCGCGCTTCACGCCCGCCGGCAAGCCGGCATAACAGACACTGGGAACACGGCAACATGGATTTCGAATTACCAGAAGACACGCGCATGGTGCGGGACACCGTTTCCCGCTTCGTACGCAACGAACTGATCCCGCATGAAGCGCTGATCATCCGCCGCGAGGCGGAGCGCGGCTTCACCGACACGCCGCTGATTCCGCCGGAACTCGATGCGAAGCTGCAGCACACGGCGCGCGAGATCGGCCTGTGGGGCATCGACGTGCCGGAGGAATACGGCGGGCAGGAGTTCGGCATGCTGGCCAAGTGCGTCGTCATCGAGGAGCTCAAGCACAGCATCGTGCCGTTCGTGCTGCCACCGGAGAGCCCGAATCTCTATCTGCTCAGGGAGCTCTGCGTCGGCTCGCAGATCGATCGGTACCTGCTGCCGTACGCAAGGGGCGAGAAGAAGAGCTGCATCGCGCTGACGGAGCCGGGCGCCGGTTCCGATGCGGGCGCCATCAAGACGCGCGCCGAACGACGGAACGGCAAATGGGTGATCAACGGCACGAAGATCTTTATCAGCAACGCCCGCCGTGCCGACTTCATGATCGTGCTCGCGGTGACCGATCCGTCCAGGGGTGCCCATGGCGGCATGTCCGCGTTCCTCGTGGACAAGGGCACGCCGGGCCTGACGGTGCCGACGGGCTATCCGATGATCGGTGAGTACCATCCGTACGAGGTCGTGTTCGACAACGTCGAGGTCGGCGACGAGCAGGTGCTGGGCGAGATCGGCACGGCGTTCAAGCCGCTGCAGAAGCGGCTCGGGGTGCGGCGCCTCGACATTGCATCACGGTGTCTGGGGCTGGCGAGCCGGTGCATCGAGATGATGATCGAGCAAGCCAATACGCGCACGACGTTCGGCGCGCCGCTGGCCGATCGGCAGACCATCCAGAACTGGATCGCGGACAGCTTCCAGGAGATGGAGATGGTGCGCTGGCTCGTCTACCGGCTGGCATGGCGCATCGATCGCGGCGACACCGACTTCCGGCGCGATGGCGCGATTGTCAAGATCCAGTCCACGGAGATGATCGGGCGCGTCGCGGATCGCGCGATCCAGCTGTTCGGCGGCATGGGCGTGTCCAAGGAACTGCCGCTGGAGTACATCGCCCGGATGGCGCGCGTGCTGCGCATCGTCGAGGGGCCGAGCGAGGTGCACCGCTGGGTCGTCGCGCGCGATCTGCTCAAGAGCGGGCTGCCGTCCAGCTGAGGAGGCGCCATGTACGAGTTCGACGCCGTGCAGCGGCCCGTGCGCATCCGGTCCGGCCTCGATGCGCTGGATGCACTGCCGCGCGAGCTGGACCGGCTCGGTGCCTCGCGCGCGCTCGTGGTGTGCGGCCGCAGCGTCGCGGAGCGGTCGGGCCTGATCGAACGCCTCCGCGCGCTGCTCGGCGACAGCCTTGCCGGCGTCTACGGGGGCCTCCGCAAGGACGCCCCCGTGAGCGATATCGAGGCCGCGGCGGCGATGGCGTCGGAGCGGCGCGCCGACGTCATTCTCGCGATCGGCGCTGGCAGCGTGATCAAGGCCACGCGCGTCATCGCGATGTGTCTCGGCGAGCGCGCGCCGCTGCGGACGCTCTGCACGCAGTATGGCGAAGGCGCGCCGCCCGTCAGTCCGAAGCTGCTGGCGCCGAAGCTGCCCATCGTCAATATCCTGACGGCGGCCACGTCCGCGCAGAACCGGGGCGGCAGCGCGCTGAAGGATGACGCCACCGGGGAGCGGCTCGAGTTCTTCGATCCGAAGACGCGCCCCGCCGTCATCTTCTGGGATGCGGCGGCACTGATGACGGCACCGCCCCACCTCGTGCGTTCGACGGGTTTCTCGGTGTACTGGCGGGCGCTGATGAACCTCGGCACGATGGAGCGCGCCAATCCGCTCGTCGAGGGCGATCGCAGGCAGGCCTACGAACTGGCCCGCCGCGCGCTGCGCCGCGCGGTGGAGACCGAAGACTACGGTCCACGCATCGACCTGTGCGCGGCGGCATTGCTGCAGAACCGCGACGAGGACGATGGCGGGCGGCCGTTCGACGCGCATCGGATTGCGCGCGTCGTGTATGCGCTGGCGGCACCGATCTTTCACCGGTTCGAGGCCATCGATCAGGCCAGCACGCATGCGGCGCTCACGCCCGCGGCCATCCGCGTGCACGGTCACCTCTGCCCGGACGTGATCCATGTGATTGGGCAAACCACAGGTTGCGGGGATGACGGGGACGTGGAGGCGGTCGCGCAAGCCGTGTCAGACCATTTTGCATCGCTCGGCATGCCCACGCGGCTGCGCGATCTGGGGTTGCCGCGGGCCGAGCTGCCGCATCTGCTCGCGCACGCGGGGCGCAATTTCAATGCGGACCGCGCGCGCGAGTTCATCGACGCGCGGGAACGAACAAGACTGGCGAATACGCTGGACATGGCGTGGTAGCCGGCAGTCAGACACCAATAACGAGGAGATGGAGACGATGAGACATACCCCAACCCACGGCTTCCGCCGCCTGGCATCGATCGCGATGCTGGTCGCGCTCGAAAGCCTGCCGGCCACGGCCAGCGCGCAGGGCGACAGCTTCCCCAGCAAGCCCATTCGCGTGGTGGTGCCTTACCCCGCCGGCGCCAGCACCGACCTGCTCGCCCGTGTAGTCGGCCAGTCGATGTCGAAGACGCTGGGCCAGCCTGTGATCGTCGAGAACCGGCCCGGCGCGGGCGGCATCATTGCCGCGGAGTTCACGGCGCGCTCGGCGCCGGACGGCTACACGATCATGATGACCTCCGCCGGGATCCTCACGAACAATCCCAGCATGTACAAGAAGCTGCCGTACGACGCGGCGAAGGATTTCGCGCCGATCACCATCGCGGCCGAATTGCCGCTGGTGGTCGTGGTCAACAAGTCGTTTGCGGCGAACAACTTTCAGGAGTTGCTGGCGATGACGAGGAAGGAGCCCGGCAAGGTGACCTACGGGTCGGCAGGCACCGGCACCTCGCAGCATCTGGCGGGTGAACTGCTCAAGTCGATGGCGAAGATCGACATGCTGCACGTGCCGTACAAGGGCGGCAGTCCCGCCATGGCGGATCTGCTGGCGGGACAGATTCCGGTCATGTTCGTGCAGACGGCGTCCGCATTGCCGCAGATGCGCAATGGCAAGGTACGCGCGCTCGCCGTCGGCAGTCCCCAGCGCAATCCGCTGATGCCGGATGTGCCGACGATCGCGGAGTCCGGCGTGCCGGGGTACGACTCGGACACGTGGTACGGCTATATCGCGCCTGCGGGCGTGCCGCAGCCCATTCTTGCCAGGCTGCATAGCGCGATCGTCGCCGGCCTGAAGGAGAACAAGGACAAGCTGACCAACGACGGCTATGTGGTCGATGGCGGCACGCCGCAGGCGATGGCGGCCGCGATCAAGGCGGACACGGCCAAGTGGGGCGGCATCATCCGCGCCGCGGGTATCACGGCGGATCAGTAACGGCCGTGGGCATGTCGATGCCTTGCCTGAGGTAGGCGACGCCATCGGCTAGCCGGCGGGCGGTGCGCTGCACGACCATGCGGTCGACGGACACGCCCTCGCGCGTCGCATCGACCGCCGCCTCCACGAATGCGATGCCCGAGGGGTGGCCAAAGCCAAGGCGGCGTGTCGATCGCCGTGCATCCTCCCCCAGTAACCGGTAAGGAATCGTGCCCGGCACGCGGCACGCCACACCGGTCGTCGCCGTGAGCGTGCCAGCAAGCGTCTTGCTCGCGGACCCCGACGCATACTGCCGCACGACGAGGTCGAACGTATGCGCGGGCACGCGCTCTCCCTGCGTGCAGGTCAGATAATCGGTCGCGCCGCGCAGCACGATCAGCATCGGCGTGGACGGTGCCTTGCGCGCATTCCAGTAGTCCTGCAGGCCGCATCGATATGCGACCACCTTGCGGACCGCGTCCATGCGGCGCTTGAGCGCGGCATCCGCATCGATCTCGTCCGGACTTTCCAGTCCCGTCATATCGAGCGCCGCGTGATCGATATAGACCGCGAGGTTCGCCCCATCGACGATCGACACCTCGACCTGCCCGACCTCTGGTACGTCGAGCCAGTCGCTGACGTTGCCCGTCGGGAACAGCGTGCCCGTGATGGCGCCCGTTGCCGCCGAGAAGTCCAGGTCGATGGGCGCGCCGGTCCCCGGTACGCCGCCGATGGCGAAATCGCCTTCCCAGACGGGCTCGCCATCGCGCACGGGCACTACGACGCGGATCACGCGGTCCGTGTTGACGTTGTGCACGCGCACTTCGGTCAGACCTTCCACGGGCGCGACGAAACCCTCCTCGATCGCATACACGCCGACCGCGGCGGTCAGGTTGCCGCAATTGAGGTTGTAATCGACCTCCGCCTGGACCGTGCCCACCTGACCGAACAGATACGTCACGTCCGTGTCGGGCCGCACGGGCGGACCGATGATCGCCGCCTTGCTCGTCAGCTTGTCGGCACCGCCGAGTCCGTCGATCTGCCTGCGATCGGGACTGCCGAACAGGTCGAGCAGCAACGCCGTCAGCCGTTCGCGGTCGGCGGGAACGTGATCGGCGTGCAGGAAGACGCCCTTGCTGGTACCGCCGCGCATCAGCGCGAATGGCAGCTTGTGTCGCATGGTCATGGCCCCGGTCACTGGTCGAGAGAAATATTCTTCTGCCGGATCAGGTCCGTCCAGACGCGCCTGTCGCTGTCGATCAGCGACTGATAGGCCGCGGGATCGGACGATGCCGGCGGCACGAACCCCTGCGCGATAAAGGTGCCGCGGAACTCCGGATCGGCCAGCGCCTTGTTGGCGGCTGCGGCAAGCTGCTCGACGATGGGGCGCGGCACCGCCTTCGGCACCGACAGGCCATAGCGCACCTGCACGACAAAGTCCTTGTAGCCGGACTCCGCGAACGTGGGCACGTCGGGCAGCGTGGGCATGCGTTCCCGCGCGGCGAGCGCGATGGGCCGCAGCTTGCCCGCGCGGATCTGCGACAGGTTGGAACCGACGACGCCGAACAGCGCCTGGATCTCGTTGCCGACCATGGCCGCGACGGCGGGCGCGCCACCCTTGTACGGCACGTGCGTCATCCTGATGCCCGCCTGCTGGCTGAAGAGCTCGCCGGCCAGGTGGAACGTGCCGCCATTGCCCGTGGAACCGTAATTGATCTCGCCCGGATGCGCCTTGGCGTAGGCGACGAATTCCTTCAGGTCGCGCACGGGCAGGCTGCTGTTCACCACGAGCACCAGCGGCAGGTCGCTGAGCAGCGCGACGGGCGCGAGGTCCTTGTCGGGGTTGTAGCTGAGGTTGGTATAGAGCAGCGGATTCAGCACGCTGCTGGAGTCCGTCGACAGCAGCATGGTGTAGCCGTTCGGCGCGGCCCGCGCCACGGTGGTGGCGCCGATGACGCCATTCGCGCCCGGCTTGTTCTCGATGACGATCGTCGTGCCGAGCGCCTTGCCCATCAGCGCGCCGACGCGCCGCGCGATGGTATCGGTGGTAGCGCCCGGGGCGTAGGGCACCACGAGCGTGATCGGCTTATCCGGAAAGCCGGCGCCATGGGCCAGCCCCTGCATGCCGGGCAGGATCGATAGCGCGGCCAGAAGCCCGCGCATGCGGCGCGACGAGTGGTGCATCGTTTGTCTCCATGTTGTGTTCTTTTTGATGCGCGGCGACGGATCAGTCGCCGGTCAGCAGATCCCGCACCGCGTAGCGGTCCAGCGCCATGGCGCGCGCGAAGGTGTTGCCCGCAGTGCTTCCCGCGTCGGCTTTGGCACCGCCCCATGCGAGGCAGTCGTCGAACTTGCTCTTGAGTTCGGCCGCGGAAAGCGGCAGCGCCGCGGACCCCCGCAGGCTATCGACCCGGCGCGAGAGCCGGCGTCCGTTGCGAAGCGTGAGGTCGATATGTGTCCAGCGCGGAAACACCTGCCCATCGGCGGACGACTGTCCGGTGACGCGCGATAGCGCGGCCTGGGCGGCCGGGCGTTGCACTGCGTCATCGGTGAAGCTCGCCAGCGTGACATGGCCGTCGAGCAGTGCCGCGACCATTGCGTATTCGAGGCTGAACTTCGCCTCGAGCCCCGTTTGGGGCCGATGATGGATGAGTGGGGTCAGCGCGCCGGCGCTGGTGAAGATGGCGACGGTCTCGATATCGCCGAGCGTGAGGGCGTGTTCGGCGCGGAGGTCGAGCATGCCGTCGATCGCGCGATGCGTGGCATAGCAGAGGGGATACTTCTTGACCTCGATGCCGCTGCGCAGCAATTCGAGCGTGCCATGCCCAAGCGTTGCCAGCTCGTCGTCGAGGCTGGCCTCGTCGGCGTAGAGCGCGGTATAGCCGAACTGGCCGTCGAGCGCGCCGGGCGCGGCGTCGAAGCCTTCCTTCGCCAGCAGGGCCGCGCGGAGGGCCGCGGCATTGCATTGCCCGGCCTGGAACGACTTTGCATCGGTGCCGAAGTTGGCGCGCGTCCCCGCCGTCTGCGCCACGGCCAGGCCGATGGCATGGACGATGCCCGGGACATCGAGCTTCAGCAGATGCGCGCAGGCCACGGCGGCGGCAATCGTGCCGATGCTGGACGTGGAATGCCAGCCTTTTGCGTAGTGATGCACCGCGTAGGCGCGCGAGAGCTTGCAGATGACTTCGAAGCCCACGACGTAGGCCGCCGCGAGGGCCGCGCCGTCCGCATCGAGGGACTCGCCCAACGCCACGAGTGCAGGCAGCAGCGCGACACTCGGATGGCCGCGCATCGGCGACGTCACGTCGTCGTAGTCGAGCACGTGCGCGGCGACGCCATTGACGAGCGCGGCGAGCTCCACGGGCAGCCGCTCGCCGTCTCCCCAGCAACGCGCCGAGTTCGCGAGAGACGCGTGCCATGCATCGCCGCCGGCCGCCACGCGCGCATATCGCCGCGCCTTGACCGCGGGCGGTTCGTTCCGCCCGGCGAGCCCTACGCCATAGGTGTCGATAAACGCCCGGCCGACCGCTTCCAGCAGGCCGGGGTCGAGGTCATGGGCGCCGAAGCCGCTCGCAAACTCGGCAATGCGCCTCGCCGCCCCGCCAGATACGCGCTCGATAGCGTCCATATTGTGAAAGCCAGTGGATTGGGTTCACAAGATGGTAGGGCGATTGTGGGGCGTGGAGGGTCCACATATTGAGATTGCCCCCTCGGGATGTTGCCCTCGGGGGGACGGCCGTTACTCCACCATCGCGCCCGCGACGCCTTCGAGCAGGTCGCGGTCGTGGTTGGACGGCAGCTCCATGAACGGCCTGCGCGTGACGCTCCACAGGCGCATGTCCTCATCGGTATGGAACACCTGCTTCTTCGGCATGGCCGGCCACGACTCCACGCGCAGCCACATGCGCAGCAGATGGCGGCGCTTCGACAGTTCCTGATGATCTTCGTAGTCGGTGCGGCCATGCACCATCATGCGGTTGTTCAGGAACTGGATATCGCCCTCGCGGAAGCCCATATCGAGGTAGTGCTCGGGCATCGCCGCGGCCTTGCGCGCGTGGTAGAGCGCGTCCGACTCCTCCTGCGAGAACGGACGCTGTCCGCTTTTCTCGGCGAGACGCGCATAGCCGGTGGGCAGGTAGCAGGTGACTTCGCCCTGGCCATCGTCGGCAAAGAACGGCACGCGGTCTTCGCTGAACGTGCGTGTGGCGCGGCGGCCGTCCTCGTCGGTACGCTTCAGGAACAGGCCGCGGCTCAGGATGTCGAGCGACTTCGGGTGATGTTCGAGCAGATAGTTGTGCACGGTCAGCGCGCTCGTGATGCGGCTCTCGCCACCCGAGATGGCCGTGCGCAGGCACATCAATCCGATGATGTCGCACGAGTCGGTATGCATGAGCTGCCCGCCTCCCTTGCGATAGCCGCGAGACTTCGGCTCGTAGTCGCTCACGTTGACGACGTGTCCCAGGCGGTCGCCGAGGTACGACTGCGTCATGGTCTTGCCGATGTACGCGCCGAGCCCGAAATAGATGCGGGCCATATCGTCGTCGCTGTAACGGTCGCGCGGCAGTCCGCGCAGCATCAGGAAGCCCGCGCCCTCGCGCAGCCGCTTTGGCAGCGACGCCATGAGCGTGCCCACGGTGTCGAGCGGGAACGTCTCGCGCGTGATATCGGGAAAGTCCACGTCGCCCAGCGACTTCAGATGCTGGAGCGCGCGATCGATCTCGGCCAGTTCTTCCGCGCCGAGGACGTGGAGCCCTTCCTTCGTCCAGTCGATGTCGGGACCTTTCCAGGCGCCGGGACCCGTGATCGGATGACCAACTCGGTTCATTGTCTTCTCCTTGTGTGATGGCAGTGCAGCGTTGTCAGGCCGCAGAGGAAAGCGGGGCGGGCGCGTGCGCGCCGCCGACCAGCGCGCCGCTCGCGCGCAATCGGGCGAGGCCTGCCTCGCCGAGCGCCTCGCGGACGATCTCGTCGTTGTGCTGCCCGAGGTCCGGTGCCGGGCAGCGGAAGTCCCCGGGGGTATCGCTCCAGCGGGGCACGATGTTGTGCATCGGCAGTGCGCCCAGTTCCGCGTCCGGCAGCTCGACGAGGCTTTCGCGCTGGGCCACATACGCGTCGTCGAGCACCTGCTTCGCGTCATGGACAGGGCCGATCGTGACGCCCGCCGCCTCGAAGACCGCCATGTTCTCGTCGAGGCTGCGCGCGCGGATAAAGTCGCCCACCACGCGATCGACCTCTTCGATATGCGCGAGGCGCGCGCTGTTGGTGGCATAGCGCGGATCGTCGAGCATGTCGCCGCGCCCGATGGTCTCCATGAGCCGGCGCGCCACGCTGTTGGACGCCGTCGAGAGCGCGAGCCATTTGTCGTCCCGCGTGCGATACACGTTGCGCGGCGCGGTCGTGCTCGACCGGCTGCCCGTGCGGCGCTTGAGCTTGCCCGTGAACTTGTAATTGGCCGCCTGCGGTCCCATGATCGACAGCATCGGCTCGAACAGCGACAGGTCGATGACCTGGCCGCGCCCGCCATGCGCCTGGATATGCCAGAGCGCCATCATCGTGGCGCTCGCGCCATAGAGGCCCGTCGTCATGTCGCCGAGGAACATCGGCGGCAGCACCGGTTCGCGATCCTCGAAGCCGTTGATCGCCGCAAAGCCGCTATAGCCTTCGACGAGCGTGCCGAATCCGGGCTTGTGGCGATAGGGTCCGGTCTGGCCCCAGCCCGAGATGCGGGTGATGACGAGATTCGGATTGATCGCATGCAGCACGTCGGGGCCCAGTCCCATCGCTTCCAGCGTGCCGGGCCGGAAGCTTTCGATCAGCGCGTCGGCGGTCTCGGCAAGCGTCTTGAGCAACGCGATGCTTTCGGGGTTGCGCAGATTCAGCCCGAGGCTGCGCTTGTTGCGCGCGTAGGTCTTCCACCAGATATCGAGCCCATCGGTCTTGAAGTTGCGCAGCGAGTCGCCGTCGGGCGGCTCGATCTTGATCACGTCCGCGCCGAAATCGGCCAGTTGCAGCGTCAGCATGTTGCCGGCGACCAGCCGGCTCATGTCGATGATCCGCAGGCCATGCAGCGGGCCGCGCGCTTTCGGGTTGAATACCTTGCTTTGCATCGCGTGGCTCAGTTGGTGGCGACGGCCACATGTCGGGTCGAGACGAGCGTGCGCCACTTGCCGACCTCGGACTGCACATAGCTCGCGAACTGCGGCGCGGTCATGTTGCTCGGCTCCGTCGACTCGCGCGAGAAGAGTTCCTTCATCGCCGGCGTCTCGGCCACCGCGCGAATCTCCTGATTGAGGCGATCGACGATGGGCTGCGGTGTCTTCGCGGGCGCGAACACGCCCCACCATGCTTCCACGACGAAGCCGGGCAGCGTCTCGGCGACGGTCGGCAGGCCGGGCGCAAAGCGCGAACGCTCCGCCGAGGTCACCGCGAGCGCGCGGACCTGACCGCTTTTCAGCGGACCGGCCACCGATGCCGCGGTCGTGATCATGACCTGCACGTTGCCGCCCACCATATCGACGACCGCATTGGAGACGCCCTTGTACGGCACGTGTACCGCGCGGCCCTGGCCCAGCGCGTTGAGCAGTTCGCCGCCGAGATGGCCGCTCGAACCGGGACCGGCCGAGCCGAAGTTGATGCTCTTGTCCTTGTCGCCGCCCTTGCCCTGGAACGCCTCGACGACGTCCTTCACGCTCTTGTAGGGCGTATTGGCCGCGGTCACGAGCAGCATGGGTCCGCGGTTCAGCATCGCCACGGGCTCGAACGACTTGATCGGGTCGTAGGGCAGCTTCGGCTGGATCGCCGCGTTGGTGCTGAAGCTCAGCGAGTTGAGCAGCAGCGTCGAGCCGTCCGGATCGCCGGTGGCCACGGCCTGCGCGCCGATGGCACCACCGGCGCCGGGCCGGTTCTCCACGACGACGGAGGAACCGGTCCGGCCGGCCAGGCCCTGCGCCAGCGCGCGGGCGAACAGATCGTTGCTGCCGCCGGGGGAGAAGGGCACGACGATACGAATCGTTTTCGGCAGGACGGGCTCCTGGGCCATCGCGGCGCTGGCCGTGGCGAGCAGGCCTGTGCATAGCACGGCCAGAATGGATGCATAGGGGCGTTGCATGCTGTCTCCTGATTGTTGTCTTGTAGGTATGAGGACCAGTATGCGAAGCCGGTCGATAAAGAAAAAGGCCTATCGTCTTTCTTCAAAAGATAGATAAACTATCTTCATGCCGTCCCGTATCGGGTATCGACCTCATGAACACCCTCTTCCTGCAGAATTTCCTTTCCGTGCTCGAGCATGGGTCCATCGCGGAGGCCGCACGGCGGCTCAGCCTGACGCCCGCCGCCGTCGCGCAGCAGATTCGGGCGCTCGAACGCGAGATGGGGGTGTCGCTCGTGATCCGGTCGGGCCGGCATGTCATTGCCACGGAAAGCGGTGAACGCGTCGCCGCGAGAGCGCGCGACGTGCTCGCGCATGTGAGCGGCATGTTCGCGGCGGCGCTCGATGAAGAAAAACTGGCGGGGGAGTTGCGGCTCGGTGCCGGACCGACCGCACTGACGGGCATGGTGCCCGATCTGCTGAGCGCGCTGATCAAGCGCTATCCGGGCATCAGCGTGTACGTGCAGCCCGGCTATTCGGTCGATATGCACCCGGCCGTGCTGAACGGGACGCTCGATGCCGCCATCGTGCTGGCCTCACCTTCGCCGCTGCCGAAGCTGCTTCGCTGGCAATTGTTGCGGGAAGAGCCGCTGGGCTTGCTGGTGCCCGCGCAGCTTGCGGGGTCGGATCCCCACGAGCTGCTGCGCGTGGCGCCGTTCATCCGCTACGACCGCCACGAATGGGGCGGCCAGCTCGCCGACCGCTACCTGCGCGACAACGGCATCGCGCCCAACGAACGCTTCGAGCTCAATTCGCTGTCGGCGATTGCCGTGATGGTGGACCGGGGCCTCGGCGTATCGCTCGTCCCCGAGTGGATCCGCCCATGGCCCGAGGGGCTGCGGCTCGTGCATCTGCCGCTGCCCATGCACAGCGAACCGCGGCGCATGGGCCTGATCTGGTCCCGCACGACGTCGCGCACACGGCTCGTGGAGGCGCTGCGGGACGAAGCGGTCAGGCAGTTCCGGGGGACCGCTTCGTGACTGCGGAGAACACCGCATTGGCGCGCGACGCCATGTTGCCGCACTAGGCAAACACCTCCGCATCCTCGAGGGTGCGGCCCGCCGCGTCCTTCGCGGCAAGGATCGGCGTGCCGGCGATCGGCCATTCGATCCTGAGGTGGCCGTCGTTCCAGAGCAGCGATCGCTCGTGCTCGGGGTACCAGCGGTCGGTGGTCTTGTACAGGAACTCGGCGTAGTCGGACAGCACCACGAAGCCGTGGGCAAAGCCTTCCGGGATCCACAGCTGCCGCTTGTTCTCGGCGGAGAGCGTCACGCCCACCCACTTGCCGAACGTCGGCGAGCTTCTGCGCAGGTCCACGGCCACGTCGTACACCTCGCCGGTGACCACGCGCACGAGCTTGCCCTGCGGATGCCTGACCTGATAGTGGAGCCCACGCAGGACATTGCGCGCCGAGCGCGAATGGTTGTCCTGCACGAAGTGGCGCTTCAAGCCGGTGGCCGCCTCGAACTCGAGTCCGTTGAAGCTTTCGTAGAAGAAACCACGATCGTCGCCGAACACCTTGGGATCGACGATCAGCACATCCGGAATCTCGGTGCGGGTCACGTTCATGGTCATGGTTCAACTCCTGGGCAATTGCGAAACCAGTTCCGGCATCACCGCATGCAGGCCGTCCTGCCAGTCGGGGAGATGGATGCCGAAGACCTGGCACAGCCTGGCGGTGGCCAGCCGCGAGTTCGCGGGCCGGCGCGCGGGCAGGGGATAGTCGTCCGTGCCGATGGGCTCGACGCGCGCGGGATCGACCTTGAGCGCGACGCCGAGCGCGGCGGCAATCCGCAGCACTTCCAGTGCGTAGGCATGCCACGTCGTCGCGCCCGATGCGGTCAGGTGGTAGAGGCCGCGCGGGAATGCGGTGGGACTGCCGAAGATCCAGTGCCGCGCCACGATCTGCGCCGTCACGTCGGCCACGAGCGCGGCCGGCGTGGGCGCGCCGGACTGGTCCGCCACCACGCGCAGCCGGTCGCGATCGCAGCCGAGCTTGAGCATCGTCCGCGCAAAATTGTTGCCGTGGCTGCCGAAGACCCAGCTCGTGCGCAGCACCAGGGCGCTGGCCTCGCTGTTCAGGACCGCGGTCTCGCCCGCCAGCTTGCTTTCGCCGTAAGCCGATACCGGATGGGGCGTGTCGGCCTCGGTATAGGGGTCGTCCTTTGTGCCGTCGAACACGTAATCCGTGGAATAGTGGACGAGCAAGGCACCCAGCGCGCTGGCCTCTTCGGCCAGCACACCGGGTGCGGTGCCATTGATCGCGAAGGCCTGGGCGGCGTCGCTCTCGGCCTTGTCCACGGCCGTGTAGGCGGCGGCATTGACGATGATGTCGGGCGCGAAGTGCCGCACCACGCCGCGCAACTGGCCGATATCGGCAAGGTTGCAGCCACCGCGGTCGAGCGCGATGACGCGGCCGAGCGGCGCGAGGCTGCGCGTCAGTTCGAAGCCGATCTGACCGTTGCCGCCCGTGACGAGTAACGTGGGCGGCGCGCCGCGCGGGCGTTCACGCGGCATATTGCATCCCCATCCAGTGGCGATACGCGCCCGACATGACGTCGCGTACCCAGAGCGGATTGTCGAGATACCACGCGACGGTCTTGCGCAGGCCTGTCTCGAAGGTTTCCGCCGGGCGCCATCCGAGTTCGCGCTCGATCTTGCGCGCGTCGATCGCATAGCGGCGGTCATGCCCGGGACGGTCCTTCACAAACCGGATCTGCTCGCGATACGAGCCCGCGTGACGGGGCCGCAGTGCGTCGAGGCTGTCGCACAGTGCATGCACGACATCGATGTTCGTCTTCTCGTTCCAGCCGCCCACGTTGTAGGTCTCGCCGACGCGCCCGTTCGCCAGTACCGCGCGGATGGCCGCGCAATGGTCGCCGACGTAGAGCCAGTCCCGAATGTTCTGCCCATCGCCGTACACCGGCAGGGTCTCGCCCGCCAGCGCGCGGGCGATCATCAGCGGAATCAGCTTTTCCGGGAACTGATACGGCCCATAGTTGTTGGAGCAGTTCGTCGTCAGCACGGGCAGGCCGTACGTGTGGTGCCATGCGCGCACCAGATGATCCGAGGCCGCCTTCGATGCCGAGTACGGACTGTTCGGCGCATAGGCCGTGGTTTCGGAGAACGGCGCGTCGGCGGGCCCCAGCGAACCGAATACCTCGTCGGTCGAGACATGGAGGAAGCGAAAGGCCGCGCGGTCGTCGTCGGGCAGCGCCTGCCAGTACGTGCGCGCGGCTTCCAGCAGCGAGAACGTGCCCGCGATATTGGTATCGATAAAGGCGGCGGGACCGTGGATGGACCGATCGACATGGCTTTCCGCGGCAAGGTGGACGATCGCGCGCGGATGGTAGCGAACGAGCAGTTCGTCCATCTTCGCGCGATCGCAGATGTCCGCGTGGACGAGCCGGTGGCGCGGATCCCCGTCGATGAGGTCGAGGCTGTGGCGGTTGCCCGCGTAGGTCAGCTTGTCGACGTTGACCACGGCGTCGGTCTGGGGGGCGGTCTGGGGGACGGTCTGGGGGACGGTCTGGGGGGCGGTCTGTGTGCCGTCCTCCGGCCGGGCCAGCCAGTCGATCACGAAATTGGCGCCGATAAAACCCGCGCCGCCGGTAACGAGAATGCAGGACATCGCTGGACTCCTGTCCGATAGATCAGGGCTCAGCGGCCCACGAGCCGCCGTGCCAGTGCCTTGGCGTACGGCGGCGTGATGCCGTGCAGGAAGTCGCGCGTCGTCAATGGAAATCGCTCGCCCGGGGCCGCCTGAAATCGTGTGGTGTGGACCTCCGCCTCCTCATCCTTGGGCCGGCCGTTCGAGTAGTAGTAGAGCGCGATTGAGCGGCGCGACATGCCCGCCGGACAGGCGAGCGGCACGGGATGCCCGTGCCAGGAGCATTCGTTGGTGCTGAACACGACGAGCCGGTTGCCGATCGGCGCGATCTTCTGCACGCAGTGCTGCACGCCTTCGTCCCAGAGCTGGAGGTGCCCGGCCCAGTTGTCCTCCCAGGTGTCGTTGAAGTACAGCAGCACGTTTACGCGGCGGTCCAGCTTCCACTCGGGATGGTAGTTGTAGTCGATATGCAGCCCGAGGTGCCCGCCCGGCAGCGTCTGATGCAGCCCACCGCCATGCAGATGCGGGTCGGGCACCAGTCCGGTGATGCCGGTCAGCGTTTCGAGAAAGCGCACGAACCCCGGGCTGTTCATCTCGAGGATGAGCCCCCGCAGCGCGGGCGGAATCGAGTAGAAGTCCTGGATCTGCAGCTTGAGGTTCTCCGCGGCCGACTGGAACTTGAACCAACCGCTTTCCTTCTTGCCCGGGAAGGCGTCACTGGTTTCGCGATATACGTCTCCGTCGAGAAAGTCGTCCACGCAGATATGCGGGAAGGGGGGATTCGTCCGGTAGGGCTCCGCAAGTTCGCGTGCCATCCAGTCCAGCTTGGCCAGGTCAAGCATTTCCTTGTACATGCTCAGCGCTCCTCCAGAAGTGGCGATATCGATCCGCCTGTGTTGTGATGCTGGTTCCTGTATTCGGTGGGGGAGAGCGCGAAGCGCTTGCGGAAGATCTTGCAGAGGCGGTCGCCGTTGCCCATGCCGCAGCGCCGGGCGACCTTGTCGACGGGCAATGTGGTCCTGGTCAGCAGCTTGCAGCTCATGTCGAGCCGCGCGCGCAGCAGATACTCGGAAGGCGTGACGCCGATCGTGCATTTGAATCGGCGCAGATAGTTGCGCTCGCTCATCGCGGCAAAGCGCGCGGCATCGGCGACGGAGATGGACTCCATGTAATGCTCGGTGATCCAGCGCGCGGAGGCGTGGATCTTGTTGGCCGTTGCGGCCGACATGTCCGGCAGGTCGTCGTCGCGTTCTTCCTTGTCGTCGCGACTCGCATCGTCGGACGTATCGTTCGCGGCCTCGCGGCGTGGCGCGAGCAGGTTGCCCACTTCCTCCGCCATGGCCGTGCCGAGGTCGCTCTCGATCTGTGCGAGCGCGAGATCCATCGCCGAGGGCATCACTTCCGGCGTATGGCCCGTGCCGCCGCGGCACCAGAAGACGGTGGCGGGGGCGATATTGATGCCTGGGTCGCCGGAAATGGCGGCCGTCGCGCGCGACACACGCGGCGTGATCATTTCACGTCCGCTATCGCGCCATTCCAGTGCGGCCGCGCTGATCTCCAGCGTGGTACTCATGACGCGCGCGGCACGTTCGCCCGCCGGTTCGCGCTCGCTGCACGCGATGAAGATGGCGCCGAAACCGCGCTGGCCAGCGGCTTCGAGACCCTGCGTCCAGATCCTGACCGACGAGGAGCACGCGATGTTGCCGCCATGGTGCGAGAGCAGCGAGAGTTGATAGAAGGGACGCCTGTGTTTCTGGATCTCGAGTTCGTTGGCAATGCGAAACGCCTCGGCGACGATGCCGGCAGCGAGCAGCGAGCAACCATCGAACAGCAGCAGGCCGATACGCTGGACCGCCTGTTGCCCCGCCACCGGCAGAGGACCCAGTTGCCGCACGGGCGGAGGTGTGTCGACTAGGTTCTCCATGACGCATTTCCCCTCGCGAAAGAACTTCGGATTCGAAACTGGTTTATCTGCATCATATTCAATTTGCCGCGCCGCACAACGTCGAATGTCCGATATTCACGTAACGTTGTCGGAGGGATACGGTTGCCGGAGAAAAGTCGCTCTGAAAATGCGGGATACGCCGCAATATGTCGTCGAGTGATTATCAAAAGTGAATCAAATTTGATAATTGTTACCTACCGTACATACAGCCGCTGTCCGATAAGAAAGCTAAAAAGTCATATAGAACAACGACTTCACCGCATTTGTGCAACGCACGCGAAATCTGGTGCGGTGAAACACGCTCCCGCCCCAGAGATAGGCGGTTACATGACTAATTTGGTGCAGGATAATGTGCCATTATCAAGATAAATACGTTTTTCTGACATTTCGCGGCGGCATCGGTCAAATCTTCTCCGTTTTCGGACATGGTTATACCGGCGCATTTCCGCGCATCTATGCTTCAGTGCAGCAAAGTCTTGCCATACCGGTCGGATTGCCTCTCAGGAGCTCAGGATGCCCATCACCGTTCCCGGCGAAGCCCTCACCGAAGCCCCCCACCTTGCAGACGCGCGCCTGCATGCCACCGCACTGAAGTTCTGCCCCGTCGTGCTGGCCGGTGGATCGGGCACACGGCTCTGGCCACTATCCCGCAAGCACTATCCCAAGCAACTGATCGACGTCATCGGCCGCGACTCGCTGCTGCAGGCCACCGTTCGCCGCACGGAGGCGTTGCGCGGCATGGGCCGCGCGGAGACGGCCGCGATCATCGTGTGCGGCGAGCCGCATCGCTTCATGACGGCGCAGCAACTGGAGGCCGCCGGCGTCGATGCGCGCATCGTGGTCGAGCCGACGGGCCGCAACACCGCGCCGGCACTGACGCTCGCGGCGCTGCTGGCCACGGCCCAGGGCGACGACAGCATCATGGTGGTCATGCCCGCCGACCATGTCATTGCCGATACGGAGGCCTTCGGCCATGCCGTCACGCGCGCCGCGCAGTTCGCGGAGCAGGGCGCCATCGTGACGCTCGGCGTGCCGCCGACGCGGGCAGACACGGGCTACGGGTATATCCGCATCGGCTCGCCGCTCGATGGCGTGGCGCACGCGATCGACAGCTTCGTCGAGAAGCCCGCGGCCGAGATCGCACAGGCATACGCGGCTTCCGGCGACTACTGGTGGAACAGTGGCATCTTCGTCGTGCGCGCGAGCACATGGCTGGCGACGCTGCAACGCTTGCAGGCCGACATGCATGCAGCGTGCTGCGATGCCTTCGCGAAGGGCCATGAACACGGCACCTTCTATCACCCCGACACCGAGGCGTTCGCGGCCGTGCCGTCGGACTCCATCGACTATGCGGTCATGGAGCACCTGGCGCGCGCGGGCGATGTGCAGGGCGTGGTGGTGCCGATGTCCGCGGGCTGGTCCGACCTCGGATCGTGGGACGCCGTGTGGGACGCCATCGACAAGGATGCGGAGGGTAACGCCGCGCGTGGCCGTGCGATGTACGAAGGCGCGACGTCCTGCTACGTCCATGCCGACAGCCGCCTCGTGGCTTGCGTGGGCACGACGAACCTGATCGTGGTGGAGACGCCCGATGCCGTGCTCGTGGTCGATCGCTCGCATGTGCAGGGCGTAAAGGGGCTGGTCGAGCGGATCGC